>CADAHL010000006.1 GCA_902787755.1 Oscillospiraceae bacterium
TGAGCAAGCTACGAAGCTTGCCCGCGCCATGATCACCCGCTACGGGATGAGCGAGGACTTTGACATGGTCGCCATGGAAACCGTCACGAATCAGTATCTTGGCGGTGATACGTCCCTGGCCTGCTCCGCTGAAACACAAAGCAAAATTGATGCACAGGTCGTTGAGCTTGTTCGAAAACAACATGAAAAAGCGTTGGCCATTCTGAAAGACAATCGCGGCAAGCTGGATGAACTGGCATCCTATCTGTACGAGCACGAAACCATCACAGGGGAAGAGTTCATGCAGATCCTGAACGCGGCATAAAACTCATGAAAAGAACTGCCCGCAGGGGTTTATGGCGCGCATACCAATTGTGTGCGCCCCAAACTCCTGCGGGATTGTTATGATCTCTCTGCCTCCCGCCAGAGGACTCCGGGCAGGCTCGCAGCCCGTCCCGGGGATAGATGAAAAATATCCTTATTCCAGTAGATTTAGTGCCTGTTGTATGCTATTCTATTAAAACAGAAAAAACCGAGCTGAAACAAAGCCGGTATAATATAGAGATACCTTTTTTTCATCTCGTCAGCAATGTGCTTCGGTAACGGATTGACCACAGTTTCATCGCTTATTGATATGTCTCTATAGCAATTCAGCTTCTGAACCAGGTCGACATGTTTTTGCTTTATCTCTTCTATCCGATCGCCTTGCAGGAAATACTCTTCAACAGAAAAGAATTGTCCAGGACTGTCTTCAGGCACTTGTGACGGCAATATGTCAATAATCCAGTATGGGGATTGCAGCAGATCTTCTACCGTTTTCTTCATTTCATAGACCACAAAAAATCCCGAGTTGTTGTGCTCCTCAGTCGGCTGCACGGCCTTCACTCCGCAGTTCCTGCACCGGCTTCCGTTTTGCCCACCTGTTGATTTTTATGATCATGAATACGGTAAGCCCCACCAGCAGCAGTGCAGAAGCAAGAAGCAGCAAAAGAAACAGATCATCCATCTTAAGGGCAGAAATGGAACTGTCAAACAGCGTATGCAGGAGCGCGGGGATCAGCACTGCCGGAATGTAATAGCCTTTCTTTCCCGACTCCAGCGCCTTTCCAATGTAGAATCCCATGATCGCGCCAAAGGTAAAGTGGAAAGGGGTAACAGCCCGGAATATTGCTGTGATCAGATCGCCGTTCACATACGTGATATCTTCCAGCAGCTGAAAACCTACGCCTACGATCCCTCCGCATATCACCAGATCCAGCCATGTTTTTGCAAATCTTTTCTTTCCGGTAGAAAGCCGAATGAACAGAAAACGGCTCAGTTCCTCCACCAATCCGACAGACAGGAAAGTACCAATAAACGCTGACAGGTATGTCTGGCCGGCAGCCCTTGAACGAATTTCCGCCAAGCTGGTCTTGACCGTTTCCGGATCTGGATTGCTCATCCACAGTTTCAGAGTATCCAGTCCGATCAGCCGATACGCCCGAATGACAATAATCAACAACGTCACGACCGCAGCAACTACCATGCTAAGCATTCCGGCGATAATTAGTCTGCGGACATCTCCCTTCTCAAAAGGGTTCTCCGTTTTCTTTTTCATCAGCCATCTGATCAGAAGAACAGAAACTGGAAGAGATAATATTGCACACAGGATACCCATATATGCTCCTTTCCGAAAATCGACTGCAATCGCGGCAACGAATGAGGTCGTATTCCGACAGTCGCATGATTTTACCATAATTACCGATCACACGCAAGAATTCTCAGCTACATTATTGTGCAGCAAAAAACCCGGGAAAAACATGAAAAAACCTCTTGCAATTTGGGAAGAATTCTCTTATAATATCAAGGCATTTCGCACGGGGACGGACTTTGCGCCAGGTGATCCGGCAACGGGTTTGGCGCGGGGGTGGAAGGCCCCGGAGGAAATAACAAAAAAATTGGAGGAAAAGAAATGTCTGTTGTATCCATGAAGCAGCTGCTGGAAGCCGGTGTCCACTTCGGTCACCAGACCCGCCGCTGGAACCCCAAGATGGCCGAGTACATCTACTGCGAGCGTAACCTACTGCGAGCGTAACGGCATCTACATCATCGACCTGCAGAAGACCGTCAAGAAGATGGAGGAGGCCTATGACTTCGTTCGCCAGCTGAGCGAGAACGGCCAGACCATCCTGTTCGTCGGCACCAAGAAGCAGGCCACCGACGCTGTCCGCGAGGAAGCCTCCCGCGTGGGCATGTACTACGTCAACGCCCGCTGGCTGGGCGGTATGCTCACCAACTTCAAGACCATGCGCACCCGCGTTGACCGCCTGGCTCAGCTCAAGAAGATGCAGGAAGACGGCACCTTCGAGGAGAAGCTCGAGAAGTACCTGGGCGGCGTCAAGGACATGAAGAAGCTCCCCGGCGCTCTGTTCGTCGTCGACCCCCGCAAGGAGCACAATGCCATCGCCGAGGCCCGCAAGCTGCACATCCCCATCGTCGCTATCGTTGACACCAACTGCGATCCCGACGAGGTCGATTACGTCATCCCCGCCAACGACGACGCTATCCGCGCCATCCGTCTGATCGCCGCCACCATGGCCAACGCCGTGCAGGAAGGCCAGCAGGGCGCCGACGCCGAGACCGAGGAAGCCGCCGAGGCCACCGAGGAATAAGAGTACAAGGACTGCAAGGGGCGCTGCACAACGCCCCTTGTTTTGAGTAACATTACAGGAGGAAATAATCATGGCTTTTACCGCTCAGGATGTTAAGAAACTGCGTGAAATGACCAACGTCGGCATGATGGACTGCAAGAAGGCTCTCCAGGCTACCGATGGCGATATGGACAAGGCTGTTGACTGGCTGCGTGAAAAGGGCCTGGCCAAGGCCGCCAAGAAGGCCGGCCGCATCGCCGCCGAGGGTATGGCTTACGCCCGCGTCTGCCCCGCCTGCGGCAAGGCCGCTATCGTGGAAGTCAACTGCGAGACCGACTTCTGCGCCAAGAGCGAGCTGTTCCAGCAGTTTGTCAAGGATATCTGCAAGGTCGTTCTGAACGACAACCCCGCCGACGTGGATGCTCTCATGCAGTGCAAGTACCCCGGCAGCGAGCTGACCGTGGCCGAGACCCTGCCTGAGAAGGTCATGTCCATCGGCGAGAACCTGCAGATCCGCCGCTTCGCCCGCTTCGACACTCCCACCAACGTGGCTTACGTCCATGCCGGCGGCACCCACGGCGTTCTGGTCCACCTGGCCGTTGAGGGCGACATCGACGCCACCGAGATCGGCAAGAACGTGGCCATGCAGATCGCCGCTATGAATCCCAAGTACTGGGACAAGGCCCTGGTTCCCCAGGCCGACATCGACCATGAGCTGGAAGTTCAGGTCGCTCTGATGGACAACGATCCCAAGATGGCTGCCAAGCCCCAGGCCATCAAGGAGAAGATCGCCGCCGGCAAGATCAACGCCTTCTACAAGGAAAACTGCCTGCTGCAGATGGACTTCGTCCGCTCCGACCTGTTCCAGGGCTCCGTCGAGGGCTACATCGCCGACGCTGCCAAGAAGCTGGGCGGCTCCGTGAAGTTCGTGGACGCCATCCACTTCATCAAGGGCGAGGGCATCGAGAAGAAGGAAGAGGACTTCGCCGCTGAGGTCGCTGCCCAGATGAACATGGGCAAGTAAGTCTTCCCATTCCCCAATAATAAAACAGACCCCGGTGGGAACACGCCAGACGCGTATTCCCGTCGGGGTTTTTTATTCGTGAATAGTGAATCGTTGTGGTGTCGGCTTTGCCGACGGATTTGAATTCATGCCGCGAAGCGGCATACCACAACTATTCACTATTCGTTATTCGTTATTCTCTTTCTCACAGCGGCCAGGTGGGCAGCCAGCGGAGCCAGTGGGAGGAGCGGGTGAGATCCACCGGCAGGCCGTTCAGGGTGGAGAAGAACAGGGCGAAGACCGCGACGCTCAGCCCGGCAAAGGCCAGCGTCCAGGGCCGCCAGTTCTTCTGATTGTCCCGGAGCAGGGCAAACACGTAGCCCAGGCTCAGCACCAGGAACACGCTGGAGGGGAAATAGTGATAAGCGAAGGTCAGTCGGGAGATGAAGACCCAGGGCAGAAGCTGGGCCAGGTAGCCCACCAGGAGAAAGCCCGCGGTCCGGTCTCGGCGGAACAGAGCGGCCCAGAGCAGCACGAACAGGCTCAGCAGCCCGCCCCAGCACAGCACCGGGTTGAGAAAGGCGATCAGGCTGGTCTTGGTGTTCCCGGGGCCGTAGTCCAGATAATACAGGATGGGCCGGATATCCAGCAGCCACTGATACCAGCGGGAGGAGTAGGGGTGGGTGGCGTTGACGCTGCTGTGATAGTTGAACATATACGCCTGGTTGTCCAGCACGATCCGGGTATACCGGCTGCTGAACAGCGGCGCGCCCTCCGCCTGACCGTAGGGCAGGTAGCTCAGATAGTAGATCAGGCCGGGGATCAGAATGAAAAAGACCACGCAGAAGGCGCTGTTTCGCAGGAAGGGGAGCCAGAAACGCCCGGGATCCCGCCGGCGGCCCTTCTGTCCGGCGGCCGCCTGAGCCTGCTCGATCCAATGGCCCAGCCACAGCACGCCCAGTCCGGCGCCGGCATAGAGACTGGTCCACTTGGCGGCGGCGCCCAGGCCGAAGCTCAGGCCGCACAGGGCCAGGTCCCGGAGTTTTCCCTCCCGCAGCCAGAGGAACAGAAACAGGTACATCAGCAGGATGAAGAACACCGAGTAGGTGTCAATGGTGGCGATGCGGGTCTGGGCGTAGTGCATGAAATCCGCGGCGAAAACCACCGTGCCCAGGCAGGGGACCGCCCGGCCGCCGAAGAGCTTTCGCAGGAGCACATACATCAGCGGCAGCATCAGGACTCCGAAGAGGGTGCCCATGAAGCGCCAGCCGAAGGGAGTCATGCCGAAGAGCAGGATGCCCAGGCTCAGGATCTCCTTGCCCAGGGGCGGGTGGCTGATCTCGTAGGGCCAGAGACCGTGCAGATGCTCCCAGGCCGTGCGGGCGTGGTAGATCTCGTCGAAGTAGCTGGAGTTGAGGAAGGTCTGGCGCAGCGGCATGGTGTCGGCCTCGTCGGCCAGGGCCGGGATGGAGCAGGACGCCGGGATGGGGGCGCCGTCCCCGTCCAGCAGCACCGCCTCCCCCAGCCAGGGCTCCCCGGAGCTGCCGGTCAGGGCCACATAGCGGGGGCGGAAGCTCCCGGCGGGATCCAGGGTGTTCCATTTCAGAACTTCCACGTGGCCCTGGGAGAAGCTGCCCGCTGTATCCCAGGTCTGGCCATCCTCGGAGAAGAAGACCGTGTATTCGCCGTGGCCCACGCCGCTGTAGAGCATGATCCGGGTGGGATAGACGCCCTCGGGCAGAGTCCAGATTGCCGACTGCCCGGCCATGGGCACGAAGGTCTGGGGCGCGGTGGCGTCGCCCAGGCGATAGAAGGCCGTGACGGCGTAGATGAGGGTAATGAGCAGAATGGGAAGATGAGTCCGCCAGTCCCGGCGCTCGTTCTCCGAAAGGGGAGCCGTGGCGGGCTGTGGCAGTCGGCAGCGCCGCAGGTCGGGCAGCTGGAGGAAGAAAAGAAGAAGGAAAACGCCCACCGCGATGGGCAGGGCGTATGTGAGAGTGTAGTTCATAGGCGTGATAATGAATAGTGAAGAGTGAATAGTGAATAGTTGTGGTGTCCCGCGCAGCGGGACGGATTATAATTCGTCGGCTTCGCCGACACCTCAATTCCGGACTCCGAATTATCCCCGCAGGAGCTGGTGCAGTTCCTTTACCGAGGGCAGGACCAGGTCGGGCTTGCGTTCGGCCGCGTCCACCATGGCCTGATCCGTCTCGCCGGACAGGACCAGCACCGAGACGCTCCCCGCGTTCTGGGCCACGGCGATATCCGTATAGAGCCGGTCGCCCACCGCGCAGATCTTCTCGTTGGGGATGCCGGTCATTTTGGCGATCACGTCGATCATGTTCCGGTTGGGCTTGCCGATGTACTCGGGCTTTACGCCGGAGGAGGCGGTGAGCAGGGCGCAGATGCTGCCGCAGTCGGGCAGGACCTCGTCGTTGGGCATGGGGCAGACCCAGTCCGGGTTGGCGGCGATGAATTTGGCCCCCCGGCGGAGGAAGTGGCAGGCCCGATCCAGCTTTTCGTACACAAGCTCGGTGTCGAAGCCCTGGACCACCACGTCCACGGTCTCGGCCTCGGTGTGGCCCGCCTCGTCGTTCACCAGGCGGATGCCGTAGCTCTGCAGCTCCCGGTAGAAGGCCCGGGTGCCGGCCAGGTACACGCTGGCCCCGGGAAAGTTCTGGTTCAGGTACATGCCGGTGGCCATGCCGGAGGTGAAGACGTTCTCCGCCTGGCAGGGAAAGCCCAGGCGCCGCAGACGGGTGATGTAGTCCACCCCCGCCCGGGAAGAGTTGTTGGTCAGATAGATATACTTTCTGCCCAGCCGGGGCAGATCCTCCATCAGGGCGATGGCCCCGTCATAGACGTTGTCCCCCAGATACAGGGTGCCGTCCATGTCGAAGAGAAACAGCTCGCAGGCTTTCAGCTTGTCCAAGTTGGTCATGGTGATGTCTCCATATCATTCTAAGTGAAGAGATAAGAGTGAAAAGGGATAAGATACGGTGTCCCATTCTGGGACGGATCCAAATTCATGCCGCAGCAATCCCCTCCGAGCGCTTCGCGCCCACCTCCCCTTGCTAAGGGGAGGCCTTCGCGGGCCAACCAGGGCGTCGGCTCCTACAGCATAACGGGCCGGTTTGCTTAATTCCGAACTCCGAACTCCGAATTCCGAATTGGTCAGTCCTCCTCGCCCCACAGCAGGGCGCATTTCACGGCCTTGTCCCAGCCGCGGATCAGAGCCTTGCGGCGGGGTTCCTCCATGGAGGGAGTGAAGGTGCGGTTGATGGCCCAGTTGGAGCGCACGTCGTCCAGACTGCTCCAGTAGCCAACGGCCAGGCCCGCCAGATAGGCCGCGCCCAGGGCGGTGGTCTCGATGCACTGGGGACGGAACACGTCGGCCCCCAGAATGTCCGCCTGGAACTGCATCAGGAAGTCGTTGGCGGAGGCGCCGCCGTCCACCTTCAGCTCGGCGATGGGGATGCCAGAGTCCCGCTCCATGGCCCGGGCAATGTCGTGGGTCTGGTAGGCCAGGGATTCCAGAGTGGCCCGGACCAGGTGGGCCCGGCTGAAGCCCCGGGTGATGCCCACCACCACGCCTCTGGCCCGCTGACTCCAGAAGGGAGCGCCCAGACCGGTGAAGGCCGGAACCACATAGCCGCCGGCGGTGTCATTGACCCGCAGGGCGAAGTCCTGGCTCTCCTTGGCGCTGGTGATGACGCCCAGCTGGTCCCGCAGCCACTGGATGGCCGCGCCGGCCACGAAGATGGAGCCCTCCAGGGCGTAATCCACGTCGTCGCTGGTGCTGGCGGCAATGGTGGTGACCAGGCCGTTCTTGCTCTCCACCGGGGTCTTGCCGGTGTTCATCAGCAGGAAGCAGCCGGTGCCGTAGGTGTTCTTCATGGTACCGGGCTCGAAGCAGCACTGGCCGAACAAGGCGCACTGCTGGTCGCCGGCGGCTCCGGCAATGGGGATCTCTCCGCCGCAGACCTCAAAGTCGGTCTTGCCGTAGATATAGGAGCTGGGCCGGACCTCGGGCAGCATGGACCGGGGCACGTCCAGCAGCTTCAGAAGCTCCTCGTCCCACTCCAGGGTGTGGATGTTGAAGAGCATGGTGCGGCTGGCGTTGGTGTAGTCGGTCACGTGGACCCGGCCGCCGGTGAGCTTCCAGATCAGCCAGGTGTCGATGGTGCCGAACAGGAGCTTGCCCGCCGCGGCCCGCCGCCGGGCGCCGGGCACGTTGTCCAGCAGCCACTTGATCTTGGAGCCGGAGAAGTAGGCGTCGGGCACCAGGCCGGTCTTCTGACGGATCATGTCGCCGTAGCCGTCCTTCACCAGCCCGTCGATGATATCGCTGGTGCGGCGGCACTGCCAGACGATGGCGTTGGCGATGGGCTTGCCGGTATCCTTGTCCCAGATCACCGTGGTCTCGCGCTGGTTGGTGATGCCGATGGCGGCGATGTCCTGGGCGGTGACGTTCAGCTTGGACATGGCGGAGTGGGCCACCTCAAAGGTGGTGTCCCAGATCTCCTCGGCATCGTGCTCCACCCAGCCGGGCTGGGGGAAGATCTGCCGGAACTCCTTGTTCACCACGGAGCAGATGTTGCCGGATTTGTCAAAGAGAATGCAGCGGGAGCTGGTGGTTCCCTGATCCAGGGCCATGATGTACTTCATAGGGCGGTGCTCCTTTCGCAGTACTGAATGATAATGAATAGTGAATAGAGAATAGTGAATAGTTGCGGTGTCCGCTCCGCGGACGGATTATAATGAGCGCTTCGCGGTGTTGATCGAAGCTGTCAACATCTTGATGAGCGCGGTACAAAGCTGGTCCAAGCGTTCATATTCCTGCTGTGATAGGGAACCGGTACGGAAGAGAAGCTCCAACCAGTAACCCGTCTCACTCGCTTCTTTGAGGGCAATCTGTAATTTGGAGACAAAATCAGCCCGGCTCTGCGCAAAGCTTGCCTCCCGGATGTTGGCACCGATGGAGGTGCCGCTGCGGCCGATCTGGGGAGAGATGATGAATTCCCTCTCCGTTCTCAGCCGTGTTGTCAACGCAATGATCTCTACGGCAAAATCCATAGACTGTGAGAAAAGAATACTGTTCATGTCATGGATATCAAGTTCAGAATAGAGACAGCGACAGGGAACAATTACAATCGTCACCGAAGGCGACACCATAACTATTCACTGTTCACTCTTCACTATTCACTTCTCAATGAGTCTGGTCATTCTCGCCAGGGTCAGGCGGTTGCGGATGGCCGAGGAGATGTCCAGGAAGCTGTCCTCCACCGCGGGGTCGATGCCCAGCTCCTCCAGGGTGTGCTTGGCGCCGATGTCGGCATAGAGCAGGTTGAGCTCCTCGTAGCTGGGGATGGCGGCGATGACCTGCCGGATCTCCTGCCAGTGCTCGGCGATGGACTGGGGATCGAAGGTCTTGAGCACGTCGTTCTCGTTTTCCTTCAGAATGCCTTCGGCCAGGTCGCCGAATTCCCAGCGGACCCACTCCTCGTCGATGGGGACAAAGGGATGGACGGTGACGCTCTCCCGCTGGGCCAGCTTGTGATAGGCCCGGGCGCACATCAGGGTGCCCACGCCGACGCACTCGCCGTGCAGACCGTGGGCGTTCTCAAAGCCCCGGGGCTTCATCTCCACCAGGTGGGCCACCAGATGCTCGGCGCCGGAGGCCGCCCGGGAGTTGGAGAGGATCTGCATGGTCAGGCCGGAGAGCATCTGGGTGTAGGCCATGGCCTCCAGATCCGGCTTCTTGCCCGCGGCGATCTCATGGGCGCAGCGGTCCATAATGTCCAGGGCTTCCTGGGCCATGTCGCAGACCTTCTGGCAGAAATACTCGCCGGAGACGATGTGGGCGATCTTCCAGTCGGCGATGGAGACGTGCTTGGCCAGAATGTCCTGCACGCCGGCGATGTTCAGGAACATGGGGGCGCCGGCGATCACGTCCATGTCGCAGATCACCGCGTCGGCAGCCTGCATGGGAATGGACTTCTTCTGCCCGTCGATGATGATGGAGCAGATATCGGCGGTGAAGCCGTCGGAGGAGACGATGGTGGGGATGGCCACAAAGGGAATGCCCAGCTTCCAGGCCGACCAGCGGCCGAAGTCCATCAGCGTGCCGCCGCCTACCACGACCACATAGTCGGGCTTCCGGACGAAGCGCTTCATGCAGTCCTCAATCAGGCCCTTCTCGCTGTGCAGGCCCTTGGCCTCCAGCACGATCTCCTGATCGGCCCGGATATGGGTGATGCCGGGAAGGTTGTAGGTATTGGTGTCGTAGATCACGGTGCGGAAGCCGGTCAGGCCGCAGTCGTCCATGTACTTGTCAAAGCTCTTCAGGGCGCCGTATTCGCAGACCACCAGCTTGGTGCGCAGCGTGTGCTCGCGCCCGCAGGCGCATTTGCCCAGGTATTTGGAAGTGTCAAGGATCAAGGGGAATCCCTCCTGTTCGATAATAGAAATAAAGAATGCTCAACAAAGATATTCTACCCTCTTTTCCGCCCGATTGCAACCGTCAGACAGGAGAAAGAGGGCGGCGGGCTCAGAAATCCGCCTCGGGTCGGGGCAGGCGGCCCCGGGTGTGGACCCGGCCCAGACAGCAGAAGCGCAGATCCCCTTCCGGGCAGCGCAGGATCTGCGCTCTGAGCAGGGGATTGGAGGCGAAGAGCCGCTGCTCCCCACTGTAATCCGGGCACCACTGCCGCACCAGCAGCTGCCCATCCACCAGGAAAAGACCCACGTCGTAGTCCCGCAGGGGCAGATCCCGGCTCACATAGAGGAGGCTGCCCATGGGCAGGTAGGGCTCCATGGAGTCATCGGGCATGGAAAGGCAGAAGGCCGCGTCCCGGGGGCAGTCCTCGGTCCGGGGGATCCAGACGTAGTCCTCCCCCTCCCGGGGGGAGGCGGCGCAGAGGGCGGCCGGCCGGAGCCATTGCCGGAGCTGCTGGCTCCGGGGCAGCTCGGCCGTGGGCTGGCGATAGGGCTCCTGCCGGCTGAGATAGCCGCCGTAGCGCAGCAGCTCCTCCTGCCCGGCGGGATTCAGGACCTTCCACAGCCCGGACAGAGGGCTCTCCTCCGGGGCCGGAGCGGGACCTGCCTCATCCCCCAGCAGAGCTGCCCGGGAGACGCCGTAGTGCAGAGCCAGCTGCTCGATCTTGTCCATGCGGGGAAGCTGCTGGGCGGAACAGTAGGAGGATACGGTGGATTTGCTCACGTTCAGGAGCCTGGCCAGGTCGATCTGGCGCTCCTGCCGCTCGCGCATGAGGCGAAGCAGGTTTTCGGCGAAAATGCGGCGGTCGTAGAGGATCGGATCGGACATGGAAAAGCCTCCTTGAAATGGTGTCAAAACCGTAACTTTATCTTGCACTGAGTTAAGTTTAAATGAAGCGGTTTGAAATGTCAAGGAGGGTTTACCTAAGTATGGGGAATCTTCCTTGCGTTTTGACCGACTTTGTGGTATCCTTAAAGCGAACCAAAGGAAGGGAAAAGAAAACCAAAAGCCGGAGCGAATCGCCCGACAGGCGGGAGACAACCGGAGCAATGCCGGGAAAAGCCGGGCTGCGAAGGCTGGATTTCGCCATGGAGGCGGAGGAACCGGCAGAGATTGGCGGGCCGATTCGAGCGACGGGAGCGAAGAAAGGGATCACTATGCCTATGGAGTCAGGAAAAACAGAACCAAAACGGGAGGGAGAAGCGGAGAAAACCATGGTTTCAGAGCTGTCTCTCCTGACGGGACAGATCGCCGGGAAGGCGGCGAGGCTGCTGGATCGGGAGCTGGATCAGGAGGCGGACACCAAGCGGGCCAGGGAACTGGCGGCGATCCTGAAGGACATGAGCCTGCTCTACCAGCAGCTTCGGGGCGGCGAGACCCGGCAGCTGGTCGTGCGTTTCCTGGGCGAAACGGAGGAGGGCGGAAAGTAAGGAAGCGCGCAGTGCTCGGCGCGCAGGGGAAGGGATCCTTCGCGGTTCGGAGCTGAGCGGACGGGGACGCCCCTGCCGTCCCTTCGGGCCTCTCTCTTTGCGGGGGAGGCGAGGGAGGGACTGGGAAAGGAGGAGACAATGAGAGAGCTTCAGATACCGGAGCCGTCGGAGAAGCAGCGGCTGTTTCTCACCGACAGGCACAAGGTGGTGGGCTACGGCGGCGCCAGGGGCGGAGGGAAATCCTGGGCGGTGCGTGTCAAGGCGGTGCTGCTGTGTCTGCGATACCCGGGCATCCAGGTGCTCATCGTGCGCAAGACCTACCCCGAGCTGCAGGAAAACCACATCCTGCCCCTGTGCCGGATGCTGCGCTGCTACCACGAGGACCCGGAGGAGCGGATCGCCGAGTATAACGACAGCCGAAAGCAGCTGCTCTTTCCCAACGGCAGCCGGATCCTGTTCCGCTACTGCGACGACGACCGGGACGCCCTGCGCTTCCAGGGCACCGAGGTGGACGTGCTGTTCGTGGACGAGGCCACCCAGCAGCCCGAGGAGAGGATCGATCAGCTCAAGGCCTGCGTCCGGGGCGTGAACGATTTTCCCAAGCGGATCTACTTCACCTGCAACCCCGGCGGCGTGGGCCACGGCTGGGTCAAGCGGCTTTTCATCGACCGGCGCTACCGGGAGGGGGAGGACCCGGAGGATTACAGCTTCATCCCCGCCCTGATCACCGACAACAAGGCCCTGATGGCCGCCGACCCGGACTATCTGCGCAAGCTTAAAAGCCTGCCGCCCAAGCTCCGGGACGCCTGGCTCCACGGACGCTGGGACCTGTTCGAGGGACAGTTTTTCGACGATCTGAGGCTTTCGCCCGATCTGGCGCTGGCTCAAAAGTGCGGCTTTACCGAAACGGAAGAGGAGCTCAGGCGCCAGGGGCGATTTACCCACGTGATCGCGCCGATCGATCTGAATCAGGGTTCCCGGCGGGGCTGGAGCGTGTTCCGCAGCTATGATTTCGGCTACGGCAAGCCCTTCTCCTGCGCCTGGTGGGCGGTGGACTACGACGGGGTGCTTTACCGCATCCTGGAGCTGTACGGCTGCACCGGAGAGCCCAACCAGGGCCTGCGCTGGACCCCGGAGCGACAGTTCGGCGAGATCGCCCGGCTGGAGCGGGAGCATCCCTGGCTCCGGGGACGGACGATCACCGGCGTGGCCGACCCCTCCATCTGGGACGGCAGCCGGGGGGAGAGCGTGGCCGAGACCGCCGCCCGCTTCGGCCTGTTCTTCACCCCGGGCGACAACGACCGGATCCCGGGCTGGATGCAGTGCCACTACCGGCTGCAGTTCGACGAGCAGGGCTTTCCCCGGATGTACGTCTTCGACAGCTGCCGGGCCTTCCTGCGCACCATCCCCTCCCTCCGGTTCAGCAGGACCCGGGCCGAGGATCTGGACACCGAGCAGGAGGACCACGTGGCCGACGAGTGGCGCTACGCCTGTATGTCCCGGCCGGTGACGCCCATCGCTCCTCAGGCGGAGGAGCCCGGGTGGAAGGATCCGCTGGGAAAGTGAAGAGAGTGCGCGGTGCCCAGTGCCCAGTGCTTAGTACGCAGTGCTCAGGGGACGAGTTTTTCGTTTTACGGAGACGGGGCGCGCGAGTTTGCGTCCCAGGGGAGGACCCCCCCCGGCAGCTCAAATACTTAGTTGCGCACGGTGCGCAGGGAAAGGAGAAACAATGCCTACTATCACGCCCGAACGGCTGCGGGAGTTTACAGCCGTGCTGCAAAAGTACAAGACCGGCAAGGCCAGCCTGGAGCGCAGGGTGGTCTCGGCAGAGAACTGGTGGAAGCTGCGCAACCGCTTTGAGGAGCGGAAGGAGGGCCTGCGCGGCGGCGAGGGCTATCACAGCGAGTCGGGCTGGCTGCACAACGTGATCGTCTCCAAGCACGCCGACGCCATGGAGGCCTACCCCGAGCCGCTGATCTTGCCCAGAGAGCCCGGGGATGAGCAGCAGGCCCGGCTCCTGTCCGCCATCCTGCCCTGCATCCTGGAGCAGAACCGCTTTGAGAAGACCTACGACGCGGCCATGTGGCAGAAGCTCAAAACCGGCACCGCCGCCTATCGGGTGATCTGGGATCCGGACAAGCTGGGCGGGCTGGGCGATATCAGCATCCAGAAGGTGGATCTGCTGAATCTGTTCTGGGAGCCGGGGATCACCGATCTGCAGGACAGTCGCTACCTGTTCTGCACCCACCTGGAGGATGAGGACAGCCTGACCGAGCGCTGGCCCCAGCTGAAGGGCCGCCTGCGCTCCAGCCCCTTTATGGCCACCCGCTTCGTCTACGACGACGCGGTGAGCACCGAGGGCAAGGCCACGGTCATCGAGGTCTACTACAAGAAGAGAGGCGTGCTGCACTACTGCAAGTACGTGGGCGATACGGTGCTGTTCGCCACCGAGAACAACGCAGATCCGGATCCTGACGAGGAGTCCGCCGAAGGCGACAATTCCGAACTCCGAACTCCGAACTCCGAATTGGGCCTCTACGCCCACGGGCGCTATCCCTTCGTGCTGGATCCGCTGTTTCCCGTGGAGGGCAGCCCCTGCGGCTACGGCTTCGTGGATCTGTGCGCCAACGCCCAGACCGCCATCGACCTGATGCGCACCGCCTTCGTCCGCAATACCCTGGTGGGGGCCACGCCCCGGTTCTTCCAGCGCATCGACGGCTCGGTAAACGAGGAGGAGCTGCTGGATCTGGCCAGACCTCTGGTCCACGTCTCGGGCAATCTGGGGGAGGACAGCCTGCGGCAGATCGGCTCCGCTCCGCTGCCCGGGGTCTACGTGAACGTGCTGGAGAGCACCATCCGGGAACTGCGGGAGACCAGCGGCAACACCGAGACCGCCAACGGCACCATGAACGTGGGCGTCACCGCCGCCTCCGCCATCGCCGCCCTCCAGGAGGCCAGCGGCAAGGGCTCCCGGGACGCCACCCGGGCCTCCTACGGCGCCTTCCGGGAGATCGTGGAGCTGTGCATCGAGCTGATCCGCCAGTTCTACACCATGCCCCGGCAGTTTCGCATCACCGGCGGCGAGGGCTGCGACTTCGTTACCCTGGATAACCGGGGCCTGCTGCCCCGGATGCAGCGCCTGGGCCAGACGGAGCTGGGCCTGCGGCAGCCGGTCTTCGACGTGAAGGTCATGGCCCAGAAGCGCAACGCCTATTCCCGGCTCAGCCAGAACGAGCTGGCCATGGAGCTGTACCGTCTCGGCCTGTTCGAGCCGGGCCATGAGATGCAGGCCCTGAGCCTGCTGGAGCTGATGGAGTTCGACGGCCGGGAGAAGCTGCAGACCCGCCTGGGCGCCGCCCTGGGGCTGGAGCAGAAGCTGGAGGAGCTCAAGCGCTATCGGGCCCTGGCGCTGGCCCTCACCGCCCGGTATCAGCCCCAGCATCTGGCCGAGCTGACCGGCGGAGCGGTCCCGATGCCGGAGCCGGAAGCGCCGGAGAGCGGAGAGGGACCCGCCGGGCCGGATCCGGTGGAGCGGGCCAGGAGCCAGGCCAATCTGGCGCCCCTGGGCTGAAAGGAGGTGAGAGCATGACACAGGAGGTACTGGACTGCCTGCAGTCTGCCGAGATGCCTGCCGGTACGGGGGAGAGCCCGGAGCCCGCCGGGCCTGTGGAGGAGGCGGTCCCTTCTCCGGAGGAGAGGGCTGAGCCCGATCCCGAAGAGGCGCCGAGCGGAGCGGGAGAGAAGGCCGGGGACCCCGCCCCGGAGCCGGGACGGTTCCTGCGGGCGCACTACGATTCCCTGATGGCCGCCGGGCGGCAGCTGCAGCGGGAATTTCCGGACTTCGATCCGGGAGCGGCGATGAGAGACCCGGAATTCATCCGCCTGACCGCGCCGGGCGTGGGCCTGGATCCCCGGCGGGCCTGGCTGGCCCTGCACCCGGAGATTCTGGCCCGGCAGGCCGCCGAGGAGGCCAGAGCGCTGCTGGCCCGGAGCCTGTCCTCCGGCGCCGACCGGCCCCGGGAGGGCGGAAATCCCAGCCCGGCCGTGATATCGGCGGATTACCGACGGCTGAGCCGGGCGGAGCAGAAAAATCTGAAGGAGCGGATCCTTCAGGCCTCGGCAAGAGGAGAGAAGATTTATCCGTGAACAAAAAGGATCCTATTTTGAAGGAGGAAAATGAAACATGGCTGTAACTGACATCACCGTAAATATGGGCAAGACCACCGACGTGGGCCTGAGCCAGGAGCTGAAGGCCTTCTACGACACCGAGCTGCTGGAGAACGCCAGAGCGGAGATGATCTACGCCCAGTTCGCCAAGCGCCAGCCCCTGCCCGCCAATCATAAGGGTCAGGTGGAGTGGCGCAAGTGGAACACCTTCGACCGGGCCAACAAGCTCACCGAGGGCGTGATCCCCACCGGCCAGAAGTTCGGCGTGACCACCATCTCCGGCAGCGTCGATCAGTACGGCACCTACACCACCATCACCGACAAGCTGGAGCTGCGGGCCTATGACGACGTGATCCTGGGCGCCACCGAGGAGATGGGCGCCTCCGCCGCCGAGACCCAGGAGAAGCTGATCCGGGACGCGCTGCTGCTGGGCACCAATGTGCTCTACTGCGACAACGTGGATCCCGCCACCGGCGAGATCGCCACCGGCAGCGGCGTGACGGCCACGCCCACCAGCTGCGCCCAGATGGAGGCCTCTGACAGCGCCATGAGCCTGCTGACCCCGGCCATGATCAACAAGGCCGTGACCATCATGAAGAAGAACCGGGTGCCCCGCATCAACGGCCGCTATTACGCGGTCATCCATCCCTCCGTGGCCCACGATCTGCGGAGTTGCGAGGGCTGGATCGAGGCCCATAAGTACGCCGCCCCCGAGGAGCTGTACAACGGCGAGATCGGAGAGCTGCACGGCGTGCGCTTCATCGAGGACGTGTTCGCCCCGGTGCTTAAGAGCGATACTTACAAGAACAAGGCCGCCGGCGCCACCTACGCCACCTACTTCTTCGGCAAGGACGCCTTCGGCATCATCGATCCCGAGGGCGGCGCCCTGGAGATGATCGTCCATGACAAGGGCGAGATCGGCGGGCCTCTGAACCAGTTTTCCACCATCGGCTACAAGTTCGAGACCAACGGCGCCACCATCCTCTACCCCGAGCGTCTGCTGCGCGTCATGAGCTGCTCCAGCTTCTCCGCCAGCGACGCGGCCAACTGATCCCCGGGCACGGCGGCATAAAGGGGCGGCGAAAGCCGCCCCGCTTGCCCCGGGAGGGGCCGATAAGGAAGGAGAATCCCCCGGTCCGGCTGGCGCCGGACAGCCCCCTTTAGCGACCAAGGGCCGCTCGCGGCCCGCGTAGTCCCCGAAGGGGGGCAAGGGGGCCAATAAGGAAGGAGAGATTTGAATGAGCGAAAAGAAACTGTCGAACGAGCGGGTGGAGGTGTCCATTCCCAGAGGCGGGGACCGGGAGGACCCCAATCTCTTCGTGGGCATCAACGGACTGAGCTATCTGCTGCCCAAGGGCAAGAAGTCCCTGGTCCCCCGGGAGGTGGCCGACGAGATCGCCCGGAGCGAGCAGGCCCGGGATGCTCTGGATGAGGTCATGGACAGCCTGCAGAGGACCTCGGTATGACCGCCGGTGAACTGATCGGGCGGGTGGACACGCTGCGGCCCAACCGGTTCAGCGCCCAGGAGAAGCGAAACTGGCTGCGGCGGATCGACGGACAGGTCCTTCGGGAGCTGCACGACACCCACCCGGACGCCCAATGGCCGGAGCTTGAGGACAGCTACCAGGACGATACCGAGCTGCTGGCGCCCTTCCCCTACGGGGAGGAGATGTATCTGGGCTACCTGTTCTGTCAGATCGACCTGCACAACGGGGAGATCCAGAAGTATAACCAGTCCCTGCGGCTGCTGAGCGGAGCCTGGCGGCAGCTGGCTGACTGGATCAATCGAAGCAGCCTGCCCGGAGGGGCTGGCGACTGGAAGTTCTGAGGGGAGGGAGAGGGATGCCGAACTTTGTTTCCCTGCCCCCGGGGAACCCCCAGCGTGTGACGATTCGCAGCTTTACCGGCTATGATCACCGGCTGAAGGGGGCGGAGGGGAGCTTTTTCGAGACCGAGAACCTGTCTCTGGAACGCTTCCCGCTGCTGAGCGTCCGGAAAAAGCGGGGCGTCCGGAAGACCCTGCAGGCTCCGGGCGGGCTCATCGCCAAGGACGCGCTGTGCTACGTGGACGGCGGGACCCTGTATGTAAACCATCTGCCCACGGCGGTGACCGGGCTGGAGCCCGGGGAAAAGCAGCTGGTGAGTATGGGCGCCTATGTGCTCATCTTCCCGGATAAGGTCTATTACAACACCGAGGACCCGGCGGATTTCGGCTCCATGGAGGCGGATCTGGCGGTCACAGGGGAGATCTCCTACCGGCTCTGCGATCAGGACGGACAGGAGCTGGGCGATCCGGTGCTGTCCGCATCGGAACCGGAGGATCCGGCCAACGGGGCCCTGTGGCTGGACAGCGGGGCCGGGACCCTGCTGCGCTATTCCCAGGTCCAGCTGACCTGGGTGGAGATCCCCGCGGTGTACACCAAAATCGTCCTGCCCTGTCAGGGACGGCTTCCGGGCCTGTTCTCCCGGTACGACGGCGTGACCGTCAGCGGGACCGCCCGGGAGCAGCTGGACGGAGAGAAGATCCTCTACGCCCTGGGCGGCGGTGAGAACGAGGCGGACTGGTTCGTGGTGGTGGGACTGATCCAGGCGGGCTTTGCCCAGACCGGCACCCTTCGTATCCGGCGGAGCCTGCCGCAGATGGATTTCCTCTGCCAGGCGGGCAACCGGCTCTGGGGCTGCCGCTACGGCAGCGACGGCCGGGGAACGGTCAATGAGATCTACGGCTCGGCCCTGGGGGACTTCAGAAACTTCCGCCAGTTCCTGGGCCTGGCCACCGATTCCTGGGCCGGATCCGTGGGCTCCGACGGCCAATGGACCGGGGCGGCGGATTACCTGGGGCGGCCCTGCTTCTTCAAGGAGGACCGGATCCACGTGCTCACCATTGCCGCCGACGGGGCCCACCGGCTCAGCGAGATCCCCTGTCACGGCGTCCAGAAGGGGAGCCACAAGAGCCTGCAGGTGGTGGGCGAGACCCTGTACTACAAGGCGCCCGGCCAGGTCTGCGCCTGGCAGGGCGGCTTTCCCCGGAGCGTGAGCCAGGCTCTGGGGGAAACGGCCTGGGACAGCGCCGCGGCCGGGAGCCTGGACGGGCGCTATTACCTGTCCATGCGCTCGGAGGAGGGCTGGAGCCTGTTCTGCTACGATACCCGCCTGGACCTCTGGGTCCGGGAGGACGGACTGCACGCCCTGGGCTTTGCCGGAACCGGTCAGGAACTGTGGGCCATCGACGCCGATTCCGGCCGGCTTCTGGCCCTCCGGGGCAGCGAGGGAGAACCGGAGCCGGACTTCGACTGGATGGCCGAGACCGGACCGCTGCGCTATGAGACCACGGACCGGAAATACCTGTCCCGCTTCGATCTGAGCCTGAGTCTGGATCCGGGGGCCAGCCTGGAGGTCTGCCTCCGCTACGACTCCCAGGGGGATTGGGTCTCCGGCGGCCGGCTTACGGCTCCGGAGCGGGGGACCCTGGTCTTTCCCATCCGGCCCCGGCGCTGCGACCACGTGCAGCTGCGGCTGTCGGGCCGGGGCGGCGTCACGATCTTTGCCCTGTCCCACATCCTGGAGACGGGCAGCGACATGTGAAAGGGGGGAGAGCGCGATGGTGGAATATCCGCCGATCCTCCGGGGCGACAGCCGGGAACAGCTGGCCGCCCTGCGGGATTATCTGGTGCGTCTGGCCAGAAGCCTGGAGGAGGGGCCGCTGACCGTCTCCGCCGGTACCGCAGGCGGGACCGGCTCCGGCCGGGCGTCAGCCTCCGGGAACGCAAGTTCGGCCCCGGCCTCCGGGCCGACGGAAAACGAGGCAAGGCTCCGGGCGCTGATCGTAAAGACGGCCAACACCGTCCGGGAGGAGGTGGAGCGCCTGGGCCTGGAGCTGCACGGGGAGTATCTGGCGCTGTCGGACTTCGGCAGCTATCGGGAGAGCATGCAGGCCCAGTTCGAGGCCACCGCCCGACAGGTGGTGGAGAGCTACGACTTTGAAAGCGAGCTGGAGGCCCTGGATCAGCGCTTCGGCGGCGTGGACAGCGCGCTGACCACCCTGCGGGGCGAGATCCGGCGCGGGGTCATCACCGATCCGGAGACCGGGGAGACGGCCTTCGGCATCGCCATCGCCGAGAGCCTGAGCCTGACGGGACAGACCGTCACCGAAAACGGTCTGGTGTACTGGGAGCTGTCCCCTGGCCAGACCCTGGGCGTCTACACCGCCTCGGGCTGGCAGTTCTGGATCAATGGCTCCAAACGGGGCTGGTTCGATTCCCGGGACAGTCAGCTGCACGTGTCGGAGCTGGCCGCCGAGCGGGGCCTTCGCCTGGGGGCGGACTGGATCATCAGCGCCGCGGGCGGCTTCGGCCTGCGGTATATGGGAGGTTGAGACCATGGCCTGGAGCGAAACAAGAACGATCACCACCAACGACCGGATCTGGTGGGGCGCCGGGTACGGGCGCCTGCACTGGACGCGCACCTGGACCGTCACGGAGCTGACGCCCGATCAGGCGGGGACCATCCGTCTGCGGATGAGCCTGCGCAGCGCAGAGTATGACGCCTACGCCGACGCGGACGGCTCCGTGGTGACCTACAACACAACGGTGACGGATACCGTCAGCTTTGGCGGACAGACGGTAACGATCCGGGGACCCTACACGGTAGGCGACACCTACACCGGCTACTACGACCAGGAGTTCCGGGTCCCGGCCTCCTGGGCCGGACAGACGGTGAGCTTCCGGATCACCGGGCAGAGTGTCGGCGTGGTCCTGGGGGCCAGCCCCGCTCAGCCCTCCACCGTCAGCGCCGCCGATGGGGTGCTGGGGCAGCCGGTTTCGGTCAGCCTGAACCGGACCACGGGCGAGGTCACCCACACGCTGACGGTATCCTGCCTGGGCCGGAGCGAGACCCTGCTCACGGACAGCGCTGAGGTGACGGCGGTCTGGACCCCGGCGACGGCGGTCTACGCGCCGCTGATGAGCGGAACGGACTGCGAGGCGGTCTTCAGCTGCGAGAGCTTCTATCAAGGCCAGAGCATCGGCACCGAGACGAAGACCGTCACTCTGCGCCTGTCGGAGACCGACGGAGCGCCCGTGGGGGCCGACGGCTGGGCCGCGGCCAGCCCGTACAACACCGGGGCCGCCGCGGGCATGTCCGGCTGGATCCAGGGCTTCTCCCGGGCGGAGATCCGCTTTGACACATCGAAGATCACCACCAAGTACGGCGCGACCGTTGCGGGCTGCAGCGTGACGGCGCTGGAGGAGACGGTGACTCAGGCGCCTTTCCGGACCCCGGTGCTCCGGGGAGAGACCCGGATCCGGTGCACGGTGACCGACTCCCGGGGCTTCCCGTTTACCGAGACGCTGACCGTCACACCCCAGAGCTACGCCATTCCGGCGCTGAGCAGCATCCGGGTCTTCCGCTGCGATTCCCAGGGGAACGAGGACGAGGACGGGTCTTTCTGCCTGGTTCAGGCCGCGCTGAGCTGCAGCTCTCTCTCCGGAGAGAACAGCTGCGGTCTGTGGGCCAGCTTCAAGACCCGGCAGGCTGAGGCTTACGGCCCTGAGACGGCCCTGACCGGCGGCACGGCCCAGCTGCTCTCCGGTCTGGACCCGGATCAGGCCTGGGACGTGAAGCTCCGGGCCCGGGATACCCTGGGCGGCCAGGTGGAGGCCGTGCGGACCCTGACGCCCAGGGCCTGGGCGATGAAGTTCCGGCCCGACGGGCAGGGCGTGGGCTTCGGCAGAGCGCCTACGGAGGCCAATGTGCTGGAGCTGGGCAACGGCTGGTGTCTGAAGCTCAGCGACGCGAACGGCAGCAGCGTGACCCTGAGCTATGCGCAGCTTACCCAGCTGCTGAATCTGATTTAGGAGGAAGACATGGATCAAAACAGTTATGACGCCCAGCTGGACGCTTTGTACGCCGCCATTACCGGACGGCAGAACTTTTCCTACCGGGCGGATCAGGACCCGCTGTACCGGGCCTATGCCCAGCGCTATATCCAGAACGGGCGGATGGCCATGCGGGACACCATGGGCCAGGCTGCGGCCCTGACCGGAGGCTATGCCTCCAGCTACGCCCAGGCTCTGGGCCAGCAGCAGTACGACGAGTACCTCCGGGCCCTGAGCGAGGCCCTGCCGGAGTTTTACGGCATGGCCTGGGAGCAGTATCAGGCCCAGGGGCAGAAGCTGAAGGACGACTACGATCTGGCCTATCAGCGCAGCCAGGCCGACTATGCCCGGCAGCAGGACGCTCTGGAGGCTCAGCGCCAGGGCGAGGCGGCGGCCTATCAGCGCCAGCAGGCGGGCTACCAGCAGCTCTATGCGCTCATCAGCGCCACCGGCTATGTCCCCGGGGACGAGGAGCTGGAGGCGGCGGGCATGAGCCGGGCCCGGGCCGATGCCCTGCACAGGGCCTGGGACGAGAAGCACAATCCCCCGGTAAGGACCCAGACCATCATCTACCGCAGCGGCTCCGGCAAGTCCTCCGGCGGCTCGAACAGCACGGTGGTCAAGCCCTCCCAGCAGGGCAGCCAGCCGGTGAAGACCTCCGGAAGCGCCGGCGGCGTGGGCCGCCGGGCGGACGCGCTGAAATGAGGCCCGGCATGACGGAAAATGGGCTGCGGCGGCTGGTCTGCGATACCGCCCGGGCCTGGCTGGGTCGGCGGGAGAGCGACGGCGGCCACCGGGAGATCCTGGAGACATACAACCGGATCTCCCCACTGCCCAGGGGATACAGAATGGGGGAGAGAGACCCATGGTGCGCCGCTTTTGTATCCGCGGTGGGGGAGAAATGCGGCCTCGGTGGAGTGATCCTCCCGGAATGCGGCTGTGAGGCCATGATATCTCTCTACCGGGCCCGGGGGCGCTGGACGGAGGAGGACGACTATCGTCCCCGGCCCGGAGACCTGATCTTTTACGACTGGCAGGATACCGGCGCGGGCGACTGCACCGGCGGGGCGGATCACGTGGGCCTGGTGCTGGCGGTCTCGGAGGGGACCATGGAGATCATCGAGGGGAATCTGTCCGATTCGGTGGGCCTGCGGCGGCTTCCTCTGAACGCCCGGTTCATCCGGGGCTTTGCCCTGCCGGACTACGCCTCCGTCGCCGAGGGAGAGGGCGCGCCAGAGCCGGAGCCCGCCGCCGGTCCCGAGCCCCTGTGGGCGCAGATCCGGCTGCCCTGGCTGGCCTATGGCCATACCGGCGGGGCGGTGGAGGCCCTGCAGCTGCTGCTCATCGGCCGGGGCTTTCGCTGCGGACCCTGCGGAGCCGACGGAGACTTCGGCACCAACACCCGCAGCGCCCTGTTCCGGTATCAGCAGCAGCGGGGTCTGGAGGCCGACGGCGTGGCCGGGCCTGAGACCTGGAGAAGCCTGCTGGGAAGTGAAGAGTGAAAAGTGAAAAGCGAAGAATTGAAGTGTCGCCTGAGGCGACGGATTGGAATAGGGGAGGGCGGTTGCGGTGAATGAGGAACAGATCCGGGCCCTGACCGAGTGCGAACAGCGGTCCAAATCGAACCAGCGCCGGCTGGACAAGCTGGAGCAGAACTATGAGGCATTGAACCGCCTGACGGTGTCGGTGGAGACCATGGGCGTGAAGCTGGGGAACCTGGACAAAACCATGCAGAAGCTGGACGCCCGGATGGGAGAGCAGGAAGCCAAACCCGCCAAGCGCTGGGACGGCCTGGTGACTACCCTGATCGGCGTGATCGTGGGAGCCGTGATGGCTGTGGTGTTCAGCCAGGTGGGGCTGGGATAATGGGGGGCGGACTGGGGACAACCCCTCAGTCTGCTCCGCAGACAGCTCCCCTTGCGACCAAGGACCGCTTGCGGTCCGCGTAGTCCCCGCAGGGGGCACAGGGGAGCCTGTGCGGAAAGGAGATTTGAGAATGGATTGGAAAAGAAAGCTGAGTTCGAGAAAGCTGTGGATGGCGGTGGCGGGGCTGGTTTCCGGCCTGGTGCTGCTGTTCGGCGGCACGGAGGACCGGGCGCAGATGATCTCCGGAGTGGTGCTGGAGCTGGCCTCGGTGATCGGCTATCTCTGCGCCGAGGGCCTGACGGACCTGGCAAGCCTGGAGACCGGCTACACAGGCAGGCACGAGAAAGGGAAGAGAGAAGAGTAAGGGCTTCCCTTGCTCTTGGGCGGGAGGGTGTGGGATCCGGGGGAAATGCGCGCGGCGCCGACCGGTTCGGAGAAGCGTAAGGGAAGGCCGCCGGGGAAACCGGAAAATGATACTTGGAAAAAATCGCTTTTGTGGTACAATGGGGGACAGTACGTACAAAGGCGGTTTTTTCTATGATCTACATCGTGCTGTTCCTTCTGGGCTCCGGGCTTCTGACCTGGGCCTGCGTCCACGCGGGGATGAGCGGCTGGCTGGCCCTGCCGGTGTTCCTGCTGTTCTATGCCTTGATGCATCTGATTTATCTGCTGGTGTTCTTCCTGCCCTCCCTGAAAACGCCCATGGACAAGCCCATCGAGAAGCAGAATCCCATCAGTCGGGCGGGCTGCCGGGGCGTGGGGCGCTTCCTGTGCATCTACGGCGGGGTGAAGCCCCGGCTCCTGGGCCTGGAGAAGCTGCCGGAGGATCAGCGCTTCCTCTTCGTGTGCAACCACCGCTCCATGTTCGATCCCCTGATGGCCATCGGCTATCTGGACAAATACAACATCTCCTTTATCTCCAAGCCCTCCAATATGAAAATCCCCTTCGTGGGCCGGATCGCCTATGCCACGGGCTATCTGCCCATCGATCGGGAGAACGACCGGAAGGCCCTGAAGACCATTCTCACCGCCGCGGATTACATGAAACGGGACCTCTGTTCCATGGGCATCTTCCCCGAGGGCACCCGGACCCGGACGGGCGAGCTGCTGCCCTTCCACGCCGGCTCCTTCAAGATCGCCCAGCGGGCCAACGCCCCCATTGCCGTGGCCTGCGTCCGGGGCACGGAGAAGGTGAAGAAGCGCCTGTTCCTCCGGCCCACCGAGTGCACCCTGGAGATCCTGGAGCTCATTCCGGCGGAGACGGTCAAGGCCATGAGCACCCAGGAGCTGTCGGAGCACTGCCGCGGCCTCATCGAGCAGAGACTGAAGGAGGCGGAGGCATGAGCGGAAAGGTGACTCTGGTCACCGGCTCCTCCCGGGGCATCGGTGCCGCGACGGCGGCGGCTCTGAGCCGGGCGGGCTGGGATGTATGCATCAACTATATCCAGCGGCAGGACAAGGCCGAGGCGCTGGCCGAAGCTCTGCGCGGTGAGGGCGGACGGGCGATCACCTGCCAGGCGGACGTGTCCGACCGGGAGGCGGTGTTCCGGATGGTCCGGCGCGTCGAGGAGGAGCTGGGGCCGGTGAGCCTGCTGGTGAACAACGCCGGCATCGCCCGGCAGCAGCAGTTCCAGGACATTCTGCCCGAGACCTGGAACCGGCTCTTCGCCGTGAACCTGGGGGGCTGCTTCCACTGCACCCAGGCGGTGCTGCCCCACATGCTCCATGAGCACTCCGGCTGCATCATCAACGTCAGCTCCATCTGGGGCCAGCACGGAGCCAGCTGCGAGGCGGCCTATTCCTCCACCAAGCACGCCATCATCGGCCTGACCCGGTCCCTGTCCGCGGAGCTGAGCCTGTCCGGCATCCGGGTCAACTGCGTGGCCCCGGGCGTGATCGACACGGATATGGTTCAGGTCCTGGGTCGGGAGACCCTGGAGGAGCTGGCCCGGGAGATCCCTCTGGGCCGCCTGGGAAAGCCGGAGGAGATCGCCCAGACCGTCCTCTATCTGGCGGAGAACCCCTATATCACCGGCCAGGTGATCACCGTGGACGGGGGATTTCTGGTATAGTGAATAGTGAAGAGTGAAGAGTTGCGGTGTTCCTCTCCGGGGACGGATTAAAGATTCCGGACGCTGGGCACGCCTGTAGAGCCCCGTTGAATAAAAAAACTCTCCTCGTGGGAGACTATTGCCAAACCCGCTACATAGAATGGTACGGGCGACTGTTTTGCGGAGTGTGAACGGCAATGGTCAAACGAGGAGATATTTATTTTGCGGACCTGAGTCCCGTGGTGGGCAGCGAGCAGGGGGGCATGCGCCCGGTGCTGATCGTCCAGAACGACACCGGCAACAAGCACAGCCCCACCGTCATCGCCGCGGCCATCACCAGCCAGACGGGAAAGGCCCGGCTGCCCACCCATATCCGGCTCCGGGGCAACAGCGTGGGCCTGAACCGGGACAGCGTGATCCTGCTGGAGCAGATCCGCACCCTGGATAAGTCCCGGCTGCGCCAGTGCATGGGCCATCTGGACGAGGCGGCCATGAGCGCTGTGGACAACGCCCTGGCCATCAGTATGGGCTTGGGAAACTGAAGTCATTCCGTGAAGAGTGAAGAGATTAGAGTGAAAAGATAAGAGTGAAAAGATGTGGTGTCCGCTTCGCGGACGGATTTGAATTCATCGCCGAAGGCGATACCACAACTCTTCACTTTTCACATATCTGTTCACTCTTCACTTTTCCGGAGGAAACCTATGGAGCTTCCGATCTACATAAACGGAAAGGCTGCCGGGCGGCTGGAGATCCGGGCCGAGGGGCTTTACACGGTCTTCGAGGCCAGGCTCCCCAAACAGGAGGGGCTGCGGCGGCTGTATGTGGCCGGCGGCGGGGAGCGGGCCTGCCTGGGGGTCCTGAAGCCGGAGGGGGACGGGCTCAGCCTGCGCCGGAGACTCAGCCGCCTGGAGCGGGAGAAGCTGCCGAAAAAGCCGGAATACGCGGACCTGGGAGAGGGGAGCGCGCCGAACCCCGACCCGGCCCCGGCGGCGGATCCCGGCCCGTCTGCCGGAGGTTGGGAGAGAGGCCCGGACGGCTTTCTGCGTGACCCGGGCCGGCGGCTGCTGGCGCTGCCCTGTGATCTGCGCGGCAGGAAGCCCGGACTGCGCCTGGAGAGCATCGACGGCCGGGAATACCTGCTATTTCGGTATTGAGAATCCGGTCCGGATGGGGTATAATGGGACCACTCGATACCGAAACGGATACAGGAGGGGTTCCTTATGCAGATGACCGATCTGATCGCAAAAAAGAGAGACGGCGGCGCCTTGAGCACCGAAGAGATCGACTTTATGATCCAGGGCTATACCCGGGGAGAGATCCCGGATTACCAGATGTCGGCCATGTGCATGGCGATCCTGCTGCGGGGCATGGACGACAGGGAGACTCTGGACATGACCATGTCCATGATGCACTCCGGCGAGACCCTGGATCTGAGCCCCATTCAGGGGGTAAAGGCAGACAAGCACTCCACCGGCGGCGTGGGTGACAAGACCAGCCTGGTCCTCTGCCCCATGGTGGCGGCGGCGGGACTGAAGATCGCCAAAATGTCCGGCCGTGGCCTGGGCCACACCGGCGGCACCATCGACAAGCTGGAGAGCTTCCCGGGCTTCTCCACCGCCATCTCCGAGGAGACCTTCTTTGAAAACGTCAACCGCATCGGCATCGCCATCATGGGCCAGACCGCCGATCTGGTCCCGGCGGACAAGAAGATCTACGCCCTGCGGGACGTGACCGGCACCGTGCCCTCCATCCCCCTGATCGTCTCCTCCATCATGTCCAAGAAGCTGGCCTCCGGCGCGGACGTGATCGTGCTGGACGTCAAGTGCGGCGACGGGGCCTTCATGAAGACCGAGGAGGACGCCCGGACCCTGGCCCGGGGCCTGACGAGGATCGGCCGCCTGGCGGGCAGAAAATGCGCCGCGGTCATCACCGATATGGACCAGCCTCTGGGCTGGGCCGTGGGCAACGCCGTGGAGGTCAAGGAGGCCATCGCGGTACTCCGGGGCGAGCAGCAGGGCGACCTGCTGGAGCTGTGCCTGACCCTGGGCGGCTGCATGCTGGCCGAGGCGGGCTATGCCGCGAGCATCGAGGACGCCCGGGAGCGGATGCTGCAGACCATCCGGGACGGCAGCGCGCTCCGAAAGCTGGCGGAGATGGTGGCGGCCCAGGGCGGCGACGCCCGGGCCGTGTACGACACTACGATCCTGCCCGACGCGAAGGTGAAGATCCCCGTGCCCGCCCGGGAGGGCGGCTATGTGCGCCGGATCCACGCGGAGAAGGTAGGCCTGGTGAGTATGCACCTGGGCGGCGGCCGGGCCACCAAGGAGAGCAGCATCGACCTGTCCGTGGGCGTGGTGCTGAACAAGAAGGTGGGAGACCGGGTGGAGCCGGGAGAGAGCCTGGGCACCATCCACGCCTCCGATGAGGAGAAGGCGGCCCAGGCCGCCGAGCTTCTCCGGGGCTGCTTTGAGCTGAGCGACGTTCCGGTGACCCGCCCGGCCTTCATCAAGGATATCGTGAGATAAACATTCCTTACATAGCACAGGGCCTGTGGAAACCTCGGTTTCCACAGGCCCTGTGCTTGTATTGCGATAAAACCTGTTCAGTTGTTGATGCCGTGGTGCATGCCGGGACTGCTCTCGTCCAGGGGCAGGAAGGTGTAGCCGTTGTTCAGAGCCCAGAGGATGATCTCCTCCACCGCGTCCACGCTGAAGTCCTTGATGTCGTGCTGCAGCACCACCGAGACCCGATGCTCCGAGCAGCCCTCCTTCACGTTGGCGATGACGGTGCGGGTCCGGGTGGTCTCGCCCGCGTCGCCGCTGGTCACGTTCCAGTCGAAGTACCGATAGCCCATGTTGGTCATGGTGTAAGCAAGCCGGCTCATGATGCCGGGGTTGAAGCTGCTGACGGTGTTGGAGCTGCCGCCGGGGAAGCGGAAGAGGTTGGTGTACTGGCCGGTCTGCCGGTAGATCATATCCTCGGCGGTGTTGAAATCGTCGAAGAAGGCCTGCTCGCTGGCATAGATCTGATAATAATTATGAGAAGCGCTGTGCACGCCGATGCTGTGGCCCTCCCGCCAGGCCCGGCCCACCATGTTCTCGTAATCGGAGTTCAGGCAGGTGACGAAGAAGGTGGCCTTCACGTTGTATTTTTTGAGCACGTCCAGCAGCTGGGCGGTGTAGGGACCGGGGCCGTCGTCAAAGGTCAGGTAGATGATCTTGCCGTCGGGCGTCACGGTGTCGGGATTGCGCACCGGCTGGACCGTGATGTTCCGCACCACGGTGACGGCCTCGCCCGCCCGGTTGGAGATGCTGTAGGTGAGCATATATTCGCCGGGCTCATAGGGGATGACTTCGCCGGTGACGGACACGTAGGCCGACATGTCGTGGCCCTGGTCGTCCACGGCGGTGAAGCCGGGGTCGGAGTAGCTCATGGAGGCGTTGACCACCTGGTCCTGATCCCCCAGCAGGTGGATCTCGGGCTTGCCCAGGGAGAAGACCAGGGGCCGGGTCACGGTGGTCACGTTGCCGGCGGCGTCGGAGACCGTGTAGGTCACCTCGTTCTCGCCCTCCCGGCGGATGACCTTTTCGGTCAGGTCCCCGTCGTGGTCGTCCAGGGCGGTGAAGCCCTCCTCCTCATAGCCGGTGAACCAGCTGGGCTCGTAGTCGGGCTTTGTCTGCAGGGTGATCACCGGGGCCTCCAGGTCTGCCACGATCACGGTGCGTTTGGCGGTATAGCTGCGCAGCATCCAGTTGGTCCGGTAAGTCAGCTCATAGGTCCCCAGTCGGCTGGAGTCCACCTCGCCCTCCACGGTCACAGTCAGCGGGTACTTGCCCTCGCCGAAAAGCTTGCCGTTGCTGGTGGCGGTACAGCCCGGATCCCGGAAGGACTGGCGATAGCCGATGGTCATCTCCGGGGCTCCGATCACGTGAAAGCGCACGTGCCGCCCGTCCAGGGTGATCACCACCGCCGCGGCGCTGACCAGTACGGCCACCGCCACCAGCAGGGCGATCATCCAGCCCCGCCGTCTCTTTTCCTGTTCCGGTTTTGTCTTCTGCTCGTTCATTTGACGCCTCTGTAATTGATGCAATTTGACTCGCTGCTCCTTAGTATACACCAAACCGGCCGGGAGGAAAGAGGGATTTTTTCAATTTAAGAAAATTTTGGAATTGCCTGTCGAAGGCGGTCAGGCGGTCCGGTAGGTGCGGATCTCGGTGTCGGCAGAGTACCAGAGCTCGCCGGCGTCTCCTGCTGTCCCAGGCGCGGGAACAGCACCAGACCCAGGGCCAGCGCCAGCAGACAGAAGGGGAGCAGCCCTCTCCGCTTGTTCATGGTATCCCGCCTCTGCGGATTCTCTCACCGATCTGCGACGATGCCGGGGGCGAAAGGTTCCGGCCAGCGTCGGCGCTCCCGGGGAAAACCGCCGCTTGCAATCCGGGTGGGCATGTGATTTAATGGTACTGGGAAAATCTGAGCGAACGGGCTTCGTTTGCTCCCACAAAGAAAGGGACGGATCCGCCATGAAAGTAGTCTTGCAGAACCTGACCAAAAAATTCCCCAGCATAAGCAAAAAAGGGGAGGACGTGATCGCCGTCAACGATTTCAGCTTTGAGATCCCCGACGGCAAGCTCATCGGCCTGCTGGGCCCCTCGGGCTGCGGCAAATCCACCACGCTGAACCTGATCTGCGGACTGGAGATGCCCACCAGCGGCCATATCTTCTTCGGCGACGACGACGTGACCCGTCTTCCGCCGGAAAACCGGGGCGTGGGTCTGGTGTTCCAGAACTACGCGCTCTACCCCCATCTGACCGTGCGGCAGAACATCCTCTTCCCCCTGGAAAACCTGAAGGGGAAGGACAAGCTCTCCAAGGAAGAGATGAACAAAAAGGCCGACGAGGCCGCCCACCTGGTGCAGATCGAGGCCCTGATGGACCGCAAGCCCAGGGAGATGTCCGGCGGCCAGCAGCAGCGGGTAGCCATCGCCCGGGCCCTGGTGAAGATGCCCCGGGTCCTGCTGCTGGACGAGCCCCTGAGTAACCTGGACGCCCGGCTGCGGCTCCAGACCCGGGAGGAGATCCGCCGGATCCAGCGCCAGACCGGCATCACCACCATCTTCGTCACCCACGACCAGGAGGAGGCCATGAGCATCTCCGACAGCATCGTGGTGATGAAGGACGGCGTGGTCCAGCAGATCGGCCAGCCCCAGGCGGTGTACGACAGCCCGGTGAATCTGTTCGTGGCGGAATTCCTGGGCACGCCTCCCATCAACGTCTTCACCGGCGAGGTGAAGGGCGGAAAGCTCCTGCTGGACGGCACCGCCGTTCTGGACGTGCCCGGCGCCCCCGATGGGGAGGTCTATGCCGCCGTGCGGCCCGAGGGCTTCCGCCTGGACGAGAACGGCCCCTTCGTCTGCAGCCTCCGGCAGGTGGAGGTCATGGGCCGGGACACCAGCATCGTCTTCGATCACCCCAGCCGCCACAGCGCCAACCTCCGGGCCATCATCCCCTCCGAGGAGCGGCCCAAGGGCAGTCCCGAGACCGTGCGCTTCGCTCTCAAGCCCTTCAAGGTCTTCCTCTTTGACCGCAAGACTCAGGAGCGGGTGCCCTTTGAAACGGAGGGCTGAGCATGGAGGGCAGAAACTGGAAGGCCTGGCTCTATCTGCTGCCGGCCATCGCCTTTTTGGGCGTGTTCATGGTCTATCCTCTGGTGGACGTCTTCGTCTACTCCTTTGAGGAGGGCTACAACTCCGCCTCCCAGAGCTTCTTCGGCGTGGGCGGATACAACTACTCCTATGTGCTCCATGACCCCTACTTCCTCCAGGCGGTGAAGAACACCTTCATCCTGGTCATCATCACCGTGCCCGTGTCCACGGGTATCGCCCTGCTCATCTCCCTGGGTCTCAATTCCATCAAGCCCCTGCGGGAGCTGTACCAGACGGTGTACTTTCTGCCCTACGTCACCAACACCCTGGCCGTGGGCCTGGTGTTCATGATCCTGTTCAAGAAGACCGCCTACTCCGACGGCCTGGTGAACCTGCTCATCAACGCCTTCGGCGGCCAGTCCGTGGACTTCATCGACGGCCCCTACTGGGCCAAGATGTTCGTCATGTGCTTCTATACCGTGTGGGTGGTCATGCCCTTCAAGATCCTGATCCTGACCTCGGCCCTGGCCTCGGTGCCCCAGGATTACTACAACGCCGCCAAGATCGACGGCACCTCCCGCTTCCGGATCTTCACCCGCATCACCCTGCCCATGATCTCCCCCATGATCTTCTATCTGGTCATCACCGGCTTCATCGGCGCCTTCAAGGCCTACAGCGACGAGGTGGCCCTGTTCGGCACGGATCTGAACGCGGCCGGCATGAACACCATCGTGGGCTATGTCTACGATATGCTCTACGGCGACAGCGGCGGTTACCCCTCCTACGCCTCGGCGGCGGCCCTGATCCTGTTTGCCATCGTGCTGACCATCACCGTCATCAACCTGACCATCAGCCGCAGGTCGTCCAACTGAGGAGGTGCGGACTATGGATTACGAACGCATTGAACAGAGGGCCCGGACCGGGGAGCGGGTGCGGAAGATCGTCACCTACACCCTGCTGACCCTGTGGGCGCTGCTGGTGCTCTTTCCCTTCTACTGGATGGTCCTGTCGTCCATCAAGAGCTACTCCGCCTACAACGCCGAGTATGTGCCCAGCTTCTTCACCCTGCACCCCACCTTCCAGAACTATGTGGACGCCTTTACCGCCGTCCCCCTGGCCAAGTACTTCACCAACACCCTGATCTTCACCCTGGCCACCACGGCCATGATGATGGTGGTGATCATCTTCGCCGCCTTCGCCTTCGCCCGGCTCAACTTCCGGGGCAGAAACCTGGTGTTCGGGCTGTTCCTGGCCCTGATGATGATCCCCAACGAGCTGGTCATCATCACCAACTTCGTCACCATCACCGACTGGGGCATGCGCAACACCTTCTGGGGCCTGATCCTGCCCTCGGTGACCTCGGTGTTCTACATCTATCTGCTCAAGGAGAACTTCGAGCAGATCCCGGACGAGCTGTACAAGGCCGCCAAGGTGGACGGCACCTCGGATCTGAAGTACCTGTTCAAGGTCATGCTGCCCATCTGTCAGCCAACCATCGTCACCATCGTCATCCTGAAGGTCATCGAGTGCTGGAACAGCTACGTCTGGCCCCGGCTCATCACCGACGACCAGGCCTATTTCCTGGTGTCCAACGGCATCCAGGAGATCCGGGAGAACGGCTTCGGCCGGGAGAACGTGCCCGCCATGATGGCCGCCGTGGTGGTCATCTCCGTGCCGCTGATCGTGCTGTTTCTGATCTTCCATAAGAAGATCATGGCCGGCGTGTCGAGAGGAGGGACCAAGGGATGAAAAAACGTCTGTTCTGCCTCCTCCTGGCCCTGCTGATGCTCCTGCCCCTCACCGCCTGCCACGGCTCCCGGGAGCGGGCGGCCTTCGCGGTGCCCGCGGAATTTGACGAGAGCCGGGACTATGAGATCAGCTTCTGGGCCAAGAACGACACCAACAAGACCCAGACCGAGATCTACGAAAAGGCGATCCGGGACTTCGAGGCCCTGTACCCCAACGTGAAGGTGAATCTGCGCCTGTACACCGACTACGGCAAGATCTACAACGACGTGATCACCAACATCGCCACCAACACCACCCCCGACGTGTGCATCACCTATCCCGACCACATCGCCACCTACATGACCGGCCAGGACGTGGTGGTGCCCCTGGACGAGCTGATGGCCGATGCCAACTACGGCCTGGGCGGGGCTCAGCTGCGCTACGACGGCCCGGATGCGGGCGAGATCGTGCCGGAGTTTCTGGCTGAATGCGTCATCGGCGGCGTGCACTACGCCCTGCCCTATATGCGCTCCACCGAGGCCCTGTACGTGAACAAGACCTTCGTGGAGAAGCTGGGCTACGAACTGCCGGAGATCGTGACCTGGGACTATGTGTGGGAGGTCTCCGAGGCCGCCATGCAGAAGGACGCGGACGGCAACTTCCTGCTCAACGGCCAGAAGGTCATGATCCCCTTCATCTACAAGTCCACCGACAACATGATGATCCAGATGCTCCGCCAGAAGGGCGCCGGCTATTCCACCCCCACCGGGGAGATCCAGATCTTCAACGACACCACCAAGGAGCTTCTGTACACCATCTCCCAGCACGCCAAGACCAAGGCCTTTTCCACCTTCAAGATCTCCAGCTATCCGGCCAACTTCCTCAACGCCGGCCAGTGCCTTTTCGCGGTGGACTCCACCGCCGGCGCCACCTGGATGGGCTCGGAGGCCCCGCTGCTGGATATCGCCGCCGACCAGGTGGTGAAGTTCGAGACCGCGGTGCTTCCCATCCCCCAGTTCGACCCGGAAAACCCGGTGATGATCTCTCAGGGCCCCTCGGTCTGCGTCTTCAACAAAGGAGACCAGCAGCAGGTCCTGGCCGCCTGGCTCTTTACCCAGTATCTGCTGACCAACGAGGTCCAGATCGCCTATGCCGAGACCGAGGGCTACGTTCCCGTGACCCGGAAGGCCCAGCAGGATCCGGGCTATCAGGACTATCTCAGCCGCTCCGGCGAGGACAACAAGGAGCACTACCGGGTGAAGATCGAGGCCTCCCGGCTGCTCATTGAGAACACGGAGAACACCTTCACCACTCCCGTCTTCAACGGCTCCACCTCCCTGCGGGACGCCGCCGGTCAGCTCATCGAGAATGTGACCAAGTCCACCCGCCGGAAGGAGACCATCGACGAGGGCTATATGGAGAAGCTCTTTGACGACGTGAACGCCCTGTACCGCCTGGATCAGATCCAGGCCCAGGCCGGAGGCCGGGCGGATCTGGGACCCCTGCCCGGAACCTCGGTGGCCCTGCTCAGTACTCTGGCGGTGGTCTGGGTGCTCATCGCCGCGTACTATGCCGCGCTCTTCCTGAAGAAGAAAAGGAAGTAGTCCGACCGCTCTGTTATCATTCTGTCAAGCCCAAATGCGGCACAAACTCTTGATTTCTGCGGGGAAACGGGTATAATGTTCCTGTCCCCGGAGGATGACGGGGAAGAAAAGCATTGGATTTTGTTCTGAAGGAGGACAACGATGAAAAAGATTCTTGCACTGCTTCTGGCTCTTGTGATGGTCTTTGCTCTGGCCGCCTGCGGACAGCAGGCCGCGCCCGCTGAGAAGCCCGCCGAGGAGCCCGCCGCCGAGACTCCCGTGGAGGAAGCTCCCGCCGAAGAGCCCGCCGAGGCCCCCGCTGAGGAAGCTCCTGTGGAAGTGATGAGCTATGCCGATTTCATGGCCGCCGAGGTCGACGATCCCGTGGTCATCGAGGCTTATGTCCAGGCCAAGCAGGCCTACGCTTCCGACTGGTCCAACACCAGCGTGTATCTGGCCGATCAGGACGGCGCCTACTTCGCCTACCGCCTGGCCTGCACCCAGGAGGAGTATGACGCTCTGGTTCCCGGCGCCAAGATCCGCGTCACCGGTTTCAAGGCCGAGTGGGCCGGCGAGATCGAGATCGCCGAGGGCTGCACCTTCGAGCTGATCGACGGTGCTGACACCTATCTGGTGGATCCCGTGGACGTGACCGAGCTTCTGGGCACTGACGCCCTGGCCGAGCACATGAACCAGCTGGTCACCATCAAGGGCGTGACCGTGGCCGAGTCTGAGGGCGGCGTGGCCTTCCTGTACAACTGGGACGGCTCCGGCGAGGATGGCAGCGATCTGTACTTCAACGTCACTCTCGGCGAGAACACCTACAACTTCACGGTGGAGTCCGATCTGTGCCCCGCCGGCAGCGAAGTGTACGAGACGGTGAAGGGCCTGAATGTGGGCGACACCATCGACCTGGTGGGCTTCCTGTACTGGTACGAGGGACCCAACCCCCACATCACTGCGGTCACCCCCGCAGCCTGATTCCATCCTTAACAGCAAAAAGAGCTCTGACGAAAGTCAGGGCTCTTTTTGCGTTAGTAAGCAGTGCTTAGCGCGCAGTGCTCCGTTATTGGAAGGCGAGGCTGCTGCGGGGAACGAGGGCCCGGAGCGTCTTATTCCTCGTCCGTCTTCGTTTTCACAAAGTAATGCCGGGCGATCCAGCGGGACAGGCCGTCCAGGCCCGGGAACAGGGTCCGCTCGGACATGTTCAGTTGGTCCAGCATGTCCCGGATGCGCCAGCGCAGCTTCCGGTCGATGACGTATTTGACGGTCCGGTCGGTGTGGGCGTTCAGGAAATCCTCCACGCTGTCCATGCCCATGGGCATCACGGAGAAGAAGGAATACTGGCTCACGATCCGGTCGCTGAAGGAGGGCGGCTCGATGACCACCATGGCCGAATCGCCCATGTCCCGGTCGTACTCCTCCAGGCTCCGGGCGGCCCGGGTCAGCATGTCCACGGAGAAGACCTCTGCCTGAAACTCCCGCATGACCTGCTGGTATTTCTCCGGCAGCAGGGAGTGCAGCTGGGTGATGTCCATGCGCCAGATTACGCAGTCGTGCTCCTCCATCTGCTCCAGACTGTCCTCGGACACGGAGAAGTGCAGCGCCACCAGGGGCGACTGGGTCCAGTCCAGCAGCCGGGTGGGCAGGCCGTGGTGCTGGCCCATGATCATCTGCCGCCACACGGACTGGGCGATGCTGGGATCCTCGATCACGGCGTATTTGGCAAAATTCTTCAGAATGGCAGGCTCCAGGCTGGCCTGGAGCTGACGGCAGTTCCGGCGCAGGCTGGTGACCATGCGGAAATCCGCGTTGGTCATGCCCCGGTAAACGAAGGCGCTGCGGTTCCGGCCCAGATCCGGCCGGTATTCCTGGTCGGTCAGCAGGGGCATCAGGTCCTCGATGGTCTTAACGTGCACTTCACGGATCATGCTTTGTCCTCCTTGCTGCCCCGGCTCACAAGGCCGGAGCTGATGACGGTGGTAATGGGAATGGCCAGGATCATGCCGATGGAGCTGGACAGGCTGCTGATGACCTCGATGGCCACGTAGGCGGAGGAGAACAGCTGGTACCGGCTCAGCCCCAGGCTGTACAGATACAGGATCAGGGTGAAGCCCGAGCCCAGGAAGGCCAGGATCAGGGTGTTGGTCATGGTGCCCACCATGTCCCGGCCGATGTTCATGCCGGACCTCAGCAGGTCCCGGAAGCCCAGGGCGGGATTGGCGGCGTGGACCTCGTCCAGGGCCGAGGCGATGGACATGGCCACGTCCATCACCGCGCCTAGGGAGCTGACGATCACCCCGGCCACCAGCAGGCCCCGCAGGCCGATGGGCGTGCCGGTCTGCCGCAGCTGCAGCAGGGGCTCCACGTCGGAGATCCTCAGGCCGCTAACCCGGCAGAGACTCTGGGCCATGAGGCCGAAGAGCATGGCCAGGGCGGTGCCGGCGATGGTGCCCAGGGCGGCGCATACGGTCTTGCGCTGCAGCCCGCCCAGCAGGAGGAAGGCCACCGCCGCCACATAGGCGCAGCACAGGAAGGTGCTGAGGATGGTGGGCGCGCCGCGCATCAGCAGCGGCAGCAGGACCCCGAACAGCACCGCCACCGTCACCGCCAGCCCCACCAGGGACCGCAGGCCGGTCTTTCCGCCCACCAGTACCGTGATCAGCACGAACAGACCCAGCAGCGTGAGCAGCGCCGGGATGCGGTTATACTCGAAGACCGTGGCCCGGTGCTCGCCGCCGGACCAGGTGGACACGGTCAGCACCACCTGGTCGCCCTCCGAGACCGGCACGCCGTAGAGAGGGCCGATGTAGTTGTAGCACAGCAGGGTCTCCCCGGCGTAGCGTCCGGTGAGCACCCGGGCGGTCAGCATCTGCTCGCCCCGCCAGCCTCCGTCGGAGGCCTCGTCCTGTATACTGTTGTCGGAGAGGATCTGCTCCACCCGGGCCTTCTCGTATTCCACGAAGTCCCCGCCGGTCAGGGGCTCGGCGGCGGGCTCCCGGAGCCAGAGCCGGAACCCGGCGAACAGCAGTGCCGCGGCGAGCAGCGCCAGGATGCTCCACCGGGAGCGGCGAAGCCAGTCGCCCAGAGGGCGCGCGGGCGTCTTTTCTTTCTTTTTCATAGAAAAACCTCTTGAGAAGGGGCAATGGCACAGCGCGTTATTGCCAGGTTCTCATTCTCCATTCCGCCTTCCGAATTTACCCACAGGATACCAAGATTCGGCCCCGGTGTCAAGAAAGGCCGGGTCCGTCCGCCAAAGACGGACAGCTGTGTTTTGCGTCTCGGCGAGAGTACCAAAACGGCGGGTCAAATTTTGGAGAATCTCGGAGACTCTGAAATCGGAAAAGGCTTGGACGAGGGCCATATCTTGTGGTATACTGTTTTTGTATGTGTACAGAATGCGCACAGAAGAATCTTCAGAACGACTTAAGGAGGTCCATGTATGAAGAAACGGATAAGCAGGATCCTCTCCCTGGTTCTGCTGGTCGCCATGGTGATGAGCCTGATGCCGACCACGCTGGCCTTTGCGGAGGAGGCCCCCGCGGAAGAAATTACAGTCCCGGAGGAGGGCGTGATCCTTCCCGTGGCAGGGGAGAACGATCCCCCGGCCGAAGAGCCCGAGGACCCGTTCTACGAGGACGAGCTGTTCTACGAGGACGACTTCGAGGACGAGCTGTTCTATGAGGACGATCTCGACGCCGTCACCGACGAGGCGGACGATCTGCTCGCGGACAGCGAGACGTCCACCTGGGTCAAGATCGACCTGGAGGACATTACAGCGGACGATATCATCGCCATTACGATGACCAAAACAGAGAATGGGACTACGGCTACTTGCGCACTCTCAAATGTGCAATGTGATAAAAACCCCCAAGGTCTAGCAGTTGTGCCGGAGGGGGATGCGTTTTCCGCTCCTGCTGACGGCAACTACGGTTGGACTGTTAATGCTGTGGAGGGCGGATACACATTTAGCAATGGCAGTCTGAATCTTAGCTATGGCGCAATCAAGACTGCCCAATCCGTTCGTGTAACCGAAGATGATGCAGCTGTGTGGGTACTGAAGGGGAATTATCTTTCTACCACCGAAGGCACTACAACTCGGTATTTGGGGGTTTGGTTCCCAACGACCGGTGCGGCACCGACATGGCGGCATTATTCGGGAACTACAAATGAGATTAAAAACCAGCAGGTTTCTTTCTGGAAGCTGACCGACGGCGGGGATACTCCCGTAGAGCCCGAGGATCCGACGGAAGTCGCTGCTCCTACAGCCAACCCGGCGGGCGGCGCTGTGGATATCGGTGCTGACATTGCTTTTGACTGTGCCACGTCCGGCGCTGTGATCTACTACTGCTACAGCGGCGATGAGAACAGATGGGTCGAGGGCGACAGCTTTACGGTGCCGGAGAATGCTCCCAGCGAGTTCAACATCCAGCTCCAAGCAATTTACTACCCCACGGACGGCGATCCGATCAGCAGCGCGGTTAACCAGTACAATTACACCATCAGGACCGAGGCCGCCATTAGCACCATCGCCGAGGCTCTGGCCGGCGCAGAAAATGCCGAGTTTACCGTAAAGGGCGTTGTGACCCTGGTGGATGGCAGGAACATCTATGTTCAGGATGCTACCGGCGGCATCTGCCTGTACCCCGATACTGCTCCCGTTAATATTGAACTGGGCAATACGGTGATCGGTACTGGCGTGCGGAAAACCTTTAAGGGCCTGCCTGAGCTGAGCGGCTGCACCCTCACACTCTCCGAGGGCCTGACGCTGACCGCTAAGGAAACCACACTTGATGCCATTACCGAGGCGGATGTGTGCACCTATGTGAAAATCAACGGCCTGACGGTCAAGGAAATCAACGGTGATAATACTGTCGTGACGGATGCCAGCGGTAATGAAATGCCTATTTACAAGGCAAAGACCACGGAAGCGCTGAAAGCCGGCGACACGCTTGATTTCACCGGCGCAGTGGGTATCTTCAATACCCTGCAGCTGCGCAACACCCTGGCCAGCGAGATCACTGTCCAGGGCGGCGAGACGCCCGAGGATCCCGAGCCCGCCACGGTCACCCTGGACAAGCTCACCGAAGCCCCCAAGGACGGGGACAAGGTAGTTATCCACAACCCTGCCAACAACAAGGCGCTGGGTCTTGAGGAGTATTACTACAACAACAAGAAGTATGAGTTGACGGCAGTCGATGCAACTCCGACCGCTGAGGGCAAGCTGGCTCTGGCTGACGGTATGGCGTACCTGACGGTAGTACTGAATACCGAAAACAAGTACAGCTTTGTCAATGAGGAAGGCAAGTATCTGGAAGTCGACGGGACTCACGTCCGTTTCGTGACCGAGCTGAATGCCAACACACTCTTCCAGTTGGAGAGCGCGGGGGACAGCTATTACATCAAATGCGATACTGCTGAATACAATGGAAATGCACAGTATCTGGAGTATTACAGCGGCTATTTCACCTGCTTCCGTTTGGGCAACGGCGGCCCGGCCTATGAGTTTGACTTCTACGCCGAAGTCGAGCCCGTGAACACCGATCCCGTCTCCGGCCTGAAGACCGGCGACACGGTGGCAATCTACAACGACGGCAATGGAAAGGCGCTGACAGCCACAGCCAGCGGCACCAGGCTGGCCGCCGCTGCTGCCACCTTGGGCACGGACGGCAAGCTGAGCGGCGAGGGCATCGCCCTGCTGACGGTCACCGTGAATGACGAGGGACAGGTCCTCTTCACCAATGAGGGCAAGTATCTGACCTCCGGTGACACGGGCAACAGCCTGAGCTTCACCACCGAGGCCAATGAATACAGCCTGTGGGTCATTGAAGCCACCGCCGATGGCCTGTTCTATCTGAAAAACGCCAACGCTGCCTATAACGGAAACGCTCAGTATCTGGAGTACTATAACACCTTCACTACCTATAAGCTGGGCAATGGCGGCGCAGCCTTCGCTGTGAGCTTCCGGCATATCGCCGATAGCACAGAGCCCGAGCAGCCCACCGGTACGACCTATGGCCTGACCGGCACGCTGGCCGATGGCGACACCGTGATCCTCTACAATTCCGCGAATGGCGTTGCTTTGGGAAACACCATCACCAGCCATAAGGTCACCGGCGTTGCGCTGACTCCTGCGGATGGCGTCATCACCACCGACAACACCGCCGTTGCCTGGACGGTCACCGTGAACGCCGACGGCACCTATACCTTCACCCAGGGCGATTACACCTTGGGGGGCGCAGTCAGCGGAACCTATAACAATCTGGTTCTCACCGACGCGACCTACACCGGCTGGACGCTGACAGAAGCTGACAGCGTGGATTTGACCCACTACCTGTATTTTGAGAATTGGTCGAACAGCTATGGTAAATTCCATCTGGAATACTACAATGGATTTACTGTGTACGCGACCAACACCCCCGAAAAGAATGCCTACGGCATCACCTTCTACAAGCAGGGCGCCGAGCCCGAGACCCCGGGTGATCCCACGCCCGGCGAGGGCAACACCTATGGCCTGAGCAGCACGCTGGCCACCGGCGACACCGTGATCCTCTATAATGCCAAGAACGGCGTCGGCGTTGGAAATTCCATTGCCAGCCATAAGATCACCGGTGTTGCGCTGACTCCCGTGAACGGCGTCATCACCACCGACAACACCGCGGTTGCCTGGAAGGTCACCGTGAATACCGACGGCACCTATACCTTCACCCAGGGCGATTACACCTTGGGCGGCGCAGTCAGCGGAAACTACAACAATCTGGTCGTTACCGACGCGACCTACACCGGCTGGACGCCGACAGGCCCCGATCCTTCGGACTTCAACTACTTCCTGTCGCTCAACGACATGGCGACCAACTTTGGCAAGATCTATCTGGAGTACTACAACGGCTTTACTCTCTATGGCTCCACTGCTCCGGATAAGGACGCCTACGGCATCACCTTCTACAAGCAGGGCGCCGAGCCCGAGACGCCGCATCCCGAGGAGACCGGTGATCTGGTCACCAGCCTGGATCAGCTGACCGACGGCGTTACCGTGGCCATCTACAGCCCCGGCCACAAAACCGCCATCAGCACCAGGCCCAACGGCGACTGGTATCTGAAGGCCAACGAGGCCACCATCGAGAACGGCAAGGTCGTGAACTTCACCTCCGACTACGTGTGGCAGGTGCAGAAGAACGCGAACGGCACCTACACCTTCGTCTCCAACGACGACAACACCAAGAGTATCACCGTCTGGCCCAGCGATACCTACGCCGAGGTCACGGTGAATTATGAGAAGTACACGGAAACCGGTGACAACACCTGGACCCTGACCCCCGCCAAGACCGCCAACGCATACTACTTCTCCAGCCCCTCGGTCTCCGGCGAGCACGGCTCGGCCTACATCGAGGCCTACGTCCGCAACGAGTTCGAGGTCTTCTCTGGCTACTTCACCAGCCCCAACTCCAATAAGTTTACCGAGAGCGAGTTCGCCCTCCAGTTCTACCTGGTGGATCCCACGGACGCCATCGAGGCCTACGACGACGGCGAGTGGGATGGCGTGCTCAACAAGGGACAGTCCTACGTCTTCTACAATGCCAACGCCAAGAGCGCCGTGGGTCTCTGGAAGGAAGCCAACTACTCCATGGACGCCATCCCCACCACCATTGAGGGCGGCAAGGCCAACGCCGGCAACGGCGCCTACGTGTTCAAGGTGGACACCATGGGCCGTTACTACAGCTTTGAGGTCAACGGCAAATTCCTGGCCACCAACAACGATGAGGAGCTGCTCTTCGTCGAGCCCAACGAGGACGGCAGCGCTCCCGAGAACGCCAAGTGGTTCCTGAAGCAGAAGGAAGGCGGCTACATCATCTACAACAAGGACGCCTCCTACAATGGTACCCCCGTCTGCATCGAGTACTACTCCAGCGTGTTCTCCGGCTGGACCTTCAGCACCAAGAACGACGTGGGCATTTACCTCTTCAACTTCTACCCCCTGGCCGACGGCATTGAGGTCCGTGAGGACACCGTCCAGGTGCCCAGCGTCAAGTTCGACTGCGAGGATACCCGCTTCTTCGAGCAGGATTACAAGGTGGCCTTCACCCTGGACGACCTGGCGGAGAGCATTTCCAGCATCACCATCACCTACACCGCCAACGGCCAGACCACTACGGTCACCGAGTACGAGGCCTCCGCTGACGGCAAGGGCTACAGCTTCACCATCCCCGCCTCCGCGCTGGACGGCCAGCGGACGGAGCAAAGCTTCAAGATCAGCGTTTCCGTAACCAACAGCTATGACATCACCTACCCCGGCGAGAAGACCGTCACCAACGTGGACGAGCCCTTCTTTGAGGAAATGACCCCGGCTCCCAACGGCCAGACCGGCGACGACAAGAGACCCGTCATCTCCGTGAAGATCGGCAACGCGGGCGAGAACCCCGTGATCACGATGCAGGTCAACGGCACCCAGGTGGAGGCCGTGTTTGAAAACGGCGTGCTCAGCTATCAGCCCGCCGAGAATATGGCCGACGGTCGCGTCACCGTCAGCGTCAGCGTTACCCGCGCCGATCAGGTGACGGCGGAGAAGTCCTGGTACTTCACCGTGGGCGACTCCGAGTTCCAGAAGTACTTCGGTCAGCTCCACTCCCACACCACCTACTCCGACGGCTCCGGCACGCTGGATACCGCTCTGGACTACATCTCCAGCATCCCCGAGAGCGCCAACGTCCAGTTCGTGGCCTTCACCGACCACTCCAACTACTTCGACACCACCTCTGCCGCCAACCCCGCCGACGCGCTGAACGATCAGAGCCTGATGACCGACGCCAGCCGTGCGCTGTGGAACACCTACAAGAGCACCGTGGCCAACTTCAACGCCGAGCCTGACCAGCAGCTGATCGCCATCGCCGGCTTTGAGATGACCTGGTCCGGCGGACCCGGCCACATCAACACCTTCGGTTCCGACGGTCTGGTCTCCCGCAACAACGCCGCGCTGAACAACAAGTCCGGCGACGCGGGCATGAAGCTCTACTACGAGACCGTGAACAAGGGCGGCAGCATGAACCAGTTCAACCACCCGGGCAGCACCTTCGGCAACTTCACCGACTTCTCCTACTGGAGTGAGGAGACCGACGCGCACATGTTCCTGGTGGAGGTCGGCAACGGCGAGGGCCAGATCGGCGCCGGCGGCTACTACCCCAGCTACGAAGAGTACACCCTGGCGCTGGACAAGGGCTGGCACGTGGCTCCCACCAACAACCAGGATAACCACAAGGGCCGCTGGGGCAACGCCAACGACGCCCGCGACGTGGTTCTGGCCACCAACCTGAGCGAGGAAGCCATCTACGACGCCATCCGCAACCTGAGAGTCTACGCCACCGAGGACAAGAACCTGGACATCAGCTTCACCGCCAACGGCAAGGTCATGGGCACCATCTTTGACGAGCGCCCCGAGACCCTGAACGTGGTCATCGACTTGTATGATCCCGATGACACGGATTCCGTTGCCAAGGTCGAGCTCATCTCCGACGGCGGCGTGGTCTCCTACTCCTGGACCAATGCCGAGGAGATCGCCACCGGCGAGCTGACCGCCACCATCGACGCCTCTCAGCACAACTATTACTACGTCCGCGTTACCCAGGCTGACGGCGACCTGGCTGTCACCGCCCCCGTGTGGGTCGGCAGTACCATGAACATGGGCATCGCATCCGTCGCGGTCAAGGGAAGCGAGAGCAAGGAAGTCTACAAGGACGAGCCTTTCCAGCTGACCACCACCCTGTTCAACAACGGCGAGAGTGAAGTTACCGTCACTTCCCTGGTCTATGAGATCAAGGGCGGCGAGGTGCTTGCCACCGATACCACCTCCCGCAAGATCGCCGCGGGCGGCACCATCGCGGTCGACCAGGCCCTGACCATTGATACCGCCAAGCTGACCACCATCACGGTCACCGCTGTGATCGACGGCACCACCTTCACCCAGAACATCGAGCTGGACGTGATCGACCGGACGAACGAGAACACCGTGACTCCCATCGCGGACGTCCGGGCGGCCTCCGATCCCGACGACACCGGCTACCGCTTCCTGATCGAGGGCGTGGTCACCTCCAACGCCTCCGGCTACGACAAGGACACCGCCTTCTTCGACTGCATCTACGTCCAGGACGAGACCGGCGGCCTCTGCTGCTTCCCCGTCTCCGGTGAATACAAGATCGGCGATAAGGTCCGCATCGTGGGCCACACCGACTTCTACCAGGGCGAGCCCGAGCTGCAGGTCAAGACCATCGAGGTCATCGGCAGCGGCACGGTGGAGCCCACCGAGATCACCGCGGCCCAGCTGACCGACCGCTCCGCGGAAGGCAAGCTGGTCACCCTGAAGGGCACTGTGGAGAGCTTCGAGGAAGCCAACGGCCTGGTCCAGACCATCATGGTCAAGGACGCTGAGGGCAATGTGGGCCGTGTGTTCATCGACGGCTACATCACCACCGGCAAGGAAGTGGAGAACCTGGCTGTGGGCGCCACGATCAGCGCCACCGGTCTGGCCTCCTACGACAATACCTGGCCCGATACCAATTCCTTCCCGCGCATCCGTATCCGTGACCGCGCCGACGTGGTCTGCGGGACCGAGGCTCCCGGCGTGGAGATCATCGGCATCAGCCTGGGCCTCAACGGCTCCATCGATCTGAACATCTATGTGAAGCCGGACGCTGGCATCTCCGCTGAGCAGCTCAACGGTCTGTTCCTGCTGGATGGAGAAGCCGCGGAGCTTGGCAGCCCCGATGCAAGCGGCAATTACAAGCTGATCGTGAAGAAGGACGCGCCCACTATGACAGCTGAGGTCGAGCTCACGCTGAGCGATGAGTCGATCCGGCTGCTGAGTCCCGCCGGAGAGGAGATTGACAGCTACAAGACTTCCATCTTCGGCTACCTGACCTTTGCGAAGGAGTATTACCAGAACGATCCGGATAAGGTGGCGCTGCTCCGACTGATGGACGTCATGATGGCCTACTGCTACTACTCTCAGCAGGCCTGCACCTATGACACCAGCGCCCGGGCCGTAAGCCTGGAGGAGATCGATCCCAGCGTGATCGCGGACGTCACCGCGGACGCGGTGAACGACTACACCATCCAGCTGGACGGCGCGGTGGAGGGCCTGAGCTTCTACGGCACCTCCCTGATCGTGAACTCTGAGACCACCTATCGGCTCTACTTCAAGCTGGAGGACGGCGCGAGCGCGGACGACTACAGCTTCCAGGTGAACGGGACGGACGTGACCGCACAGGTCAAGGGCAGCTATCTGTTCGTGGATGTGGTCGGCATCGTCGCCAAGAATCTGAACAAGACCGTTACCGTGACGGTGACCAAGGGCGAGTCTGCTCTGACGATCGCCAGCGCGCCGCTGAGCTATGTGAGAAACGCTCTGAACGGCAGCCAGGATGAGAAGACCCTGAACGTGGCCAAGGCCGTGTTCCGCTACTGGCAGACCGCTGCGACCTACTTCATGCACTGAGCACACCGGAATCCCGGAGACGCCGGGAAACCCCAATAAACAGCGCACCCCCCGATCGAACGATCGGGGGGTGTTGTTGTGTCAGGGGCGCTGCAGTTCCAGAACCTGGGTGCTGACCCGGTCGCAGAAGGCCCGGTCGTGCTCCACAAAGAGCAGGGTGGGCCGACAGCGCAGGATCAGATCCTCCAGCTGCATCCGGGAGATCACGTCGATATAATTCATGGGCTCGTCCCAGATGTGCAGATGGGCTTTTTCACACAGGCTTCGGGCGATCAGCACCTTTTTCTTCTGCCCGGCGCTGAACTCGGACATGTCCTTCTCAAACTGGACCCGCTTGAAGTCCAGCTTGATGAGCAGGGCCTTGAATAGACTCTCGTCCACGCCGCAGAGCCGGGCGTAGTCCGTGAGACTGCCCCGCAGATCCCCGGGATCCTGGGCCACGTAGGAGATCTTCAGGCCGCTGCCGGACCGGAGCTGGCCTGTGAAGGGAACTTCCTCTCCCAGCAGCAGCCGGAGCAGGCTGGATTTGCCCGCTCCGTTGGGGCCGGAAAGAGCCATGCGGTCTCCGGGCAGCAGCTCAAAGCGCAGGGGCCGGAACAGGGGCCCGTCGCCGTAGTCGATGGACAGCTCCCTGACCTCGACCAGCCGGGGACCGGGGTAGGGCAGCTGCGCCAGACGCAGCGCGGCCTGGTATTCCACGTTCTTCAGCAGCTGCTCCTTTTCCTCGATGGCCGCCTGCTGTCGCTTCTCGATGGCCTTGGCCCGGGACATCTGCTTCTTGGCCTTGGCTCCCTGCAGGGGACGCCAGCCCTTCACGTTGTCCACCTGTATGGAGTTGATGCCCGTCTTCCGGCGCTCGGCGGTGTCCGACCACCGGGACTTCTCCCGGGCGGTCTCCTTCAGACGGCTGATCTCCTTCTTCAGCTTTTCATTTTCCGCCTGCTCGAAGGCGTCCTGCCGCTGTCGGGCCTCCCACCAGGTGGAGAAATTGCCCCGGATCACCTGGAGATCGGCCCGGTTGATGGACAGAATGTGATCCACGCAGCCGTCCAGGAAGACCCGGTCGTGAGAGACCAGGAGAAAGCCTTTCTTGCTCCTGAGATAGCGGCTGACCAGGGCCCGGCCCTGGGCGTCCAGATGGTTGGTGGGCTCGTCGATCAGAAGAAAAGCGTTGTCCCGGAGAAACATCAGAGCCAGCAGGAGCTTGGTCTGCTCTCCCTTGGAGAGCGTTTCGAAGGGACGGTCCAGTAGCGCTTCCTCCAGCTCCAGGCGATCCATCTCCCGCAGAAGCCGCCAGTCCTCCAGTTCCGGCTGAAGCTCACGAAGCGCGGCCAGGGCGGGCAGCTCCGGATGGGGGACCGGGTAGGGGAAGTACTCGAACTCCACCGAGGCGTGGATCTTCCCCCGGTACGGCAGTTCTCCCTGAAGGATCCTCAGCAGAGTGGTCTTGCCCCGGCCGTTGCGGCCGGTGAGACCCAGGCGCCAGTCGGTGTCCAGCAGCAGATCCACGTTTTCAAACACGGGATCGTAGCTGCCGTCGTAGGTAAATGACAGGTTCTCGATTCGTATCATCGACATTGTTATGTCCTCCCAAATGAAAAAAACGGCCGCGGGGATCCAAACCCGCGGCCGCAGAAGGGCATAAGTATGCCTTGGGCTTTGGGATGCGCAGCTTCCCGCGGCAAGACATAACAAAACTGACGGTCCGCAACCGTGACCGCCGCCATCGCAGCATGGCTTGTCATGTCTTGTCAGCAGGTAAACAGGCGCATCCTTCCACCCCTCTCTGTTTCTTTGCTACAGTGTACCAGAGGAAAGGAAAAAAGACAAGACACAGAAATTGACAAGACGGAAAAATAAGATAAAATAAAAACAGATCACGGAAAACAGAACAGGAAAGGGGATACCGATATGGCCAACAAAGTAGGCGCCCTGATCCGGGAGGCCCGCACCGGCGCGGGTCTGACCCAGGAGCAGCTGGCAAAAAAGATCGAGGGACTGACCGCCGCGGACATCAGCAAGGCCGAGCGGGGAGAAAAGGAGTTGAGCCAGGCCAGGCTCAAGGAAATCGCCAAGGCCACCGGCGTGACCCAGTCCTCGCTTCTCAACGCCGCCAAGGAGGACGCCGCGGGAAAGACTGCCACGGCGGCGAAAACCGCCTCCGGGAAGACCTCCTCCGCGGCGAAACCCTCTTCCTCCGGGAAGACCGGCACTTCCTCCGGCAAGAAGACCGGGACCGCCTCCGACTCCGGCCTGACGGCGGCGGAGAAGAAGCTGCTGGAGGCCTACCGGGCCGCCGGCGCCGACGCGAAGAAGAACGCCCTGAAGATCCTCAAGGGGGAGGATCTGGAGATGGCGGACATTATGAAGCTGCTGAAGCTGGACAGCAAACTGGAGAACCTCGACTCCAACGGCCTGCTGGGCGGGCTGAAGGAGGGCATTCTCGGCGGCCTGCTTGGGAAGAAGTAAGAACGAAGGAGAATAGAGCAAAATGGCAAACAGCGAGATCGTTTCTGCTCTGACGAGCAGCGGCTTTGAGGCCAACGGGATGGTGTACTTCGGCACCTGGAGGGACTACGCCGTCTCTCTCAGGTCCATCAGCGGGAAGACTTACTATGCGGACTTCGCCGTCCGTCTGGAGAAGGTTCCGTTCTCTCTGCGCCGGAGCCTGGCCAAGGCCGTGCGGGTGCCCGGACTGAAGCTGGGCGGCCTGGAGCGGGTGACGAACCAGGTGGTGACCTTCTCCCTGCGCCTGAATCCCAAGGGGGACGTGACGGCTCAGTTCCGGGAACGGATGGACCAGCTGGCCGCCGCCCTGCGGGACAACGGCGTTTTTCCGGCGGACAGCTGCATCCTGACCGGCGCTCCCATGCCGGACAGCCTGTGCCTGGCGTCGGTAGGAGGCCTGATCTGCTATCAGCCGGCAATGGCTTCGGCTCTCCGGGATCAGAGCCGGCGGATCCGGGAGCAGGCGGAGGACAACCGGGAAAACGGCAGCTATCTGACCGGCCTGGTGGGCGCCTTGCTGGGCATGCTGGTGGGTCTCATCCCCAACCTGCTGTCCATCATAGCCCTGGAGCGGATCTATGGTCTGCTCTTTGCCCTGGTGCCCATGGCGGCCATGTTCGGCTACAAGCTGCTGAAGGGCAAGATGAGCAAGGCCGCGCTGTGGATCGTGATCGGCGTGAGCCTGCTGGGCGTGATCCTGATCCCGCTGTTCGAGCTGGCCTTCTACATGATGCGTGAGTATGGCAGTTCCCTGGGCTTCGTCATCGCCACGATCCTGAACGCGCTGGAGGACGGCAGCTTCTTCTCCGCTCTGGGTGCGGAGTATCTGCAGCTGCTGCTGTTTATGGGCATCGGCATTCTGTTTGCCTGGCGGTATATCTACGGTCAGCTGAGCAGTTCAGCCGTCACCGCGGTCCAGACCCAGATCGATACCCTGCGGCCCAATCCGCTGCGCAGACGGCCGGAGCAGTACTGAGCCGGAAGGCCGAAAAGACAAAGCCCCCGGAGGAACGACAAGGTTTCTCCGGGGGTTTTCCATGCGATCGCCCGGGATCAGAACACGTCCTCCACGACCTTGGAGGGGGGCGTCTCCACGATCTCGGGATGCTGGAACATATAGCGGAAGGCCTGGAGCAGCTGGGCGTAATAGTGCCCGTCCACGATGCCCTCGTCCAGCACCAGCTTGGTGTCGATATACTTGTGGTCCTCCACCTCGCCGTGGCGGTTCAGCTCGTACTTGTGGTACTTGGCGCCGAAGGCGATGAACACCGGCAGGGTGCCGAAGTTGTAAATGTGGTGGTACACCGGCCCGATGCGCAGGGAGCCCAGATCGGTGATGATCATGGAGCCGTGGAAGGGGCTCACGTCCAGCAGGGACTGGGGGATCCAGCCGAAGTAATCCATGACGCGCAGCATGGCGATGGCGAAGCGGAGGATGAAGCGGGGGAGTTTTGCGCAGGCGTCGGCGAAATCCTCGGTGCCGTTGTTCTCGTCGGAGGTCTTGATCTCCTGGATCTTCTCCTCCATCTTCCGATGCACGTCAAAGATGGTGTCGGTGGGCTCGAAAACGACCTTGATGGTGGTCTCGGTGTCATCCACCGACAGGCTGCGCTTGACGGTCATGACCACCTCGATGTTGTTGCGGGCGTAGATCCGGCGGCCTACCACGAAGCGGTTGACGCCGGGCAGCATGGACACGGCCCGGATGTAGGCGGCGATGATAAAATGCAGGATGCCGATGCCCTTGTGGCCCTCCACCCGTAGCTTGCGCAGCCGACGGTCCAGGTCGGAGATCTCGAAGCTCTCCTCATAATGGATGCAGCGGTCGTTGCGCTGGGGCATGATAAAGGGAATGAATTTGGCGAAACCGGGGATGGAGCGCAGAAGACGGCCCTCGCTCCGATCACCGGGACGACGTCTGTATTCGGCCATGGAGAGATCCTCCTGTATGTTAAAAATTTTTAAGCATTGCCATTATAGCCTTGGGAAGTATCAAATACAAGAGGAAAATCAGCCGTTGGGAGAAGTTTTTGTAATATCCTTCTTCTTCCGCAGCCGGATGTCGCTGCCGTAAAAGGGGACGTGGATGAAATCGCCCTCCAGCCGGGAGACGATCTGGGGCAAGTAGCGCGCCTGCAGCTCCGGGTCGGAGAGGTTGGTGCTGATGACCGTGCGCTTGCCCCGGCGCAGCCGCTCGTTGAGCAGATTGTACAGGGCGCTGGAGGTCACGGAGGTGAGCATCTCGGTGCCCAGATCGTCCAGGATCATCAGATCGCAGGACAGCATCCGGCGCACCCGGGTGCCCGCGGCCTCGGCCTCCTCCGGATCCCGGGCAAAGCGCTGGCGCTCGAAGGCCTCCAGCGCGCCGATGGCGCTGTCGTAGCACACCGAGCAGCCCTTGGCGGCCACCGCCCGGGCGATGCAGCCGGACATATAGGTCTTGCCCAGACCCGTTCCGCCCTGGAAGAGCAGGTTGCTCTCCCCCTGGGGGAAGGTGTCGGCAAAGCGGCGGCAGCTCCGGAGCGTCAGGCGCATGGCCTCCCGGGGGATGATGCCCCGGACCGGGTCCGGCTGGTCGCTGTAGAGGTTCAGATCAAACTGCTCGAAGCTCTCGCTGCCGTCGTGCAGCAGACCGCCCAGCTCCTTGGTCAGCTCCCGGTTGTAGAGCCGGTCCACGCACTGGCAGGGCCTGCCGTCCTTCATGCCGCTGTCCCGGCAGATGGGGCAGCTGACCACCCCGTCCAGATAGTCGGCGGGATAGCCCGCGTCCACCAGCAGCGCAAGGCGCCGCTCCTGCAGGGCGAGATTGCTCTGCCGCAGCTCGTCCAGCTGCTGCACCATATCCGGCGCTTTGGACAGGGTCACCCGCACCAACTCCCGCATCTGCTGCCGCAGGCGCTGATCGATCTGCCCGATCTCCGGGATCCGGCGGGTGATCTCCTCCCGCCGCCGCCGTTCCTCGTCCTGATTGGCGCTGCGGATCTGTTCCAGTTGTGTCCTGGCCCGGGCCAGGAGCAGTCCGTCGTAAGGCATAGTCGACTCCTTATCGTCATGCGCTTGGCCGATTGCGCGGGCGCGCAATGGCGAAACGCGGTTCGCGATCGTCTAAATCTGCTCCAGCAGTTCCCGGAGCTTGTCCATATCCACCGGCTGGGCGGTCGGCTCGCCCTTCACGGGCACCGGCTTTCCGGGCTGGCGGCGGGTATCCTTCTCCTGGATCTGGGCCACCGTCATCAGGCCCTGCTCCTTCCAGCTCTCCAGGATCCGGTTCATGTAGCGGTGCTTGAAGGAACCGGCGTGGTCGATGGTGCGCTGGTAGGCCAGCTCCAGCACCTGGTCGGGAAAGCCCATCTCCAGCCAGGCGGCAAAGCTCTTCTCCTCCCCGGGAGTCAGCTCCCGGCCGTAGATGCCCAGAAGCTCCTTGAGCCGGCCCAGGCCCTGGGTCCGGGCCTTCCGGGCGGCGATGTAATCCTCCGCCTGCTCCAGGGTCAGCAGTTCCTGCCGGGCCCAGACATAGGCCTGCTTCTCCACAAAGCCCGCGGTGGGGCGGCGGCCGTCGCCGTAGCGCTGGCGGCAGAGCTCGGCGCAGTAGTTGAGCAGCACCATTACCACCTCGCAGGGCAGGCCCAGGTGGTCGTAGATGCCGAGGATCACCCGCATGTCGTTGCTGTTGAGACTGCGGCCGAAGACCTTCTCCGCCTCCTGAAGCAGCAGGGCGAACAGCTCGTCCTTACCGGCGCGGCGGGCGATCTCCGAAGCGCTGTACTGGGGCAGCTCCTCCGCTGGAGCCTCCGGGATCGGGGCCGCGGCAGGGGCGGGGCCTGCGGCGGGCGCGGGGACCGAAATAGCCGCGCTCTCTCCCGGCTCCCCGGGCAGCAGGCCCAGACGCCGGAGCTTCTCGCTGGCCGACCGGATCTCCTGCAGGGTGCGGCACAGGGCGGCCGCGGCCTGCTCGGCATCAAGTCCGCCGTTTCGGACAGAATAGAGGTAGACCAGGGCCATATCCCCGTCATGGGCGGCGATGAGCCTGTCCAGCGCGGCCTCCGATATGTACTTTTCCGGGCTGCGAGCTTCCATGTCCTGCCTCAATTTACAGAAGTTTTACAGAAATTCTCTGCGGGCTTTTTATTATACATCATTTTTGCCCTTGTCGCAATAGGCAGCTGTGTGTTATAATATCGCGTAATATAGAAAAGCTGCGCCCTGCGGGAGCCGAAAGGACCCGCAGTTTAAAGGAGTAATACAGACTATGATGGAACTTCTCTCTCCCGCCGGTTCTCCCGAAGCTGTGATCGCCGCCGTTCAGAACGGGGCGGACGCGGTGTACCTGGGCATGGGGGACTTCAACGCCCGCCGGGGCGCGAAGAACTTCACCGACGAGGAATTTGCAAAGGCCGTGCGCTACTGCCGGATCCGGGGCTGCAAGGTCTATGTGACCCTGAACACCCTGGTCAACGACCGGGAGATCCGGGCGGCGGTGGATTCGGCCAGGCTGGCCTCCGACCTGGGGGCCGACGGCATCATCATCCAGGACCTGGGCCTCATCAAGGCCGTGCGCAAGGCCCTGCCGGATATCCCGCTGCACGCCAGCACCCAGATGAGCCTGCACAATCTGGCCGGGGTCCAGGCCGCGGCGGAGATGGGCCTGACGAGGGCGGTGCTGGCCAGGGAGCTGAGCCTGGAGCAGATCCGCTTCATCACCCAGCACGCCAGCATCGAGACCGAGGTCTTTGTCCACGGCGCCCTGTGCTTCTGCCATTCGGGCCAGTGCTATATGTCCGCCCTGATCGGCCGCCGCAGCGGCAACCGGGGCATGTGCGCCCAGCCCTGCCGGATGCAGTACTCCATGGGCGGCACCATGGACGATCACCCCATGAGCCTGAAGGACAATTGCCTGGCCGACCGGCTCCAGGAGCTGGAGGAGGCCGGGGTGGCCTGCGTGAAGATCGAGGGCCGGATGAAACGCCCCGAGTACACCGCCATCGTCACCAGCGTCTACTCCAAGGCTCTCAAGGAGCACCGGAAGCCCACGAAGGAGGAGATGGAGCTGCTGGAGCAGGCCTTCTCCCGCCAGGGCTTTACCCAGGGCTATTTCGACGGGGACAAAAAGGACATGTTCGGCGTCCGGGATCCCGGCGACCGGGCCGACGAGGCCATCTTCACCACCGCCCGGAAGGCCTATTCCGACGGAGAGCTGCGGCGGGTGCCCATCCACTTCTACACTGTGGTGGAGAAGGGGGAGCGGGCCCGGGCCATCGCCTTTGACGATCAGGGCAGCAAGGCCGTGGCCTTCGGGCCGGTGCCCGAGCGGGCCAAGCGCCAGGGCGTGACGGAGGCCTACCTGACCGAGCAGATGTTCAAGACCGGCGGCACCCCTTACTACTGCGTGGAGAACCGGGCCAAGGCCGATCCGGGCCTGTACCTGGCCGCCTCTGAGATCAATGATCTGAGACGCCGGCTCATCTCCCAGCTGTCCGAGGAGCGGGCCAAGGCCCCCCAGCGCCGGGTGGGCACCCTGCCGGAGATGCCGAAAAACGAGACGCCGGTGGGAGACCCCAAGATCATCTTCCAGGTCCGAACCGCCGATCAGCTCAGCCGGGAACTGGCGGAGCTGAAGGCCGATTATCTCTACGCACCCGTGATGCTGATGAGTCAGTATCCGGAGAAGCTGCTGCCCTTCCTGGAGAACGGCACCCGCCTGGTGGCGGTGCTGCCCCGTGTCATTACCGACAGCCAGACCACCGAGATCTACTCCAATCTGGAGAAGATGTTCGATTTCGGCGTGAACGAGGCCCTGGTGGGCAACCTGGGCCATGTGTTCCTGGCCCGGCAGGCGGGGATGAAGGTCCGGGCCGACTTCGGCATGAACACCTTTAACGCCCTGAGCATGCAGGTGCTGAAGGAGGCCGGCTTCCTGTCAGCCACCGCGTCCTTCGAGCTGCGGCTGAGCCAGATCCGGGATATGCCCAAGCCTCTGGATACGGAGGCCATCATCTACGGCCGGCTTCCGCTGATGGTCTCGGACCAGTGCCTGGTCAAGCCCAACGCCCAGACCCCCGGCCAGATGGCCGACCGGATGGGCTCGGTGTTCCCGGTGGTGCCGGAATACGGCAAACGGAACGTCATTTACAACGCCCACAAGCTGTACCTGGCCGACAAGCGGGAGGATCTGTACTCCTCCGGCCTGTGGGGCCTGCGCCTGCTGTTCAGTACCGAGAGCGGGCGGGAGTGCGTGGAGGTGGCCAAGGGCCATCTGGGCCTGTCGGAGTACCGGCCCAACGTGCTGACCCGGGGCCTGTACTACCGGGGCGTGGAATAAAATTCGGAGTTCGGAATTTTGAAGCTGTTAAGGAGACGTCCTCATGAATTCGGCCCTTGGAGCGTCCAAGAGCGGATGCTGCATTCGCCTCCCCTGAGCAAGGGGAGGTGCCCCGGAGGGGCGGAGGGGCTGTCGGCCCGGAATGTGCGTCCGACGACCCCTCAGTCTGCTTCGCAGACAGCTCCCCTTGCGCAGGGGAGCCTATAAGGAAGTGTTGATATGAATATCGTATTGGCCTCGGCCTCTCCCCGGCGGAAAGAGCTGCTGGAGATGCTGGAGCTTAAGAATCTGATCGTGATCCCCGCCAAGGGGGAGGAGATCCCGCCGGAGCACGCCGGTCCCGGGGAACTGGTCATGGCCCTTTCCGCCGCCAAGGCCCGGGAGGTGGCCGCGCAGAGAAGTCCGGAGGATCTGGTCATCGGGGCGGACACCATCGTCTGGTTTAACGGCCGGGCCTACGGCAAGCCCCATTCCCGCCAGGAGGCCATCCGCATGCTGGAGGAGCTCTCCGGCAATACCCACCGGGTCTATACCGGCGTCACGGTGATCGTCGGCGGCCGGGAGGATCGGGAATATGAGGAGAGCCAGGTCACCTTCCGGCAGCTGAGCCGGGAGGAGATCGAGCGCTATGTGGATACCGGCGAGCCCATGGACAAGGCCGGGGCCTATGGGGCCCAGGGCAAGGGGGCGCTGCTGGTGGAAGGGATCCGGGGCGATTTCTTCAATGTGATGGGCCTGCCGCTGTGCCGCCTGGCCCTGATGCTGAGAAAACAGGGGGTTGAGATCCTGTGAAGAAATTTCTGAAGAAAAACGGCATTCGCATCGGCGTGATCGTCATCGCCGTGGCGCTGCTGATCGGACTGGGGGCCGCCGCCCGGAACGGGCGCACCGGCTTTGCCCGGAACACCACCGGGGTGCTGTCTTCCCCGCTGCAGAAGGTGCTCAGCTCCACGGTCAACTGGTTCCGCACCATCTACGGCTATCTGTATGATTACGACTCCCTGCTGGCGGAGAACGAATCCCTCCGGGCCCAGCTGGCCGAGGCCCAGCAATCGGCCCGTGACGGCATCGAGGCCACGGAGGAGAACGTGCGGCTGCGGGAGCTCAATAACCTGCGGCAGAAGCACACCGACTACGTGATGGAGTCGGCCAAGGTGGTCCTCTGGTCCTCCTCCAACTGGTCCTCCTCCTTCACCATCAGCAAGGGCTCCAACTTCGGCATCGAGCTGGGCGACCCGGTGGTCACCGAGTACGGCGCCCTGGTGGGCCAGGTCACCGAGCTGGGCACCAACTGGGCCACCGTCAGCACCCTGATCGACGTGGATATGAGCGTGGGCGCCTATGTCGGCGCCACGGGCAGCTCCGGCATGGTGGTGGGCGAGTTCGGCCTGATGACCGAGAAGCTGGCCAAGCTCACCTTCCTGGCCGACGGCGCCCAGCTGTTTGAGGGCGACGAGGTGCTGACCTCCGGCTCCGGCGGCGCCTTCCCTGCGGGCCTGGTGATCGGCACCATCCGCAGCGTGCAGAGCGAGGCCGGCGGACAGATCGAATACGGCATCGTGGTGCCCCAGTGCGAGCTGGACTCCCTGGTGCAGGTTTTCGTGATCAAGGACTTTACTGTGGTGGAATAATCGTGAGAGAATTGCTGTCAAGACTCATGACCATGGATCTGGACTATCGGCGCCTGTGGCGCTACGGTCTGGTCCTGCTGCTGTCGCTGATTACCCAGAATATGCTGCTGACCCAGGTGCGGATCCTGGGGGTCCACCCCCTGATCCTGCCGGCGGTGGTGGTGGCGGTGGGGATGTTCGAGACGCCGCTGCGCGGGGCGATCTTCGCCCTGCTGCTGGGCATTTTCGCGGACATGGCCTTTATCGAGAACACGGTGATGTTTACCCTGCTGTTCCCGGCTCTGTCCTTCGCCGCGGCCTTCCTGGCCCAGTTTTTCCTCAACCGCCGCTTCTTTGCCTTCATGGGCGCGGCGGTGGCCGCCCTGCTGGTCACGGGGCTGATGCAGATGCTCCGCACCGCCGCCGGAGACGCCTTCACCGTGAAGATGCTCTCCACCGTGGCGCTGCAGACCCTGTGGTCCCTGCCTTTTGCGCCTCTGGGCTACTTCCCGGTGGCCCACTGGGTGCTCAGCAGGCGCTGACGCACAGCCCATGTCCCGGGCCGGAAGGGCCCGCGAGAAAGGATCCCGACTATGAATCGTCTCATCAAACCCGGCAGAGTCACCGCACTGCTGCTGCTGATGTTCCTCATTCTGTCGATCTACATGGTCTTCCTGTACAAGCTGCAGATCGTGGAAGGGGAGATCTACTACAACAAGAGCTCCGAGATCACCAACGAAAGGCGCACCGTCACCGCCGAGCGGGGCAGTATCCTGGACCGCTACGGCCGGGTGCTGGTGGGCAACAAGGAGTGCTATAACCTGAAGGTGGACAACACCAAGCTCTTTGCCAACGAGGACCCCAACGCCGTCATTCTGGAGCTGGTGCGCATGGTGCAGAGCTTCGGCGACAACTATACCGACGACCTGCCCATCACCGCCACACCGCCCTTCGAGTATATCGAGGACATGACGGATATCCAGCGCACCATGCTCAACGCCTATTTCAAGGACAAGAGCAAGTCCCTGCCGGAGAACCCCACGGCGGTGGAGCTTTTGAGCTATATGCGCACCCGCTATGGCATCGACAACCGCTACAGCGCCGAGGAGATGCGCATCATCGCCGGTGTGCGCTACTCCATCAACGTGCGCTACGCCATCAACACCGGCGACTACCTGTTTGTCGAGGACGCCAGCATGAAGCTGATCTCCTCCATCATGGAGAACAAGCTGCCCGGCATCGAGGTGGAGCGGGCCTTTATCCGCAGCTACGGCACCGAATACGCCGCCCACATCCTGGGCTACGTGGGCCTGATGACCCAGGAGGAGTATGAGAAGTACTCCCTGCTGGATTACGCCAACGACGCCGTGGTGGGCAAGGACGGCATCGAGTACGCCTTCGAGAACTATCTGCACGGGGAGGACGGCGAGGTGATCGAGGAGCGCAGCGCCTCCGGCACCATCCTGTCCACGGTCTACGAGACCGAGCCCCAGCCCGGCAACCACGTGTATCTGACCATCGACTCGGTGCTCCAGGAGCAGACCGAGCGTATCCTCGGCAACGGCGTGGAGGGCATGGTCAAGACCCGCAGCCAGGCCAGGGCCGAGGGCCTGGCCCGAGGCGACTACGACCCGGAGACCAAGGACGAGATCACCGGCGCCGCCGCCGTGGTGGTGGACGTGCGCACCGGCGAGCCTCTGGCCATCGCCAGCTGGCCCACCTTCGACGTTTCCACCATCATCGAGAACTATTCCACCCTGATGGAGACCCCCAACGCCCCGCTGTTCAACCGGGCGCTGATGGGCGCCTACGCCCCCGGCTCCACCTTCAAGCCCTGCGTGGCCATGGCGGCGCTGACGGACATCAATATGGACTTCAACACCGAGACCCGCATCAAGTGCGAAGGCGTGTTCACCAAGTACGCCGACCAGGGCTACGCCCCTGAGTGCTGGATCTGGAACTCCATGCTGCCCGAGCACTACACCCACGGCAACGACAACGTGACCGAGGCCATCCGGGACTCCTGCAACTACTTCTTCTACTCCGTGGGCCACGACCTGGGCGTGGAGACCATGGGCAAATACGCCCACGCCTTCGGGCTGGGCGTCCCCACTGGCATCGAGTTGGTGGAGACCGTGGGCAATATGTCCAGCGAAGCCACCCACCGCAATTACGTGGATGACGAGTGGCACATCGGTGATACCATGCAGGCGGCCATCGGCCAGTCCGACAGTATCTTCTCCCCGCTGCAGCTGGCGGAATACTGCGCCACCGTGGCCAACTCCGGCACCCGGCACTCCGCCTCCATCCTCAAGGAGATCCGCAGCTACGACTACAGCGAGAAGCTCTACGAGCGCGAGACCGAGGTCCTCAGCACTGTGGATTCCCCGGAGTACAACTGGGCGGCGGTCCACCAGGGCATGTACCTGGTGCTGAACGACTGGTCCGTCAACGGCAAGAACGCCGAGCACTGGGTGGACTGCGCCTGGACCGTGGCCGGCAAGACCGGAACGGCCCAGAAGGGCGAAAAGATCACCAACGACGGTATTTTTATGTGCTATGCGCCCTATGATAACCCGGAGGTGGCCGTGGCCATCGTGGTGGAGCGGGGCGGCGCCGGCGCCAACACCCAGTTCATGGCCCGGCAGATCATCGACGCGTACATCAATATCCGCAGCTACCACGACACCTCCGAGGAGGAAATGACCCTTCTGCGCTGAAAGAACGGTCTTGCACAATGGAAAAAAACGGTTTATAATGAACCAGTTGATGCTTGAGTGAGAAAGAGAAACGCTGCGGGAAACGGAGAAAAGAATGAACATTGCGCTGATGGCACACGACAGAAAGAAAGAACTGATGGTCCAGTTCTGCATCGCCTACTGTGGGATCCTGGCAGAGCACAATCTCTGTGCCACCCATGTGACGGGCAAGCTGGTGTCCGAGGCCACGGGGCTGCCCATCACCCTGTATCTGCACGCGGATCAGGGCGGCGCCCAGCAGATCGGCGCCAGGATCTCCTTCAATGAGATCGACCTGGTGCTGTTCTTCTGCGATCCCAACAACCCCAAGGGCTTTGAGGATATCAACAAGGTGGAGCGGCTGTGCGATCAGTATCAGATCCCCTTTGCCACCAACGCCGCCACGGCGGAGGTACTGGTGCAGGGCCTGAGAAGGGGCGATCTGGATTGGCGCAACATCGTCAATCCCCAGAAACGCTGAGACAGTACGTACCGAGGGCGGCCCCGGCCGTCCCAAAAGCTCCGGCACGCGGGCGGCTCTGGGCCGCCCTGCGCATTTTTATGAGAATACAGGAGAATCCTTATGGCGAAAGTGAGTCCCCGGACCCTCTCCGGCTTCATGGAGCTGGCCCCCCGGGATCAGATGAAAATGGAGAAGATGCTCTCCGTTCTGCGGGAGAGCTACTCCCTCTACGGCTTCACCCCCCTGGACACGCCGGTGATCGAATCGGCGGAGGTGCTGCTGGCCAAGGGCGGCGGCGAGACCGAAAAGCAGATCTACCGCTTTCTGAAGGGCGACAGCGACCTGGCCCTGCGCTTTGACCTGACCGTGCCCCTGGCCAAGTACGTGGCCGGGCACTATGCCGAACTGAGCTTCCCCTTCCGCCGCTACCAGATCGGCAAGGTCTACCGGGGCGAGCGGGCCCAGCGGGGCCGGTTCCGGGAATTCTATCAGGCGGATATCGACGTGATCGGCGACGGGAAGCTGGACATCCTCAACGAGGCGGAGATCCCGGCGGTGATCTATCAGGTCTTCACCCGGCTGGGGCTGAAGAAATTCAAGATCAAGGTCAACAACCGGAAGATCCTCAACGGCTTCTACGCCATGAACGGCATGAGCGCCAAAGCCGGAGAGATCATGCGCACTGTGGACAAGCTGGACAAGATCGGCGAGCAGAAGGTCAAGCAGCTGCTCATCGACGAGGTGGGCATGTTCCCGGACAAGACCGAGACCGTGCTGGACTTCATGGCCATCCAGGGCAGCAACGCCCAGGTGCTGGAGCAGCTGGAGCGCTTCCGGGGCATGGACGAGACCTTCGATCAGGGCCTGGACGAGCTCATTGTGGTCACCCGCTATCTCCGGGACTTCGGCGTGCCCGAGGAGAACTTCGCCGTGGATCTGACCATCGCCCGGGGTCTGGATTACTACACCGGCACCGTGTACGAGACCGAGATGACCGAGCATCCGGAGATCGGCTCCATCTGCTCCGGCGGGCGCTATGACAACCTGGCCGAGTACTACACCGACAAGCAGCTGCCCGGCGTGGGCATCTCCATCGGCCTGACCAGGCTCTTCTATGTGCTCAATGAGCAGGGCCTGCTGTCCGATGAGATCGTGACCTCTCCCTGCGACGCGCTGGTGCTGCCCATGACCGAGGAGGTGGGTCCGGCGGTGGCCGCCGCCACAGCCCTGAGAAAGGCCGGGATCCGCACCCAACTCTACGGGGAGAAGCGGAAGTTCAAGGCCAAGATGGCCTATGCCGACAAGATCGGCGTACCCTTCGCGGTGCTGCTGGGGGAGGACGAGATCGCCCAGAACCTGCTGAGCGTGAAGGAGATGCGCTCCGGCGAGCAGCGCAAGCTCAGCCCCGAGGACGCCGCCGCCTGGATCCGGGAGACCATCGCCGAGAGAAACAGCGGAAGCATTATCAGTGAAAAGTGAATAGAGAAGAGTGAAGAGTGATGGTATCGCCTTCGGCGATGAATTACAATGCGTCAGCGAAGCCGACACCACAATGGTTCACTATTCATTATTCATTCCCATAAGGAGAACCCCTCAGTCCGCTCCGCGGACAGCTCCCCTTAGCGACCAAGGGTCGCCCGCGGGCTGCGTAGTCCCCGGAGGGGGCAGGGGAGCCAATCAGGAAGGAGATATTGGTATATGATGCAGAATCGTACGCATACCTGCGGTCAGCTCTGGCTGGAGCATGTGGGTCAGCAGGTGAAGATCGTGGGCTGGATGGAGAACCTCCGTGTGGTCGGCAGCAACCTGGGCTTCGTGGTGGTCCGGGACTTCTACGGCACCACCCAGGTGGTGGCGGAGACCGAGGAGATGGTGGCCGCCTTCAAGGCCATCAACAAGGAATCCACCATTTCCGTGGAAGGCACCGTCCGGGAGCGGGCCAGCAAGAACCCCAAGCAGCCCACCGGCGACATTGAGATCGTCCCCGACAAGGTGGAGGTCCTGGGCCGCTGCCGCTACAACGAGCTGCCCTTCGAGATCAACCGCAGCCGGGACGCGGACGAGGCCACCCGCCTGAAATACCGTTTCCTGGACCTGCGCAATCCCGCTGTCAAGAGCAATATCATCCTGCGCTGCCAGGTGGTGGCGGAGATCCGCCGCCTGATGACCGAGCACGGCTTCCTGGAGATCACCACCCCCATCCTGACCGCCTCCTCCCCCGAGGGCGCCAGAGACTACCTGGTCCCCGCCCGGAAACACCCCGGCAAGTTCTACGCTCTGCCCCAGGCGCCCCAGCAGTTCAAGCAGCTGCTGATGGCCTCCGGCTTCGACCGCTATTTCCAGATCGCCCCCTGCTTCCGGGATGAGGACGCCAGAGGCGACCGCACCCCCGGCGAGTTCTATCAGCTGGATATGGAGATGGCCTTCGCCGAGCAGGACGACGTGCTGGGCGTGCTGGAGGACGTGCTGGTCCCCGTGTTCGAGAAGTACGGCCGCTACGGCGACCGGGTCACCTCCGCCCCCTTCCGGCGCATCCCCTTCCGGGAGGCAATGGAGAAGTACGGCACCGACAAGCCCGACCTGCGCATCGATCTGGAGATCCAGGACGCCACGGCGCTCCTGCAGGGCATCGGCTTCGGCCCCTTTGAGGGCAACACCGTCAAGGCCGTGGTGGTGAGCGGCTTCAACGCCACCCGCAAGCAGATCGACAAGCTCTGCGCCGACGTGGAGGTCCAGACCGCCCAGAAGAGCTATTGGTTCCGCCTGGACGAGAAGGGCGAGATCGTGGGCGGCATCGCCAAGTTCATTCAGCCCGTGAAGGAGCAGGTCATCGAGGCCCTGGGCCTGACCCCCGGCTGCTTCGTGGGTCTTGCCGCCGGCAAGCTGGCCGTGGCCCAGAAGACCGCGGGCGTGATGCGCTCCAAGCTGGGCCTGCTGTGCCCGGAGCATATGGACAAGGAGCAGTACCAGCTGTGCTGGATCGTGGACTTCCCCATGTACGAGATCGGCGAGGAGAGCGGCGAGCTGGAGTTCTGCCACAATCCCTTCTCCATGCCCTCCGGCGGCCTGGAGACCCTGCTCAAGGCCGAGCGGGGCGAGCTGGATCCCCTGGAGATCATGGCCAATCAGTACGACCTGGTGTGCAACGGCTATGAGAGCGCCTCCGGCGCTGTCCGGAACCACGACCCCGAGATCATGATCAAGGCCTTCGAACTGGTCCGTCTGGGCGAGGAGGACGTGAAGAAGAAATTCCCCGCCATGTACAACGCCTTCTGCTACGGCGCGCCCCCTCATGCCGGCGCCGCCCCCGGGATCGACCGCATCGTGATGCTGCTCACCGGCGAGGAGTCCATCCGCGAGGTCATCACCTTCCCCATGAACCAGAAGGCCCAGGACCTGATGATGGGCGCGCCCTCCGAGGTCACCCAGAAGCAGCTGGACGAGCTGCACATTGCCATCACGGCCCAGGAAGAGTAAAGAACGAAAAACGCACTTGCTTCCCCCTCTGGGGGAAGTGGCCGAAGGCCGATAGGGGAGCCTCCCCCTCCGGCGCTCCGCGCCACCTCCCCCGGAGGGGGCGGCTATATGGAAGGGTGATCGTATGTTTGCCAGAGTCAACAGCCTGGGCGTCAGCGGCATCGGGGGCTACCCGGTGACGGTGGAGGTCAATATCTCCAACGGTCTGCCCGCCTTTGACGTGGTGGGTCTGGGGGACACGGCGGTGAAGGAATCCCGGGAGCGGGTCCGGGCCGCCATCAAGAACAACGGCTTTTCCTTCCCGGTGAGCCGCCTTACCGTGAATCTGGCCCCGGCGGACCGGAAAAAGGCCGGCACCCTCTACGATCTGCCCATGCTTATCGGCATCCTCTCCGCCACGGGGGATCTGAAGCAGCCCGAGGCCGACTGTGCCTTCCTGGGGGAGCTGTCCCTGGCCGGGGAGCTGCGGCCCATCCTGGGGGCGCTGCCCATGGCCATGGCCGCCCAGCGGGAGGGGATCCGGCGCCTGTTCGTGCCGGCGGAGAACGCCCCGGAGGCCGCCTTCGCCGACGGGATCCAGGTCTACCCGGTGGAGACCGTGGGCCAGCTGATCCGCCACCTGAAGGGGGAGGAGCCCATCCAGGCCCAGCCGCCCACCCAGCCGGAGGCGGGCTGGGATCTGGTGCCGGACTTTGCCGACGTGAAGGGCCAGGAGAACGTGAAGCGGGCCCTGGAGATCGCCGCCGCCGGGGGACACAACATCCTGATCGTGGGTCCGCCGGGCGCGGGCAAGAGCATGATGGCCAAGCGCCTGCCCGGGATCCTGCCGGATATGAGCCGGGAGGAGATGATCCAGGTCACCGAGATCCACTCGGTGGCGGGCCTGACCAGCCGGAAAAAGCCCATCGTGGCCGTCCGGCCCTTCCGGGCGCCCCACCACACCATCTCCGCCGCCGGCCTGGCGGGAGGCGGCACCATCCCCCGGCCCGGGGAGATCAGCCTGGCCCACAACGCGGTGCTGTTCCTGGACGAGCTGCCCGAGTTCCGGCCGGACGTGCTGGAGGTCCTGCGGCAGCCCATGGAGGACGGGGAGGTGACCGTGTCCCGGGTGGCCGGGACCGTGACCTATCCCAGCCGCTTCATGCTGGTCTGCGCCATGAACCCCTGCAAATGCGGCTGGTACGGCCATCCCTCCGGCCGCTGCCACTGCTCCATAAACGACGTGCGCCGCTACCACAGCCGCATCTCCGGACCGCTGCTGGACCGGATCGACCTGATCGTGGAGGTCCCGGCGCTGGACTATGAGGAGCTGCGGAGAAGGGATCCCGCGGAGCCCTCGTCCGAAATCAAAAAGCGGGTAAACGCCGCCCGGGAGCGTCAGCGGCGGCGCTACGGCGAGAACAGCACCCTCATCAACGCCCGGATCGGCCCGAAAGAGCTGCGGGAATACTGCGCGCTGGAGCCGGAGAGCGAGGCGCTGATGAAGGACGCCTTCACCGCCATGGGCCTGACCGCCCGGAGCTACGACCGGATCCTCCGGGTGGCCCGGACCATCGCGGATCTGGCCGGCAGCGAGCGCATCGCCCCGGAGCACATCGCCGAGGCCATCCAGTTTAGAACCTACGATTTCCGGGAGCAATAATTTTTTAGCGCGCAGTGCGCAGTGCTTGGTGCGCAGGGCGCAGGGCTCGGGAGAGAAGAATCAATCAGAAAGCGAGAAACGGGAATGAACGATATTATCCTACTCAAGCTGGGCGAGATCGTGCTGAAGGGTCTCAACCGGAAGGGCTTCGAGCAGAAGCTGATGGGCAACGTGCGCCGGCGGCTGGTGCCCTACGGCAAATTCAAGGTCTACTGCCTCCAGTCCACGGTCTATGTGGAGGCCGCGGAGGAGAACGTGGACATGGACGCCGCCTTCGAGGCGGTGCAGAAGGTCTTCGGCGTGGTGAAGGTCAGCCGGGCCGCCCCCTGCGAAAAGGACAAGGACGCCATCGCCCGCAAGGCCATCGAGTACCTGCACGACGATATGCTCCGGGCCCGGAGCTTCAAGGTGGAGTCCAAGCGCAGCGACAAGAGCTTTCCCATGAGCTCCATCCAGCTGAGCCAGTACGTGGGCGGGGAGCTGGCCGAGGCCTATCCCCAGTGCAGGGTGGATGTGCACGAGCCGGAGCTGACCGTGTTCATCGAGATCCGGGACCTGGCCGCCTATATCCACGCCGCCCCGGTGGCCGGCGCCGGCGGCATGCCCGTGGGCTCCAACGGCGTGGCGGTGACCCTGCTCTCCGGCGGCATCGACAGCCCGGTGTCCACCTACATGATCGCCAAGCGGGGCGTGCGCCTCATCCCGGTCCACTTCTTCTCCTTCCCCTACACTTCCCAGCAGGCCAAGGACAAGGTGGTGGAGCTGGCCCGGCTTCTGACCCAGTATTGCGGCAGAATGACCCTGGAAGTGGTGCCCTTTACCCACATTCAGGAGGAGATCCGGGACAAGTGCCCGGAGGAGTTCTTCACCCTGATCATGCGCCGCTTCATGATGCGCATCGCCGAAAAGATCGCCCTGAGTAACGGCGCCAAGGCCATCGTCACCGGGGAGAACCTGGGCCAGGTGGCCAGCCAGACCATGGAGGCCATGGCCTCCACCCAGGCGGTGATCGACCTGCCCGTCCTCCAGCCCCTGGTGGGCATGGACAAGGAGGAGATCGTTCAGATGTCCCGGAAGATCGGCACCTTCGACACTTCCATCCTGCCCTATGAGGACTGCTGCACGGTCTTCACCCCCCGGCACCCCCGGACCCGTCCCACGGTCGCAGAGGTGGAAGAGGCCGAGAGCGTGCTGGACGTGGAGGCCCTGGTGGAGGAGTCCCTGCAGGGCATCGAGCGGATCCACGTGGACCTTGAGGGGATGGCATGAGACAGTACGTCACCGAGATCCTGTCCGTGGGCACCGAGCTGCTGCTGGGCCACGTGACCAATACCGACGCCCGGGATGTGTCCGAGCTGCTCAGCCGCATCGGCATCAACGTCAAGTACCACACGGTGGTGGGGGACAACCCCCAGCGCTTGCGGGACTGCGTGGCCATCGCCAGACAGCGGGCGGATATCCTCATTACCACCGGCGGCCTGGGCCCTACCTGCGACGATCTGACCAAGCAGATCCTGGCCGAGTGCTTCGGCCTGAGGCTGGTGGAAAATGAGGCCGAGAAGCAGGGCCTGTACGAGTACATCCGGGGCGGGAGGCGGTATACGCCCAACAACTTCACCCAGGCCCTGCTGCCCGAGGGCTGCACGGTCTTTCACAACAACTGGGGCACGGCCCCGGGCTGCGCCTTCGAGGCGGCGGGGAAGATCGTCCTCATGCTGCCTGGCCCGCCCAACGAGTGCGTGCCCATGTTCCGGGCCTATGGCATTCCCTATCTGCAGAGCCTGTCCGACGAGCTGATCGTCTCCCACTCCGTGCGTATTTTCGGCATGGGGGAGAGCGCGGTGGACGATCTCTTTGCCGAAGAGATGAACGCCATGCAGAACCCCACCATGGCCCCCTACGCCAAGGAGTGCGACTGCCTGCTGCAGATCACCGCCAAGGCCCATACCGAGGCCGAGGCCGAGGAGATGATGGCCCCGGTGATCCGGCACGTGAAGGAGAAGCTGGGGGACGTGGTCTACGGCATGGACGTGGAGAGCATCGAGGAGGTGGTGCTGCCCCTTCTGAAGGAGCGGGGCCTGCATTTTGCCGCCGCCGAGAGCTGCACCGGGGGCGACGTGGCCCGGCGCATCACCGATATTCCCGGGGCCAGCGCCGTGTTCCTGGGGGGCTGCGTCACCTATACCAATGAGGTCAAGGCCCGGCTGCTGGGCATCGACCCGGAGCTCATCGAGCGGTATGGCGCGGTCAGCGAGCCGGTGGCCCGGCAGATGGCCGAGCGGGTTCGAATCCTTACCGGGGCGGAGATCGGCCTGGGGCTCACGGGCCTGGCCGGACCCGACGGGGACGGCGTGAACGAAGTGGGCACCGTGTTTGTGGCTATGGCCGTGGAGGGGCAGACCTGGGTCCGTGAACTGCACCTGGGGGCCTTCCGTACCCGCAGCTTCATCCGGAGAATGGCCGGCAACCACGCCTACGACATGATGAGAAGATGGCTCACCGGATTACAAGTGAATAGATAACAGTGAAGAGTGAATAGTTATGGTGTCCCGCGCAGCGGGACGGATCGGAATCCATGCCGCGCAGCGGCATACCACAACTATTCACTATTCACTATTCACTTTTCACTAAATCCCCTTCGCCGCTTGACAGCGGCGCTTTTTTCTGCTATATTGACTGTACTAAGACGAATAATACAGTTGATACAGACCGGAGACGGTCGATCACTGAGAAGGAGGCGGAGGCGTGATCCAACTGAATTTCCGGGACGCCCGGCCCATCTACGAGCAGGTGAAGGAGGGCTTTCGGCAGCTGATCCTCACCGGGGCCCTGCCGGCGGATACGAAGCTGCCCTCGGTGCGGGAGCTGGCCGGGGAGCTGGCCATCAATCCCAACACCATCCAGCGGGCCTATCGGGAGCTGGAGGCGGAGGGCTATATCTGTTCGGTGCCAGGCCGGGGCAGCTTTGTCCGGGATGTGTCCCAGGCGGCGGAGGCCAGACGGGCGGAGCTGCTGCAGGAGCTGGACGGACTGGTGAAGGAGCTGAAAACACTGGGACTGGGCGAGGAGGAACTGATCGCCCGCATGAAAGGGGGAGTGGAGCCATGATCCGGGTACGGGATCTGGTCAAGACTTTTGAGGGCTTTCGGGCCCTGGACGGACTGAACGTGACGGTGCCCAGGGGCGCGGTCTACGGCCTGGTGGGGCCCAACGGGGCGGGGAAATCCACCCTGATCCGCCACCTGGCCGGGATCTATCGCCAGGACAGCGGCACGGTGCTGGTGGACGGTACGCCGGTGTACGAGAACCCGGTGGTGAAGGCCCGGATCGCCTATGTGCCCGACGAGGTCTTCTATTATACCCAGGCAAGCCTGATGGACATGATGCGCCTGCCCCGGGATCTGTATCCGAGCTTTGATCAGGCCTGCTTCGAGAAGCTGGCCGGGGCCTTTCCCATCGACCCCAAACGGCCCCTGCGCAAGCTCTCCCGGGGCCAGCAGAAGCAGGCGGCCTTCTGGCTGGCGCTGAGCCAGCGGCCGGAGCTGGTGATCCTGGACGAGCCGGTGGACGGTCTGGACCCGGTGATGCGCCGTCAGGTCTGGAGCCTGCTGCTGGGGGAGGTAGCCGAGCGGGGGACCACGGTGCTGGTCTCCTCCCACAACCTCCGGGAGCTGGAGGACGTGTGCGACCACGTGGGCATCATGGACCACGGCAAAATGCTGGTGGAGCGCAGCCTCAGCGAGCTTCAGGAGAACATGGTCAAGATCCAGCTGGCCATGCCCGAGGGAAAAGAGCTGCCCGAGGGCCTGGAGATCCTCCACGAGAGCCGGACCGGGCGGCTGCGGCAGCTGATCCTCCGGGGCAGCGCCGAGGAGCTCAGCGCCCGGATCCAGGCGGCGGGGCCCCTGTTTCTGGATCTGCTGCCTCTGACCCTGGAGGAGATCTTTATCTACGAACTGGGAGGTGTGGACCATGAAGTCAAGAATATCCTTCTTTAACGCGCCTCTGAGCCGGGATACCTTCCGGCGCTGCTGGCCCCTGTGGGCGGCCTATCTGGGTGTTCTGCTGCTGATGCTGCCCCTGAGAGTGGCCGGCGAGGCCCAGTGGGTCTACGCCGACGGCAGTAGGCCGGACCTGAACCGGACGGTCCTGCAGCTGGCGGAGCCCACGGTGGTGCTGGCCTTCTTCGCCGCCATCCTCACGGCCATGGTCATGTTCGGCTATCTCTACAACAGCCGCAGCTGCGGACGGATGCACGCCCTGCCCCTGCGGCGGGAGACGGTGTTCCTCACCACCTGCCTGACCGGCATCCTGCCCCTGCTGGCGGCGGATCTGCTCATCGCCCTGCTGACGGGCCTGCTGTTCTGCGCCCGGGGCCTGAGCCTGAACGCGCTGCTGAGCTGGCTGCTGACGGCGGTGCTGAGCAAGCTGGGCTTCTACGGCTTCGCCTGCTTCTGCGCGCTGCTCACCGGAAATCTCCTGGTGCTGCCGGCGGTGTACGTGGTGCTGAGCTTCGCGGTCTACGTGGCCGAGAACTGCGCTCGCAGCGTGCTGACCCACTTCGTCTACGGCATGCGGTACTATGAGCGTACGGTACTGGACTTCCTGTCCCCGCCGGTGTACATAATGGGTCGGCTGCGGCTGTTCCAGGATCCGAGCACCGGGCTCTGTGAGCTCCGGGGCCTGGGAATGCTGGCGGCCTATGCGGGAGTGGGCCTGGTGCTGACGGCCCTGGCCCTGGTGCTGTACCGCCGCCGGAACATGGAGACCGCCGGGGACGTGGTGGCCATACCCGTGCTCAAGCCGATCTTCAAGTACTGCCTGAGCTTTGGCTGCGCTCTGGTGCTGGTCTGGGGCATGGATCAGTTCGCGGGCACCAGCCTCTTTGATCGGCTCTGGGGCTGGGGTGCGGCCCTGATGGCCCTGGGCCTGATGCTGCTGGGGGCCTTCCTGGGCTACTTCGCCGCCGAGATGCTGATCCAGAAGAGTCTGCAGGTGTTCCGGGGCAAATGGAAGGGCTTTGCGGCGGTCTGCCTGGTGCTGAGTGTCTTCACTGTGCTCTGGGAGCTGGACGTCTTCGGCTACGAGCGCCGGGTGCCGGAGCCCTCGGAGGTCCGGGCGGTGCTGGTGGACCGGCTGGAGCTGGAGGATCCGGAGAACGTCCGGGCCATGACCGAGCTGCATCGGATGCTCATCGAACAGAAGGCCGAGAGCGAACCCACCCAGAGCCTGAACGCCGGGGTGGAGCTGCGCTACCTGATGAAGGACGGCTCCACGCTGGTGCGCTATTACCCCATCGACCACGACGAGGCAGCCATGAACGACCCGGACTCTGCCTTCGGACGCTGGGAAGCGCTGTTCAATTGCCGGGAGGCCAGGCGGCTGCGCACCAGCTTCCGCATCGAGCCCCGGGAGGAGAATATCATGTCCTTCTACCTGAGCTGGACCCTGCCGGAGAACGGGATCAGCGTACAGAAGACCCTGTATTTCACCCCTGCCCAGGCCATGGACTTTATCGAGAACGCCATGAAGCCCGACGCTGAGGCCGGGACCCTGGGCCGCCGGGAGCTGGCGGAGACGGAGGAATACCTGGACACGGCCACCAATCTGTCCATCGCCCTGGAGATCAACGACGCCAGAACCCGGGAGAAGGATCCCAACGGCGCGGTCCCCTGGGACAGCTTCTATCTGACCCTCTACACCGATTCCGAGAACTGCCTGCGCTGGATCGAGGAAAACGCCCAGGTGGAGATCCTGACCCAGCGGGAGCTGAAGCAGGCCCTGGAGGCGGAGCGGGGCGCGCTGGGGAGACTGGGATAGGAGCAATTAGTGAAGAGTGAATAGTGAAGAGTGAATAGTTGTGGTGTCCCCCTTCGGGGGACGGATTGAAATTTTATGGCCCGACCCGGGCGCGCAGCCGCATTGGCCGACGCCTACCCGCAGGGCACGCAGCCCGGCGGCCCGTGGGAGCCGACATCCTGTAGGGGCGCCCTCCGCTTCGCTTCGCCCTTGTGGTCGCCCGGCGGGGGAATCGAAAGGATACAGAGCCATTGGGCGAATGCGTACCGCCCGGGAGAGCCCCTTCAGTCTCGCTTTGCTCGACAGCTCCCCCAGAGGGGAGCCAATGGTCGGCCGCCCTGCGGAGAACCGGGAACCGTTCTGTCCCCATGTAGGGGCGGGGCTGGTCCCCGCCCGGCGGGGAGACCTGGGAGATACAGAAGCCTCGGGCGAATGCGTACTGTCCGGGGGTGTTCCAAGAGGGACGCTCCCCTCTTGGGCGTTTCCATTAGAGTGGGTCTCGGGAGGGGAAGAAATCGCAATCTTCCCCTCCCGAGTGTCGTTTCTCTTTGGTTCTTTCTCTTTGGACAAGCAAAGAGAAAGAATACCACGTTTCCTCGTATTCGCCGAAGGGCACCACGAAGCCAAGATCGTACCGCACGGGCGACCGCAAGGGTCGCCCCTACGGTTTGAACGGTACGTTTCTCAATAAATTCCGAACTCCGAATTCCGAACTCCGAATTGGCCTGTGGGCCGCGGGGTGGAGCAAAACGGAAGGCACCCCTATCGGCCTTCGGCCACTTCCCCCAGCGGGGGAAGCAAGGGCCGCCGGGGAGCCCGTGGCCGGGCCCCTGTGGCAGGGAGCAGCGTTCTTGTGGCTCCCCTTTTGGAAAGGGGAGCTGTCGCTTCAGCGACTGAGGGGATAAGCCACATCAAAACCGGCAGCAGCAATCCCCTCCGAGCGCTTCGCGCCCACCTCCCCTTGCTAAGGGGAGGCCTACGCGGGCCGCCGAAGGCGTCGGCCCCTACAGCGTAACGGTACGTTTCCCATTCAATTCCGAACTCCGAACTCCGAATTACCGGGGGCGTCGACCCCTATGGGATAACGATCTCCCGAGCGCTACTTCCTGCCCCCTGCGCACGATTATTCAAAATTTCTTGGGACTTTGTTCACGACATGGACATAAATCTTCGGTAAGATAAAGCCACAAAACGAAACCAAGACAAAAGAGGTCATGAATCATGTTCGATCCCGAGGAGGAAGTCCGGCGGGAAGATATGAGCGGCTTTGAGCCGATCGAGGAACCCACCGAAGAGGAAATGATCCGGGAAGACGACACAGCCCCGGTTACCACAGCGGAAGCAGAACCGCTCGCGGACGAGACGGAAGCTCCGGCCGATCAGACCCGGGCCGAACCGGAGACCCGCTGGGAGCCGGAAAAGCTCTGGGAGCCGGAGACCGAGACCGCTCAGGCGGAGCCGGAGACCGGAGAGCGCGAGCCGGATTATGCCGACGCCCATTTCGAACCGGCCGGCGACGGGACCGTCCCGCCCCGGTATTATACCCCGCCCCAACGTACAGCCCGGGAGCCCAAGCCCAAAAAGCAGAGCTCCGGCGGCTGGCTGAAGGCGATCTGTCTGGCCCTGGTCTGCGCCCTTCTGGGCGGATTCGTGGGCTCGGCCCTGACCGGGCGGCAGCTCTCGGGGCGCATCGACGCCCTGGAGCAGAGCCTGCAGGAGAGCAGCACTGCTGTGGAGGAGCTGCGGCAGAGCCAGAGCGAGGCCGGCAGATCCGCCCTGGCGGTGAGTCAGGACGGGGGCGTGGCCGCCTCCCGGATCTACGAGCAGGCCTGTCAGCAGGTGGTGGGCATCACCACCAACGTGACCACCACCAACTTCTTCGGCATGACCACCTCCGCCGCCGTCTCCGGCTCGGGCTTTATCATCTCTGAGGACGGATACATTATCACCAACTATCACGTGATCGAGTACGCCGATCAGGGCAAGCTCCCGGTGACCGTCATGACCTATGACGGCACCCAGTACGAGGCCACGATCGTGGGCACCGAGCAGGCCAACGATATCGCCGTGTTGAAGATCGAAGCCTCCGGGCTCAGCCCGGTCACCTTCGGCGACAGCAGCCAGATCCTGGTGGGCGACACGGTCTACGCCGTGGGCAATCCCCTGGGCGAGCTGGAGTTCAGTATGTCCACCGGGCACGTCAGCGCTCTGGACCGGGTGATCTCCACCGAGGAGTCCGAGGCCATCAATATGTTCCAGATCGACGCCGCGGTGAACCACGGCAATTCCGGCGGCCCGGTGTACAACAGCCTGGGTCAGGTCATCGGCGTGGTCACCGCCAAATACAGCGATACCGACGTGGAGGGCCTGGGCTTCGCCATCCCCATCAATGACGCCGCCCGGATCGCCGAAGATTTGATCACCAAGGGCTATGTCACCGGCAAGGCCTATCTGGGCGTATCCCTGAACAGCGACTACGGCGTGGACCGCTACTCCATCGCCTATGCACAGTACTACAATATGCCTCTGGGCGCTTACGTGGAAAGCGTGATGAAGGGCGGCGCGGCGGAGAAGGCCGGCCTGCAGAAGGGCGATATCATCACCCAGCTGGGCGACAGCGAGATCTCCAGCTACACCGATCTGAAAAACGCCATCAAGCAGTACTCCGCGGGCGACAGCGCCGCGCTGACCTTCTACCGGGCCGGCGAGAGCCAGACCGTCACCGTCACCTTTGACGAGGCGGTGCCCGAAGGGGTCAACAATTAAATCCGACACTTTTCTACTCCTTTTATCCTCTCTTTTCTCCCAAAACGAAGGACCGCACATTTCGGTGTGCGGTTCTTTGTTTTGAGAAATTCGGAGTTCGGAGTTCGGAATTCGGAGTTGTATGACAACGTACCGTCACGCCGTAGGACGCCGCGATGCCTCAGGCGAATACGCGGGGAGGGACGGTATTCTTTCTCTTTGCTTGTCCAAAGAGAAAGAACCAAAGAGAAACGACCCTCGGGAGGGGAAGATTGCGATTTCTTCCCCTCCCGAGACCCACCCTTGCTGCGTCTCTCAGGTTCTCCCCGCCGGGCGGGGACGAGCCCCGCCCCTACATGGGGACCGGAAGGCGCTGCAAGGCGAGAACCCCTACCGTCGCTTCGCGACACCTCCCCCGGAGGGGGAGGCGAGATGGGAGAGGGACGCCTCTATCGTTCCCCCGCAATGGCCAAAACCGGGGCGGCGCGAATTCACGCACCACCCCGGTCTTGCCTTAACAACAAAAACTGAAAAAGAAAAACTCGTCCCTCGTCTCCTAAGACCAAAAAACTCAAAATGAGAAACTATGCGCAGCGCTCAATTCCGAATTCCGAACTCCCGAGGGCGTCGGCCCCCTACGGCAGGAAAGGGCGTTTTCATGGCTCCCCTTTTGGAAAGGGGAGCTGTCGCAAAGCGACTGAGGGGATAAGCCTATCAGCCATGACAGCAATCCCCTCCGAGCGCTTTGCGCCCACCTCCCCTTGCTAAGGGGAGGCTATGTTGCGTCCGGCCGATGCGCATAACCTTCACGATGCGCTCAATCCCGAACTGTCAAGGGCGCCGGCCCTTACGGCCTGTACGGTACATCCTCATTCAATTCCGAACTCCGAATTCCGAACTGGGATTACTCGTCCAGCTTCAGGACGGCCAGGAAGGCCTCGGTGGGGATTTGGACGGTGCCCAGCTGACGCATCTTCTTCTTGCCCTCCTTCTGCTTCTCCAGCAGCTTCTTTTTCCGGGTGATGTCGCCGCCGTAGCACTTGGCCAGCACGTCCTTGCGCATGGCCTTCACCGTCTCCCGGGCGATGATCTTCCCGCCGATGGCCGCCTGGATGGGCACCTCGAAGAGCTGGCGGGGAATGTTCTCCTTCAGCTTCTCGCAGAGCTTCCGGGCCCGGCCGTAGGCCTTCTCCCGGTGGGCGATGAAGCTCAGGGCGTCCACCTGGTCGCCGTTTAGGAGCATGTCCACCTTCACCAGATCGCTGAGCTTGTATTCCGACAGCTCGTAGTCCAGGGAGGCGTAGCCCTTGGTCCGGGCCTTCAGGGTATCGAAAAAGTCGTAGATGATCTCGTTCAGGGGCATCTCGTAGTGCATCTCCACCAGCCGGGAGTCCAGATACTGCATGCCCTTGTATTCGCCCCGGCGGTCCTGGCACAGGGGCATGATGTTGCCCACATACTCGTTGGGGGTGATGATGGACACCCGCACATAGGGCTCGTAGGCCTCGGCGATGGCCACCACCTCCGGGTAGTTGTGGGGATTGTCCACCATGACCACGGTGCCGTCGGTCTTCACCACCTTGTAGATGACCGAGGGCAGAGTGGTGACCAGCTCCAGATCGAACTCCCGTTCCAGCCGCTCCTGGATGATCTCCATGTGCAGCATGCCCAGGAAGCCGCAGCGGAAGCCAAAGCCCAGGGCCACGGAGCTCTCCGGCTCGTAGCTCAGGGAGGCGTCGTTGAGCTTCAGCTTGTCCAGAGCGTCCCGCAGGTCGGGGTACTTGGAGCCGTCCTCGGTGTAGATGCCGCAGAAGACCATGGGCCGGGCGGGGCGGTAGCCGGGCAGGGCCTGGGCCGCCGGGCGCAGGGCCTCGGTGACCGTGTCGCCCACCTGGGTGTCGGCCACGTTTTTGATGCTGGCGGTGAAATAGCCCACGTCCCCGGCGGACAGCTCCTCGCAGGGCTCCAGGCCGATGGGCCGCAGATGGCCCACCTCCACCACCTTGTACCGGGCGCCTGTGGACATGAGCAGAATCTCCTGATCCCGGCGGATCACGCCGTCCATCAGGCGCAGGAACACGATGACGCCCCGGTAGTTGTCGTACTGGCTGTCGAAGATCAGGGCCTTCAGGGGCGCGTCCGGATCCCCGGAGGGAGCGGGCACGTGGGCCACGATATCCTCCAGCACCGCGTCGATGTTGATGCCGGCCTTGGCGGAGATCTCCGGCGCGTCCTGGGCGGGGATGCCGATGATCTCCTCAATCTCGTCCTTGACGCGTTTGGGATCCGCCGCCGGCAGGTCGATCTTGTTGATCACCGGCAGGATCTCCAGGTTGTTGTCCACGGCCAGATAGGTGTTGGACAGGGTCTGGGCCTCCACGCCCTGGCTGGCGTCCACCACCAGCACCGCGCCCTCGCAGGCGGCCAGGGACCGGCTGACCTCGTAGTTGAAGTCCACGTGGCCCGGGGTGTCGATCAGGTTCAGGGTATAGACCTGGCCGTCGGCGGCCCGATAGCTCAGACCCACGGCCCGGGCTTTGATGGTGATGCCCCGCTCCCGCTCCAGATCCATGTTGTCCAGAATCTGGTCCTCCATGATCCGCTCCTCCACCGCGCCGCACTTCTCAATGAGCCGGTCGGAGAGGGTGGACTTGCCGTGGTCGATATGGGCGATGATGGAAAAAGGGTGTATGATAATGATCATTCATCAAGTAGTCATTATAACGGCGCTTCTTTTCTTTGTAAACAGAAAATTGCGCCAGGAACCTTGAAAAAGCCCTCGCATCGTGGTAAAGTACTCTTGTTGTGAAACACCACATTTTTGGGAGGGTTTTTGAAAATGTTTGAGAATCTGATCGAGATCCTGAAGGCAAATCCCCGGAAGATCGTCTACACCGAGGGCACTGACGCCCGCATCCTGTCATCCGCCGCCCGTCTGAAGAAGGAGGGCTTCCTGACCCCCATCCTGGTGGGCAACGTGGAAGAGGTCAAGGCCGCGGCCGAAAAGGGCGGTTTCGACATCGAGGGGCTGGAGATCATCGACCCCAAGACCTACGACAAGATGGATGAGATGGTGGAGACCATGGTGGCCCTGCGCAAGGGCAAGATGAGCGCCGAGGACTGCCGGGCCGCTCTGCAGAAGGGCAACTACTTCGGCACCATGCTGGTGAAGATGGGCTATGCCGACGCCCTGCTGGGCGGCGCCACCTATTCCACCGCCGATACCGTGCGTCCCGCCCTGCAGCTGGTCAAGACCAGAAAGGGCGCCAACCTGGTGTCCTCCTGCTTCATTCTGGTCAAGGAGGGCGCTCCCATGCTGTGCATGGGCGACTGCGCCATCAACATCGACTACCAGGACACCGTGGACAAGGAGGGCAACGTGATCCTGCCCGCCGCCGCCAAGCTGGCCGAGGTAGCCATCGAGACCGCCAAGACCGCCAAGGTCTTCGGTATGGATCCCAAGGTCGCCATGCTCAGCTATTCCACCAAGGGCTCCGGCAAGGGCGCCAACGTGGATCTGGTCCGCAACGCCACCGCCATCGCCAAGGAGAAGGCCCCCGAGCTGGATCTGGACGGCGAGATGCAGTTTGACGCCGCCGTGTCTCCGGTCGTCGGTCAGCTGAAGTTCCCCGGCAGCAAGGTGGCCGGCTATGCCAACACCTTCATCTTCCCCGAGATCCAGTCCGGCAACATCGGCTACAAGATCGCCCAGCGTCTGGGCGGCTACGCTGCCTTCGGCCCCATCCTGCAGGGCCTGAACGCCCCCATCAACGATCTGAGCCGCGGCTGCGACGCCGAGGAAGTCTACCAGATGTCCATCATCACCGCCGCCCTGGCGTGAGGAGAATTCGGAATTCGGAGTTCGGAGTTCGGAATTGAATGGGACCGGGATGGTACGAACCATCGTACCATCCCGGAGAGACTGTCAAAAAACCTCGCTACAGTCTTGACTGACAGAGCAGCGGGGGAGCTCGAGGGGGCAAGGCCCGCCTCGAATCCAATCGCCCGCCGCTCAAAAAGCCTTATTTTGTAAGGCTTTTTTGAAAACAGCATTTTGTGTTCGGCCAAAATGCTCGGCGGGGAAGCGCAGGCAAAAAAGTCCCTCAAGGGACTTTTTTGACAAGCTGACCGGGATGGTACGAACCATCGTACCATCCCGGCTTTTTTTCAGTGAAAAGTGAAGAGTTATTGTGTCCCGCGCAGCGGGACGGATTATCATTCATCGCCGAAGGCGATACCATAACTATTCATTATTCACTATTCGTTATTCATTATCCTTCGGGGGGATCGTCATGGATCAGGAAACCTACATGCTGCAGGCCCTTGCCCTGGCACGGGAGGCCGGGGAAGCCGGTGAAGTGCCGGTGGGCTGCGTCGTTGTGGACCGGGAGGGCCGGGTCATCGGCCGGGGCCGGAACCGCCGTCAGGAGGATTCCGACGCCACCGCCCACGCCGAGATCGAGGCCATCCGCCAGGCCTGCCGGTCCCTGGGCGACTGGCGCCTGGAGGGCTGCAGCCTCTATGTCACCCTGGAGCCGTGCCCCATGTGTGCCGGGGCCATCATCAACGCCCGGATCCCCACGGTGATCTACGGCGCCCGGGAACCGGTCTCCGGTTCCTGCGGCAGCGTGATCGACCTGTTCTTCGAGCGCTTCGGCCACCAGCCCCGGGTCTACGCCGGCGTCCGGGAGGCCGACTGCGCTGCCCTCCTCCGGGACTTCTTCCGGGACAGGAGAATATAGTGCGCAGGAAATAGCGCTCAGGAAATATTGCTCAGTGCTCAGGAAATAGTGCGCAGTACACAGGACAAAGAAGACCGGGATGGTACGTGTCATTCGTACCATCCCGGTCTTCTTTCCTAAGCACTAAGCACTAAATACTGAGCACTGGCCGCGGGCCTCAATCCTTCGGCGTGCCGTCGGGATTGAACAGGGGCAGCTTGTTGAGCACGATGATGTCGGGGCGGTTGATGGCGTCGCCCTCGGCCAGCACGGCCATCTTGCCCGCGATGATGCCGCCGGCCTGTTTGACCAGCTCTTCCATGGCGTGCAGGCTCTCGCCGGTGGAGATCACGTCGTCCAGGATCAGCATCCGCTTGCCCCGGATCATCTCGGCGTCGGCCCCGTCCAGCACCAGCTTCTGCATGTGCATGGTGGTAATGGACTTCACACTGACTTCAAAGGGGACGGTCATATAGGCCTTGGCGCCCTTGCGGGCCACGAAGTACTTGTCGGCGCCGCTCTGACGGGCCATCTCGTACAGCAGGGGGATGGCCTTGGCTTCCGGGGCGATCAGGTAATCATACTCTGGGGCGCGCTTGAGCAGCTCGGCAGCGCAGTGCACCGTCAGTTCCACATCGCCGAACATGACGAAAGCGCCGATGTACAGGTCGTCAGTCACCTTGCACAGAGGCAGATCCCGCTTTAAGCCGGCAATGTCCATTTCGTAGGTCATTTTTGATTCCTCCAGATGAAAACAAAATTACCTTATTATTTTACAGGAAAACGGAAAAAAATCAAGAGAAAAGTTTGCCCGATTCCCGGTAAGAAGTTTGCCCGATTCCCGGTGAGAAGGCCGCGCCTTAAAGAAATCTTAAGCCGATACCCTCTTGGTTCTTAAGGACCGGGAGGGTATAATGCAAGTGAAAAGTGAAGAGTGAAGAGCGAATAGTTGCGGTGTCGCTTCGCGACGGATCATAATTCATGCTGCTGCGCGGCATACCGCATCTTTTCACTTTTCACCCTTATCTCTTCGCTATTCGTGATTTACCCGGAGGAGGGAGAGAACATGAGCGAGCGGATCCTGATCTGCGACGACGAGCGGGATATTGTCTCGGCCCTGAAGATCTACCTGGAGGCGGAGGGCTACGAGACCCTCTGCGCCTACAGCGGGCCGGAGGCCCTGGAGAAGCTGCAGGAGCAGCCCGCCCTGGTGCTGCTGGACGTGATGATGCCCGGCATGGACGGTATCCAGGCCATGACGGCCATCCGGGAGGAGAGCAACGTGCCGGTGATCCTGCTCACCGCCAAGAGCGAGGATACGGACAAGATTCTGGGCCTGAACCTGGGGGCTGACGACTATGTGACCAAGCCCTTCAACCCCGTGGAGCTGCTGGCCCGGGTCCGGTCCCAGCTGCGGCGCTATCTGCGTCTGGGCGGCGGCGAGGCCCGGCAGGGTCAGCTGCGGGTGGGCTCTCTCTGCCTGGACGACGAGACCAAGACCGTCACCGTGGACGGGGAAGCAGTGAGCCTGACCCCCAGGGAGTTCGAGATCCTGAAGCTGCTGATGAAAAACCCCGGTCGGGTCTTCCCGCCCCGGGAGATCTACCGTCTGGTCTGGAACGAGGAGCCCTACGGCGCCGAGAGCACCGTGGCGGTGCATATCCGGCACCTGCGGGAAAAGCTGGAGATCGATCCCGCCGAGCCCCGCTATCTTCGGGCTGTCTGGGGACAGGGGTACAAGATCAGCGAAAAGTGAATTCGGAATTCGGAGTGCGGAATTCGGAATTGAGCACATCGTGAAGGATATGCGCATCGGCCGGACGCAGCAGAGCCTCCCCTTAGCAAGGGGAGGTGGGCGCGAAACGCCCGGAGGGGATAGTCGCTTCGCGACAGCTCCCCTTTCCAAAAGGGGAGCCATGAAAACGTCCCTTCCCGCGCAGAGGGAGAACCCCTCGGGCAGTTCGGAATTCAGAGTTCGGAATTGAGCGGAAACGTACCCTTATGCCGTAGGGGCGGGGCTGGCCCCCGCCCGGCGGGGGGACCCGGGAGATACAGATCCCCCGGGCGGATCCGTACCGCCCGGGGCAGTTCGGAGTTCGGAATTGAGCACATCGTGAAGGATATGCGCATCGGCCGGACGCAGCAGAGCCTCCCCTTAGCAAGGGGAGGTGGGCGCGAAACGCCCGGAGGGGAT
>CADAHL010000007.1 GCA_902787755.1 Oscillospiraceae bacterium
ATTCACAACCAAATTATATGCCGACAGCCGCCCCTCTTTCAAGGGACGGCTGCCGTTATTTTACTCTTTTTTCGGGGCTGCCTTTTGAGACAGCCCCTTGGGCAACAAAAAAGGGCCGTTTTCACGAAATGGAAAACGGCCCTGGTAGGAGAGAGACTTAAATGGCGGTGGATCGTGCCAACTTCATCCCGATATGTAGTTTTAGAAAAGGGAAAGGCTTGTTTTCTTACGAAAACAAGCCTTTTATCGTACCCTTTGGTGGAGATAAGCGGGATCGAACCGCTGACCTCTTGAATGCCATTCAAGCGCTCTCCCAGCTGAGCTATACCCCCATGCGCAAGACGTATAATAGCAGAGCCAACACGAAAAGTCAAGAAGAATTTTTCAAAAATCGAGAATTTTTCTTTCGGGCCCTTTTCGGTACTCTCTATCCGCGCTCCAGGCGTCGGATCGGTCGGGACTTCCCTCCCCTGTTCCGGCGCCTGGGATCCATCCGTCTCGCTGCCTCTCAGTCCTCGCCGTAGCTTCTCAGGCCGGCCTCCACCAGATCCCAGAAGCCCCCGGCGTCGATGTCCACCGCCACCCGGGCGGTCTCCGGCAGGCCCAGGTAGCCAAAGTAGTCGCAGTTTGTCCGTCCGTAAGAGGGGCCGTGGCTCAGATCGATGCTCACGTTCATGCCCTTGAGCTGCACCAGCTCCGGCCGAAGGAGCCAGGCGATGGTCACCGGATCGTGGAGCGGGCCGCCCTCCCAGCCGAAAACCTCCTTCTGGGTCCGGCAGAAATGGCCCATCAGATCCACGAACAGCCGGGAGGCCCGGTTGTTCACCTTCGCCATCCGCGCCACCACATCCGGGGTGCAGAGGACTTTCCTCGTCACGTCCAGGCCCATCATGACCACCGGCCGGCCGCAGCTGAAGCAGATATGGGCCGCCTCGGGATCGGCGATGATGTTGAACTCCGCCGCCGGAGTCACGTTGCCGTTGGTGTAGCTGCCGCCCATGAGCACGATCTGCCGGATCTTCTCCGCGATCCTGGGCTCCAGGCGCAGGGCCAGGCCCAGGTTGGTCATAGGCCCGGTGGTGACCACGGTGACATCCCCCGCGGAGGCCATCAGAGTTTTGATCAGAAACTGTGCGGCGTGACCCTTCTCCGGGAACTTGGTCCGGGGCGGGAACACCGGACCGTCCAGGCCGGTGGAGCCGTGGATATCGGCGGCGATCATCTTGTCCCGGACCAGGGGCCGGTCACAGCCGGCGTAGACGGGGATCTCCCCTTTTCCCAGCCAGGAGAGCACATTGCAGGCATTCCGGCTGGTATTATCCAGGGTCTGGTTGCCGGCGGTGACGGTTACCCCCAGCAGCTCCAGGGCCGGGGCATTGGCCGCCAGCAGGATGGCCACCGCGTCGTCGTGGCCGGGATCGCAGTCCAGGATCAGCTTTGTCTTTTCCATGCTCTTCTCCTTATGATTCTTTCAGTTTCCCGGGACTGATGCCGAAGCACTCCTTGAAGGCCCGGTGGAAGGCGGAATAATCTCCGAAGCCCGCGTCGGCGGCCGCCTTGTTCACCGGCGTCCCCTCCCGAATAAGCCTTGCGGCGTACAGCAGCCGTTTCTGTCGCACATAGGCGTGAACCGTGGAGCCGGTCTGGGCCTTGAACAGGCGCATGAAGTGGTAGCGGCTCAGATACAGCTGCTCCGCCAGGCTGTCCACCGTCAGGTCCTCGGTCAGATGCTCGTTGATATACGACAGGCTCTGCCGGATCTTGGGGTCCATCCGCTCGGTCTCCCGAGGGGCCGCGCCGCTGATGCGCCCCACCTGGATGAGCAGCTGCATCACCAGGGTGTCCCGCATGGCCTGAGCGCCAAAGTCCTCCGACTCCCCGGCCTGCTCAAACGCCCGGATGATATTCTCCAGGCCCTGACGCTGCTCCTCGCTGGGCGCCAGCAGATGCTGCCCGGAGTGATCGGCGGTCTCGAAGCACTCCATCAGCCGTCCCTCGGGCAGACAGCGCTCGAAGAAGCTCCGGTCCAGATACAGGATCACCCGCTCGTAGGGCTCGGAGCGGTCGATGAGCGCTTTGTGGATGGCGTGGTGCTTGACCAGGAGCACATCCCAGGGCTGCAGATCGTAGGCCCGGTCCTCGATGAGATAGCGCACCCGGCCCGACAGCAGCAGCACCAGCTTGTCAAATTCATGGAAGTGGAAGTCCCGCTCCTGCCCGGCGGTGTCCCGCAGATGGAACCAGCGGTAATTCTCCCGCAGATAGCCCTCCCGGGTGACTTTTGCCTTATCCACGCGCTCCCCTCCCCGATTCCTTGAATTGTTTCCCATTGTACCGCACTTTTTGCAAGTTTTCAAGCACAGGGGGCAATTGTATTTGCAAAGATTGAGCCATATAATAGGGCAGTAATTTGAGAAGGGAGTGTTTCGCTATGTCGAATTCCGGCAAAGGCAGCTTTCTGAAAAACAACTGGTTCTTCTTTACCATGATCATTGGTATCGTTCTGGGCATCGTTGTGGGCTTTGCCTGGCCCGGCGCCACCGCGCTGGAGCCTCTGGGCACCCTGTTTATCAACATGATGTTCTGCGTGGTGGTCCCGATGGTGTTCTTCTCCATCTCCTCCGCCATCGCCAATATGAAGAACGTCAAGCGCGCCGGCAAGCTGATGGGCACCACGGTCCTGACCTTCATGTGCACCACCATCATCGCCTCCGTGATCATGTACGTTCTGGTCCGCTTCATCCCCATCTACACCGGCGAGCCCGCCTTTGAGCCGGGCGCTTCCGAGCCCATGACCGCCGGCGACATGATCGTCGGCTTCTTCACCAAGGCCGACTTCCCCGAGCTGTGGAGCCGCCGCTCCATCCTGCAGCTCATTATCGCCGGCATCTTCTTCGGCTTCGGCGTGCAGATGTGCGGCGGGCCCAAGACCAAGGTGGCCGGCCTTCTGGAGGAGATCACCAACGTCCTCATGAAGGTCATCAAGCTCATCAGCTACTACGCCCCCATCGGCTTCTTCGGCTTCTTCGCCTCCCTGGTGGCCGTCCACGGCGCCGACTTCGTGTCCAGCTACGCCAAGGCCATCATCCTCTACTACGTGGTCGCCTTCGCTTACATGTTCCTCATTTTCCCGCTCTACGCCCGCTTCGGCGGCGGCAAGGGCGCCGTCAAGGTCATGTTCCAGCACCTGTTCCGCCCCGCGGCTGTGGCCTTCGGCACCTGCTCCTCTGTGGCTACCATTCCCACCAACATGGAAGTGTCTGAGGACACCGGCATCTCCAAGGACGTGACCGACATCGTGCTGCCCATGGGCGCCACCATGAACATGGACGGCTCCGGCATGAGCGCCATCATCAAGGTGGCCTTCCTGTTCGGCATGTTCGGCAAGGACTTCGCCACCACCGACGCGCTGCTGGCCATCATCGTGGCCACCATCTCCTCCGTTGCCATGTCCGGCATCCCCGGCGGCGGCGGTACCGGCGAGCTGGTGCTCTGCTCCCTGTTCTTCCCCGAGCAGCTGGCTGTGGCCTTCCCCATCGCCCAGGCCATCGGCGACTTGGTGGATCCCCCTGCCACCATGGTCAACGCCGCCGGCGACTACGTGGCCTCCTTCATCGTCTCCCGCTTCAATGACGGCAAGGATTGGCTGCAGAAGGCCATGAAGAAGAAAGCACAGGAATAATGCGATACACAAAAATGCACGGCGCGGGCAATTCCTTCGTCCTGACGGAGGATCCCACGGGCAAGCTCACGGGCGAGGACCTTCAGGCCCTCGCCCTGCGCTTATGCTCCCCGGTGACCGGCCCCGGCGCCGACGGACTGATTGTCCTGGTTCCCGGCGGGGATGGCGTGGACTTCACCATGCGCTTTTACAACTCCGACGGCAGCCTGGGAGAAATGTGCGGCAACGGCGCCCGCTGCGCCGCCCGCTATGCCTATGAGCACGGTCTGGCGAAGGATCCGGAGCACATCCGCTTTCTCACCACTGCGGGACCCGTCTCCGCCCGGCGGATCAGCCGGGAGCAGTACCAGGTCCGGCTCAACGATCCCTCGGTCATCGACCTGGAGCGCCGGGCCGGGGACAGGCTCTGCGGCTACGTGGAGCTGGGAGACCCGGGCCTGCCCCAGGCGGTGGTGGAGATCCCTCTCCCCGCCTTCGAGGATCCGGACGCCCTGCGGGAAAAGGGCCGGGCCCTGCGCTGGGATCCCGCCTTCCCCAAGGGCACGAACGTGACCTTTGTCTCCCCCATCGGGCCCGGCCGGGTCCGGGCCGTTACCTTCGAGCGGGGCGTGGAGGATTTCACCCTGGCCTGCGGCACCGGCTGCGGCGCGGCGGCCCTGGTACTGATTCTCTCCAGGCGCTTCTCCGGCGACCGGCTGGAGATCTCCATGCCCGGCGGCGAGCTCTCCGTGGACCTGAACCGGCAGGGCGGCCAGGTCCGGGATATCCTTCTCACCGGCCCCACGGCGGTGGTGGGATGCGGGACGCTTGATGCGGAAAACTGAATCTCAAAAGACGCGAAAAATCTCCGGCAAACGCGGTCACAGAAGGCCGTTTTCGCCGGAGATTTTGTTTTATTGAAATCCTATGGGAAGCAGGGGGATCCGCGCTCCCGCTCATTTCTTTTTGGTTTTCCGGGTCCTGCATAGGCCCGCGATCAGGAAGGCCGCCCCCGCGACCAGGCAGGTCAGCAAAACGAGAAACTGTACGTTGGCGTTTGTATGCTGCTGCCAATTTTGGAAATCGAAGGCATAGAAGGCTTCGTTTCCACTCGGGCCAAACAGGCGCGTTTGGACGTCGGGGGTGAAGGCGTAGATCCCGGCGCTGAGCAGGGTGCAGAGGCCCGCCTTCAGGAAGGGATCGAAGCGGAGCAGGCAGAGGGCTGCGCACAGGAGGACGGGAAGGAACCCGAAGCAGCTCAGCCCGATGGCCGGGACGAGCCGGAAGGGCTGCCATACGTGGATGCTCAGCAGCAGCGCGATCGTCAGAAGAAGGGCCAGGGCGAAGGACAGGAGAAAGCGATACGGCTTTGCCTTTGTTTTCCCCAGCAGCATGGGACCAAACAGCAGGCTGTATCCGATCAGGATCCCGATGCAGGCCGTCGGGACCCAATACAGCGTCTTCGTATAGGCTCCACAGGTGAACAGGAGCAGGCAGATCGTCAGATAGCTCGTACCGGCAAAGACCAGCAGGCGGTCGGCCTTGAAGAACGAGGTATAGGTCGGGATGAAGGAATAGGCGCAGAGCAGCGCTGCCAGCACCACAAAGAACCAGGAGAGCGTGTGGTTCACGGCCAGGTTGCAGATCAGGCAAACCACAAGCGCGAGGGCGTAGGCGATCGTCGGGGCCCAGAACCAGGCGCCCCGGATCGTGCGGTATTTCCGGGCCTCCTGCTTCATCCTCCGGCCTTCCGTATCGGTGGAGGCGGTGATAAATTCGTGCTCGCTGATCTCAAGCACTCTGCAGATCTCCGAAATCAGCGTGATGTCAGGGTAGGTCACGCCCCGCTCCCACTTGCTCACCGCCCCTTCCGTCACGTACAGCAGCTCGGCCAGGTCCTTCTGGGAATAGTTCTTCTCGATCCGTTTGGCTTTGATGTAGGAGCCGAAGGTTTTTTTATCCGTCATGTGCCCCACCTCCCAGCTACGGTATACAGGAATTCCTATTCCCTGTCAATGGCTTGTTAAGCCACCCCCCTGTTTTCCGCCAAAACAGCCGCAATGAGGCTCTTGCCCGATGCCTCCGTCAAGAAAAACCAGCCGAGAAGCTCGGCTGGTTTTTGATTCCGGTATGTGTCCCGACAGGGGATTCAGGTCTCGTCCTCCGGCTCGTCCTCGTCGCCCAGATCGAACTGCAGCAGCTCGCCGCAGCTGGGGCACTGGATGGATCCGGTCTCCAGGGTCTCCTCGTCGAAGCTGATCTTCTCCCCACAGCTGGGGCAGGTCACGTCATAGACCACGCCGTCGTAGTCCTCGTCCTCGTCGGAGTCTTCATCAGGCTCCTCCTCATCGGACGCGTCCCCGGGGCTCTCCTCGTCCTCATCGTCCACAGATCTCCAGTGGGGGAAGCGGTAGAGCTTGCCCTCCTCCAGCTCGTCGTCCTCGTCATCGTCGCCCCAGGAGTCGTCAAAGGGAGACATGTCCAGATCGTCGGCCATCTCCTCCAGGAGAGCCACGTCCTGGCAGACGTCATCCAGCGTCTCGCTCATATCCACGCTGGCGGCCTTCAGATCCTCGATCTCATGGACCACATCGCTCAGCAGTTCGGTCAGTACGCCCCAGAGCTTGGCCTCCCGGGAATCCTCCTGAAAGTCCATCCCATCGCACAGTCCTCTCAGATACGCCGCTTTCTCCATGATCGTCATAACAAAGCCCTCCTTTTTCGGTATCCTTGGGTTCCGTCAATATGAAAACAGGGGGAGATCCGCAGACTTCCCCCTTGTTTTCTCTACTTGATCGCCGCTCAGGCTCTGGACAGATACTCGCCGGTGCGGGTATCCACGCGGATCCGCTCGCCCCGCTCGATGAACAGGGGAACCTTGATCTCGGCGCCGGTCTCCAGAGTGGCGGGCTTGGTGGCGTTGGTGGCGGTGTTGCCGGCAAAGCCCGGATCGGTATCGGTGACCTCAAGCTCCACAAAGAAGGGAGGCTCCACGTTGAAGACCTTGCCCTTGTAGGAGTAGATGGTGCACTCCATGTTTTCCTTGACGAACTTGAAGTTGTCGCCCAGAACGTGGCCGTCCACCGGCTCCTGCTCGTAGGTCTCGGGGTTCATGAAGTAGTAAAGATCGCCGTCGTTGTACAGGTACTCCATGGTCACTCTGTCCACGGTGGCATTCTCAAACTTGGCGGTGGGGTTGAAGGAAGTCTCGGTCACGGCACCGGTGATGACGTTCTTCATCTTGGTGCGCACGAAAGCGGCGCCCTTGCCGGGCTTCACGTGCTGAAACTCCACGACCTGCATGACCTGGCCGTCCATCTCAAAAGTCACGCCGTTTCTGAATTCGCCTGCAGTAATCATTTATGGGTCCTCCCGTAATCAGTTTCTGTTGATTGTACAGCATTAGCTGTATCATTCTACAGTATGTAGCGCCATTTTGCAAGAGTTTTCTTTCAAATCCCCGGAAAAGGGGTGAAAAAGGGCCATCAGTCCAGGCCGATCGTCTCCGTCACCGGGCTGAGCTCCTCCCCGGCCAGGTAGGACACGATCACGCTCCCGCCGTCGTCAGAAAAGCGGGCGTCGGTAAAGGGCTCCGCCACCGGGGCCAGAGGCCGGGAAAACCCGGTCAGCTCCAGGAAGGGCTCCTCGGTGAACACGCCCCGGACGATGAGCCGGTCCGCCTGGGCGCAGAGTACCAGACCCCCGCGCTCGTCGAACAGTCCGTAGAACAGCTCGGAGATCTGTCCGCTCTCCGGGGCAAAATAGTACGCCCAGCCGGAAGCGCCGCCGGCCTCGCCCTGCAGGCTCACTTCCCACAGTCCGTCCCCGGTCTGCCGGACCTCCGGGCATTGTTCATAGGGTCCGTCGTCCCGGAGCACATTTCCCTCCCGGTCCGTCAGACGCAGGGTGTAGACCGCGCCGTTCTGATAGATGGCATAGCCCTCCCCGCTTTCGGTCAGGATTCCGGGCAGATCGCTCCCGTTCCCGGGGCGAAACAGCAGAAACAGCACCACGATCACCGCGGCCAGGGCGGTGGTGCCCACCCGGATGACGGTCCGTTTCTTCTGCTCCTCGGTATTGCGTGGATCCATGGCGCTTCTCCTGTCAGTTGTTCAGGACGATCAGCTCCATCTTGGGAGCCTTGGTGATGACCTCGGCGCCGTCCTTGCGGATGATCATCACGTCCTCGATCCGCACGCCGAACTTACCGGGGATGTAGATGCCCGGCTCGGCGGAGCAGAGATCGTTCTCCGCCATCAGGGCCTCGCCCCGGGGGCCGGCCAGAGGCGGCTCATGGATATCCAGACCCAGGGAGTGGCCGAAGCCGTGGCCGAAGTAGGCTCCGTAGCCGGCGGCCTCGATCACGTCCCGGGCGGCCTTGTCGATGAGCTTGCCGGGGATGCCGGAGCGGGCGGCGGCGATGCCGGCCAGCTGGGCCTGCAGAACGATGTTGTACACGTTCCGCATCTCCTCGGTGGCGTAGCCCACGGCCACGGTGCGGGTCATATCGGAGCAGTAGCCGTTTTTCAGGCTGCCGAAGTCCATGGTGATAAAGTCGCCGGCCTGGATGACGGTGTCGCCGGGCACGCCGTGGGGCATAGAGGTGTTCTTGCCGGTGACCACGATGGGATCGAAGGAATTGCCCTCGCTGCCGAACTTGAGCATGTAGTAGCTCAGCTCCGCCATGACCTCCCGCTCGGTCATACCGGGCTTGATGAGAGTCAGGGTCTTCTCCAGGGCCTTCTCGCTGATGCGCTGGGCCTGGATCATGCTGTCGATCTCCTCCTGGTTCTTGGAGGCTCTCAGGCCCATCAGCAGGCCCTTGCTGGCATAGAACTGCTTTTCCAGGTTCCTGGACAGGGCGGCGAAGCTCGCGTAGCTCAGCTTCTCCTCCTCGGCGGCCAGCTTCTCCACCCCGGCCTCGGCCAGAGCGGCCTTCAGCAGGCTGACGGCGCTGTGCCCCCGGTCAAACATCTGCACCGTGCAGCAGCCGCCCGCGATCTTCTCGGCGGCTTCGATATAGCGGGAGTCGGTGATGAGCCAGGCCTTCTCCCGGGCGACCAGCACATAGCCGTCGGTGAAGGGAAAGCCGGTGGCATAGCGCTGGTTCTTCTCATCGGTGATGAGAATGGCGTCCAGGCCCTGCTGGATCAATGCTTCCTGAATTCGTCTGATGTTGTTCATGCTTCTGTCTCCTCTGCTTTCGTCCGGGGGAAGGAAACGGTGAAAACGGATCCCCTCGGCGTATTTTGTGAAACGGTGATCGTGCCTCCGCGGGCCTGCACCGTGTCATGTACGATGCTCAATCCCAGGCCGCTGCCCCCGGCCTCCCGGGAGCGGGCCTTGTCCACCCGATAGAAGCGGGAGAACACATGGGGTCTGTCCTCCTCCGGGATGCCGATGCCGGTGTCGCTGACCGTCAGACGCACCTGCTCGGAGTCCTGGCTCAGGGTCAGCTTCACGCTGCCCTGGGGGACGTTGTACTTGATGGCGTTCTCCGCCAGATTGAAGATGATATGGAACAGATCCTCGGACCCGGCCATGACCACGCAGCCCTCCTGCAGCTCGGTCTCGATGGTCACGCCCTTCTCCTCCGCCAGAGGCTTCAGAGGGCCGATGGCTTCCAGCACCGCCTTCTTCACATCCACCGGCTCCGCCGGCGGCAGCGCCCGGTCGTCCAGCCGGGACAGGTCCAGCAGCTTCTCGGTGGTGCGCTGCAGACGCTGCACCTCATGGCTGATATCGCCCATGAACTCCTTTGCCATCCGGGGATCCATATCCTGGTTGAGCATGATGCTGTCCGACAGCAGCCGGATGGAGGCCAGGGGCGTTTTCAGCTCGTGGGACGCGTCGGAGACGAAGCGGCGGCGCTGTTCCTCGTTGGTCTGCAGCCGCTCGGTCAGCAGATTGAACTCCTGCCCCAGCTCGCTGATCTCATCCCGGCCCCGGATCTCATGCCGATAGGCGTAGTCGCCGCCGGCCACCACGCGCATGGACTCGGTCAGCTCCCGAAGCCTGCGCACCATCATGATCACGAACACCATCGCCACCGCCAGCGCGGCGCCCCCGATGGTCAGGGAGGCGGCCCGGATCCGGTGCTGGAAGCCCAGGATGATCTGGGCCCGCTCGGCGTCGTATTCATACAGATACACCGCACCGGTCAGGAAGCCCTGATTGCTCATGGGCGTGACCACGCTGCTGGAAAAAGCGGCGTCCCGGAAGGCCGAGCGGAACACAGTCTTCCCCGTCAAGGCCAGCTTCACATCCTCCAGGTCGGTCTGTTTTCCCACGGTGCCCGGCTGAGTATCGTAGATCACCAGGCCGTCGGCGTCGGTGACCACGATGCGGGAAAAGCCGCTCAGGTCCAGAAACCGCAGCACCTCCGCCACGCTCTCCCGGCTGGGCCGCTCCAGACCCGACAGGGAGGCTGCCAGCGTCGCCGCCTGCCCGTCCAGGGAGCTGCGCTTTTCTTCAAACACCGCATCCCGGGAGGAGGTGATGGGATAGGTGTTCAGCAGGATCAGCAGGATCAGCAGCAGGCCCGTGATGAAGGAGATAAATTGAAATCGAATACTATGCATATTTCTCGCTCTTCGCTTATCTCTCCGCTCTCTTCACTCTTCGCTCTTCACTCTTCACTTTTCACTCTTCACTCTTCACTCATTGAAGTAGTATCCCACGCCCCATTTGGTGGCGATATACCGGGGATGAGCCGGGTCCGGCTCCAGCTTCTCGCGCAGCCGGCGCACATGCACGTCCACCGTCCGGGTGTCGCCCTGATATTCGTAGCCCCAGACCAGATCCAGCAGGTTCTCCCGGCTGTAGACCTTGCCCGGGTTCTTCATCAGAAACAGGATCAGGTCGAACTCCTTCATGGTCAGTTCCACCGGCGCGTCGTTCTTCCAGGCGCTGCGCCGCTGCTCGTCGATGGCGATGGGGCCTACCCGCAGCACCTGCTTCTGGGCGGCGGTATTCCCGCTGCCGGCGATGGAGGCCCGGCGCAGCAGGGCCCGGACCCGGGCCTTCAACACCATCACGTCGAAGGGCTTGGTCACATAGTCGTCCGCCCCGGACTCGAAGCCCATGAGCAGATCCGCCTTCTCGCTGCGGGCGGTGAGCATAATGATGGGCACCGTGGAGAAGGCCCGAATCTCCTGGGCCGCCTGGAGCCCATCCTTCTGAGGCATCATCAGGTCCAGGATAATGAGATCGTAGTTGCCCGTTTTGGCCATATCCACCGCTGCCTGCCCGTCGTAGCAGGCGTCCACGGTGTAGCCCTCGTTTTCCAGATTGAATTTGATCCCCTTCACCAGCAGCTTCTCGTCATCCACGACCAGAATTTTCATAGAGTCCCACCTTGTCCTTAAGCAATTTTTAAGTTGCAATTCCCCGCGGCAATCCTTATAATGTGTGCATATGGATTATATCACTATCGTGATCAAAATTGGAGAACAAAATGAAAAAAACCAGAATTTTTCCCCTGCTGCTGGCTCTGTGCCTGCTGTTTGCCGCCTTTTCCCCCTGCGCTCTGGCTCTGGACGACCCGGAACTGAACGCAGAGGCCGCCATTCTGGTGGATCTGGACTCGGGCCGGGTGCTCTATGATCTGAACAGCACCGAGGCCCGGGCCCCCGCCAGCCTAACCAAGATCATGACCGTGCTGCTGGCCCTGGACGCAGTGGACTCCGGCCGGGCGGATCTTGAAACCATGATCACCGCGCAGGACGACTGCCGCTACGGCATGGACGAATCCAGCTCCACCGCCGGGATCCAGCCCGGGATGACCCTGAGTCTGCGGGAGCTGCTGTACTGCGCCATGCTCAAATCCGCCAACGAAGCCTGCAACATCATCGGCGCCTACCTTTCCGGTTCCGTCAGCGCCTTCGTGGGGGAGATGAACCAGCGGGCCGCCTCCCTGGGCTGCGTGAACACCCAGTTCAAGAATCCCAACGGTCTGTCCGAGAGCGGGCACTACACCTGTGCCTACGACCTGTATCTGATCACCGCCGCCGCCATGCAGCACCCCTTCTTCATCGAGCTGTGCAACACCAAGAGCTATCAGTCCGCCTCCCCTGAGGTGAACGGCGGCGAGCCCATGTACAACTCCAACGCCCTGATCTCCTCTCAGTCCGACTACGGCAGCACCTACCTGTACGAATATGCCTCCGGCGTCAAGACCGGCTACACCCGGGCCGCGGGCTACTGCCTGGTCTCCACCGCCCTGAAGGACGGCGTTCACGTGCTGTCGGTGGTGCTGGGCTGCGACGGCTGGCTCAACGCCCAGATCGAGGAGTACAAGAACTTCTCCGACACCATCACCCTGTTCAACTGGGGTTTTGACAATTTCAGCTACCGCCAGGTGCTGGACACCGGCGACGCCATCACCAAGATGGACGTGGAGCTGGCCCAGGGCGACGGACAGGTGACCCTGTATCCTCAGAACGACGTAGAGCTGCTGCTGCCCAACGACATGGACCTGAGCGAGCTGGAGCGCTCGGTGATCGTCTACTCCGACCGTCTGGTGGCGCCCATCGACCAGGGCACGGTTCTGGGCGAGGCTACCCTGTATCTGGACAAGAACGCCGTGGCCACGGTCCGGCTCGTCAACGGCAACGCCGTGGAGCTGGCCCGGGGTGAATATATGAAGGAGCGGGTCGCCGAGTTCCTGGGCCGCCCCTGGGTGATCGCGGTGATCGTGATTCTGGTGATCTTCGCCATCGCCTATATCGTGCTGGTCACCCGGTACCGCCGGCTGCGCCGGAAACATCTGAAGGAGCGGAAGCTGGCGGAGAAGCGCCGGGAGGAGCAGAAGCGGGTCGCCCAGCAGGACTTTTTCGACGGCGAGTGGAAAGATCTGTATTAAATATGTCAGGGAGGGGCTGGCCCCCTCCCGCGTTATAATGTTATGGAAAAAATCGAAGCGAAAAAAGAACGGGCCATCCTGGCGGGCCTGGCCGCGGCCAGTATGGACGAGCACGAGAGATCCTCGGAGATCTCCATGGAGGAACTGAAGGCCCTGGTGGAGACCGCCGGGGGCGAGCCGGTGTGCATGCTCATTCAGTCCCGGCCCACGCCGGAGCCCCGGACCTTCCTGGGCGAGGGCAAGCTCCGGGAGATGAAGGAACTCATTGAGGCCAATGACTGCGATCTGGCGGTGTTCGACAACGAGCTCTCCCCTTCCCAGATGCGGGTGATCGGCGAGGAGCTGGGGGTCAAGGTGCTGGACCGCTCCGGCTTGATCCTGGACATCTTCGCCCAGCGGGCCAGGACCCGGGAGGGTCAGCTCCAGGTGGAGCTGGCCCAGTATCACTATCTGCTCCCCCGGCTCACCGGTATGTGGACCCACCTGGTGCGGCAGACTGCCGCCGGAGGCTCCTCCCCTATCGGTACCCGCGGCCCCGGCGAGACCCAGCTGGAGACCGACCGCCGTCACATCCGGCGCAAGATCCAGAAGCTGGAGGAGGAGCTGGCCGCCGTGCGGAAGGTGCGCTCTACCCAGCGCCGCCGGCGGGAGAAGAACGCCATGCCGGTGGTGGCCCTGGTGGGCTACACCAACGCCGGCAAGTCCACCCTTCTAAACTGCCTGACCGGCTCGGACATTCCGGCCAACGACCGGCTGTTCGACACCCTGGACACCACCACCCGCCGTCTGCGCATCGACGAGAGCACCGAGGTGCTGCTGTCGGACACAGTGGGCTTCATCCGCAAGCTCCCCACCCACCTGATCGAGGCCTTCAAGGCCACCCTGGAGGAGCTGCAGTTTGCCGACGTGCTGCTGCATGTGATCGACCTGTCCAACCCCGAGTGGATGGAGCAGGCCCGGATCGTGGACGAGCTGATCCGTCAGCTGGGCGCGGAGGGCACTCCCTGCCTGCGCATCTACAACAAGTGCGACAAGTACCTGGGCATCCTCCCTCACGGCGAGGACGTGGTGTGCCTGTCCGCCAAAACCGGCGAAGGCGCCGCGGACCTGGTGCAGAAGCTGTCTCAGCTGCTGGATCGGGGCAAGCGCCGGGTAAAACTGCTGCTGCCCTATGCCGCGGCGGGCCTGCTGGATAACCTGAACCGGGAGGCCGCCGTTCTGAGCACCGAGTACACCGAGGCGGGCGTAGAGGTGGAGGCCATCGTCCCGCCGGAGCTCTTCGGCCGGGTCAAGCCCTATATCCCCGGCTTTGTGGAAGAGAAAGAGGAATGGGAATCGTAGGGGCCGACGCCCTCGGCGGCCCATTTGTATCTTTCAGCACAGGAGGTGCGGCCATGCCTGTCATTCAAACCGACCGACTGATCCTCCGGCCCTGGCGGGAGGAGGACGCGGAGGAGCTGTACCGCTGGGCCTCCGACCCGGAGGTGGGCCCGGCCGCCGGCTGGGCGCCCCATGAGAGCGTGGCGGACAGTCTCAATATCCTGCACACGATCCTGATGAAGCCCGACACCTGGGCTCTGTGCCTCAAGGGCACGGACGCCCCCATCGGCAGCATCGGCGCCTTCCCCTGCTCGGCGGCCATGGCAAAGCAGCAGCCGGAGATCGGCTACTGGCTGGCCCGGCCCTATTGGGGGCAGGGGCTCATGCCCGAAGCCGTTCGGGCCCTGATCGACCTGCTCTTCCGGCGCGGCGCCCGGGAGGTCTGGTGTGCCCACGCGGTGCAGAACCGCAAGTCCCGCCGGGTCATCGAAAAGTGCGGCTTCACCTTCCGCTGTGAGGAGGACTGGACCTCCGCCCTGGGCGACACCCGCCGCAGCAGGTATTATTCCATTGGGCGGTCCGAGGTCAGCCGTTAACGCAATGCCGCACGGTCTGCCACGCGGGCGACCACAAGGGTCGCCCCTACAGCGAGGAACGCGGATATGAACGACTCTCCAGCTGATCTGCCCGACCGCAAATCTCTTCGGCTTCCCAAATATGACTATCGCTTACCCGGCGCTTATTTCGTCACTATCTGCACGCAGGATCGAAGGTGTATTCTCTCGGATATACGTAGGGGCGACCCTTGCGGTCGCCCGGAATTGCGTCTGACTTCCTATGGCGCTATTGCCGAGAGTACCCTCTCCAGACTGGAAACAGAATACGGGGTATCCATTGATGCAAGCGTTGTGATGCCCAATCACGTTCACTTTATCTGCCGTATCGCAGAGGATCGGGCGACCACAAGGGTCGCCCCTACACTGGGACGGATCGTCGGCGCGTACAAGTCCATCGTGGCGAACGATTGCAGAAAAGCCGGGTTGACGGGAAAGCTCTGGCAGCGGGGTTATTATGAGCATGTCATACGCGGGGATGCGGATTATCGCGACATCTATCTTTACATAGAGGGTAATCCCTCTAAATGGGCGGAGGATCGCTACTATCAGAGTTTACCGGAGGAGACAGACCCATGAGCGAGTATTTCATTCCCACCGGGGCGGGCGAGGCGGAATTTACCGAGAAGCGCAGCCGCTTCCTGGGCCATGTGCGTCGGGTGGAAAGCGAAGAGGAGGCCCGCTCCTTCATCGCCGAAATGAAAAAGAAATACTACGACGCCCGGCACAACTGCTGGTGCTATATCCTCCACGAGGGCCCGGAGCGCTATTCCGACGACGGCGAGCCCCAGGGCTCGGCGGGCCTGCCCATGCTGGAGGTCTTTCGCCGGGAGGGCATCGAAAATCTGGTCTGTGTGGTGACCCGCTACTTCGGCGGGGTGCTGCTGGGCACCGGCGGGCTCCTGCGGGCCTACACCAAGAGCGCCAAGGACGCCCTGGACGCCGCCGGGCGTTCGGTGGTCCGGCGCTGGGTGACTGTGGATCTCCCCTGCTCCTACGCTTCCCTGGAGCGCTATAAGCTGGAGCTTAGTTCCTTTGGCGGCGCGGTGGGAGAGATCGAATACGGCGCCGCCGTCACGATCCACGCCCTGCTCCCGGAGGATAAGAGCGAGGCCTTCCGGGCCCGGATCTTCGATCTGTCCGGCGGCAGCGTGACCGTCGCCGTCACGGGCGAAAGCTATCAGGACGTACCGGTCGGTTAGAGTTCGGAATTCGGAATTCGGAGTTCGGAATTCCTGATAAGTCCAGAAGCAAGACGCTGAGTCTCCCCAATTTTGGAAAACTCAGCGTCTTGTTTTTCATTCCCAACTCCAAATTTGACTTGGCCCCTCTGAAAGGGGCTGTTGTATCTTCTTTCAGGTCGCCGCGCTTGCCACGAAGCCGCCCTGCCGTCCTTGTCTTCTTATCAGAAAGCCGTATAAGCCCTCCTGTTTTCGGTCTGCCGCAAGCCGCCAGACGCCGGATCTCCCCGTTTTGGGGAAACCCGGCGTCTTGTTTTTCATTCCGAATTCCGAACTCCGAACTCCGAATTTATTTGTAGTGGTGCGCGTCCTGCAGGACCATCTCCTTGACCTTGAGCAGCCGGACCTTGGTGGAGTTCTCGTTCTCCTCCAGCTTCATGGAGATGTACTTGATGTTGCCCTCCAGTTCGGGGATCATCACGTACTCCAGCGCGTTCACGCGCCGGCGGGTCTTCTCGATCTCCTCGGCCAGCAGCTGCATGGTCTTCTCCACCTGGGCCAGCTCCAGCATATCCTGGAACACCTTCGCCAGCTTCTCCAGCGCGTCGTCCAGCTCGCCGGAGGTCTGGGCAAAGCCGTAGGGATAGATCTCCGTGGGATCGTTGTTCTTGGTCTGGAAGCTGTACTCGGGCACGTTCACGCTCATGATGTTGCGGAACTTGAGCCCCAGCTCCACGCTCTGCCGGGGATACAGCAGCGCCTGGCCCAGCATCTCGGGAGACATGATGGAGGACGCCACCTGCAGGGATCCGAAGGCCTCGGTCAGGCCCTCCTCCACCTTCAGACGCAGCTGCTTGTTCTTCTTCACCACGTCCATGAACTGGCGCATCAGCTCATCCCGCTTATCCTTCAGGAGCTTGTGGCCCCGGCGGGCGGTTTTCAGGCGGCCCTTGAGCTGGTTGAGCACCATTCGGGTCGGGGTTATTGCGGTACTTGCCAAAAGCTTTCACCTCCAATTATTCTTGGCTCCCCCTTTGGGGGAGCTCCGCGAAGCGGTGAAGGGGCAGACCCCCACCGGCCTCGCTTCGCTCGGCCACCTCCCCCACAGGGGGAGGCGCGAGCCGGTTACTGCTCTTTCGGCATGTACTTTTCTATCATCTCGGGCTTGATACGCTTCAGCTCGCGGCGGGGCAGGATGCTCAGCAGCTCCCAGCCCAGATCCAGGGTCTCCTGGATGGAGCGGTTGGTGGAATTGCCCTGGCTGACATAGCGGCGCTCAAACTCGTCGGCGAACTTGGCAAAGAGCTTGTCGTCGTCACTCAGAGCGGCCTCGCCCAGAATGGTCATCAGCTCCTTGGCGTCCTTGCCCCGGGAGTAGGCGGCGAAGAGCTGGTTCATGGTGCCGGCATGGTCCTCACGGGTCTTGCCCACGCCGATGCCCTTGTCCTTCAGACGGCTCAGGGAGGGCAGCACGTCCACGGGAGGCACGATGCCCTTCCGGTGCAGATCGCGGCTCAGGATGATCTGGCCCTCGGTGATATAGCCGGTCAGGTCGGGGATGGGGTGGGTCTTGTCGTCCTCGGGCATGGTCAGAATGGGGATCATGGTGATGGAGCCCTTCTTGCCCTGACGGCGTCCGGCCCGCTCGTACATGGTGGCAAGGTCAGTGTACAGGTAGCCGGGATAGCCGCGGCGGCCCGGGACCTCTTTCTTGGCCGCGGAGACCTCACGCAGAGCCTCGGCGTAGTTGGTGATATCGGTCAGGATGACCAGCACCTGCATGTCCTTCTCGAAGGCCAGGTACTCGGCGGCGGTCAGCGCCATACGCGGGGTGGCGATACGCTCCACCGCGGGGTCGTTGGCCAGGTTGGAGAAGACCACGGTACGGTCGATGGCGCCGGTGCGGCGGAAGTCGTTGATGAAGTACTCGGACTCCTCAAAGGTGATGCCGATGGCGGCGAAGACCACAGCGAAGGTCTCGTTGTCGCCCAGCACGCGGGCCTGACGGGCGATCTGGGCGGCCAGGGCGGCGTGGGGCAGACCGGAGCCGGAGAAGATGGGCAGCTTCTGGCCTCTTACCAGGGTGTTCAGACCGTCGATGGTGCTCACGCCGGTCTGGATGAACTCGGCGGGGTAGGCACGGGCGGCGGGGTTCATGGGCAGGCCGTTGATGTCCATGTGGGCGTCGGCCAGGATGGCGGGGCCGCCGTCGATGGGCTGGCCCATGCCGTTGAAGACGCGGCCCAGCATGTCCTCAAGCGGACCTTGGACTCGGCCAGGTTGATGCCCTGGGCGGACTCGAACAGCTGGACCACCGCCCGGTCGCCCTCCACCTCCAGCACCTTGCAGCGCCGAACGTCCCCGTTGGGCAGCTCGATCTCGCCCAGCTCGTCGTAGGTCACACCTTCCACGTGCTCCACGATCATCAGAGGGCTGGCGATCTCTCTTATGGTCTTATACTCTTTGATCATGCGTCCTCACCTCCGGCGATAACTTCCTCGATCTCCCGCTGCATCTGGGCCTCGATCTCGGCATAGACCCGCTCGAACTCGTTCACGTCCACGGTCTTGGCACGGCCGATCCGCTCGCGGGCATCGATGGCGAAGAGCTTGTTCATATTGGCGCCCTTGTCCAGGGCCTCCCGGCACAGGCTGTCGAAGCGCAGCACCAGGGCCATCAGCTTGAACTGCTTCAGGTAGGAGGAATAGGCGTCCTCATCCACGAAGGCGTTCTGCTGCAGGAAGTCCTCACGGATGCTCTTGGCGGTCTCCATGGTCAGACGGTCGGCCGGGGACAAAGCGTCCTGGCCCACCAGACGGACGATCTCCTGCAGCTCGCTCTCCTCCTGCAGGATGTGCATGGCCTTCTCGCGGTTCTTCATGTAGGCCTCGCCGAACTGCTCGTTGTACCAGGGGCCCAGGCCCTCCAGATACAGGGAGTAGGAGGTCAGCCAGTTGATGGCCGGGAAGTGACGGGCGTAGGCCAGACTGGAGTCCAGCGCCCAGAACACCTTGACGATGCGCATGGTGGCCTGAGACACAGGCTCGGAGATATCGCCGCCCGGAGGCGACACGGCGCCGATGGCGGTGACGGAGCCCTGACGGTCCTCGGAGCCCAGGCACTCCACCACGCCGGCTCTCTCATAGAACTGGGCCAGACGGGAGGCCAGGTAGGCGGGATAGCCCTCTTCGCCGGGCATCTCTTCCAGACGGCCGGACATCTCGCGCAGAGCCTCGGCCCAGCGGGAGGTGGAGTCGGCCAGAACGGCCACGTCGTAGCCCATGTCGCGGAAGTACTCGGCGATGGTGATGCCGGTGTAGATGGAGGCCTCGCGGGCCGCCACGGGCATATCGGAGGTGTTGGCGATCAGCACGGTGCGCTTCATCAGAGGCTCGCCGTTTCTGGGGTCCTTCAGCTCGGGGAACTCCATCAGAACGTCGGTCATCTCGTTGCCGCGCTCGCCGCAGCCGATGTAAATGACGATGTCCACATCGGACCATTTGGCCAGCTGGTGCTGCACCACGGTCTTGCCCGAGCCGAAGGGGCCGGGCACGGCGGCGGTGCCGCCCTTGGCGATGGGAAACAGCGTGTCGATGATGCGCTGGCCGCTGTTCATGGGGCGGCTGGGCACGTACTTGCGGGTGTAGGGGCGGGCGATACGCACGGGCCAGCGCTGCATCATGGTGAGCTCATGCTCCTTGCCCTTCTCGTCCTTCAGCACCGCGATCACGTCGGTGACGGTGTGCTCGCCGCTCTCGATCCGGACAAGCTCTCCGGAGACCCGGTAGGGCACCATGATCTTGTGCAGGATGGCGCTGGTCTCCTGGACGGTGCCCAGCACGTCGCCGGCCACCAGCTTGTCGCCGATCTTCGCCACGGGTACGAAGTCCCACTTCTTTTCCCGGTTCAGGGCGGGAACGTCGGTGCCGCGGGTGATGTTGTCGCCGGTCAGGGCGCGCATCTCGGGCAGGGGACGCTGGATGCCGTCGTAGATGTTGTCCAGCATGCCGGGCCCCAGCTCCACAGACATGGGCATTCCGGTGGTCTCCACCAGAGCGCCGGGTCCCAGGCCGGAGGTCTCCTCATAGACCTGGATGGAAGCGCGGTCGCCGGTCATATTCAGGATCTCGCCGATCAGACGCTGAGAGCCCACACGGACCACGTCGGAGACGTTGGCGTCCGCCAAGCCCTCAGCCACCACCAGCGGGCCGGATACTTTGGTAATGGTTCCGCTCATAGTATTACCTTCCTTTTTCGAATAATAAAGGTAAGGAGATGGAGTGGAGAAATGGATCAAAGAAGGTGTTCCTCATTCCGAATTCCGAACTCCGAACTCCGAATTTGATCTCAGTCTCCCAGGATATTGGTGCCCACGGCCCGCTCCACGGCGGCGCGCAGGGCTCTCTGTCCCAGGCCCAGGCTCCCCTCCCGCCCGGGGATCAGGATGATGGCGGGGGTGGGGCTGTCCTTGAACTTGTCGATCTCATGGGACAGCTGGGCGGCCAGGTTCTCCTCGATGTAGATGATGGCGTAGTCGTCGTGCTCCCGGGTCAGGCTGCGCAGGGTCTTCAGGCCCTCCTCCGCCGTGTCCACGGGATAGGCCTCCAGGCCCAGGGCCTTGAAGCCCATCACGGTCTCGCGACCGCCGATAACCGCAATTTTAAGCATACAGATCACGCAGCCTTTCCCGGATGGTCTCCGCTGATACGCCGGAGAGACGGCCCGTCAGGATCATGCGCACAGCCGTGATCTCCCCTTCCGCCGCGGCCAGGTAGGCCGCCAGGGGCTCCGGTCCGTAGCTTATGAGCTTGGCCGAGCGCAGGTAGGTATTCATGGCGTTGTCCACGCTCCGCTCGAAGGCGGTCATGGGGCCGCCCTGGCAGGTCTCCGCCGTCAGGGCCGCGGCCTTCTCCAGAGCACCCGACTGGAACAGCGCCGCCAGGCTCTCGCCGTCGGCAGCGGCCAGGATCCGGTCCGGGTCCACATTGCCGCCCGGGATCAGCGCCAGGCGCATAAACTCCGCGTCCTTGCCCATGCGCAGGGTGCGCACGGCGCTCTTCAGGTTGGCGCAGTCGATCTGCAGGCGCACATAGCCCAGGATGAAGGGGTTTCCCACTTCCCCGGCGATGCGCAGCAGTTCCTCGAAATACGCCCGGTCCAGCACGAAGTCCGCCAGCTGGGGATTGGAGGTCCGGGCCAGCAGCTCTCCGGCTTCCTTCATGGCGGAAGCCAGGATCGGGGGCAGATCCCGGGTCTGCTCCTCCCGGCGGGCCTCCAGCAGCTTCTCGGGCTCAATGCGCCCGGAACGGCTGAGCAGGCTGTGGGGATCCACACCCATGGCCTCGGCCTTCAGGATGGTCTTGATGTTGTGAATATCGTACTTGACCCGGAACAGATCCACGATCCCCGGATCGGGAGCCAGGCCCGCCAGCTCGTCGAAAATGGCGTTGCGCCGGCCGGTCAGGACCTCCTCCAGCTGGGATGCGTTCATGCCGCCCAGATCGCCGTAGCCGCAGTCGGCAAGCAGCTTGGCCGCCTCCTCCGCGGAGGCCGCGTCCAGCATACGCCCCGCCCGCTCGGCGTTGAGGAGCCGGGGTTCCCGGGCGCGCAGCATGGCCGACAGGCTCAGGTACGCTTCTTTCTTGATAGCCAAAACGATTCCTCCCTATTTGGGATCAGGCGAAGAGCAGCTCCGCCACCTGGGCGGACAGCTCGTTCCGGCTCAGCTCCACCAGCAGCTCCAGGGTGCAGTTGGCCTCGATGCTGCCCCGGCGAAGGATGAGCCCGCCGGCAAAGTCGCCGGTCTTGTCGCTGAGCGTCAGCTTCCCGCCCTTGAGCAGGGCGTTGGCGGCCTTCACCAGGTCGGCGCCGATCTCCTTCCGGTCGCGCTCGTTGAGCACGATCTCCTCGGTGCCGGTGACAGCGGCCTGGGCGGCCAGCTTGGCCAGGAAGGCAACGTACTGCTCCCGGGGGAGTTGGGTGATCTGGGTCAGGGCCTTGTCGAAGCTCTGGGAGACCATCTCCTGCTTCAGAGCCAGCAGGCTCTTTCTGGCCTCCATCTTAGTGATGCGCCGGGCGCTGTCGGTCTGATCCTCACAGGCCTTGACCCCCAGACGGATCCGCTCGCCATAGGCCTGGGCGGCCTTCTGGTCGGCCTGCTGGCGCAGTTCGGCGCACTGCTGGTCGGCCCGGCGCAGGATCTCCTCTGCCTGGGTCCTGGCATCGCCCGTGATGTGGGCGATGATCTTTTCAGTGCCTTTCATATCGACTCCTGTTCTGCCAGCTTACAGGGAGATGGCGTTGAGCATCATGAAGGAGGCCAGCAGGGACAGAATGGCGTAGAACTCCACGGTGATGCAGAGGATCATGCCCTTGGACCAGTCGTCGGGCTTCTTGGCCAGGATGTTGACGGAGGCGGCAGCGACCTTGCCCTGGGCGATACCGGAGAGCAGACCGCCCAGCGCGATGGGCAGGCAGGCGGCCAGGATCTGCAGACCCTGGGCCACGTCCATGGTGGGGACCAGCTTGTTGAAGGCCAGGAACCAGATGACGAAGCCGTACAGGCCCTGAGTACCGGGGATGACCTGCAGGATCATGGCCTTACCGAACTTGCTGGGGTCCTCGGACACCAGGCCGGCGCCCGCTTCACCGGCGATGCCGGTACCTTTGGCCGAGCCGATGCCCGCCAGAACAGCCGCCAGACCCGCGCCCAGCAGACCCAGTGCGTAACCGCCGAAGGTTTCCAAGAAATTCATAGTGTTTTCCTCCTATTATTTTAATTAATAAACTACCTTATTGGCCCCCTTGCCTAAAGGGGGCTGTCAGCACAGCTGACTGGGGGATTCTCCCCGATCTTGTAGGCCCCCTTGCCTAAAGGGGGCTGTCAGCAAAGCTGACTGGGGGATTCTCCCCGATCTTGCGTCAAAAGCCTCTGGAGCGGGACCGCGTCAGCGGTGGAGGGGTCCCCCTTGCCTAAAGGGGGCTGTCAGCACAGCTGACTGGGGGATTCTCCCCGATCTTGCGTCAAAAGCCTCTGGAGCGGGACCGCGCCAGCGGTGGAGGGGTTACCCTTATCGGCTCCCCCTCTGGGGGAGCTGTCGCGCAGCGACTGAAAGGGCGCCCCTATCGCCCTTCGGGCACTTCCCCGGAGGGGGAAGCCGCGGCGCATTTGCCTTTATGTGGGCACCTTTTCACTCCTTGGGCACCGCGTACTTGCCGCGAATGCGCAGGGGCTGGAAGGGCTTGCCGCCGTCCTGATAGAACTTCCCGAAGAACTCCAGGCACTGCAGTCTCAGGTCGTGGACAAAGCAGCCCAGCAGGTTCAGACCGAAGTTCAGGGCGTGGCCCACCAGGAAGATCAGGATAAAGACCAGAATGGTCAGGGGGTTTACCCCGGCGCCCTCGGCGGGCATGGCGGCGATGGAATTGAAGACCTGGGCCACAACGCCGCCGGCCAGCATCAGGGCCATGATACGGGAGTAGCTCAGAATATCGCCGAACCAACCGGTCAGGGTGTTGTAGATGATGCCGAAGGCGGCCGTCACCTTGCCGAAGCCCTTGGCGTGGCGTCCCGCGCCGTAGAGCAGCATCACTGCGCCTACGATCAGGATGACCAGACCGATGGTCTTCAGGATCGTCAGATCCTTCAGTACCAGCATCTGCAGGCCCATCAGCACGCCGCCCAGCAGGATCACCCACAGGGGGCCTTCCTCAAAGACGCCGTCCAGGATGTTCCCGGCCTTGGCCTTCTGGACGAAGGAGACGATCATGCCCACATTCAGGTGGATAACGCCCAGGACCATAGCGCCGTATAGCACCGTCTGGCTGTCCCGCACCGGACTGAACAGGGCCGGCAGACCCTCCCAGTCGGAGCCCAGCATCCTGGCCAGCACCGCCGGCGCGTCGCCGAACAGGCCGCCGGTCAGGGCGCCGAAAATGAAGGTGGAGATGCCGCCGTACAGCAGCAGCTGGCAGAAGGCCAGGCTGCCCTCCCGGGGCTTCAGCTTCCGGATGGCCACCACCGCGGCCAGCATCATGATGAGCCCGTAGCCCATGTCCGCCATCATCAGGCCGTAGAACAGCAGGAAGAAGGGGGCCATCAGGGGGTTGGGGTCCACCGTGCCGTAGGCCGGCAGGGAGTACATATCGGTGACCATGTTCAGAGCATTGGTCAGCTTGTTGTTTTTCAGTTTTACGGGGACTTCGGGATACTCGTCCTCCTCCGGGGTCCGGGTCTCCCAGGCGCAGTCCAGCTTATCGAAGAGCTGCTCCAGCTCCTCCTCCCGTTCGGCCGGAGCCCAGCCCTCCAGGACCAGGGTGCTCTCGGTGCCGCCCAGGCGTTCCTCCGCCTCGGCCATGGCGATCCGGGTGCCCATCCGGTCAGAGGCCAGCTCCAGTTCCTCCCGGTGGGAGGCCAGGGAGACGATCTCCGCCCTGCAGGCTTCCTTGTCCTCAGCCAGGGTCTTGAGCTTCTCCTCCGCGGCGGCGATCCCCTCCCTGGCCGTGCCGGTCTGTCCGGAGAAGGACAGGGCCGTAAAGCCGAAGGGCCGCAGGCTCTCCTGGGCCGCGGACAGCTGGTCCTTCATGCAGACCAGAGCCAGGTAGCGCTGGGACTTGTCGCCGGAGATGGGGAACAGCTCCGCCTCGTCGGCGGCAGCGGCCAGGGCGTTCTGGGCCTCCGCCAGGTTCATCCGCTGGGACATGGTGCCCAGCAGCAGGCTGGTGCGCTCGGTGCCCTCGGTCTCCAGAGGCAGGTCCAGATCCTTCCAGGGCGTCAGGGACTCGATGATCCCCCGCTGACGGCTCTCCTCGGCGCTGTCCCGGCGAACCTTGTCCTCCAGGTCCAGCAGCTGCCGGGCCAGAGCGGAGGCCTCGTCCAGGCCTTCGTCATCGAGGAAGCTCGCCTCCTCCCGCTCGGGCTTGGCGCTGAGCAGGGGCTTCTTCACCGGGGCGTAGGCGTTCAGCAGCTGGATGGCCCGGTCCAGATCGGCCTGACGGCTGCGCAGCTCCAGCAGATCGCTGCTCTCCGGGCGGAGGACCTCATCGGTCTCCAGCTCCGTCAGCTGCACACAGCCCAGCCTGGTCAGTTCCTTCAGCAGCTCTTCCTTCCGGGAGCGGACAAGCATGACCCGTAGCCGTTTCATGTTTACAATGGCCATGTCAGATGTTCACTATCCTTTCCACAATCAGCGCTGCCGCGGCGTCCAGCCGTCCCTCCGCCTTTTTGCGGAGAGCCGCCTTTTCCTTCTCCAGTTCGGCCGCCTGCTCGTCCTCCTCGGTCCGGCCCTTCTCCGCCGCCTTCCGGCGCAGCTGGCCCAGCTCGCTGTCGGCCCGGGCGATGGCCGCCTCCACCGCGGTCTTCCCTGCGGCCTCCGCCTCGGCCAGACGCTGTCTGGCTTCCGCCTCGGCATTGGCGACGGTGGCTTTCGCTTCCGCCTCCGCCGCAGTCACGCTGGCGATCGCATCAAATGACATTGACACACCCCCTCTTGTTGGTTTTTTCAGCTTCGGAGCGGAAATCCGCCCCGCATTATGGAAACACTTGTGCAAAACACCAAAGCTTATTATACCGCAAGGCGGAGGTTCTTTCAAGAACAAACTGCGTTCCGTCTTGAAAAAATTCCTACATTTCGACAAGGACTTCCCCTCTGTCGAGACAGACTCATTATATCCGTTTGTGAAATCTATGTCAATCTTATATGTAAAAGAAGCGGACCTCTCCCTAAATCGAAGAGATCCGCTTTTCTGTGAACTTAGCCCCAGTCCCCGGAGACGCCGTCGGGCGCCTCCGGCTTTGCCGAACCGGGCTTGGCAATCGTCCCCTTCTTCGCCCGCTCATCCTTCCCCAGCGGGACACAGGGCCGGTCCTGCTTCTTCTTTTTCACGGCCCCACCCCCATCAGGCACAGGATCAGGCCGTAGACGACGCTGGCGCTCAGGCCGCAGACGATCACGGGCCCGGCGATGACGAACATCTTGGCCGAGGTGCCGGTGATGATCCCCTCGGTCTTGAATTCCAGGGCCGGGGCGGCCACGGAATTGGCAAAGCCGGTAATGGGCACCAGGGTCCCGGCGCCGCCCAGCCTGGCCAGGTCGTCATAGACGCCGAAGCCGGTAAGGGCCGCCCCCAGAAACACCAGGGTGATGGAGGTGGCCGTACCGGCGGCCTCGGTGTCCAGGCCCCAGAGGGAGAACAGGTCGCCGATCAGCTGGCCCAGGCAGCAGATGGCCCCGCCCATGAGAAAGGCCTTCAGGGCGTTGGGTCCGGCCTTGGACCGGGGCATGTGTCGTTCGGCATAGGCCCGGTACTCCTCGTTGGTCATGCCCAGGCCGCCTTCCTTCGCGTGTTGTTTGCTTGAATCTTTCTGCATTGGATCCCCTCCCGTGTTTTCCGTAGTTTTTCCTCTCTCTGCGGATTCTATGCTATCTCCGCAGAATTCTGAAAAAAGAGAAAAAACTCCTTGACTTTCCCGGAATGAGGGCTTATAATATCCAAGCTGTCAAGTGAATAGCTTGTTTCTTGAGCAACACGGAGATGTCGCGTAGTTGGTCGAGCGCGCACGATTGGAAATCGTGTAGGGGTCAAAAGCTCCTCGAGAGTTCGAATCTCTCCATCAAGATCCCCCACCACCCGGTGGGGGATCTTTTTCATAAGTGGTTGGAGAGATTCGAATGTGTATCGCACAGGCCGGTGGCCTGTGCGTGAGCCAGTGCAAACACTGGCGAACACCGCTATTTTGATTCCGCATCCCCCGCAGGCGGAATCAAAATGCAAGCGAATCTCTCCATCTCCGCCATATTTGCACGCTAATTTTGATAGAATTAGCGTGCAATATTTTTTTACCTTAAAACCCCTAACCCGCGTCTTTCTTGTGCGCGCGCCGCAGCGGAATGCAGTTGACGCTGTGGCTGCTGTTGTGTTTGTAGTTGTAGATGCAGTTGTAGTTGTAGTTGTAGATGTAGTTGGATGGAATCGTTAACGACGCTGATCGATCGATAAGGAGTTTTTTCGACAGGCGCTTTTTCTTCTCGATTGCAGAGCCCTGCCCCGGTATGTTATAATATGATCCGTTATACTGAACTTCCGTACTGTAATCCGTGTTCTTTGCTTTTCTGTATTCGGCCATTTTTGTGTTTGGAGATTTGACTATGCTCTCAGTCACAGCACGCGCAAAAAGCGTAACGCAGCCACGAGGTGGGTATCTTCCCCTCTCGCAGTTTACTGAACAAGTATATGATGATGATCTCGCAGTTATTGAGATCGAGCCGGCATTTGCTTCTATGCAGGGAACCGCGGTAGATTATCTCAGCAGGTTTTTATGTGGGTTCCCAACTGAAAAAGCTTTTGGGATACCTCTCGAGGGTGCTGAAAGGGTAGGCGAAACCGCAGTTGCCGCAAAGCTCCTGAGCAAAATAAATCGACTTAATAAGGAATCCATCCTCGCGGCTTGTAAGCTTACAAAATATGATGTGGCTTTCCGGCAAGGTACGGCTTATTTCAAGTCGTTCCCACGCATAAAAATTCCCGACACCATCGTAAACAATATCAAGACATTGGTTGGCCGGACCCTCGCTTTTCTTCATCAGCATGACCCTATTATTGATGTTGGGTTTTCTTTTGGTGGTGGCTTCACCTCGATCGTAAGCTCCGGAGACGGAGATTATCTCACTTCCGATGGGATGTGGGATCTAAAGGTATCAAAAACCCCTCCAAAGCCGCATGAACTCCTGCAGATTCTCATGTATTACATCATGGGATGCCGTTCCACGCCCTCAGTCTTCAAAAACATCCGCACAATAGGGATCTTCAATCCCCTCCTGAATCGTTCCTACAGCATAAATGTTGCTGACATTCCTGACAAAGTCTTTCAACAGGTAAGCCGAACTGTGATCGGATATTCAGTTCCGGACGATCCTGCTCTATGGCGAGATGTGCATGGTGAAGATCCAGCGGTTATCTCGGATTTTTTTGAGATGTATTCCTTGCAATTTGAGAATAGTCCGTTTGACCCCGACAGCTATTCTGATGGCATCTACACAATACGGGTCATGGATTATTGGAGGTATTACAGAAGCGTTGCGACTGATATATGGGTATTTCAGCCCAAATTTTCTCATACAGATCATGTACTTCTCCTAAAAAATTCCGGTTTTATCATGTTTGTCTCCGTATCTTCGAAGGGAAGCACCTGTATTTTGCAGGGCGCGCACATGAGACGGTTGGAAAGGCCTGTTGAATACTATTATGAGCGATTACCCGCCTATGGAACCATGGTGCTCAATATGTTCTCAAAATATTGGGATGCCCTCTACAGTCTTAGTGAATTTGTTCGGGCAATTTCCCCAAAGAAGGTGAGCGCAAAGGTCCATGGATGTATAGTCGATATTGATTTTTTTAACCATATATACCTCAACCCTCTCGACGGATCGGTCGTACCATATTCCGCAGAGTCCATGTATTCAAAACATGCATATAAGAATCTATCCTCTCTGATCGCCGCTGAGATTCCGACATTACAGCCAGCATGGAATAAAGCGCTGTTGCGCAAACCGAACACCTTTGCATTGCCGGATTCCCTGAACCCGGAATCCTCGCTTGCGTTGACCGGCAGCGAAATCGAATTGCGTCCCCAGTTCGTCAGCGATCCCAGTATGTATAACATCTCCAACAGGCTAAAAGCGCTCCAATTGGTTTATGATTATCGCCTTGTTGCGGTATGGTACGATTCCATTTTACCGGCTTTTGAACGACTTGAGATACCACCCCGTCAACCGGACGGCGATGATACAATATGGTGCGATGCCCTTTTATCTGCTTCCGAGCAACATGAGATACCACCGCATCGGCCGGAAGACGATAATTCGAAGGCAGCTTCCGTGGCCGATCAGCGAATTCAGGGCGGCTTTAAGTATTTTGTTAAAGTTCTGTATGATGATCACAATTCTTCTCCGAATATGCGTCGAGCGGTTCAATGGATCAGCAAAAGGCAGATGAAACAGGACGATTTCTTTGCCATTATTCGAAAGCTGTTTCAGGATAACGAAAGCGAACTGCTACGATTCGAGCATGTTTTTTTCTGTGCAACCTGGCAGCCCAAAAGCAGAGTTCCACAGCATATTGTAGTCACATCAAGTCCAAGAGATGTTCTCCTGTATTATAAGGATTTATTTGTGAAACGGTCAGCATATCATGAAGGCATTTCATTCCGTTTCGAAATAAAAGCAAGCGGCAATCAAGAGCGAGCCTTTATAACAGTGGATTTCCACGGTGGGAAGCAAAACCCATTGTCCACGTCCGGATCTTTCCGGTATCAAAACAATTCGTTGGTCAGGGCAGCAACAGATTCGCAATAAGGAAAGGTTCCAGGTATGAAAAAAACCAACGGTCTGTTCTGGATCGCGCTGGCGGTCCTTCTCTTCATTTTCATCAGCAGCACGCGGAAGTCTGACGAGCCGGCGGCGCCGACTCCCGGGCTCAGCCTGAGTACCCCCGCGCCCAGCTTTGCTCAGCCCGCGCCCGCACCGGCAGCGCCCGCGCCTTCCGTCCCGACGGCGGACCCCTACGCCTACACTGCGAGGGACTGGCAGCAGGCCATGCCCTCCCCCTCAGATGCGCAGATCGATCAGGCCAGGGGGACGGCACGCTCGCCCTATATCTCCATCTATCCCCATTATCCCGGCGTCAATCGGGTCCTGGAATACAGTGTGGATCTGCACGCGGATCATCAGCCTCTGGGGACCTATCTGTGCCCGCTCAACTGGTGGATGGACGTGTCGGCCCTGCAGGCCAGATATGTGTCCGTTTACAACGACTATACCGGCATTCCGGGCGGGTACTGCGGCTTCCAGACCCTGGGCGACGGCTCCCGGGTCTTCATCATGACCGTCTGGAGCACCTTCTGTCAGGACGCCGCCGGAAACGTGACGGTATTTACCCCTCAGGTGATCTACCCCGAGGGCCAGGGCAGCGGAAATACGGACATGGCCGAGGGCAGCTTCACCCACGTTATTCTCCCTTATGACTGGCGTCCGGGGCGGGATTACCGGGTGCTGCTCCAGACAAGCCGGTCGGAACAGACCGGCAACACCGTCCTGACTGCCTTCGTCTGTGATCTGCAGACCTACGAGTGGACCATGCTGGCCTCCTTCGACACCGGAGTGGCCGAGGTCTATCCCAACAGCGCGGGCGGCTTCCTGGAGAACTTCCTGCCCGACTACGCCGGAGAGGTCCGCAGCATGCAGCTGCGCAATCTGCGGGCCCGGTCGGCGGATACCGGTCAGTGGGTCAGCGCCGACTCCGTCCAGTTCCTGCTCAACAGCTCCGTCTCTCAGCTGGACTACTCCGGCAGCGCCGCCTACGGCGCCGACGGCGACGCCATCTGGGCCATCACCTCCGGGGTGAACGGCCTGTGCCCGACGCCCTCCGACAATATAACCTATCCCCTGTCCCCCGGAGACAGCTCCGATCCGTACTGAGTCCGGGAAAAAAACGCAAAAAACGCAAAACCGTCCCCTGTGTGGCAGACGGTTTTGCGTTTTGCTTTTTTGGTTTTTTCTCCGGCGGCTTACCGGCGCGGCTCTATTCCGGAACCCGGAAGGAATGCCGGCCGCGCGGGATTTGTCTTACCGGCAGGGCAGCTCCGCGGTCGCCGTCCGCTCGCCGTCGGTGACGGTCACGCGCAGGGTGCCCGCCTCCCCGGCCTGCACGACGGCCAGGGCCTCGCCGAAGTAGGTCGGCACTTCGCTCTGGGCGTAGTTGCCCTTGAAGTAGGGGCTGGCATTGGCTGTGCCCATCACCAGGCCGTTCTCGGCGCTGACGGAGACGCGGTGCTTCTCCATGGGCTTGACCTCGCCCTTTTCATCGGTGTAGCGCATGCGGAAATAGACCATCTCGCCGGGATGGCAGCCGGTGCTCTCCGGCTCCAGGCGCAGCTCGGTCTCGCTGCCCGCGGTTCGCAGGGTATCCCTGCCGAGCTCTTTCCCGGAGGCGTCATAGGACACGGCCGTGATCTCCCCGTCATGGTAGGTCACCCGGAAATTGGCCCGGGCCTTTTTCACTTTCTTTTTTCCCGCGCTCTGACCGTTGACCAGGACCTCCACGCTGTGGGCCCGGGCATAGACCTCCGCGTCCGTCTCCTGCCCGTCGCAGCCGGGCCAGGTCCAGGAGCGCTTGGCGCTGGTCATCTGCCAGCCGGTAATGGCGGGGCGCTGCTTCTCATAGGCCGGGATCACGGCCAGCCTGGGCCCCTTCTCCAGCTCGAAGGCCACCCGGGTGTAATCCACCTCCGGGGTCATCTTGCCGGTAAAGTCGATGCGGCAGGTACCGCCCCGGATCCGGTCCTCCGGGTTCTCGGACAGATAATCGGGGTACTCCGGGCCGCCGTCGCCGCACTCGCCGATGTAGTCCCAGCCGGCCCAGACGAAGTCGCCCACCAGCTGGGGCAGCTCCTTGGCGATCTCCCAGAAGTCGTAGGCGTCGCCGATCAGGGTCTCGCTGCCCAGGATCAGGCGCTTGGGGTACTTTTTGGCGTCCTTGCGATAGCGCCAGTTGCCGTAGTTGTAGCCGGCGATATCCATGGCGGCGAAGGCATCCCGGGTCTTCCAGTCGCACATGGGCAGACTGGCCCCGAACTTCATGAAGTCGCAGCCGATCCTGGCCGCCAGCACGTTATAGAACTCGGAGCCCACGGACTTTCTCTTGGGCTTCTGGGCAGAGGCGTCCCGGGCGGCTTTCTTTGCGGCCTCGGCCTGCTGCCGGGCCTTCTCGTCGCTGTATACGCCGAAGCCGGCGGAGGAGAGGAAGTTAAAGAAGATATTGATGCCGCAGGTCACGGGGCGAGTATCGTCCAGCTGATGCAGGTACTCGGTGAACTCCCGCTGGAGGGCGATGCCCTTCTCCTGGGCAGTCTCGGCCACCTCGTTGCCGGTGGAGTACAGGATGACGCAGGGGTGGTTGTAGTCCTTGTCCACCATGTCCTTCATGTCCCGCTTCCACCAGTCGGTGACAAAGGAGGCGTAGTCATACTGGGTCTTGTGCATGTACCAGCAGTCCACGTACTCGTCCATCATCAGCATGCCCAGCCGATCGCAGACCTCCAGCTGGTACTTGGAGCAGGGGTTGTGGGCCGAGCGCACGGCGTTGTAGCCCGCCTGCTTCAGGATGCGGATGCGCCGCTCCTCCGCCTCGGGGTAGCTGCAGGCGCCCAGAATGCCGTTGTCGTGGTGGATGCAGGCGCCGCGGATGACCACCCGCTCCCCGTTGATGGCCACGCCCTTTTCGGGAGTCCAGCTCAGGGTCCGGATGCCGAAGCGCTCTTCCACCACGTCGTCGCCGAAGCGCACCCGGCAGGTGTAGAGATGCGGCGTATCCACGTTCCAGAGCTTCGCCTCGGGGATCTCCAGCTCGAAGGGCCCGCTGCCGCTTTCCTTGGCCACGACAGTCCCGCCGTCCAGGATCTCCACATCTGCCTGGCCGGGTACGGAGGTCTCCACCGTGACGGCGATCTTCGCCGGGCGGATGCTCAGGGTCCTGATGCGCAGGCCGTTGAGCTTCACGTGCTTCTCTCCGGCGGCCCAGAGCCAGACCGGGCGGAAGATGCCCGTGCCGGAATACCAGCGGGAATTGGGCTGGTCGGCGTTGCGGGCGATGACCAGCAGCTCGTTCTCCCCTTCCTGCAGGGCGCCGTTCAGCTCCGCGTAGAAATTGGTGTAGCCGTAGGGCCGGGAGGCGAGCTTCTGTCCGTTGAGCCAGACCTCGGCGTTGTGATACACGCTCTCGAATTCCAGGATCAGCTTCTGCCCGGCCAGGTCCTCCGGCAGGGTAAAGATCTTGCGGTACTCATAGTCGCCGCCCTCATACCAGCCGATGTTGCCCTCGCCCAGGCTGGTGCCGACCCGGGCCTCGGTGCGCATGGCGTCGTGGGGCAGGGTGACAGGGATGGGCTCGCCGCCCGGCTTCAGCGCCCGACAGGTCCAGCCGCGGTTGAAATCATATCGTTTCATCTTCCTTATCCTTTCGCTTTCCGTTCCGGTTCTCGCTTCCCTTTGCTTTTCTTATGTTTTATTTTACACAAATGTCACGATCCCGCAAGAGAAAAACCCGCGCCCGGCCCCGGTTGTTCTGCCGGCATCGGGGGAAATACCGGCAAACGGTCCGGAGGATCCTGGACCGATCTTGTCCTCTCACGCTTATACTATGGGGATAACATAATTTCCCTTAAAGGTAAAAGGAAGAGGATTTGCGCACACTGACTGCAGATCCTCTTCCTTTTCTATTGCCGGGGCGGGGCTGAGGTTCAGCCCGCTTCGCCGACAGTCTCCAGGAGCTGGGCTGTCCAGGCCTGATACACGCTGTCAAAATCTGTGCCGAAGGCCTGGTCGAATTCCTTCTGACCGAAGCAGAAGGCGCTGGTCTCGGAGAAGCCGTACTGATCCGCCAGGTAGCCCACGAAGGAGGTGGCCATACACACGCTCATCTCGTTGCCCGGATCCGTGGAGACGCTGGGGCCCCGGTACAGGGCGGTGTAGCGCAGGGGGGTGCTCTCATAGGCGGAGCCCCAGTACATGCGTTTGGACAGGCAGAGCCAGGAGATGGCGTCGTTCAGCTTCCGGTAGTTCTCCGGGCTGAACTCCTCGGTGCCGCCCAGGCGCAGGTAGGCCTCATAGTAGGGCTGCTGCTTCAGGGCCTCCGCAGAGCTGCTGTGCAGAACCTCGGCATAGGGGTCCAGGCAGGACCCCACATACCAGGCATAACCCAGCTGCTTCCACTGTACGCCCCTGGTTCCCATCAGGGAGAGCAGATACAGCTCCTCCCGGTGCCAGTAATAGCTGCCGATATCCAGGACGATCCGGTCCTCCTTTTCGGTCCAGCCGTAGTTTTCTATGGGCTGGATGTTGAGCTCCACATATTTGTCCGCCCGCTCCGCCGGGAAGCTGTCGCTGCAGTTTTCCCGCAGATAATTCCGCAGGAAGTCCAGACTCCTCTCGGTGCGTTCCAGGTAGGCGGGCAGATAGTCCTCCATAGGGGTCTCCTCCGTGCGCAGCATGGGCAAATACATGGCCATGTGGAAGCTGTCAAACTGGGCGTCCAGGGTCTGGGCCTGGTTCACCGTCTCGGGCAGCTTCAGTTCTTTTGCCCCGCCGGCGGCATAGACCACCAGGGTCTTGGAGCCCTCATCGTAGCTGACGCTGGCCTGCTCCGCCCTGGCCCGGAACCAGACCGTAAGCCCGCCGACGATCAGGGCCAGCGCCAGCAGGGCCCCCACCAGCAGCCGGGTCCGGCTGCGGCGGACCTTCTTCAGATAGTCCAGCTCCACCGGATCGGCGGCAGAGGCGGGCTCGGGATCGGTCATCTGCCCGTAGATCTCCCGGCAGACCTGACACTCCGCCAGGTGCTCCTTCAGGATCGCCTCGCTCTCCGGGGAGAGCAGCCCGTCCGCCAGCAGGGGCAGCATGTCTCTCGCAACGCTGCAAGAAAGCGTCTCACGCATCGTCTTTCAGCTCCTTTACCAGATTTTGTTTGGCCCGATAGAAGGTGACCCGGGCCCAGTTCTCGCTCTGCCCCAGGATCGAGCCGATCTCCCGGAAGCTCAGGCTCCCCAGCAGGCGCAGGTACAGTACCTCTCTGCCCGGCTCCGGCTGTTTGTGGATCGCCGTGAGCAGCAGCTCTCTGCCCATGTTTCCCAGCACCGCGTCCTCCGCAGAGCCGCCGGCAGGCTCCGGCACCTCCTCCAGAGAGACGGACGCGTGCTTCTGCTTCCGATTGTGGTTCAGCAGCACGTTCCGGGCGATTCCGCACAGCCAGGTGCTGATCTGACAGCTGCCGTCATAGCGGCCGATGCTCTGCACCGCCTGATAGAAGGTCTCCTGAGTCAGCTCCTCCGCAAGCTCCGGAGAGCCGGTCTTGGCCAGCAGGAAGCGATACACAGTCTGCGCATACTGGCGGTAGATCCCGTCCAGATCGGTCACGCCTCTCACCCCCTTCTGCTCTGTTCATGTCTGAAAGGCGGCTTTCGTTACAGCTTTTGCCTGAAAAAAAGAAAAATTCTCTCGGCGCAAAAAAGCCCGCCGGACGGCGGGCCTTTTATGCTTGTCTTATGATTCCTTTTTCGCCGGGCAGAGGACGATGGCGGTGCGGGCGGGCAGGTAGAGGCGCAGGTGGCTGCCCTCCATTCCGGGCACATAGGCGCTGACCGGATCCCGGGCTACCCGGCCGTAGCCGCCGTAGCAGTAGTCGTCGCTGCTGAAGAGGACCTGATGGTCCACACCGTGGGTGACGGGGATGGTATAGTCGGTGTAGCTGCGGTCCGGGGAGAAGTTGAAGACGAAAACCAGGTCTCCCCGCTCGAAGGCGATCACGTGGTCGTCCTCATGGATCCAGAGCAGCTTGGGATAGGTCTCCTCCAGCACGTGGTGGGCCTTGGCCACGTGGATCATATCCCGATCGAAGGCGTAGAGCTGGTGGTACTTCAGTGCCGGGTTCTCCAGCAGGCTCCACTGCCGGCGGCAGTACTGGAAGCTGTTGCCATTGCCGGGCCGGGGGAAGTCGATCCATTCGGGATGACCGAACTCGTTGCCCATGAAGCACAGGTAGCCGGTACCGCCGGCGGCCAGGGTGATCAGGCGGATCATCTTGTGCAAGGCCACGGCCCGGTCGATGACCTGGGTATGGCAGTCCACGGTCATCTGGTCGTACATGGCGGCGTCCGCCAGACGGAACATGACGGTCTTATCGCCCACCAGGGCCTGGTCATGGCTCTCCACGTAGGCCACGGTGGGGGCGTTGCGGAAGGTCAGCTCCCGCCACAGGCTGCCCAGGTGCCAATCCTCGTCCCGGCGCTCCTTGATCCACTTGATCCACAGGTCGGGGATGCCCATGCCCAGACGGAAGTCAAAGCCGATGCCGCCGTCTTCCACCGGCTCGCACATGCCGGGCATGCCGCTCATATCCTCGGAGATGGTCAGGGCCTGGGGGTTCACCTGGCGGATCAGCTCGTTGGCCAGCTGCAGGTAGGTCACGGCCTCCACGTCGGTGTTCATGGTGAAGTACATGCCCAGATTGGAGAAGGCCACGCCCAGACCGTGGTCGTGATAAAGCATGGAGGTGACGCCGTCGAAGCGGAAGCCGTCGAAGTGGTACTCCTCCATCCAGAACTTTAGGTTGCTGAGCAGGAAGTGGATCACCTGGGGCTTGTCGTAGTCAAAGAGCTTGGTGCCCCAGGCGGGATGATCGCCCTCGGGGCCGTCGTGGAAATACTGGTAGCTGGTGCCGTCGAACAGGTTCAGGCCCTCCAGCGTATTGCCCACCGCATGGGAATGGACCACGTCCAGCAGGACCCGGATGCCCATGGCGTGGGCCTTGTTCACCAGATACTTCAGATCCTCGGGATAGCCGAAGCGGCTGGAGGCGGCGAAAAAGCTGCTGACCTGGTAGCCGAAGGAGCCGTAATAGGGGTGCTCCATCACCGCCATCAGCTGGATGGTGTTGTAGCCCGCGTCCAAAACGTGGGGCAAGATGTTGTCGGCAAACTCCCGGTAGGTGGCGATCCGGTAGTCCTCGCTGGCCATGCCGATGTGGGCCTCATAGATCAGCGGCGGCTCCGTATTGACGAAGTCCCCGTCGGTCCAGGGATAGGGCTCCTCGTCGTCCCAGACCTCGCAGCACCAGCTCTGGGTCACCCAGTCCTGGGTCACCCGGCGGGCATAGGCGGGCACATGCTGGGACAGCTTGTCCCCATTGCGCACGATGGTCAGGACCCGGCTGCCCTTGTGCAGGGTATCGCCGGGCAGTACGATCTCCCAGTTGCCGTTTTCCAGTCTGGTCATGGGAGCGTCCACCCAGTGCCAGTCGTTGAACTCACCGGTCAGATAGAGCTGATCGGCCCCGGGCGCCCATTCCCGGTACACCCAGCCGTCCTTCAGCTTGTGGAAGCCGTAGTAGGCGTGGGCGTTGGCGAAGTCCTTCAGACTGCCGTCCTTGCCCAGCAGCTGGGTCTTCTTGCTCTCGTAGCGCTCCATGCGCATCTCCAGGTCGATCCGGAAGGGCACCAGCTCGGGATGGGTTTTCAGAATACGCAGCATAACATGCACCTGCTCTTTCTTATTACTCGTTGTTTACAGCCGGTCCACCGGAACGGCGGTACGGCAGAAGCGGTAGTCTTTTTTCAGGGCTTCCCGGGCTTTCTCCGCCCGGGCCTCGTCCTCGAACACGCCGAAGACCGCCGAGCCCGTGCCTGTCATCACGGCCCCCAGGGCGCCCTGGTCCAGCAGAGCGCTCTTGATCTCCCGGATGGTCCTCATCCGCCGGTCGCTCACGTCCTCAAAGACGTTGTACATCCGGCGGCACAGGGCGTTCAGGTCCCCGGCCTCGATAGCCGCCAGCAGGCCCGGGGTATCCGGGTGGCTCCGGGGTGGGCAGCGGTCCAGGCGCTTGAAGAGATCGGGAGTGGAGATGGAAAACTCGGGTTTGACGATGGTGAAGGCGCAGGCGGGGATCCCGGGCAGCGGCTCCAGCACCTCGCCCCGGCCTTTGGCCAGGGCCGTGCCGCCGGAGACGCAGAAGGCCACGTCCGAGCCGATGGACGCCGCCAGCTCCTCCAGCTGCTCCCGGCTCAGGGGGCTGTCATACATCCGGTTCAGGCCCCGCAGCACCGCCGCGGCGTCGGAGGAGCCGCCGGCCATGCCCGCGCCCACAGGAATGTTCTTGCGCAGGTCCAGACGGAAGCCCTGGCCCTCTTTTCCGATGCGCTCCAGATAGCGCAGCGCGGCCCGGACCGCCAGGTTCCGCTCGTCCCGGGGGATGAAGGGCAGATTGGAGGAGGCGATCACCCGGCCGGAGGCGTTGGGCTGGATCCGGATCTCATCAGACAGGGACACGGTCTGCATGACCATGACCATGTCGTGATAGCCGTCGGCCCGTCTGGCGCTGACGTCCAGGGAGATATTCAGCTTTGCGTAGGCCAATTCCGTCGTTTCGATCATACATCCTCCTTCGCCGGGAACAGGTACACCCGCAGCTCGTAGGGGCGGGTGGTAAAGCCGTTGGCGATGACAAAGTTCATGTCGTAGTTGTTCAGCACCAGCTCCCCTTCGCTCAAGCGCAGGCCCTCCGGGGCGTCGAAGCGGACCTGATCGTCGGTAAAGGAGCAGACCACCAGCAGCTTCGTTCCCTCGTACTCCCGCAGATAGGTGTAGAGCTTCCGGCTGTCGGGCTCGAGCTCCCGGAAGGTCCCCCAGATGGCCACCGGCGTGGTCTTGCGGAAGCGGATCAGCCGGCGGTAGAAGTTCAGCAGGGAGTCGGGATCCTCCTCCTGGGCCTTCACGTTGATCCGGGGATAGTTGTCATTGACAAAGAACCAGGGGGTTCCGGAGGTAAAACCGGCGTTGGGCTCATCGGACCACTGCACCGGGGTCCTGGCGCTGTCCCGGCAGCCCTCCTGCACCATGCGCAGCACCTGCTTCTTCGGCAGCAGATGGGAGGCGATGTTCACCGCGTTGCGGGTCATCACGTCCTCGTACTTGTCCACCGAATCCAGGCGCAGATTGGTCATGCCGATCTCCTGGCCCTGGTAAATGAAGGGCGTGCCCCGCTGGAGCATGTACATGGCCGCCAGCATCTTGCCGCTCTCGTCATGGTATTTCTCGCTGCCGTAGCGGCTGATGATCCGGGGATGGTCGTGGTTTTCGATATACAGGCAGTTCCAGGCCTTGCCCTCCAGCTTTTCCTGCCAGTCGGACATGGCCCGCTTCAGCTTCCGCAGGTCGAAGGGCATGCGGATCATATCGGTCATGAAGCAGTCGGCCTCCATGTGGGAGAAGGAGATCATCTCGTCCAGCACCTGGCCCGGTCCCTCGGTCACATAGCGCAGAGCCACGTCCGCGGTGGTCTGGGGGCTCTCCCCCACCACGAAGCAGTCGTAGTGGTCCAGCACGTCCTTCTTGAACTCCATCAGGTACTCATAGACCGCGGGCTGGTTGATGAAGTACTTCATCCCGTTGGCCACCGGCAGCGGCGGATAGCAGTTGGGCAGGCCCTCGTGCTTGGAGATGAAGGTGATGACGTCCTCCCGGAAGCCGTCCACTCCCATGTCCAGCCAGAAGCGCATGATGCCCTTAACCTCTTCCCGCACCTTGGGATTGTCCATGTTCAGGTCCGGCTGCTTCTTGGCGAACAGGTGCAGGTAGTACTCGTCCAGGCCCTCGTCGTATTCCCAGGCGCCGCCCTCGAACATACTGGTCCAGTTGTTGGGAGGCAGCCGCCGCCCGGCCACCGTCCGGCCCGGACGCCAGTAATAGTAGTCGTGATAGGGGTTGTCCTTCCCCTTTCTGCTCTCCTGGAACCAGAAATGCTCGTCCGAGGTATGGTTCACCACCAGATCCATGAACACCTTCATGCCCCGGGCGTGGGCTTCGCCGAGCACCCGGCGGAAGATCTCCAGGTTGCCGTAGTCCGGATGGATGTTCCGGTAGTCGGAGATGTCGTAGCCGAAATCCGCGTTGGGAGAGGGATAGAGCGGCGAGAACCAGATCGCGTCCGCACCCAGGCTTTTGATGTAATCCAGCTTGCTCAAAACGCCCCACAGATCCCCGATGCCGTCTCCGTTCCCATCGCAGAAGCTCCGGGGCCAGATCTGATACACAATCATCTGCTTGTACCACTGCTGTTTTTCCATACCGACTCCCCTCCCTGACTTTTTCTTCCTCTTAGTTTATCACAGCCCGGGCGCTCGCGCAACCGCCGCTCACAGTTTTTTGCAGCCCCTGTCCCCTATCGACAAGCCCCGGCAAGTTTCCAAAAGTTTTGCAAATGTTGACAAAATGGTAAAACCGTGGTATATTTACGATGCTTTATTGTGGAGACCGATCCGCATTGACCCTTCGGCCCTCTGTTTGAGAAAGGGAATCCTATGAAAAAGTCTTTGATTTCAGCGCTGCTTGTGCTGCTGCTGATCATGAGCCTGCCGGGCGTGGCCTATGCCGACGTGATCTACCCCGCTCCGGGGAACGTAGAGGCGGGCAGCTATATGAACCATCTGATCGCGGAGCTGACCCCGGGCTGCCAGGTAAGCGCCTCCGGCCTTCCTGAGGGTGTGTCCCTGGCGGAGGAACCGGGCGAGGAGCTGACGCAGGTCTATCTGCGCGGTACCCCCACCACCGCCGGCACCTACAGCGCCATCATCAACGTGGATGGCAACAGCACCATCTGCACCTTTACCGTCACCCCCGCCGTCCCCCAGCTCACGGTCAGTGAGGACCTGCGCTGCTACACCGGGCAGTTCATCCAGCTGTCGGTCAGCGCCGTGGCCTGGGACAAGGGCAGCCTGAGCTACCAATGGTATGTCAGCACCGATGAGGACACCGGCTCCGGCCTGCCCATCAGCGGCGCCACTGGCTCCCTGTATCTGCCCGGGACCGGTCAGATCGGGCATTTCTTCTACTATTGTGTGGTGACCAACACAAGCGGCGGCATGTCCGTGTCCGCCACTTCTCCCATGATCACCGTAGTAGTGGAGGAGCTGGCCGCCGATTCCATCCAGGTGGAGACCATGCCGGCAAAGCTGCGCTACCGGGTCGGCGATCGGCTGGATCCTGCCGGGCTGAGCCTGCGGGTACAGCTGAGCGACGGCAACAGCCGGATCCTGACCGAGGGCTTCAGTCTGGAGCCCTTCCAGTTGGAGCACACCGGGATCCAGACCATCCAGGTCTCCTACGCAGGCAAGACCTGCAGCTTCCAGGTCCAGGTGGACCCGGCGGAGGAGATCATCGAGGGCATCGGTGTGCTCACCCTTCCCACCAAGACCAGCTATGAGGTGGGCGAGGAGCTGGACGCCGGAGGCCTGGGCATCCGGGTCTACACCAACAACGGCCACCGGGACGTGTTTGACGAGCTGATCTGCACCCCCACCAAGCTGGAGCATGAGGGCAATCAGACCATTACCGTCCACTACCGGGAGAAGACCTGCACCTTCACCGTCACCGTCCGGGCCAAGGACAAGGCCGAGAGTCTGAGCGTCTCCCGCCTGCCGGACAAGCTGCGCTACGAGAAGGGCGAGACCCTGGATCCCGCGGGGCTGGTCCTGACCCAGACCGACAGCTCCGGTCACACCGAGGAGATCAAAGAGGGCTTCGTCTGCGCCCCCACCCGTCTGGACAAGGCGGGCGAACAGGAGATCCTGGTCACCTACGGCGCGCTGAACTGCCGCTTCACCGTCCAGGTGGAGGAGAAGCCGGCTCCCACGCCCAGCCCGACGCCGACGCCGGAACCCACGCCGGAGCCCACGCCCGCTGCGACCCAGCCACCCGCCCCTACGCCGTCGCCCCGTCCCACCTACGACTCCAACCTGGGCCGGAATCTGGCCGGCGTCATCGTCGGCGCCTCGGTCCTGGCGCTGCTGGTCCTGGGCGGCTATGTGTTCGTCATGAACCGGGGCGGCCTGGATCTGTTCCTGGATCAGCTGAAGGAACGCTTCAAGAAGAAATAAGTCATGCCGATATCCCAGCTTGTCCCCCGGAAGGCTTCCTTCCGGGGGATGTTTTGCATTGGGAACTTTTCCGGCCTGGAAGCTCTTGTAATTCTCCCTGTTCGTGCTATAATTGGATAAAGAACACCGAAGGAGGGATCCCGTATGAAGACGAAACGTTCCCTGTGCCTGATCGCCTGCCTGCTTTGTCTGGCTCTGATCCTGGGCGCCTGCGGAAGCTCGGAGCCCAAGCCCAAGGCGAGTGATTTCAACATGGCGAACCTGGAGGGCCTGTATGTGGAGCAGATCGCCCGGCGCGCTTCGCTTCTGCTGACCGCCCGGGACGAGCAGACCGCCTGGATCGTGGTGGATTGGCCCGACAGCGCCGCCGTCAGCTACCATTGGGAGCTGACCGGCCGCTATGATGCGGAGACCGGAGAGATTGCCTACAGCGACGCCGTGCTGATCGAGAAGACCTTCAACGCCCAGGGAGAAGAGAGCGACATCGTGCTCTACACCCACGGGACCGGCTCCTTCGCCAAAGAGCTGGACAAGCTGCTCTGGACCGACAACGAGGAGACCGGCAGCGGCAAGAGTGCCTTCCTCTACGAGATGAGCCTGGAAGCCTATCGCAATAACCAGTGGGCTCCCGCTCAGCCGGAGGTCTCGGCCCTGCCCGTAGAGGAGCCCGTCGAGCCGGAGGAAGAGCCCGAGCCCGAGCCGGAGCCGACCCCGGAGCCGGCAAACCTGCCCATCATCACCAAGAGTCCCACCGACGAGACGGTGGCTGAGGGCGGCAACGCCTCCTTCGTGGCCCGGTACGAGAACGCCCTGTGGGCGGTGTGGCACTTTGTCTCTCCCGACGGCACCACCGACATCACCTATGAGGAGGCCTCGGAGGTCTTCCCCTCCCTGGAGATCATCAACGGCATGTACAGCACCATGAAGCTGCGGAACATCCCCGTGGAGCTCAGCGGCTGGCGCGTCTACTGCCGCTACAGCAACCCCTCCGGCTACAAGGACACCGGCAGCGCCCTGATCACCGTCACCAACGCCCCCACGCCCACCCCCACGCCTCCCCCGCTGGGACCGGTGGTCAATGACTGGACCGAGACCGACGATCTGGCGGTGGCCGAGGGCGGCTCTGGCATGTACTTCACGCTGCCGTCTTCCGACGCCTTCCCCGAGGGTCTGCACCTCAAGAACTACCGCTATCGTTCCGGCATTCTGGAGGCCAATTACGCCAATGACGCCGACGAGGTGCTTCTGACCATCCGCAAGTCCACCACCCAGAGCGGCACCGAGCTGTCCGGAGACTACAACAGCTACTCCAACGTCTGGAACCTGACGCTGAACGGCGTGACCCTGCGCTGCATGGGCGACGGCGCCACCATCAACACCGGCACCTACGACACCGCCGCCGAACACTTCAGCATCTGCTATAACCCGGGCCAGCCGGGCCAGGGCCTGACCGTGGCCCAGCTCAGCTCCATGGTCAGCGGCATGCAGTAAACCACGACCCACAAGAGAAAGCCCACGGGGGAAACCTCGTGGGCTTTGCTATACGCGGCGGCGCATTGCGGCCCGGCCGGTTTTGTGCTATACTGTGCCCATTCGACACAGAAGGAAGGCAGATGGAATGGAACAGAGAGCACCGGAACAGGGTTTTTCACAGGACGGATACATCATCGACCAGGACTGTTTTCACGCCCTGCGCTACCGCACCATGCCCGCGAATATCAACTCCTGCGGCCCCATCGCGGCCTACAACCTTCGCCGCTTTCTGGGCCAGGACCCGGACTTTTCCCAGGTCCTGGGGGAGTTGGAGGGCATGCACCTATGGAACGTGCCCGGCCCCACGCTGATGACCGTGATGCGGCCCTATCTGCAGAAATACGTCCCCGGGATCCGGGAGACGGTGGGTCGGGAAGAGGCCCTGGCCGCGGCGGCGCGGAGCCGGGCCGGGATCTTCCGCTACCGGGAGCGCCGGGAGCCCCATTTCGCCAGCTATATCCGCCTGGACGACGGGCGCTTTCGCTTCTTCAACGTGGCCGACGGCCTGGAGGACGCCGCCATGCCCATGTCCCGCTTCGGCGCAGAACACCTCCTGGGCGGCACCGTGATCGTGTTCACGGTGGAAGAATGAGCGCGGGCAGTTCGGAGTTCGGAATTCGGAGTTCGGAGTTGAGTGCTCAGGAAGTAGTGCTCCGTGCTCAAGGGACGGGGGACGAGTTTTAGTTCTTAGTTTTAGAGTTCAGGAAATGAAGAACACGAGTTAGGGCCGCAGGAGACGATGCCCCCTGCGGCCTGTCACCAGTAGGGGCCGACGCCCTGGTTGGCCCGTATTATTTCATCGATAACGCCCATTCAACCCGTAGGGGCGGGGCTTGCCCCCGCCCGTGCGGTACGGTCTTGGATTTCGCGGTACGCTTCGGCGAATACCGGGGAGGGCCTCACGCTATCGACTCTGCAGCACATTTCGGTCATGCCGTAGGGGCGCCCTCCGCTTCGCTCCGCCCTTGCGGTCGCCCGCGCGGGCCGCGAGCCTCCCTTGCCTAAAGGGGGGTGGCCCGCAGGGCCGGGGGGATATTGATTCGGTAGACCCGCGCGGTACGGTCTTGGGCCTCGCGGTGCGCTTCGGCGAATGCGAAGAGAGACGGTATTCTTTCTCTTTGCTTGCCCAAAGAGAAAGAACCAAAGAGAAACGACACTCGGGAGGGGAAGATTGCGATTTCTTCCCCTCCCGAGACCCACCCTATTTGAAACGCCCAAGAGGGGCGATCCCCTCTTGGAACACCCCCGGGCGGTAGGCGGCTGACCATTGGCTCCCCCTCTGGGGGAGCTGTCGAGCTAAGCGAGACTGAAGGGGGCTCTCCCGGGCGGTACGGATTCGCCCGGGGGTTCTACATCTCCCAGATTTTCCGCCGGGCATCCGTGCCTCCCCCTCAGGGGGAGGTGTCTGCGCAGCAGACAGTGGGGGCGCTACCCCGCCGGGCGGGGACGAGCCCCGCCCCTACATGAGGACGGACGGCTTCCTGTTCTCCGCATGGGCCGACGCCTTCTCGCCGTAGGGGCGACCCTTGCGGTCGCCCGCAGCCCGGCGGCCAACTGATGTCTGTACAGCGAATGATCTACGATGATACCGGTCTCTTTGAGATATCAAACCGGCAGGGAGTGATGTGCTCCCTGCCGGTTGTTTCTCAAGCAAATTATTGTGATCTCTAAATCTCGACGATTGAAGCTCTCAGTCGTTGACCTCGATCATAACCTCCAGTCCATGATCCGGATGGTATGTCCACGACACAACGGCGGTTTCGTTCTCCGCCTTCTGTACACCCATCATAGCAGTCGTCTTGTTCATCTGTTCGTAGACAGAGCTCTTGAAGCCCAGATCTTTCAAGACGTTCGGAAGGTTTTCATCGACCGCTAGGTAATCAGACAAAAACAAATAAATGCTATCGCTGTCGTAGTCATGCGGGTTGGTATCGAATTTCATCCACAGTCCGTCATCACCAACAGCGAACCAGCTGTTGCCCTCCCATTCGCCGTACAGTTCCTTGAAATTGGGCAGAGCTTTATTGACTGTTACAGAGCAGGTCGCAATAAAGCCATCGGTGTTGGAGATGGAAATAGTCGTCTGGCCTACGCCTACGGCAGAGATGTTGCCGTCGGACACGGTCGCAACATTGGGATCGGCGGATTTCCAATTCAAGCCATAATCGCTGGCGTTCTCGGGAAAAAGGGTATAGCTGAGTTGAAATGATTCGCCCTCTGCGATCTCGCATGCGTTTGTGGACAGCACAATACTGGTGACTGGGACAACCGTAGCCGTGACGGTATACTCCGCAACCTGCTTCCCCTCTTTGTTCGAAGCTGAAACGGTAGTGCTGCCCGGCCCGACAGCTGTGATCTCGCCCTTTTTAACCGTGGCAACTGCCTCATCAGCAGACTCCCAGGTCAGCGTATCGAAATCGTCCAGGGACTCTGCTTCCACGCTGTAGGTTTCACCATACTCGAGCGAAACTGCTTCCTTCTTCATGCCGCACGCGCAAAGTAGAAACACCATGGCCAACACCAGAATCAATGCAAGCCCTCTTTTCATTCCCTTTACCTCTCTTTCATTTTTATTGTCACCACGCATTTTTCGGGAAAAGTAAAAATGTGTGGTCCAAACGGAACCGCATACAAAACGCATCTCCGCTTGATTCAGAAGCCCTTAATCCGCGCTGATTTCCTCTCCGGCAGGGGCGGAAGAATCCGTTGCCGGCTTTTCTTCCTCATCCGCTTTCTCCTCGATCGGAGCCCAGACCGGGGACGGGATGGTTTCCGGAGCGGTACCGCTGACGACCGGAGCCTGCGGTTCCTTCTCAGACAACTTCAGTCCGAACAGGCAGGTCGTAAACAGTCCGAAAACGATGAACAGGCAGCCCAGGGAGGACCTGAGCAGATCTGCGATGGCGTTGAGGTTGCTGGCTACAGTACGGCTGGCGCTGGCCGCCTCCTGGGCGTTGTTGGAAACGTAAGTGTAGAAATCGGCGCCAAAGGAAGCATAACCGGAGTCATAGAGTGCCGAGGCGCCGCTGGCCGTACTGGTGTCTCCGCCGAAGCTGCCGCTCAAAATGAGGATGCCGAACAGGATCGCCAGAAGCCCGGTGGCAACGCCGCAGTACAAAAACAGTTTTTTCATTTTTCTCTCCTTCGCATTGTTGTTTTGGGGACTATTCCGGTCCGTCAAAGGGTCATTCCCATATACAAAAGCCACGATACAACTCCGTTTGATCCCGGATCATCCCTCCGTTGCGTTCATTTTACCAAACTCAAAATCCGAAAACAATTTACTGGCTGCATACTGTTTGGACAAAATTTTTCGTTTTTCGCTCGCAGGCGCTGCTATAAGAATCGGTAAAACGGGCCGCCGGGCGATTCGTGAATCGCCCCTACGGAGAACAGGAAGTCTTCCGTTCCCGTGTAGGGGCGGGGCTTGTCCCCGCCCGGCGGGGAAACCTGGGAGATACAGAACCCCCGGGCGAATCCGTACGACCCGGGAGAGCCCCCTTCAGTCTCGCTTAGCTCGACAGCTCCCCCAGAGGGGGAGCCAATGGTCAGCCGCCCGGCGGGAAAATCTGAGAGATGCAGAAACCCCGGGCGAATGCGTACCGCCTGGGGGTGTTCCAAGAGGGGATCGCCCCTCTTGGGCGTTTCCATTAGGGTGGGTCTCGGGAGGGGAAGAAATCGCAATCTTCCCCTCCCGAGTGTCGTTTCTTTCTCTTTGGACAAGCAAAGAGAAAGAATATCCGTCCCTCCCCCGCATTCGCCGGAGGGATTAGGAAACGAAGATCGTGCCGCGCGGGCGACCGCAAGGGCGAAGCGAAGCGGAGGGCGCCCCTACGGCATGACCTGAAGGGCGAGGCAAAACGGAAGGCTCCCCTATCGCCCCTTCGGGGCACTTCCCCCCAAAGGGGGGAAACAAGGGCCAACCAGGGCGTCGGCCCCTACAAACGGAACTCTGCCCATGCTTATCTCAACGTTCAAGCGCTTTACGAATCGCAAATGCGGTGCGCTGCTCTGGCAGCGTTCCTATCACGAACATGTGATCCGCAATGAGAAGGATTTTTTTGAAATCTGCGGCTACATCCAGGGCAATCCAGCGAAATGGGCCGAGGATCGGGTTTTCCTGGGCTGACCACATAGCGAGGCGATTCTGACATATAATAAATGGCACGGCCTTCCCGCGCGTCTGACCGGGAGACCGTGCCTTTTTCTCATCGCTTTGTTCGCACTTTACGCAAAAAAGTACCCGAAAGACGGGCTTTCGGGTACTTTTTATGGTTTTTTTGACTTAGGCCTTGCGGACGGAGTCGATGTGACGGGTGAGGTCGATCATCTTGTTGGAGAAGCCCCACTCGTTGTCGTACCAGGCGACCAGCTTCACGAAGTTGCCGTTCAGGGCGATACCGGCCTGAGCGTCGAAGATGGAGGTGTGAGGATCGGTGCGGAAGTCGGAGGAGACGACCTCGTCGTCCACGTACTCCAGAACGCCGGCCATGGGGCCTTCGGCGGCAGCCTTGATGGCAGCGCAGATCTCGGCGTAGGTGGCGGCCTTCTCCAGGCGGACAGTCAGGTCAACAACGGACACGTCCGGAGCGGGGATACGCATGGACATACCGGTCAGCTTGCCGTTCAGCTCGGGGATGACCTTGCCGACAGCCTTGGCAGCGCCGGTGGAGGAGGGGATGATGTTGTTGTAGATGGAGCGAGCGCCGCGCAGATCCTTCTTCTTGGGGAAGCCGTCCACGATGGCCTGGGTGGCGGTGGAGGCGTGCACGGTGGTCATCAGGCCCTCGATGATGCCGAAGTTGTCATTGACGACCTTGGCCAGAGGAGCCAGGCAGTTGGTGGTGCAGGAAGCGTTGGAAACGAACTGCATGTCGGGGGTGTACTTGTCCAGGTTGACGCCGCAAACGAACATCGGGGTGTCGTCCTTGGCAGGGCCGGACATGATAACGACCTTGGCGCCGGCGTCGATGTGAGCCTGCCGGTGCACTCCAGAACGTACTCAACACCCAGCTCGCCCCAGGGGATCAGGGTAGCGTCGCGGTAGGACTTGTCGGAAAGGATCTTCACGGTCTTGCCGTTGACGGTGATGGTGCTGTCCTCGTCGTTGCTGGTGACAACGCCGTTGAAGCGGCCGTGAACGGAATCGTACTTCACGCAGTAAGCCACGTGGCTGGCGGGATGGCCGGGAGCGCTGATGGCGACGACCTCGATGTCGTCAGACTGGATGGCAGCGCGGAAAGCCAGGGAACCGATGCGGCCGAAGCCATTGATGCCGACTTTGATCATTGAAACTATCCTCCAATAAAAAGTTTTGCAAAATTTGGCAGCCCAAAGCAGGGCTTTTCCCCTTTTGAGCGTCTAAATTGTAACATATACTACAAAGAAAAATCAATATTTCCACGCCTTGTTTTTGGGAAAAATATCGCCGAAATTTTCCCTTTTTCCCGGCGGCCCGCGCCGGGATTCTTGTGTATTTTGTCGATTCGTGTTATATTATGTTGAAAGCTCCCGATTTCGGATACCGCCGGCGGTCCCGGCGGGGAAATGAGAGATGTTATGAGCCATTTTTCCTATGAGACCCTCGCGCTGTCCGGAGAACCGGCGCTGGTTTTCCGCCAGGGCAGGCTGGTCTATTGCAATCCCCAGGCGGAGACGCTTCTGGAGCATCCCGCCCCGGGTTCGCTCTTTTCGGACCTGTTCGGGCTGTCCCAGCCCGAGGGGAACGCCGCCCTGTCCCCCGTTTCTCTGCACGGCCGGAGCTGGTCCCTGCGCCTGAATCCGGTTGAGGACGAGACGCTGGTCTTTCTCACCCGATTGAGCGACGGTCCCCTGTCCCTGAGCGATCCCCTGCTGGTGCTGCTGCGGGATATCCAGGTGGGTATCAGCCTGTCCGCCGACCGGATCCGGGAGGAGGCCGAGGCCGAAGAGAACGCCGGGATCCTGGAGAGCACCCGGGTGCTGACCCGGAACCAGTTCCGCCTGAACCGCATCGTCGGCAACGCCGCCGTGGCCTCCAACCTGCTGGCCGGGCGGCAGCCCTTCCACCCCTGCCTCTGTGATCCGGCCCAGCTGTGCCGGGTGGTCCTGGACGCGCTGCGCTTCATGCTGCCCCGGCTCCGGCTGGAGGAGCATATCGAGACCGAGCTTCCCTTCCCCCTGGACGCGGCGCTGTTCAAGCAGCTGCTGCTCAATCTCATCGCCAACAGTCTGGACGCCGGCAGCGACCGGATCGCCCTGTATCTGCGCCGGGAGAAGGATCTTCTGCTGCTGAGCCTGTGCGACAACGGCAGCGGCATCGCTCCGGAGGAGCTGCCCCTGGTCTTTGACCGCTTCCGCCACGACGCGGAGCTGGACCGGATGCGCCGTGGCGCGGGTCTGGGCCTGACGGTATCCCGGGGCATTGCGGAGCTCCACGGCGGGGCGCTGCTGCTGGAGAGCCCGCCCGGTCAGGGAACTACCGTCCGGGTATCCTTCCGGCGGCCATCGGTACAGACAGAATCCCTGCTGCTGCCCGAGGATCCCCTGCCCGGGGCCCGGGAGCTGCTGACCGGGCTGGCGGAGCATCTGCCCGCCGGGCTGTTCGACGCCTCCCTGCTGGATTGAACAATGGAAAATGCCCCGGCCGGGTACCGCCTGATCTGCGGCGCCCGGCCGGGGTTTCTTTGGGTGAATGCCTGGATCGTTTCTGTCTGCCGTCCGGCTCAATACTCGTAGATGCCGCCGCCGATGAACTCCCGGATCAGGGAATCCGGGGCCACCTCCGCCTCGTCGATATCGCCGAAGAGCTGCAGCGCGGGCAGCACCCCTCTCAGTTCCTCGAAGCGCTCGATCCCCTCGGGCACCGAACGGAACAGCTGGGTGGCAGTGCTGTTGAACACCGGCAGTTCGTAAGGCAGGGCGGTGTCGAACTGATAATCGGCCTTGTCCTTGAAGGGGGAGATGTTCATCTTCTCGCCCCGGCGCACGTTGGCCCACATGCTCATGGTCTCAAAGGGATCGGAGCCCCGGAACTTGAAATCCCGGACCGTGCGGCGCACCAGCCGGAACCAGGTCCGCTTGAAGACCACCTTGCCCTCAAACATCACATCGCTGCGGGCGGATATGTAGAGCTTGAAGGCCTCCGGATGCCGGTTGGTGATGGCGTCGTTCAGGGCATGGATGCCCTCGAAGATCACGATCTCGTCGGGGTGGAGCTTGATGGACTTGGACGGCTCCTGGATGCGCATGCGCCGGGAGAACTCATACTTGGGCACGAAGATCCGCTGGCCCTGGGCCAGCATGGTGAAGTGCTCGTTCAGCAGCTCCATATCCAGGCACAGGGGCGACTCCAGATCGATCTCCCCCTCCGGGGTCCGGGGGCAGGTGGCCGGGTCCACGGTCTTGAAATAGTCGTCCATAGCCACATAGTGGGTGCCCACGCCATGGCGCTCCAGGGCCTCGGCGATCTTCATGGCCGTGGTGGTCTTGCCCGAGCCGGAGGGGCCGGAGAGCAGCACGATGGGGCTGCGGTCCCGATGGGCCAGGATCTTCTCGGCCGCGGTCTCCACCCGGGCCGTATACCGGGCGTCTCCCTCCTCCACCAGAGCGCGGGGATCGGCCACCGTCTTGAAATTGATGTCGGTCAGTTGAAAGGCCATAGGTTTTCCTCCTCGTTCATCGTGTTTCGTAAAACGCGGTGATGCTTTCCTTCTCCGCGCAGGTCTTTTCGATATTCTGAATGTATTCCAGGGGATATTTGGGCGCCATGAGCCGGATGTTCCGTCCCCCGTCCCGGCGGATGAGCTTGGTGGAGCCTCCGCCCCCCAGGGCCAGGATGCTGCACAGCTCTTCCATGATGCAGATGTTGTACAGATTGGCGTACCCGGGCCGGGTCCAGCCCACGTTCTCGAAGCCGCCGGACATGAACTTCTGGCGGTACAGGTAATAGGGTCCGTAGCCCGAGGCCCGCAGGCGCTGCCCGGCCAGATCCAGCATCTGTCCCACCGCCCCGGCGTCAGGCAGATCGGTGCCCTCCAGGGTGATGCGGCTGCCCTTTTTGAGGCTCAGGGTATGGACCGTGATATTTTCCGGCCCCAGGGCCAGGACCCGATCCAGCGTTTCGGAGAAGCCCTCCACGCTGTCTGCCGGCAGCCCGGCGATCAGATCCATGTTCACCGCGAAGCCCCCCACCCGACGGACGCAGGCCAGGGCAGACTCGATATCCGCGGCGGTATGCTTTCTTCCGATGGTCTCCAGCACCCGGTCGGACATGGTCTGGGGGTTGACGCTGACCCGGTCCACCCCGTGCTTTTTCAGCACCCGGAGCTTTTCCTCCGTAATGGTATCCGGCCGGCCCGCCTCCACCGTGTATTCCCGCAGGGCGCTCAGATCGAACTCCTCCGCCAGCAGGGCGCAGAGCCGGTCCAGCTGGGGCGCCGACAGCGTGGTGGGCGTACCGCCGCCGAAGTAGATGGAGACCACCCGCAGGCCCAGCGCCCGCACCTGCCGCGCCGTGGCCCGCAGCTCCTGCTCCAGGGCCTCCAGAAAGGGCGGGATCAGCTTCATGCTCTTCTCCACGGACTGGCTGACGAAGCTGCAGTAGGCGCAGCGGGTGGGACAGAAGGGGATGCCCACGTACAGGCACACGTCCCGCTCCTCCAGACTCTCCACCGCCTTGAGCGTACAGCGGCTGGCGTCCAGGCACAGCTCCGCCCGCTCCCGGGACACGTCAAACTCCCGGATGAAGCGCTCCAGGGCGTTCTTCTCGCTCATGCCCTGCTCCAGGAAGGCGCTGAGCAGCTTGCCGGGCCGGACCCCGGTCAAGGCGCCCCAGACAGGTTTCTCCCGCCCGGCGCGAAGGGCCGCCCGGTACATGGCGTTTTTCACCAGGCGCTGAGCCTTCCGCTCGATCTCCAGAGCGCCGCCGAGCCCGGCCCTGTCCGCGCAGGCCCTGCCCGAGAAGCGCCCCTGCTCGTTGACCAGAAGGCAGCTGGCGGTCAGGCGCTTTTCCCCTTCCGACAGCCGGATCTCCATCCGTTTCCCCTCCGGGCGGCCCGCCGGGTACTCCGGCCGCTCCTCCGGGTACAGCGTCAGCAGCATCTGCTCCACGGCATATTTATATTCATGGCCTTCCAGATATAGCTTCATTCGTCCCGCTCCCAGACCCGGCCTCCTTCTTTCTGAGGAGATCAGACTCCCTCGCCCCGGGGCCGGTCCGCCGGAGCAAAAATTTCACTTTTTCATTATAACAGAAGCCTTTTGGAAACACAATGCTAAGTTCTTTCTTCTTTTTTATTCAAAAACTTTTACTAAAAATCGAAAAAAAACAATGGAAATCTCCCCAAACTTGTTGTAAAATAGAAGCATAAGATATAGAGTAGGGGATAATATGATGTTTTCTGTGGGTGACAAAATCGTATACGGGGAAAATGGCGTATGCACCGTGGAGAAGATCGAGCCTCTGGGCAATACCGGTGCGAACAAGGGTATGCTGTATTACCATCTTTCCCCTCTGATCGGAAGCGGGACCTACTTTGCCCCGGTGGATTCCGGCGCCTATATGCGCCTGGTCATCAGCCGGGAGGAGGCCGAAGCCCTGATCGATTCCATGCCGGGTATTGAGCCTGCCATCTGCAACGACAACCGCTTCAACCACGTGGACGCGTTCTACAAGGAGCTGTTCCGCCAGCACAGCAATGAGGCGCTGGTGGCCATCGTCAAGGGGCTGCGCTGCCGGATGGCCCAGCGCAAGAGCCGCAGCAGCCGGGCGGAGGCCACGCTCAAGCGTGCCCGGGACATGCTCCACGGAGAGCTGTCCGTAGCTTTAGACCTGGATCTGGACCAGGTGGAGGACTATATCACCCAGCGGATCGGCACCATGTGACCGGACCGGGACCTTTCCTCTGCCGGAGGGCTCAAATCACGCAATCTCTGCGCCCTTTTCCGCTTTTTCACAGATCCCGGGCGGGATCGGAAGCCATTTCCGATCCCGCCCGGGATCTGCCCTTTTCTCCCCTCTTTTCAGCGCTTTTGATCCGTGATATACTGATCCTATGCTGATCATGGGGAGGCAAGCCATGCGGATTCTTGTTGTGGAAGACGAAAAAAATCTGAACCGGATCATCTCCGAGGCCATGGAGGACGAGGGCTACAGCACCGACAGCTGCTTTAACGGTCTGGAAGCGCTGGAGTTCTGTTCCTGCGCCCAGTATGACGTGATCATTCTGGACGTGAACATGCCGAAGATGGACGGCTTTGAGCTGGTCCGGACCCTGCGGAGCCGGGGCGTGAACAGCCCGGTGCTCTTTCTCACCGCCCGGGACAGCGTGGCCGATCGGGTCGAGGGGCTGGACTCCGGCGGGGATTATTACCTGGTCAAGCCCTTCGATTTCCAGGAGCTGATGGCGGTGGTCCGGGCCATGACCCGAAAGTTCACCGGCAACCGCACCAACCTCTACACCATCGCCGATCTGAGCCTGGACGTCTCGGCCAAGACCGTGACCCGGGCCGGAAGGCGCATTGAGCTGACTGCCAAGGAGTTTTCGCTGCTGGAGTACATGCTGCGCAACCGGGGCGTGGTGCTGACCCGGGAGATGATCGAGAACAATCTCTGGAACTTCGATTACGAGGGCGGCACCAACATCGTGGACGTCTATGTAGGCTATCTGCGCCGGAAAATGGACACGGGCTTTGACAAGAAGCTGATCCACACCGTCTGGGGCAGCGGCTGGGTGCTGAGAGAGGAGTAAAGGCATGGAGTTTCGACGCACAACCGTCTCCGCCAAGTTCCGCCTGACCCTGTGGCTGACCCTGATGGTCCTGCTGCTGGGCGCGGTGGTGCTGGTCTTCGTCATCCTCTTCAACACCAGCTCCACCCTGGACGATCCGGCGGAGCGCCTGGTGAAGATGGTGGAGCGCAACGCCTCCCGGGTGGAGTTCGACAACGGCCGCTTCGACTGGGAGGATCTGAGCGCTTACCGCCGGGGCGTCTACTGCTGCTTCTACAGCCGGCAGGGCGAGCTGCTGCTGGCGGCGCTGCCGGAGGATGTGGATCCCTCCGGACTGGACTTTGAGGCCAACGTGGTGCGCACCGTCCGGCTGGGGCAGCAGGATTATTATCTGTACGACAGCTATGTGGACATGGATGTGACCGGGCTCTGGATCCGTGGCCTGGTCTCCACCGGGGACAGCTCCGGTCTGATGCACACCATCACCGTGATCACGCTGACGCTTCTGCCGGTCCTGCTGCTGGTGGCGCTGGGCGGCGGCTGGCTCATCGCCTGGGACACCTTCCGGCCCATGGAGCAGATCCTGGCCGCCGCCAACTCCATCTCCAACGGCGAGGATCTGACCGCCCGGATCCGGCTGAAGCGGGCCTCTTCGGAGATGCTGCGCCTGGCGGACGCCTTCAACCACATGTTCGAGCGCCTGGAGCGCTCCTTCCGGGCCCAGAGGCAGTTCGCCTCCGACGCCTCGCACGAGCTGCGCACCCCCATCACCGTGATCCTGGCCGAGTGCGATCGGGCCCGGAGAAAGAATCTGAGCCTGGAGGCCACCCGGGAGTCCCTGTCGGTGATCGAGGATCAGAGCCGGCGGATGTCCGCGCTGGTCCAGCAGCTGCTGAGCCTGACCCGCATGGAGCGCAGCAGCGACGCCTATCCCCTGCGGGAGGGGGATCTGAGTCTGTTCGTGGCCTCCTGCTGCGAGGAGTTCGTCCCCTCGGAGGATCGGGGGATCCGTCTGACCACGCAGATCGACCCGGGCGTTACCGCCCGTTTTCACCCGGGGCTCTATTCCCGGATCGTGCAGAACCTGCTGGAGAACGCCTATCAGTATGGCCGGGAGGGCGGCTGGATCCGCCTGAGCCTGACACAGACCGAGGGCAAAGCCGTCCTCACGGTGGAGGACAACGGCGTCGGCATCTGTCCGGAGGATCAGGACCGGATCTGGGATCGCTTCTGGCAGGCCAGTACCGCCCGGGAGCAGGGCAAGGGCACCGGCCTGGGCCTGGCCATGGTCCGGGAGATCGCCGAGTTCCACGGCGGCAGAGCTACGGTGGAGAGCGTCCCCGATCAGGGCAGCCGCTTCACGGTGACGATCTGAGACTTTGGCGCAGCTCCCCCCAGAGCTCCAGAAGCCGGAAGCGCAGCTCGTAGCCCTCCTCCTCGGCGATCAGGGAAAAGTTGTCGCCGCCCATCACGGTTCTGGCCTGTTCCGGGGCAATGACCTGCTCGCACAGGGGCGGGAAGACCACGCACCACCAGTTGTGCCCCTTTCCCTCTCCCAGGACGATCCGCAGGGACCGGTACTCCCCCGCCGGCAGCGCGAAGCCCTCGTACTGCCGCAGCGGGAACCATTCTCTCTCCAGGCTCACCCGGACCGGGCGGCCCTCGGAGGCCCCTCCGGCGACGCCGGCGATCTCCTCCAGCCGGTCCTCCAGGACCATGGCGGCCCGGTCGGCGTCGTCCAGCTCCGCCAGGGTCGGGCGCAGATACGCCAGCACCGCGTCCCGGACCCGCAGCTTCAGGGCCTGTTCCCCCTCGTCGTCCGAGGCCGCCACCACGTGCAGCCGGATGAGCCGGTCGCTGAGGTCGGTCTGCCGCCCCTGGGCCCAGGTACCCATCAGAAGGGACGCGCACAGAGCCAGCAGGGCCGAGGCCTCCCAGATTCTCAGTTTTCTCATAAAAAATCACCGCCTGACTTCGATATCCGAAGTATAGACGGTGTTTTTGTTTTTTATACAGAGCCTCCTCAGGGCTCCTCTGTCACCACAGCGGCCTGGCCCTCCGGCTCCGGCGTCGGCGTGGGTTCCGGGCTCGGCTCCGGCTCCGGGATCACCGTGGCGGGGATCCCTGCGCCGTCGTCGCCCTCCGTGGGCTCCGTGCCCTCCGGAGCCGGCGTGGGACTGGCCGGCGCGGGCACGGGCTTGTAGTAGTACTCCCCTCTCAGCTCCTGGGTGGCGAAATACTCTCCTCCCTGCTTGTAGACCACATCCAGCTGAGAGGAATAGATCTGCTGATCCAGGGGGTTGAAGCTCTCGTTGAGCAGGTCCATCCAGGGCCACAGATCCAGCACCACATAGCTGTAGCCGTACAGGCTGTCCACCGAACAGGGCAGGGTGTAGAAGTGGATGTCCTCGCTGTCGCAGGCCAGCACCTGGCGCAGAAGCCAGGCGATATTCGGCGCGTCCAGATTGGTGTCCAGGCCCGAGGCCAGCAGCTTCACCAGCTTGGGCAGATTGGGGATATTGCCCAGCTGGAGCATCTGCCGGTCCACCGCCTCCAGAAACTGGTGCTGCATGTCGATGCGCCCCAGATCCCCGGTGATGTAGCCGCTGCGGAAGCGCACCACGCCCATGGCCTGGACCCCGTCCAGGTGCTGGTATCCCGGCTGGAGATGGATGTAGTAGCCCTTGGCATAGTCGTCATAGTCCATGTTTACCGGGACGTCAAACCACACCCCGCCGATGGTGTCCACCGCCTCGATGAGCGTGTCCAGATCCATGACGGCATAGAAGTCCGTACGGTAGCCCAGGAAGCGGGCAATATGCATCTCCAGGGCGTCGATCCCGTCGCCCCCGGCGTTCTGGGTCCCCCAGTAGACGGTGTTGATCTTCCGCACCGTCCAGTCGGCGTTGATGAGGGTGTCCCGGGGGATGCTGAGCACGTTCATCTCGTGCTTGCCGGTGTCCAGCATCGCCACCATGAGGGTGTCGGTGTTCCCGTTGCCCTCGTCGTTGCCCACCAGAAGCAGGGTGTAGACCCCGTCTGGCCGCTGGGCGATCTCCAGCTCCTCCTCCGGCTCGGCTGTGGGTTCCGGAGTCTGCCGCGCCGCGATGTCCGCCGCGGCCTGCTCCGATTCCTGTTTGATTTGAGAGACCGGCCGGGCCTCCGGCGGCTTCTCCCAGAGAAAATAGGTGCCGATAACGCCGCCTGCCGCCAGAATGACCGCGGCCAGGATGATCAGCGTCCGGCGAATGATCTTGTTTCGGTCCATAGTCGTTCCTTTCCGGACGGATCCCAGGATCCGTCTGTAGGCATTATAAGCCAAAGCAGGGAACTTTCATACTTAAGCTTTCTTAAATTTCCGGGGGCGTGCTTTCGCACGCCCCCGGTGGTTGTCTGGTATCAGTCCTCGTCAGTCTGTTTCTCCGGCTCGGGCCTCGATTCTTTTTTCGGTTTCTTCCGGGTCAGCAGGATCGCCGCCGCCACGCCGACCACGGCCACGCCGCCCGCCGCGGCCAGGATCACTGTCCGGATCGGGGAGGGACGCACCTCCACTGCCGCGAAGATCACCGTATCCTGATCCGCGTCGAAGCTCAGATAGCTGCCGTTGCGGCTGGTGGCAACCTTGTGCCACTGTCCGTCCTGGCGGACGTAGATCTCCACCGTTCTGCCTCTGGCGCTCAGCTCTGGGGGCAGATAACGGACGCTGAAGCTCTGGCCCTCCTCCAGCCGGCTCAGCCGCAGGACCCATTTCTCCAGCACGAGGCCCTCCGTCTCGGGATCCTCGCCGGTGAAGCCGTTGAGATAGAGCTTGGTGCTGTCGTCAAAATCGCCCTCCACCAGCACCACGGACATGGGCGAGCCCTCTCGGGTCGTCTCCGCGGCCAGGGCACCCTGGCGGGCGGTATAGACCGCCTCCACGACGGCGCTGTGGGTCAGGCCCTCCAGGCTCATCTCCGGCCAGGCGCCGGTGTAGCCCTCCTTCTCTGGCACCGCGGGGATCTGGCTGGGATCCACCCGGCCGCCGTAGGCGAAGCTGACCTCGCCCACCAGCTCCCCGTCGGCCATGAAGCTGAGCTTCAGGGACTTGAACTGCTCCGGCACGCCTTCCAGCCCGACCATTTCGCTGTAGCTCAGGGGCATGGCCTTGCCCTCATAGCTGATGCCGTCCACCGCGCCCAGGCTGTCGTGGACGAAGTAGTTGCCGCTCACGGCGTCCTCCACGGTCACGTCCGCCCAGCCGGCCACCGCGCCGCCGCAGGCGGTCACGTCGCTCATGCCCACCATGCTGCCGCAGTCGGTGATCACCGTGCCGTAGCCGGCGATACCGCCCACATACAGCGAGCCGGACAGGTCGCACATGGCGTAGCTTTCCCGGACGATGGTGTGGGAGTAGCCAACCACGCCGCCCACGTAGCTGCCGTCGCTGCTGCTGACGCTGCCGTAGCCCTCGCAGCGGAGAACCACGCCCAGCTCCGTCAGGCCCACCACGCCGCCGGCGTCGTCCTTTCGGGCGGACACGCCGCCCCGGTTCACGTTGCCGTCGCTGACGCATTTGGTCTCATAGGTGTTGCTGACGATGCCCTCCAGGCCGATGACCTCGGTGAGCTGGCCCTCCATGTCGAACTCGTACTCGATGCCCATGTCGCCGATGACGCCGCCCACGTTCTTGTCGCCCTCGATGGCGCCATAGTTCACGTTGCGGTTCACCCGGCCCTCCGGGTCGTCCTCCTCCATGTCGTCGGACACGTCCTCCAGGATCTGCCGGTTGGCGGCGCCGTTGAGAGCGTTGGCCAGGAGCATGATGACCCGGGAGAGCTGATTGTTCACGTCCTCCAGATCGTCGGACATTGCCCCGGTGCCGGAGGAGATCGTGCCGAAGAGGGCATAGAGCCCGTCGGCCATGCCGTTGACGTCGGCGGAAAGCCCCGCGGGCACGTCTACGTTGTCGGTGTCGATGCTGGTATTGTCATCCACATAGTCCAGCCCGTCCTGCAGATCCTGGTCGCTGAGACCGGAGCCGCCAGAGATGCTGCCGCCGGACCCGCCGGAGATACTGCCGTCGGAGCCGCTGCCGGAGGAGGCGCCGGGCTGGCTGATGGTGCCTCCGCCGCCGAGCTTCTCGCCGGCGGATCCGGCGCTGGCGTCGATGCTGTCCAGGGTGCCGGACATCTCATCGGACATCTGGCCCAGATCCGAGGAGGCCCGATTCATGTAGGTGTTCAAAAGCTCCAGCTCGTCGGCCAGATTCACCGAGTCCTTCAGGATCATGAAGGGCTCCATCTGGCCCACGATGCCGCCGATATCCTTGCGGCCGTAGATGCTGCCGGTATTCTCGCAGTCCTTCAGGCTGCCGGACTGGCGGCCGGCGATGCCGCCCACGTTGTAGCCGTAGTGGGGATAGCCCACCGTGCCCTGGTTGGAGCACTGGCTGACCACGCCCTTGGAGAAGCCCACGATGCCGCCGCTGTCGGAGACCACATTCTCGTCCTCGGCGTTGGTCAGCTCCATGGTGCTCAGATCCGCCAGGGCCAGGCTCTCCAGCTCCAGCCCGCCCTCGGTGATGGCGGTGTTCACCTGGGCGCTGTTGACGCATTCGGAGATCAGGCCCTCGCTGTAGCCCACAAGGCCCCCGGTATAGCGTTTGCCGTCCACCGTGCCGGAGCTGCTGCAGCCCATCACCCTGCCGTAGTTCTCGCCCACCAGGCCGCCCACGGAGTTCATGCCGGACACGCTGCCGTCAAAGGAGCAGTTGAGGATCTGGCCGTGATTGGTGCCCGCCAGGCCGCCCACCTGGCAGCGGCCGTTCTCCGGGGCGATGCTGCCCTGGAGCTTCAGATTCTTCACCAGGCCCTCGGCGGTAATATAGCGAAACAGGCCCTGATGGGAGCCGTCGGTGGCCAGGCGCAGGCCGGTAAGGCTGTGCCCGCCGCCCTCAAAAATGCCGCTGAAGCTGGGGATGGGATAGATCTCCTCCCCGCCCAGGTCCAGATCCTGGTCCAGGATCACCCGCAGGCCCCGGGAATAGCTGTCCACCGTGCAGCGCTGGGCCAGTTTTTCCAGGTCCTCCCGGGAGGAAATATGTACGGTCTCCCCCTGGGCCAGGGCCGCCGGAGCGCTCAGCGCTCCCAGCACCGCCAGGACGAGAACCCATGCCAGCAGTTTTCTTCCTCTCATGCTCATTCTCCTTTTTCGCCGGTCTGTTGCTCCAGCAGTTTTTCCTCCATGGTCTGCACGCCGCCCATCTCCACGATGGCGTTCAGGCTGCCCCGGAACACACCGTGGACCTCGGCGTCCACCAGCCCGTTCAGGCTGCCCCGGACCCGGCCGTCGATGCGCATCAGGCCCACCTGCTGGGTCATCCGGGTGCCGTGCTCGATCTGGAAGGAGGTCTTTTTGATCACGATATCGCCCATCAGCAGGATCTGGGGCAGCACGCACATGACCAGGAAGATGGACATGAGCGTGCCGGAGCCCAGGTACACGCCGATGGCGGAAATGGTCTCGTTGGAGGTCATCAGACCGATGGCGATGCCCGCGGAGGCCAGCATGGTGCCGGAGGTGATGATGGTGGGAAAGGCCAGGTTCAGCGTCTCGATCATGGCCTGGCGCAGGGGCATCTGCTCCTTGAGCTCCATATACCGGCTGGAGATGACGATGGCGTAGTCGATATTGGCGCCCATCTGGATGGCGCTGATGATCAGGTAGGTCAGGAAGAACAGATTGTCTCCCTTCAGATAGGGTACCGAGAAGTTGCAGAAGATACTGCCCTGGATGATCAAAATCAGCAGCAGGGGCAGACCCACGGACTTGAAGGTAAACAGCAGCACCGCCACCACAAACAGCACCGTCAGTACGCTGATGAGCAGGTTGTCGTTCTGGAAGGATGCCTCCAGGTCGCTGCAGCTGGTGGTGTCGCCCACCAGATAGTATTCGTCGTAATACCGGGCGGTCAGGCCGTGGATCACGTCCAGATAGTCGAAGCTCTCCTTGCCCTCGGTGGGCAGGTCCATCTCCAGCACGATCCGGCTCCAGTTTTCGCTGCGCAGCTGGAGTTCGGCGTCGTGGATCTGCTCCTGCAGTTCGTCCAGCTTCTCCTCGGTCTCCTGGTCCAGGTTCAGGCTCACCTCGTCCCGGCGGTCGATCAGATAGTCGAACAGGTCGATAAGCGGGATCCGGTAGTTGTCCAGGTTGGTCACCACCTGACCGTAATCGTCCTGGTGCATGGCGTAGCCGGTGTAGAGCACCTGGGCCACCTCATAGTCCAGGTCCGTCAGCTCCGCAAACTGCCGGGGCGTCAGAGCGCTGGTGAGCACGTAGCCGTCCATGGCCTCGATATTGGCCAGACCCAGCACCGACTCGGTGCGGCTCAGCTCCTCCAGGTCCGCGATCAGCGCTGCTTCCTTCTCGTCGCTGCCGGCGGGGACGATCAGCGCCATCTGATTGGTCTTGCCAAAGATCTGTCGGATCCGGGCCTCGGCGATCTGGGTCTCGTTCTGGCGGATGGAGCGGACCGAATACTGGGAATAGACATAGTTGACGCGGTTGGAACAGATCAGGGCCGCCGCGAACACGCCCAGAAACAGCACCGGCATCACAAAGCGGGTGGCGTACACCGCCTTGCCCAGGAAGCTGATCTTCGGCACGAAGCTGCGGTGGTGGGTCCGGTCGATGATCGGCGCGAAAACCACCAGCAGGCCGGGCATCAGCAGGAACACCGAGCACAGGGACAGGAGGATGGCCTTGATGAGGACCAGGCCCATATCCATGCCCAGCCGGTACTGCATGAAGCACAGGGCCAGCAGGCCCGCCACCGTGGTCAGGGAACTGGCGGAGATCTCGGGGATGGCCTTGCTCAGCGCCGCCACCGCCGCTTCTCTGGCGGGCCTGGTCTCATGCTCCTCCATAAAGCGGTGGCAGAGAATGATGGCGTAGTCGATGGCCAGGGCCAGCTGCAGCACGATGGCGATGGAGTTGGTGACGAAGGAGATCTCCCCCATGAGATAGTTGGTGCCCATGTTCAGCAGGGCCGCCGCCCCGAAGGTCAGCAGCAGCACCGGGATCTCCCCGTAGGTCTTGGAGGTCAGCAGCAGCACCAGGATGATGATCACCACGGCAATCAGGTCCACCACCAGCATCTCCTGATCGATGATGAGCTTCAGGGGATTGCCCACGTTGCTGTCCACGTACAGGTCGTATTCCGACAGCAGCGCCCGGATGGTGCTCAGGGCCTGAATGCTCACGTCTTCATTTTCGGTGCCGTGGAAGGTCACGGAAAACAGCGCCGCGGCCTGGGCGTAGTGCTTGGGACTGTTGTCGAAGTCCACGGACTTGACCCCGTCCACCGCCTCGATCCGCTCCCGGATGGCCTCGGCCTGGTCGTAGGTGATATTCTCCACCATGATCTGGGCGGTGCCGAAGGTGGTAAACTCCCGCTCCATCAGATCCAGGCCCTGCCGGGTCTCGGTGGTCTCCGGCAGATAGGCCGTCAGGTCGTCATTGACCCGGACCCAGTTGCGGGACACGGCGCAGAACAGGGCGGCGATGACGAAAATAAGAAAGAACACGCTGCGGCGGTCCACGATCAGGGCCGCCAGCCGTTCCATAAAGCTCCGATTCTCAGTTTTCATGGCTCGTTCCTTCTGGTTCATTTCATACAGATACAGAGCATACTATACACCCGAATCCTAAAAAAGTCATTAAAAAAAGCGGCATTTCCCAGGCTCCTCCTCCGGTTGACAGATTCCCTGTCTTTTCCGTATAATGAGAGCAACAAGCATACACGGGAGGGCTCAAGATGAAAACGATCCACGGCGAATCCCGGCTGACCTTCTGGGAGGCCACCAGCATCATCATCGGTCACGGCGTAGGCTCCGGCATTCTGTCGGTCCCCTATCTGGCCGCCCACAACAGTCTGCGGGAGATCCTGCTGATCCTGGGCTTCTGCTACCTGTTCAACCTCATCCTGCATCTGGTCATCGCGGAGCTGAGCTACAACAACGACGGCGCGCAGTTCATCGCCTGCTTCGACGCGGAGCTGTTCTCCGGGAAGCTGAAAACGATCTTCACGGGCCTGGCCTTCGCCCTGCTGGGCCTGTCGGTGCTGTTTAACGTCAGCGCCTATCTCACCGGCGCCGCGGCGGTGTTCCGCAGCTGGTTCGGCCTGCCGGACGTGGCCGGGATCCTGCTGTTCTACGTGATCGGCGCGGGCGTGGTGTTCGTGGGAATGAAGCTGGTGGGCATCTGCGAGAAGATCGCCGTGGGCTCCATGGTGCTGGTGGTGGGCGTCCTCTTCGTGGCCACCCTCCGGGCGCCCATGAGTCCCCTGCCCTCGGGCTGGCACGGCGTCAACAACGCCCTGGCCCTGTTCGGCATGGTGTCCTTCTCCCTGTCGGCGGTCATGTCCACGCCCCAGGTGGTCAAGGGGCTGGAGGGCGACAAGAGGCGCATCCGCGCCGCCATCGCCTCGGGCCTGGCCATCAATCTGGGCCTCATTCTCCTGATCACCCTGATGACCCTGCTGGGCACCGGAGAGGGCATCACCAAGGACGGCGCGCTGGTGGATCTGAGCCGTCACCTGGGCGGCTGGGTCAGCGTGGTGGGCTATGTGTTCACCCTGCTGGCGCTGGCCACCTCCTTCTGGGCCAACACCCTGAACCTGCGGGACATCATCCACGAGCAGACCCGCTGGGAGTTGAAGCTCAGCTGGCTGGCCGCCTCGGCTCCCTGCCTGCTCATCGCCCTGTTCGTCCCGGCCAGCTTTGTGGGCCTGACCCGCTTTGCCAGCATCATCCAGGTGGTCACGGGTCTGGGCATCATCGTGGCCTATTACCGCTCCCGGAAACGGGTGGGCACTTCGGAGCTGGTGGGCGCCTTCGGCACGCTGCCCATTCTCATTCTGGTGATGCTCTGCTCCCTGCTGGCCACGGTAGGCGCTGTGCTTCCGGTGAGCTGAGATGAACAGAGCCGTCAAAACCGCCGCCGCGGCCTCGGGGGTCACCCTGGCCTTGGCCGGGCTCTTCGCCGAGGAGCTGTATCGCTACGTCTTTCACCGGAAGGGCTCGGCCCTGCTCTCCCCTTTTCTGGACAGCTTCGGCCACGAGGCGGGCTACTACGTCTTCCGCAACACCGCCGCTGACGAGCTGCGGTCCCTGCCCCGGCGGGAGCTGAGCATCCGCTCCGCCGACGGGCTGGAGCTGCGCGGCTTCTACTATCCCCTGGGCGGCCAGGGAAGGCGCATCGCCTTTCTCATCCACGGCTACCGCTCCGAGCATACGGAGACCGCCGGAATGTTCCTGGACTACTACCGCAGCCGGGGCGTCGATCTGTTCTGCTGTGACCAGCGCTCCCACGGCCGGAGCGAGGGGCGGCTCATCGGCTTCGACGTCTTCGAGGCGGAGGACTGCCTGGCCTGGGTGGAGGAGCTTCGCCGGCAGTTCGGCCCGGAGGTCTCCATCCTGCTCCACGGCTTCTCCATGGGCGCGGCCACGGTGCTGCGCATGGCTCCCCGCTGCCCGGACTGCGTGAAGTTTCTGGTGGAGGACAGCGGCTACGCCAGCGCGGTCACCCAGCTGAAGGGACAGCTGGGTCCGGCCTACCCCCTGCTGGCCCGGATCCACCGTCTGCTCTCCGGCCGGGATCTGAGCGAATCCGACGTGCGCCCCGGTCTCGCGGAAAGTCGGCTCCCGATCCTCTTTGTCCACGGTCAGGACGACCCCAGCGTGCCCTTTGAGAACGCCCTCACGCTTTCCGGGATGTACGAGGGGCCCAAGGACAGTCTGTTTTCCCCCGGCACCCGGCATATCGAGACCATGTACCGGCAGCCGGAGCGCTATGCCCGGAAGCTGGACGCCTTCCTGGCCCGGTATTTTCCCTGAAGCGTCCCACGAGAAAAGTGAAAAGGCGCCCCGGCCTTCGGCGGTACGGATACCGTCCAAAGGCCGGGGCGCTTGTATTTACGCTTGCGTGGTCTCCGTCGCTTGGGCCGGGATCAGGCCAGCTCCCCGGCGATGGTCCGGGCCACGTGGACGCCGCTGGCGGAGGCGTGGGACAGAGAGTGGGTGACGCCGCTGCAGTCGCCGATGACGAACAGGTTCTTATGCAGGGTCTCCAGATTCTCGTTGAGCTCCACTTCCATGTTGTAGAACTTGACCTCCACGCCGTAGAGCAGAGTATCGTCGTTGGCGGTGCCCGGGGCGATCTTGTCCAGGGCATAGATCATCTCCACCACGCCGTCCAGGATCCGCTTGGGGATCACCAGGCTCAGATCGCCGGGGGTGGCGGTCAGGGTGGGGGTGACGAAGGACTTGGCCAGACGCCGGGGCGTGCTGCGCTGGCCCCGGATCAGGTCGCCGAAGCGCTGGACGATGACGCCGCCGCCCAGCATGTTGCTGAGCCGGGCGATGCTCTCGCCGTAGCCGTTGGAGTCCTTGAAGGGCTCGGTGAAGTGCTTGGACACCAAGAGGGCAAAGTTGGTATTGCCGGTCTGGAGGGCCGGATCCTCATAGCTGTGGCCGTTGACGGTGATAATGCCGTTGGTGTTCTCGTTGACCACGGCGCCCTTGGGGTTCATGCAGAAGGTGCGCACCAGATCCTGGTACTTCTCGGTCTTGTAGACGATCTTGCTCTCGTAGACCTGATCGGTGATATGCTGGAACACCTCCGCGGGCAGCTCCACCCGCACGCCGATGTCCACCCGATTGGAGCTGGTGGGGATGCCCAGCTCGCCGCAGACCCGTTCCATCCACTTGCTGCCGCTGCGGCCCACCGAGGCTACGCACCAGCGCCCGTGGAACTCGCCTGCGGCGGTCTCCACCACATAGCCATCCTCCGCCTTCCGCACCGTATCCACCGGCATCCGGAAGAAGAAGTCCACCTTGTCCTTCAGCTCGTGATAGAGATTCGACAGCACCTCGTAGTTGATATCCGTACCCAGATGGCGCACCGAGGCGTCCAGCAGATGCAGATTGTTCTGCAGGCACAGGGTCTTCAGGGAGGCGTTGGCGGTGGAATAGAGCCGGGTCTTTCCGCCGCCGTGGCTGACGTTGACCGAATCCACGTAGTGCATCAGCTCCAGCGCCTGCTCCTTGCCGATGTAGCGATGCAGGGTGCCGCCGAACTCGTTGGTAATGTTGTACTTTCCGTCGGAGAAGGCCCCCGCCCCGCCGAAGCCGTTCATGATAGCGCAGGTGGGACAGTGGACACAGCTGGTGATTTTCTTGCCGTCGATGGGGCACTTTCTGCGCTCCAGACGGTCCCCGGCCTCAAATACAGCGATCCGCAGCTGCGGGGCCAGCTTTGTCAGCTCGTAGGCGGTGAAGATACCGCCGGGGCCTGCGCCGATGATCAGTACGTCGTAGTTTTCCATGTTTCGTTTTCTCTTTCCTTTCGGGACTTATTCCCAGCGCTCCAGCAGGGTCCGCACCAGAAGGCGGAAGCGCTGAGAGCTGGCGTTGGCCGCGGCCAGGACCTCCTCGTGGGAGTGCTTGGTTCTGGCAATGCCGGTGGCCATATTGGTGATACAGGAGATGCCCAGGACCCGCATCCCCGCGTGCCGGGCCACAATGACCTCGGGCACGGTGGACATGCCGATGGCGTCCGCCCCCAGGGTCCTGAAGGCCCGGATCTCGGCGGCGGTCTCAAAGCTGGGGCCGGTGTACAGGGCGTACACGCCCTTCTGCAGGCTGATCCCAAGCTCGGCGGCGGTGTCCTCCGCCAGGCGCCGCAGGGCGGGGTCGTAGGCCTCGGTCATGTCCGGGAACCGGGGCCCCAGCCGGTCGTCGTTGGGGCCGATCAAGGGGTTGTTCCCGCTCATGTTGATGTGGTCGGTAATGAGCATCAGATCTCCGGGCGCAAAGCTCCCGTTGATGCCGCCGCAGGCGTTGGTGACGATCAGGCTCTCCACCCCCAGCTGCCGCAGGACGCAGACCGGGAAGGTGATCTCGCTCATGCTGAGGCCCTCGTAGTAGTGGAAGCGGCCCTGCATCAGGACCACGTCCCGCCCGCCGATGCTGCCGAAGGCCAGCCGCGCCGCGTGGCCGGCCACGTTGGAGGCCGGGAAGCCGGGGATCTGTCCGTATGGGATGGCGTTGGGCTGTTCCAGCTCCTCCACCAGACCGCCCAGGCCGCTGCCCAGGATCACCGCCACCTTGGGCTGCCGCTGCTCCCGCTGGCGGATATACCGGGCCGCCTCAAGGGCTTTTTCAAACTTGCTCATGCCGGTCCCTCACTTTCCATCTGTTTTCAGCCGACGGTCATTATACCGCTATTCCGGCAAAAAGTACAGACCTATCTCATATCACGGTCCCCTTTTCCCGAAACCGGCCCGTATCCGGCTTGCCATTTGTCCGGTTTTGTGATATTCTGCGGGAGAAAGGTGGTTAGAGGCATGAAACTTCATAGGAGCGACGGGCTGACCTTCATCGCCGTATCGTACAACGGGCAGGCGGAGCTGACGAATTTTGAGCAGAGCAACGCCTTCTGGGTCTACTGCCTGGAGGGCAAGAAGATCCGCAAGCGCCAACTGCTGAGCCTGTATCCGGGCAGCGGCGAAGAGCGGCTGCAGCAGTTCTGCCAGTCGGTGCTGGACGTGGTGATCTGCCGGAACTTCGGGCCCAAGGCCATGGCGCGCCTCAAGGAGCAGGGCCTGAAGCTCTACAGCTTCGACGGCGGCTGCGACCGGGCGGTGAAAGCCTATCTGGAAAAGGAACTGAAGGAACTGTAAAGGGGCTGCCTTTTGAGACAGCCCCTTGGTTTTTGGTTCCATTGTCCTCAGTTCAGAGTGACCCGGATGTGCACCGGGTTGTGGTCGGAATTGGCAAAGTCCAGATCCAGGGTCTCCACCAGCTCCAGGCCCACATTGGGCGAGAGGATGAAGCCGTCGATGACATAGTACTGGGTGTTCGCCGTGTCGGAGGGATCGTAGGGCTGATTCAGCAGCCGGCAGGTGGGGGTGGACAGGTCATAGGCCCAGCGCCATCCCTCCCCTTCCGGCAGATAGCTGTCGTCCAGCAGGCCGGGCGTCCAGAGATCGGGGTGCTCGTTGGGATAGGTCTCCAGGCCGCCGGGGAAGATCTGGTTGAAGTCGCCGCCGGCGATGACGTAATTGCCCTTCTCGTACTCGGACTGGATGAAGTCCCGCAGCTGCCGGGTCTGGGCGATCTTGCCCTCGCCGGAGTCATAGGCCTCCAGGTGCAGGTTCACCAGCACCAGCTGCTTGTCGCTGCCCTGGATGGGCAGATAGCTGACCAACAGGCAGCGCTTCAGATTGGCGATGCGCAGGGGCCAGGAGAAGGGGCAGGGCAGAGAATGCCGCTCGGCCCGCTGGATGACCTGGTCGTCGGTCATGGTGAACAGACCGCTGTGGACCTTGCCGATGGGCGGCACCGGCACGGGAACGAAGGGGCAGGAGTAGTTCATGGCATAGCTCTCGCAGCTCATCCCATGGTCCAGGAAGTTCCGTTCGTCAATGCCGTAGGTGCGCCCGGAGTTGCTGTCCACCTCCTGGAGGATCACCAGATCGTAGCCGCCCTCCAGGATCGTCCGGTTGATCCCCTCCAGATAGCGGTTCACCGTGGCTTTATCCGCGGAGCGGGAGTTTTTTCCTCCGTCCATAAAGAAATCGGATTCCGCGCCCAGACCGCCGTAACCTACGTTCCAGCTGAGCACGTCCAGGCTCTCGCCGGGCCTGATGGTATCCACATCCCCCGCCAGGGAGACCGGTACCTCCTCCACCGGCTGGGGCCGGAATTCCGTGGCCGTCAGCCAGCCCAAAAGGCCGCCTACCGCCACCACCAGCACAAGAATCACAATCAGAAGGATCTTCAGGATCTTTTTTACCACTTTCATCTCAAGGCCTCCTTCCCATATTGGCATCATTGTACCATGGCCGATTCGCAACTTCAAGCAAAAGACGACGGGAACGATCGTTCTCGCCGTCTTTTCCATTTTTACACTTGCCCGGGGTGACGCTTCTCCCAGGCCTTCCGCTCCTGTTTGCGGATCGCCTCCTCCAAGGCGTCCCGCCACCTGGGCCACAGGTCCTCGGAGAATTTCTCCTTTCCCCGCTTGAAGCCCCGGGCCAGCAGAAGGACGGCCGAGACCAGCGGGCACAGACTCAGCAGCACGGCAAAGAGCGCCAGCAGCGCGCCCCAGTCCTCGGCGCTGCGGGCGGCGTTCTCCCAATAGGGATACACCACGCCCAGGGTCTGCATGGAGCGTTTGCCGAACTGGCCCACCAGGCCCAAAAGCCGGAAGAAGCCGAAGCGGCCGGTATTCTCCAGGATCTCTCCCTGGCCGATGGGGAATTTCTCCCGCACGAAGTTGACCGTAAAGCCCTTCACCGGCTCGGCCAGGCACAGCTCATAGCAGCTGATCCCGGCATTTTCGTTCAGGGTTTTCCAGGCGTCCCAGCTCAGATACAGGCCCTGGCCGGCGGTATAGGCGCGCCGGCTGAAGGAGTCCTCCTCCCGGCGGATCACGCCGCCCACCACAAAGGGCACGCCGTTGAGCTTCAGCTCCATGCCCTCCAACTCCGTGCCGCCGTAGAGCAGCCAGGCCAGATCCTCGTCCAGCAGCACCCGGTCCTTCATCAGGTCCGCCTCGGTCAGATAGCTGCCGTTGAGAAGACGCAGGGGATGGAAGTGGAAGAAGGAGCCTCCCACCGCAATGGCGGCGGCCTCTCCTTTTCCGTGCTCGGTGGCCACGTTCAGCTTCCCGGTGCTGCTCCAGGCGTCCACAAACAGGGTCTGGCTGTCATCCCCGTCCAGAGCGGCCTCCTTCAGCTTGTCCAGAATGGCGTAGCGGAAACGATAGATCTCATTGAGACTCAGCTGGCCGTCCACCGGCAGGTAACAGGAGACCTGGGTAAACTCCGTCTCTCCCTCGCCCTGCCAGCGTTGGGCCGCCTTCTGGGCCTCCAGCCGCCCGCCCAAGGCGCCGGAGAGCACCGCGCACAGGATGGCCAGGCACAGGAGCGCGGCGTTCAGGATCCCGAAGCGGATCCATTGCTTTTTCGTCCAGGCTTTCATATCAGGAATCCGCCAGTCTGACCATGTCGCCGTTCTTCACGGGGGCGCTGCTGGTGGTGATCACATAGTCGCCCCAGCCGAAATCCCCGGTGATGGCGGAGCTGTTGTCGTCGGAGGCCAAAACCTCCACAGCCACCCGGCGGGCATAGTAGCGGTTGCCCAGGGGGGAGTTTCTGGCTTCGATCTTCAGAACGAAGCTGCCGTTTGTGTCGCTGCGGATGGCGGAGTTGGGTACGATGTAGTCATAGGTGGCGCTCTTCTGGCCCACGGACAGGGTCAGCTCCGCGCCGGCGTTCACGTCCCCCTCCACGTCGAAGGTCAGGAGCTTGTTGGTCTGGGGGTTCTTGGGATCCACCCGGATGGTGGTCAGCGTAGCCGTAATGGTCCGGCCCCAGTAGTAGTTGCTGACGGTGGCGGTATCCCCGGGGCGGAGCCGGGCGGCCTGATCGCTGGTCACAGAGAAGGACAGGGTGTAGCCCTGATCCGGCACCTCGATGGTGCACAGCACGTCGCCCTTGAGCTTGGTATCCCCGGCGGTGCACTCGATGGACTGGATCGTACCGGAGACCTTGGCGGTGATCTGATTCTCCTCCCCGCCGGTCAGCTCCTCCAGCTTCTCCTTCGCCTTCTGGATCTGAGCTGCCAGATCCTGCAGATCCAGGCCGGTCAGCGCCGCGGCCTTCTGGTCGGCGGCGATCTTCTCGTCCAGCGCTTCCTGGAGCGTCTCGTAGGTCTCGTAGGCCGCGTCCAGATCCGCCTGGGCCTTGCGGTAGGCCTCCGAATCGGCGGCGGCGTTCAGGATCTCGTCGATGGTGGCCTGCAGAGCGTCCACCTTAGCCTGGGCCTCGTCCACCTTGGCCTGGGCCTCATCCAGCTGCTGAGAGTCCACGGCGGCCAGGGCGTCGGCGGCGGCGTCGGCGGCCTGAGTGGCGTCGCTCAGCTTCTCCCAGGCGGCCAGCACCTCGGGATCGGCCTCGGGGTCGGCTCTCAGCTCGTCCACCTTGGCCTGGGGATCACTGATCTCCTCTTCAGTCCAGGGGATCTCTTTCCCGTCCAGCAGCGACGTGAGCTCCACCCGGGCGGTCAGGCGCTCCTCTTCTTTCTGGCTGAGAGCCTGCTGAGAGCTCTCGATCAGACTGTCGTAGGCGCTCTTGTAGGCGTCCCGGTTGAAGGTCGCCTCCTCCAGCTCCTTCTTTGCCTGATTCAGCTCGGCGGTGGGCAGTTCCTTGCCGGAGGCCGCGGCGATCCGATCCCGGACCTCCTGGGCAGCGATCACCGCCTCCCAGGCCGCGTCCACCTTTCGCTCGTCGGCGGCATAGTTGTAGGTGGGGCCGCCCAGGGCGGAGCGCTGATAGCTCAGCTCCAGCTGCCGCAGATTCTCCTGGGCCTGCTCCAGCTCGCTGGCCTCGCCCTGGCCCAGGACAAAGAGCACGTCTCCGGCCTGGACCTCCTGGCCCACCCGGACCATGACGGCCCGGATCTCCCGGGTGTCCTCGGCCTTGACCTGATTCACACCGCTGGCGGTAACCGTGCCGGTGCCGCGCACCCTGGCGGTAATACTGCCGCTGGTCACATTCTGGGTGGCTACCTCGGGCAGGGAGCGGTTCATGATGGTATTGGAGAAGAAGGTCAGCACCAGAAGCACGGCCAGGAAAATAATGGCCACATTCTTGACCCATTCTCTGTTTTTCGGTTTGAATTCCATAGAAAACCTCCGTAATGGGAAGTGAATCGTTTCCGCGTTCCGCGCGCTCTGAGCTCTGCGCGCCGCCTATCCTTTCACGCTGCCGGAGTTGGCGATGCCTTCCACCAGATATTCCTCGCCGTGGAGGAACAGCAGCAGAGAGGGGATCATGTAGACCGTGGCCATGGCGAAGGCCAGGCCGATCTCCCCGGCGTTGATGCTGGACAGGAATACGCTCAGGGGCTGCCGGTCCGTATCCTGCAGCAGGATCAGGGGCTGCTCCACCATGTTCCAGTAGTCGATGAAGACCAGGATGGCGATGGAGTACAGGGCGCTTCTGCACTGGGGCAGGCAGATCCGGGTGAAGATCTGCCACTCCCCCGCCCCGTCCATCTTGGCCGATTCGATCAGCGAATAGGGGATCCGCCGCATGAACTTGGTCAGCAGGAAGACCGAGAAGGGGGCGAAAATGCCCGGCAGGATGATGGACCAGCGGGTGTTCAGCAGGCCCAGCCACTGGCTGACCAGATAGTTGGGCACCAGGGTCACCTGGTAGGGCATGAGCATCAGGATCACGTAAAAGAAGAAGATGCCCGAGCGGATCTTCCCCCGCCAGCGGGTGAAGCTGTAGGCCGCCACCGAGGCCACCGCCACCTGGAAGATGACGATGGGCACCACCAGGATGATGCTGTTCCAGAGCTTAATGAGGTACTCCGGGGATTTGATCAGCCCCGTGATGTACTGGGAAAAGCTCACCCGGTCCGGGATGAACTTCAGATTCACCGTCTCGGACACATAGCCGCCGGAGGTGGTGTTGAAAATCATGCCGTAGTTGGACTTGATCTCCGATTCGGCCATAAAGGAGTTGGTGATGGTCAGCACCGTGGGCAGCAGAAAGGCCACCGCGAAGATCCCGCAGAGCAGAAACATCACGCCCCGGGAGAAATAGCGTTTCTTTCTCATCCCTCCACATCCTTTCCGAACCAGTCCTCCGCCAGAAACAGCAGGGCGATGATGACCACCATGACCAGGGCCATGATCACCGCAGCGGCGGACAGCTTCTGATAATCCAGGGAGCGGAAGGTGTTGTTCATAAAGTGCTGGAGCATGTAGAGCGTCTCATAGGGGTAATCCCCGGTGAGCAGATAGACCTCCCGGAAGACCTTGAAGGAGTTGATGAGGGAGAGGATGGTGACGAACAGCACCGTGGGCGAGAGATAGCGCAGCTTGATGGAGAAGAACTTGTAGGCCTCGCTGGCCCCCTCCACGTCGGCCACCTCCAGCAGTTCCCTGGGGATGTTGGCCAGGCCCGCCATGAACAGGATCATGTTGTAGCCCAGGTTCTTCCACAAAAACAGCAGCAGCACCACGATCATGGCGTAATCGGACTGGAACCAGTCGATCTTGTCCGCGCCGAAGGCCAGAAGAAACTCGTTGACGGTGCCGTTGTAGTTGAACAGCACCTGCCAGATCAGCACCACCGAGGCCACCGGGACCATCATAGGGCTGAGGAAGAAGGTGCGGAACTGGCTTTTCAGCGGGATCCGCGCCTCCAGCATCAGGGCCAGCACAATGGCCAGCACCACCGCCAGAGGCACCGCCATCAGCGAGAAGGTCAGGGTATTCTTCGAGGCGGTGAGAAAGGCGGAGTTGTGGAAGAGCTTGATGAAATTGTCCAGAAATACGAAGTTCTGGGAGCCTACCCCGTCGATGAGGGAGTAATACACCACCACGCCGAAGGGCAGGATGAAAAACACGCCCACGCCCAGCAGACTGGGGGCGAGGAAGCACAGGCTCCGGAGAAAATCCGCCCGGCGCTCCCGGCGCTTTTGTTTAAGAGCATCCATATCGGTATCCATTCTTCTATTGTTGTTCCGTTACAGGGGCATTATACTCCCCCGGCGACCGCCTTTCAAGAAGGCTTATGGATTCTTAAGAATCATATAAAAAGGAGTGAGCAAGCTCACTCCCTTTTCGTATCAGCGCTGTTCGTTGACGTAGATGCTGGCCCGGCTCTGGATCAGGCGGGCTACCTCCTCGGCGCTCTTCTGACCGGCGAAGAAGGCCGCGGCCTGCTCGTTGACGATATCGAAAATGGCGGAGTTCTGTTCCATCACAGAATCCACGGAGTCGATGACCGTCCGCAGCTGGTCGGCCTGCTCCTGGGTCATGGCGTAGATCTCGTGGACCTCGCCGTCCTCGGTGCTCCAGCCGCCCCGGCTTATCTCGATCTTGTTGCCATCCTCGTCCAGACGAATGTTGCCGTTCTCGTCCTTCTCATACTCGGGCGTCATGGCTTTCTCCAGCTTCTCGTTGTAGGCGTTGATGTTGATGGGCAGGCCCCAGGTGCTCTTCTGGTAGTCCTCGGTCATGATCTCCCGCAGGAAGCTCCAGGCGGCTTCCTTGTTCTTGCAGCTGGAGCTCATGGCCAGGCCGCTGGACAGGGTCAGCACATGGCCCACGCCGTGGGTGGTGGGATAGCCGATGTAGGTGATGGGGCCGTTGAAGTACATCTCGCTGTACTGCAGGTCGGTGAAATCATAGATACCGATCTGGGCCAGCATCTGCCGGCCGGAGGCGATGCGGTTCTGGGTGTTGTCCTCCTCGGAGTACTCGTAGTGCTCCCAGTCATAGCTCTCCCGGAACTGAGCCACAAAATTCAGCAGCTCCACAAATTCCGGGCTGTCAAAGTGGCATTCGCCGGTGCTCCAGTCCACGTACTCGTCCATGTCCAGGTACAGCAGGGTGGAGAGGATATCGCTGCGGGTCACATACTGCTCCAGGGGGTCGCAGCCCTCGGGCATGCTGGCCAGTGCCTGGGCAAACTGCTGATAGTTCCAGCCCGGGGTGTCGCCCACCACGGAGCTTGCGCCGATCAGGGTGGAGATCTGGAAGCCGGAGGACACCTGGCAGAGCTTGCCGTTGACCTCCATAGCCTTCAGGATGCTGGGGAAGAAGTCGTCCCGATTCAGTTCCGGGTCCGCGTCCAGATAGGGGTACAGGTCCTCCAGCAGGCCCTTGGCGGCCAGCTGGCTGTAGGGCATCTCATTGAGAGACAGGATGTCGGGCATGTTGCCGGCCATGATCTCGGTCAGCAGCTTGGTGCGCCCGGCGTCGTAGTCCTCATTCTCATAGTCGTTGAACTCGGAATAGTCGATCAGCTGGATGCGCACGCTGTCGCTGTGGCGGTTGAAGTCGATGATCTTGTCCCGCATCTCGTAGGCGTCCAGCACCGCCATGGTAATGGTCTCCTTCTGGGGCAGGGTGTCGGCCGGCACCTTGGTCAGGCGCACCAGCTCCGAGCTGGAGCTGGTCTCGGTCCAGGTGTTGTACACGCCCACGATGCTGCCGTCGTCGTTCACGTGCAGGCCGGTGATCCGGTCGCCGTTCAGGTCGCAGTCCAGCCAGCCCAGGATCTTCTCGGTCTGCTCAGTGTCGATCTTGTAGCCCATCAGGCTGCTGCCGTTGGTGTAGAACAGGTCGTACTCACTGTTGCCGGGGATCAGGTTATAGGCCTCGGTGGGCAGGCTGATCTCCTTGCCCAGGCTGCGGGTGGCGGGATCCACCGGGCTCAGGACCATGCCCCGGTCGCCCCAGTAGGCCGCGCAGAGCCGGCCGTCGGGCAGAACGATCAGGTTGTCCACCCAGGTGTCCAGCTCGATCTGATAGGCCAGGCTGCCGTCGGGAGCGAAGGCAAAGAGTCCTCCGTCGGAGGTGAAGACCATGTTGCCCTCCCCGTCCATCCGGGCATTGTAGGCCTCCAGATAGCCCTCGGGATTGTCATAGTCCACTTTCACGCAGGAGATCTCCGCGCCGGTGTCATCCAGAGTGCGGATGTAGTACTCGTTGCTGTTTTTATAATACTCCCAGCCCTGGTCGGAGTTCATCAGGTTCTCCGGGCCGTCATACCAGTTGGCATAGACGTTCTCCAGGGCGATGAGCTGTCCGTTCTCCCCCGGGAAAATGTTGCTCAGGCTGCTGCCGGAATAGAACTCCTTGTAGTCGCCGGGGTTCTCCAGAGCGGGCATGGGCTCGTAGGCCTCCAGCTTGCGCATCTTTCCGTCGAAGCCCACAAAGTACAGGCTGTTGCCCCAGACGTCGTACTGGCCCTCGTACTCCGGGGTCACGCCCTCGGGGATATTCTCGCCGATCTTGCTGTACATGGTGCCATAGAAGCCGTCGTCGGTATAGAAGCTGGGGCTGACGGTATCCTGGTCTTCCGTCTGCTTCAGGTTGGTATACTGCGCGGTATATACCATCTTGGTGCTCAGGTCCTCCTGTTCGCCGGTTTGCTGTTCGGGCTTGTTATCGCCGCAGGCGCACAGGCTCAGAGCCATGGCCAGCACCAGCATCAGGCAAAGCAGGGCACGGATCGTTTTCTTCATTCTTTTCCTCCTGTCAGACCGGGGCGGCCGCATAAGCCCGCCGCCCGACTTTGAATCTACGGCCGCATTGTACCACAGCCCGTTCCTCTTGTCTCTTAAGAATTATTAAAAAACGCGAAATCCTTTGTGTTGAGCAAAAAATATGGTACAATATGCCCGAAATCACAGAGGAGGTGCCGCTATGTCCGCACAATCCCGCATTCTGATCGTGGACGACGATCCCGATATCCGCAAGGTGCTTCGGCTGCTGCTGAAGGAGAACTACATCGTGGCCGAGGCCGCCGACGGGACGGCCGCCATTTCCTATATGAAAGAGAACCCGGACACCGATCTGGTGATCCTGGACGTGATGATGCCCGGCCTGGACGGAATCGAGACCTGCGCCAAGCTCCGGGAATTCTCCACCGCGCCGGTGCTGTTTCTCACCGCCAAGTCCGCCGAGCGGGACCGGGTCAGCGCCTACGAGAGCGGGGGCGACGATTTTCTGTCCAAGCCCTTCTCCCAGGCGGAGCTGCTGGCCAAGGTCTCTTCCCTGCTGCGGCGCTATAAGGAATACCGGGGCAAGCCCGCCACGGTCCTGTCCATCGACAACCTGGAGGTGGATTTCGCCTCCCGCACCGTCAAGTCCAACGGAAAGAGCGTAGTGCTGACCGATACGGAGTACGCCATTCTGGAGTACCTGCTGCAGAACCGGGGCAAGATCGTCACCGCCGCCGAGCTCTACGAGGCCGTCTGGGGCGCCAAGTTCCTGGCCGGGTCCAACAACACCGTGATGGTCCACGTGCTGAACGTGCGCCGGAAGATCGAGGAAAATCCCTCCAGCCCGAAGATCCTGCGCACCGTCTGGGGAAGGGGTTATCAGATTGATTAAGCTGTTTCGCCGGCTCCGCCTGCCCCTGACCCTGGACGCGAAGATGATGTACATGCTTCTGCTGTCCTTCCTGGGCGCGCTGGCGGTGTACTTCTCGGTCTACGGCCTGGCCACTCTGGCTCTGAACAAGATCTACATGAGTCCCGCCTCGGTGGCGGCCCGGCAGGCGGAGATCTACGCCGACTTCAACGCCTTCGTCTCCGCCAACAAGATCAGCGGTCAGGACGAGGCGGCCGTGGCCCGCTGGAGCGGGAACAACCCGTATGTGACCATCCTCATCTACAAGGACGAGGATCTGAACCTGCGGGTCTTCAACGGCCGGGCCCAGAATCCCGCCGCCATGCAGCCCTCCGAACGGCTCCGCTATTCCGGCCAGTACGGCAAGCTCTACCCCATGCGCTTTGCCGACGGCGTGTACGCCATCTCCATCGGCGACAGCAGCCAGGTCCGGGAGGACAACGTGAACCGGGTCATCGCCCTGGTGCTGGGGAGCGTGGCCTTCGTGGCCATCATGCTCTGGTACGTGCGGCGGCTCACCCGGCGGATCATCCGCCTGTCCCGGGAGGCCGACGCCATCGGGGACGGGGATCTGGAAGCGCCCATCACCCTGGGCGGCGAGGACGAGGTCAGCATGCTGGCCACCGAAATGGACGCCATGCGCCATTCGGTCATCGACCGGATGAGCGGCGAGCGCCGGGCCTGGGAGGCCAATTCCGAGCTTATCACCGCCATCTCCCACGACATCCGCACCCCCATGACCGCGCTGATCGGCTATCTGGGCCTGATGAACGACGAGGGTCTGTCCCAGGAGGAGCGGGCCTCCTTCTCCGCCTCAGCCTATGACAAGGCCATGGAGCTGAAGGATCTGACCGATGAGCTGTTCAAGTACTTTCTGGTTTTCGGCAAGGCCCAGCTGGATTTGAACCTGGAGGAGCTGGATGGCCGGATGCTGCTGGAGCAGATGCTGGCGGAGGCCCAGTTCGAGCTGACGGATTTCGGCTTCACGGTCCAGAACATCCCCTTCGAGGGCGAGTGCCGGGTGAAGGTGGATCCCCTCTATCTCAAACGGGTGCTGGACAATCTGGTGTCCAACGCCAAAAAATACGCCGACCGGGAGCAGCCCATCGTCTTTCTGTCGGAGCTGAAGAACGGAGAGCTTTCGGTCTGCGTATCCAACCGGGTGGCCCGGTCCATGGACAAGGTGGAGAGCACCAAGATCGGGCTCCGGACCTGCGAGAAGATCATGGCCGCCATGTCCGGCCGCTTTGAGATCCAGCGGGACGCCGAGCATTTCGCCGCCACCTTTGTGCTACCGACTGTGGGACAGTGAATAGAGAATAGTGAATAGTTGTGGTGTCGCTTTGCGACGGATTGAAATCCATCACGCCGCAGGCGTGATACCTTAACTATTCACTATTCATTATTCGTTATTCACTTTTTACCAGGCTTCTTCGCCGTCGTAGCTGGAGCATCCGCAGCTGCCGCCGCAGCTGCAGCCGCCCTCTTCCCCGCCGCAGCCGCCGCTGCAGCCTCCGCAGCTGCCGCCGCAGCCGCCGCCGTTGTTGGGGTCGATGGGCAGCTGACCGGTGGCCAGCAGGTCCGCCGCGGTATCCGCGTCGCCGGAATAGCCCACCACGGGCACGATGCCGTAGCTCAGAAGCAGGGCCTTGCCCTCGCCGCCCATGTTGCCGGTGATCACCGCCGCCACGTCCAGCTCCCGCATTTTGTCGGCCATGGCCTGATGGCCCTGAAGCCCGGAGGTGTCCACCAGGGTCTTGGTGCAGTCGGTCACATACTCGCCGTACTCATACACCGCAAACAGGGGGCAGTGGCCAAAGTGGCCGTAGATCTCTCCGTTTTCGTAAGCGACCGCGATCTTCATTCCGCCAGCTCCTTTTCCAGAGCGTCCGCCATGGGGGCAATATGCTCACCGCTGACCTGCTCCACCTGGCCGGCGTCCACCAAGGCGGCCACCGCGGGATCGATGGGCAGACGCACAAAGTGGGGGATGTTGAAGTCCTTCGCCACCTTCTCCACCTTACTCTCGCCGAAGATCTGATGCTCCTTGCCGCAGTCCGGGCAGCGGAAATAGGACATATTCTCCACGATGCCCAGCACGGGGACCTTCATCATCTCGGCCATGTGCACGGCCTTGGCCACGATCATGCCCACCAGATCCTGGGGGCTGGTGACGATGACGATGCCGTCGATGGGCAGGGACTGGAACACGGTCAGAGGCACGTCGCCGGTGCCGGGAGGCATGTCGACGAACATGTAGTCCACGTCCTGCCACAGCACGTCCGTCCAGAACTGGGTGACCGCGCCGGCGATGACCGGGCCGCGCCACACCACGGGAGCGGTGTCGTCCTCGAGGATGAGGTTGATGGACATGACCTGGATGCCGGAAACGGTGGTCACCGGGATCAGGTACTCATCGGTGCCCATGGCCTTCTGGGTGATGCCGAAGGACTTGGGGATGGAGGGTCCGGTGATGTCCGCGTCCAGCACGGCGCTGCGATGGCCCCGGCGCTGCATCTCGCTGGCCAGGAGGCTGGTCACCAGGGATTTGCCGACGCCGCCTTTGCCGGAGACCACGGCGATGACCTTTTTCACGCTGGAATAGGGGTTGAGCTTCTTCAGGAAGCTCTGGGGCTCCTGGCGGGAGGCGCAGGCTTCGCCGCAGGTGGAGCAATCATGGGTGCATTCGCTCATATTTATGATATCCTTTCGGTTTTTATGATCTCAATTTGCACAGAAACCGACTCCATTATACTCATAAAACCGTTTCTGTCAAACCCTGATCGGGCTTTCCGTTCCCGGAGATTGTAAGGCGGGATCTTTTGTGGTATAATAATCAAAATTTTTTTGAGAAGGAGGTGTTCCCGTGGCCAGTTTTTCCGATATGATGAACATCACGTCCAAATTCGGACTGATCGTCCTGTCGCTGCTGATCCTGCTGCGCTGTCTGCGCTCCATGCTGCGGGAACGCTATGAGCCGGAGATCTGGGCCTATATCCGGGCGGGCAAAGAGCGCCTGCCCGTGAGCCATTGGGAGAACATCCTGGGCCGGGGCCGGGGCGCCGACGTGCGCGTTCTGGGGCCCCGGGTAGGCCGGGTCCACGCGGTGCTGACCCGGAACGACCACGGTCAGTGGACCATCTATGACGTATTCTCCCGGGGCGGCGTCTGGGTGGACGACGACCGGGTGCCCCCCTCCGGTCTGCCGGTCTACGACGGCGCCCGGATCATCCTGGGCGAAACTCTGATCCGTTTCCAGGAGCTGGGGCCGGAGAAGCGGGAGAAGCTGGAGAAAAAGCGCACCTCCGCCGGCCGCCGGGTCTCCCCCGCGCTGACGCTTCTGGATCTGACCGCCTTTCAGCTCTTTCTGCTGCTGCAGCACGCCTTGTCCGCCGCGCCGGAGCATCTGCCCCGGATCGCCCTGGGCTTTCTCAGCCTGGTGGTGCTGGAATGGACCTGCTTCAATCTGATGCGGGTCATCGGCCGCAGCGGCTTCGAGGTGGAGACGCTGGCTTTCTATCTCAGCTCTCTCGGCATGTCCGTGGCCGCCTCCTCCACGCCGGAGGATATGCTCAAGCAGGTGCTGCTGACCGTGGCCGCGGTGCTGCTGTTCCTGCTCACCGGCTGGTGGCTGCGGAGTCTGAAGCGCAGCGCCGGCATGCGCATCCCCATCGGCGTGGCCGCCCTGGGCCTGCTGGCGGTGAACGTGGCCTTCTCCGACGCGGTTCTGGGCGCCCGGAACTGGCTGAGCTTCGGCGGCTACTCCTTCCAGCCCTCGGAGCTGGTAAAGGCCGCCTATGTCTACGTGGGAGCCGCCACCCTGGACCACCTGTACCGGAAGCGGAACCTGTTCGGCTTCATCGTCTTTTCCGCCGTGTGTGTCATTGCCCTGGCCCTGATCGGAGACTTCGGCACGGCGCTCATTTTCTTTGTGACCTTCCTGGTCATCTCCTTCCTGCGCTCCGGCTCCATCGCCACGGTGTTCCTGGCGGTCACCGGGGCGGGTCTGGCCGGCTTTCTGGCCGTCAGCGCCCGGCCCTATATCGCCCAGCGCTTCGCCACCTGGGGCCACGCCTGGGAGGATATCTATGACGCGGGCTACCAGCAGACCCGGGCCATGTCCGCCGCCGCCGCGGGCGGTCTGGTGGGCAAGGGTGCCGGCGCGGGCTGGCTCAAGGAGGTCTTCGCCGCCAACACCGACATGGTCTTCGCCATGGTCTGTGAGGAGCAGGGCCTGATCGTGGGACTGTGCATGGTGGGGGCGCTGCTGGTGCTGGCCTTTTTCGCCGTGCGCAGCGCCAGGAACAGCCGCTCGGCCTTCCACGCCATCGCCGCCTGCGCCACCATGAGCATGCTGCTGACCCAGCTGGCCCTGAACGTGTTCGGGTCTCTGGATCTGCTGCCCTTCACCGGGGTCACCTTCCCCTTCGTCTCCCGGGGCGGCTCGTCCCTGCTGGCCTGCTGGAGCATGATGGCCTACCTGAAGGGGGCCGACAACCGCCGGGACGCCAGCTTTGCGGTGCAGCCCGGGGAACGGGTGAAGGACGCTCCCGCCCCCGAACCCGAGGAGGTGGAGGAATGAAAAAGATCAACCGCCGGGCCTTCTCGGTGCTGCTGCTGGCGCTGCTGGTCATCGCGGGCATGGTGCTTTACGTCATGCGCTATGTGGATCACGGCAAGGACTGGGCTCTGGCCTTCTCCCGGGCCAACTCCGGCTCCACCGGAGAGCTGCTGGACCGCAACGGCGTGGTTCTGGCCTCCTTCTCCGCCACCCGCAACGACTACAACCCGGATCCGGAGATCCGGATCGCCAACTACCACGTCACCGGAGACTACTGGGGCCGCACCGGCACCGGGATCCTCTCGACCTACTGGAACGATCTGCAGGGCTTCTCCCTGCTGACCGGCACCACCGAGGCCGTGGACAAATCCTTCTCCCTGAACGTGGACGCGGAGCTGGATCGGGCGGCCTATCGGGCTCTGGCCGGGCGCAAGGGCGCCGTTCTGATCTGCGACTACACCAACGGCGAGCTGCTGTGCATGGTCTCCACCCCCGCCATCGACCCGGCGGACCCGGAGGCCGTGCCCGAGGACGGAGCCTACATCAACCGCTGTCTGTCGGCGGCCTTCGTACCCGGCTCGGTCTTCAAGCTCATCACCACCGCCGCCGCCATCGAGACCATCCCCGGCATCGAGAACCGGCAGTTCTACTGCGAGGGCGTCACCGAGATCGCCGGCGTGGAGATCAAGTGCACCGGCGACCACTACAGCCAGACCTTCGAGCAGGCCCTGGCCAATTCCTGCAACGTGGCCTTCGCCAAGATCAGCACTCTGGTGGGCCAGGACGCCATGATCCGCTACACCCGGGACTACGGCTTTCTGGACGGCCACAGTCTGGACGGGATCCCCACCGCCGCGGGCAGCTTCCCCCTGGAGTTTGTGGGGGATCCGGAGCTGGGCTGGGCCGGCATCGGCCAATCCACCGACTTGGTCTGCCCCTATTCCCTGCTGCGCTACGTCTCCGCCATCGCCAACGACGGCGTTCTGTGCGAACCCAAGCTGATCCGGGATGGGGAGTTGTCCCTGCGCTACCGGATGATCGAGAAGCGCACGGCCGAGCTGCTGGGCCAGATGATGAGCTACAACGTGGCCTATCACTACCGGGATACGGTGGACTTCGGGGGCCTGGATCTCTGCGCCAAGACCGGCACCGCCGAGCTGGGCGACGGCACCAGCCACGCCTGGTTCACCGGCTACCTTCAGGATGAAGCCCACCCCTACGCCTTCGTGGTCTTCATCGAGCAGGGCGGAGGCGGCCTCTCCGCCGCCGGCGCCGCCGCCAACGAGATCCTGCAGTTCGCGGTGAACCGGTAAGGGGGAGCCGCGCCCAGCTTTCGCGCCAATCCGCATAACTTACGAGGAACCGACATGATCGACATTTCCGTAAACGAGCTCGTGAAAGCCTTCGAGCTCGGAAAAAACATATTGGACGGCCTGAGCTTCTCTGTGAACGATGGGGAGCGGGTGGGGATCCTGGGCCATAACGGCTGCGGAAAAACCACGCTGTTTCGCATCCTGGTGGGGGAGATTGGCTATGACGAGGGCCAGGTGGCCATTGCCGGTGGCAAGCGGATCGGGCTCATCTCCCAGATCCCGGTCTTCCCCGAGGACTGGACCGCCGAGGACGTGCTCAAAAGCGCCCAGCAGCGCCTGGAGGACATGGCCCGGCGCATGGACGAGCTGACCCTTCAGATGGAGAGCGACGCCTCCCCCGCTCTGCTGCGGGAGTATGACCGGCTCTCCGAGGACTTCCGGCGCCTGGGCGGCTACAGCATGGAGTTGGACCGAAACCGGGTGGCCAACGGCCTGCAGATCCCGGCGGCCCAGCGGCAGCAGCTCTTTTCCAGCCTGTCCGGCGGGGAGAAGACCCGGGTGAACCTGGCCCGGCTCATTCTGGAGGACACAGACATCCTGCTGCTGGACGAGCCCACCAACCACCTGGACCTGCGGGCCACCGAGTGGCTGGAGGACTATTTGCTCCACTTCAAGGGCACGGTGCTGGCCATCAGCCACGACCGCTACTTCCTGGATCGGGTGGTCCAGCGCTGCATTGAGATCAGCGACGGCAAAGCCGAATTCTACAGCGGCGCCTACAGCTTCTACGTGCAGGAGCGGCAGCGGCGCTTTGAGGAGAAGCTGAAGAAATACGAGAAGGACCAGGCCAAGATCGAGCAGCTGACCCGGGCCGCGGAGCAGATGCACCTCTGGGCCTTCATGGGCAACGACAAGCTGCACAAGCGGGCCTTCTCCATGGAAAAGCGCATTGAAAAGCTCCAGCGCACCGAAAAGCCCACGGAGCGGAAGAAGCTCTCGGTCAAGTTCAAGGAGCGGGAATTCTCCGGGGACGAGGTGCTGGTGGCCGAGGGGCTGTCCAAGTCCTTCGGAGAAAAGCAGCTGTTTCACGATCTGGACTTGCTGGTCACCGGCGGCGAGCGCATCGCCCTGATCGGCGACAACGGCACCGGAAAATCCACCCTGGTCAAGCTCATCATGGGTCAGGAGACCCCGGACACGGGTTATACCTATCGGGGCCCGGCGGTGAGAACGGCCTATCTGCCCCAGATCATCCAGTTCACGGTGGAGTCCCGCTCCGCCCTGGACACCATGCTCTATGACTGCCGCTGCACGCCTCAGGAGGCGAGGGACCGGCTGGCTGCCTTCGGCTTCCGGGGCGAGGACGTGTTCACCCCGGTGGGCGCTCTGTCCGGCGGCGAGAAGAGTCGGCTGCGGCTGTGCATGCTCATGGGCGGGGACCTGAACTTCCTGATCCTGGACGAGCCCACCAACCACCTGGACATCGCCAGCCGGGAGTGGATGGAGGACGCGCTGTCCGATTACGGCGAGACCCTGCTGTTCGTATCCCACGACCGCTACTTCATTGAGAAATTCGCCACCCGGATCTGGGCCCTGGACAACGGAGAGCTCACCGACTTCCGGGGCGGATACAAGGAATACTGCGCCTGGAAGCAGCGGCAGGCCGTCTTCGCCCAGGCGGAGAAGACCGCCCGCCCGAAAGAAGAGAAAAAAAAGCCCCGCGTCCCCAATGCCGAAAAGCTCATCGGCAAAACGGAGCGGGAGATCGAGAAGCTGGAGGCCAGGATGGCCGATCTGGACCGCGAGGCCCAGGGCTTTGCCTCGGACTATCAGAAGCTGATGGAGCTCGAGGAGCAGAAGGCCGGACTGGAGGAACAGCTGATGGTTCTGTACGAGCGTTTGGAGGAACTCAATGGATAAAAAGATCATTTTCCGCTGGCTGGCGCCGGGTCTCGGCCTCTTTGCGGCGGCCATCGTGCTGTTCCGCTTCGCGGTGCCGATCCTGCCCTATGTGCTGGCCGCGGCCTCGGCGGTGCTGCTGATCATCGGTTTTGTGAAGCTCAAGCCCAACTGGGCCGTCTGGGCCGGGACCCTTTCGGCCATGGCCCTGGTGCTGCGCTTTGCCGCCCGGGGTTACGCCTGGTGGGCCTACAGCCTGCTGTTCGTGGCGGCGCTGATCGTCGCCCACCGCTTCCTGCCGGGAAAGCTCTGGCGGGTGCTGCTGGTGCTGGTGTGCATCGGACTTGCCTATTTCTGCTTCGTGGAGAGCTTTGTGATCCGGAATGCCAAAACCGATAAAGACCCCGAGCGGGATTACCTGATCGTGCTGGGCGCGGCGGTCTATGGCGACCAGCCCTCCCTGACCCTGGTGCGCCGTCTGGAGGGCGCGCTGGACTACCTGAACCGATACCCGGACAGCGTGGCCATCGTCTCCGGCGGCATGGGCCCGGGCGAGACCGTCACCGAGGGCCAGGCCATGCACGACTGGCTGATCGCCCAGGGGATCCCCGAGGAGCGGGTCCTGATTGAGGACAAGGCCACCTCCACCATGGAGAACCTGAAGTTCTCCTTCCAGATTATCCGGGATCGGGGGGATGAGCCCGACGGCAACATCGCCATTGTCTCCTCCGCCTATCACCTGTACCGGGCCAAGTGCATGGCCCGGAATCTGGGCGCGGAGGCGGCGGGAGTATCCGCCCCCTGGGGCTATGTGTCCGTGATGCTCAACTACTTCATCCGGGAGGCCTTCGGCGTGACCCACCTGTGGGTCTTCGGCTGGTGAGGGGCCAGAGCTGGGCTTGCCGCCGCTTGCATAATAGCTGGGACTGCGAAGTTTTTCTCCTTCGCAGTCCCGTTTTTTACCCCCTGCCGATATTCAAGATCCCCACATTTTCATCCGGACTTGTTTCCACCGGTCGATTGGTCTCCATGATCTCCAGGGATTTTGCCACCCGTTCCAGGGTCTCGTAATCCTCTGTTCCGGCAACAGAGATCATGTATCCCCCCTCGTCGTCGAACAGGAGGACATAATGCTGTTCCGAAAGTGTATCTGGCGTCCAGTTGACGCTGATCTCCCAGACCCGGTACTTCTCCCAAGTCTCCTCCTTCACCAGCTCACAAGGCCCGTCCAGCACCCAGGTAAAGCCCGGGATATAGTAGTGGATGTTGATGATCAGAGGGATTTTGTCCGGGTTCCGTTCCTCGTCCCATTCCCGGTTGAAGGTGTTGGTAAAGACCTCCCGGCCCTCCGGATCCCAGGGCGTCCAGCCCACCCGGAATAAGACTCTCACGGTATCTGCCGCCTCCCCCTCATACCGGAAGACATATCCGGCGTCCGGATATGACATCGTCTGCTCCAATTCTGTCCCATCCGGGCAATGTACGGTCCAACTCCCGGTGATCTGTTCCCCGGGATCTACCTTGCGCATCCCGGGTGGCAGCAAGCCCGTGGCAAAAGCGGTAACGGTGAATGCCAATACCAGCGCCGCGGCCAAGATCGTCACGCCAAAGCGCCGCCGCCAGTCAGCCGAATTTCTCGGAGCCACCCCCGATTTCTCCATTACCCGGCTGCGGATCCGCTCGGCCGTCTCTCGATCCAAAGCTTTCTCGTCCAATCCCTCAGGGCAGCATTCCGCCGCCAGATCAGTCCAATTCATCTTCAATGCCAATTCCCCTTTCTTCCAGACGCTTGCGCAGCTTCGCCCTTCCACGGGCCAATCTGGTACGCACTGTGGCCGGATTCATCCCCAATTCCGCCCCGATCTGCTCTGCATTCTGGAGAAGAAAATAACGGCGCTGGAATATGCTTTTCTCCGGTTCCGGAAGTGCCTCCACCTCTTCCCGACAGATCCGTCTGAGTTCTCTTTTTAAAAGCTCTGACTCCGGCCCATCTGCACGAATCTCAAGGCTTTCCTCCAGGGCTTCCGTCTGACGCAAGCTGCGCAACCGGTCCCGGGCCCGATTTCTGGTTACCGTCCCCAGCCAGGGCCGTAGTTTTCCCGGCTCCACCTGATAAGCGTTCTCCCATAGCTTCAGGAAGGCGTCGGCGGCAGTCTCCTCTACATCCTCCGATCCAAGACTCGGTAACAAAATCGCCTGCGCGATGGCATAGACATAGCCCCCATAATGCTCCATCGCCTGCTCCAGCGCACGGCTGTCACCTCTGACGATCCGCCGAAGCAGCTTTTTCTCATCCAACGGTCTCCCTCCTCTCTGCTTATCAAAACGAAACGGCCTGTCCTTCTGTTTCAGAAATTTCGATTTTTATAGAAAAAGTGCCCAAAAGACATAGCCTCTGTTGTTCCGCCCCGGAAAACAGGACCGGGATGGTACGAAAACTGTACCATCCCGGTCCTGTTTTTCCTATCAGCTTCGCTCAGCCGTAGATATCCAGCGTATCCATCAGGGCTACCTCGACCTCGAAGGTCTCGCCCTCCCGCCAGATGGTGAAGAGCATGACGTCTCCCACCTTCATGCCGTCCTTGATGGCCGCGATCTCCGCGGTGGTGGTCACCGGCTGGTGGTTCACCTGGGTCAGGATATCCCCGGCCTGAACCCCCTTTGCCGCCGCGTCGGACTGTGGCACCACATCGGTGATATACAGGCCCGCGGGCAGCTCATACTGGCTCATGGCCTCCTCGGGAATGGCCCCTACGGTGATGCCGATGGAGGTGCGGCCCCGAACCTCACCGTTCACCACGATGGAGTCCAGCATCTCCTTGACCACCGTGGAGGGAATGGCAAACCCGATCCCCTCAATGCTGGAGTAGGAGGACATCATCTTCATGTTGGTCACGCCGATGACCTGGCCGTACATGTTGAACAGTGCGCCGCCGGAGTTGCCCTCGTTCAGTGCCGTATTGGTCTGCAGCAGGGTCATGGTCCGGCCCTTGTAGCTCACGTCCCGGTCGATGGCGGAGATGATGCCGTTGGTCAGGGTGGAGCGGAAGTCCTCCCCCAGAGGATTGCCGATGGCCGCCACCGGGTCGCCCACCTGGAGGCTGCTGCTGTCGCCGAACTGAGCCGCAGGCAGACCCCGGGCGTCGATCTTCAGCAGGGCCACGTCGCTGATGGAATCGGCCCCCACCAGCTGGGCCTCAAACTCCCGGTCGTCGGACAGGGTGACCGTGGCCCGGTCGCACTGGTCGATCACGTGGGTGTTGGTCAGGATCAGGCCGTCGGAGGAGATGATGACGCCCGTGCCCCAGTTGTAGCCGGTCTGGCCCTTCTGGTAGCCGGAGATCGCCACGATGCTGCCCGAGCACTTGTCATACAGCTCCCGCAGACTCAGCTCCTCCCCCTCCGCGGGCTTCAGTTCCAGCGCGAAGGGCTTGCTCAGCTGGGTCTTTTCAATATTGACCTGGGTGTCGTCGCTCTCCACCGGGCTGTAATAATTCTCGAAAAACTCCCGCCAGTCCTCGGGGAAACCGCCGTCCTCTCCCTCGTCGGGCGTCGGGAGGTCCTGGCCATTGCCCTCGGAGCCGCCGCCGAAGACGGGCAGCTGGGGTACGGACACCTGGGCGTCACTGTGCCGGCCCATGCCACCGAAGATCAGGGAGCTGGCCACGATCAGCACCAGCAGGATCGCCAGGGCGCCGGCCACCCGGGGCCAGGTCTTGCGCTTTTTGACGGTCACCGGCGTCACCGGGCCGAAATCGTCCACCGGTTCCGCGGTCTCAGACTGCGTATCCCCCTCCAGAGGGCTGTACCAGTTCTGGGTCTCATACCATTCATTGCTCATGTTTCTCTCTCCCTTTCCTATTTCTCCGCAAGCGGAAGGGTGAATACAAATTCCGTGACGCCGTCCTCGCTGCGCACGGCGATGTCCTCGTCATGGCTGTTGAGGATGGTCTTGACCAGATACAGGCCCAGGCCCACTCCGTCCTTATCCAGGCTCCGGGAGCGGTCGGACTTGTGGAAACGGTCAAAGATGAAGGGCAGGTCGTCCGCCGGGATGGTCTCTCCCCGGTCCTTTACCGAGACATAGGCCTTCCCGTCGTCCTTGTACAGCCGCAGGGTCAGGCAGCTGCCGGGCGCGGCAAATTTCACGGCGTTATCCAGCAGGTTATAGATCACCTGGGTGATGGCGTCCTTGTCCGCCCGCACCAGGATCGGATTGTCCGGCAGCTGGGGATCCACATCCAGATCCTTCTTCGACGCCGCTCCCTCAAAGCTCAGCAGGGTCTGCAGCATCAGCTCTGACAGATCGAACACGGTCCTGCGGCTGGGATCGGAGGCGTGGGCCCTGGTCTGGGACACCGAGAGCATGCTTCGAACCAGCCGGGACAGCCGCTGGGTCTCGTCCCGGATGGAGATCAGGTACTTCTTCTGATTCTCCTGGGGGATCGTCCCGTCCAGGATCCCGTCGGCAAAGCCGGCGATGGTGGTCATGGGCGTGCGCAGCTCATGGGAAATGTTGGCGATAAACTCGCTGCGCCGTTTCTCGGCCTGCTCCAGAGAATCGGCCATCTTGTTGAAGGAGTCGATCAGCGCCCCCATCTCGTCGGTGGGATCCATGGTCTGCCGCACCCGGACCGAGAAGTCGCCCCGGGCAAATTTCCGGGAGGCGGCGGCGATCTCGTCCAGGGGCCGGGCCATGATCCGGAAATAGACCAGAGACACCAGCAGGGCGATCACAAACACCACCATGGCGATCAGCGCAGAGATGCTCAGGAAGGTAGACCAGGGCTTGAGCATGGAGGCGATATCGCTGCTGACAAAGGCATAGCCGAGAATCCGCTCCTCGGGAGACTGCTGGATGGGTACGATCACCACATAGCGCCGTTCCGGGAACACGCCGCCCAAATCTGTCAGCTCGTCGTCCATGCCGGAATCGGCCCTGTGCAGGAACTCTCCGGGCACCTGCCGGCCCATGTGTTCGCAGGCCAGATGCCGATCGGAGCAGTTGACGATCAAGCCGTCGCTGTCACTGATGAAGATCAGATCTCCTGTGGATTGGGCCACGGAGCTGACGTTCATACGCAGGATCCAGCCGGACAGGGAGTCGCCTCTGGAGATGGCGGCCGCCGTTCGGGCCATCTCCCGGGCGCCGGTCTCCATCCCGCCGCGGTATTCGGTGATCACATAGCCCCGGCCCACGCCCACGCACAGCACCGTCACCACCAGCAGGAAAACCGCCACCAGCAGCGCCGTCGCCACAAAATTGCGCAGATAAATACTCTTCATACCGGACCTTCTTCATCCCGGGCAGGCCGCCCGGACTTCGTTCAGACTCTTTTATTATATGACTTTTTCTCCGGTTTTCAATAGCGTGTTTGTGAACTTTCCTCCGCCCGGACGCTTGGGATTTACAATTTTTTCACCATTCTTCCGGGCACGGGGGTATAATCATGATAAAAGACGACGGCCCCGGGGCTTTGTTCCCCCGAAGCCACAGGAAGGACGGCGAAAACCATGAGCAAACGCGCGCTGGTCGTAGAGGACGACAGCAATATAGCAGAGCTTCTGCGGCTGTATCTGGGAAAGGAAGGCTTCGAGGTCATGATCGCCTCGGACGGCGGCAAGGCCGAGTCCAGCTTCGATCTGTTCGGGCCGGATGTGGTCCTGCTGGACATCATGCTGCCGGTCAAGGACGGTTGGGAGGTCTGCCGCAGCATCCGGAGGAAGTCCTCGGTGCCGATCATCATGCTGACGGCCAAGGGCGAGACGGTGGACAAGATCAACGGTCTGGAGATGGGCGCGGACGACTATGTAACCAAGCCCTTCGAGGTCAAGGAACTGATCGCCCGGATCCACGCGGTAATGCGTCGCAGCGAGTCCAACGCCCCGGTGGAGAAGAAGCTGGTGTTCGATAAGCTGGTCATCAACCTGGATTCCTATGAGCTGATCGTGGACGGGAAGAAAGTGGATACCCCTCCCAAGGAGATGGAGCTGCTGTATCATCTGGCCTCCTCCCCCAACCGGGTCTTTACCCGGAATCAGCTGCTGGACGACGTCTGGGGCTTCGAATATTTCGGCGACTCCCGGACAGTTGACGTACACATCAAGCGTCTGCGGGAAAAGCTGGAGGGCGTTTCGGAGCAATGGACACTGAAGACCGTCTGGGGCGTTGGATACAAGTTTGAGCTGCATACCGACGGCCAGTAATGTTTCGTGAACAAAAAATCTCCCGGTTTCTTCGGAAACCGGGAGATTTTTTGTTAAGGCATGATCGGAAGCTCATTCTCGTCCAGTTCGATGCCCGTATCAGGATCGATATTGGGCGTGGGCTCCACCGAAGGTACGGGAGCGGCAGAGCCGGAAGAAGATCCGGTATTGGCGGGCGTTCCGTCGGGGATCTCGTCCAAAACCGTGACGGGGAGGATCTCCGTCTCGCCGGGTTCGATGGCGTTTTCAGCCTCGGAGCCGGACTCGCCGGGCACGGCCTCTGCCGGAGCAGGAGCGTTCTCCGCCTCCGGCTGAGAGGTCTCCACAGGGGCCGGGGTCTCTTGCCGGGAACCGCTCTTGGGCAGCACCAGCGCCAGGACCACGATGACCGCCACCAGGACCAGAGCCAGGATCAGCCAAAGCAGTTTACGATTTTTCATCTCAAATCCTCTGAAATCGGGCAGTGGGGAGCATAGGCTCCCCACCGCCCTTTTTGTTCAATCGGGTTGTTGCGATTATGCCCGGGAATCAACCCAGAGCAGCCTTGGTATTCTCGCCGTACAGATACAGGCCCTTGACCAGGTTCAACACATCACCGGTGTAACCGCCGGCGATGATGCTGAGCACGTAGCTGTAAGCGGAAGCGCTGGTGCTGACCAGGGTATCCTCGCCCTTCAGGACGGCAAAGGTGTGAGCTTCGCCCAGCTTCTTGGCAGGCAGGTTATCGGTAGCCAGATACACGTACTCGCCCTTCTGGACAGCTTCCACTTCCTCGCCGTCAACGGTGAAGGTCAGATCCTCGATCTTCTCGTCACCCAGCTTGAAGTAGCAGCGCAGGATAAAGCCGGTTTCCAGAACCATGCTGGTACCATACATCTCCACGCTGGTGCCGTCCAGCTTCGTGGAGGTCGGAGCGTAGGCAGCCAGCGTTTCGGCGGTGATGCCGCTCAGATCGGTGATCTGGACATCAGCCAGCTTGCCGGTGTTGTGCTTGAAGTAGACCTGAGCGTAACGACCCAGATCGTTCAGCGCCTTGAAGGCTTCCTTCCAAGCCGCGCTCACAGGAGCGTCGGGGGCAAGGCCGCGGTTCAGGTAGTCCTGACCAGAGTAGATGAAACCATTGGGCAGAGCGCTGCCGTCCTTGGCCAGGATGGCGATCTCATTACCCTCGCCGTCGAAGAGCTTCAGCGTGATCTCATCATTGAACCAGGCGGGGATGATGTCCAGAGCAAACTTGCGGATGTTGTTCTTGTAAACAATAGCCTCGCTGACGGGGATCGTGACGCTGACCTCAGCCTTGTCGCCTTCGATGAATTCCTTGGTGATGGTGACGTAAGCGTCCTCATCCGCCAGTACATCCTCGCTCAGGTCGATCAGAGCATTCAGGGTGAAGCGCTCGTCCATGTTCAGGTTGTTGCCGTAGACACGGGCCTGGATGGCAACAGTCTTGACGTCGGTGTAGGTCTCATCCTCGAACTCGGCGGTAGCGGTGTAGGTGACGACGTCATCCACAGTGCGCTCCACGGTGGCCTCGACCTCGAACTCCTTCTCGCACACAGCGCACTTGAAGGTGGCGGTGGCGGTGGACAGATCGTCGGCCCAGGTCCAGACGGGCTCGCCGAACTCATGGCCGGTGGCGGGAAGCTCAACGGTCTTGACGTCGGTGTAGGTCTCGCCCTCAAACTCAACCGTAGCGGTGTAGGTGGCGGAGCCGTCTTCCTCACAGGAAGCCTTGACGATCTCTTCCTCGATCTCGGCTCTGACGCTGCGGGCTGCGCCGCAGTCCTCGCACAGGAAGGTGGCAACGGCGGAGCTGTAGTCCTCGTTCCAGGTCCACTTGGGCTCGCCAAAAACGTGCTCGTGATCTTCGGGAATGATGGTGCTGCCCAGGATCACGATCTCCTCGGGACCGGTCTTATCGTTGATCTCGTTGTTGTTGATGGTGACGGTGCCCTCGCTGCCGTAGGCAAAGGTCAGGGTCAGCAGGCTTTCGTCAGCCGCAACAGGATCCAGAGCCACGTAGGCCAGGACGTAATGTCCCAGATCGGCGGACTCATCGATGACAGATTTGAACTGGATGCCAGTTCCGGGGACAGCGCTGATCAGAGTAGCGGTGGTAGGATCGAAGTCGATGGTGATCTTGCCGTTGGTGGTATCCTCGTCGGCCACGATATCGACGATCACGTCGGTCTTGGTCTTCTGCGTGTCAACCAGGCCGCGGACGGCGTTCAGAGAACCGTCGCCGGCAGGCTCGGTGGTCTCCACAGGCTCCTCGATCTCAGCGGGCTCGGTGATCTCTTCGATCACGGGCTCCTCGATGGTCTCGGGCTCGTCAACGTAGTCGGCAGGATCGTTAAAGTCGATCTCGTCGTCTTCGGTGAAGGTGGCAACATAGGTGACCATGTCGGGCGTGATGGGGCTGACAGGCAGGCTGTCGTCATCATCGGGGGCTTCCGCCTCGTTCACCGCAACGGTGAGCAGAGCGGCAGGCCACACGTCGTCTCCCGCATCGCCCAGATACAGGGCGTCAAAGATACCCTCCTCGGCATTGTAGGGCAGCTGATAGAACTCACTGGTGCCACCGGTGAAGTGGGCCAGATACAGCTCTCCGTCATCGCCCAGCATCAGGGAGTTGCCCGTGGTGGCATCGACAAAGGGATAATCGATCTTCAGGCCTGTCTCAACATATCCGAGGTTGGTCAGGCCGCCGGTCCTGTTGGTATCCAGAACCCAGATGTAGCCAGCATCGTCCAGCGCCAGGAACTCATCACCGCGGTTGGAGCTCGGACCGGCCCAGCAGATAGCAACAAACTGACCCGCGCCGGTGTAGGTTGCCAGAAAATCGGAGAGGTCATAGCCTCTGGAGAAGGTGTTGTCCATCACGTCTACGCTGTACAGCAGCCGACTTTCCGCAACGGCGTAAGCTCTGTTGCTGCCGGTGTTGTTGTTGTACACGTAGCCCATATCGAAGTCTTCCATCGGAGCGCCGAAAGCGGTAGGTGCCGCGGAAGACTCCACAGTCTCCAGGGTCTCGGGATCGATAGCGTGCATGTAACCGCTGGAGTCCTGCTGATAGATCAGGCCAGTGCTCAGCCGATCAAGGGTAGCGGCAGTTACGTCATGCTCCATCTCAGCCATGGGCTGCCAGGTCTTCTCGTTCTCCACGTCGAAGGCGAAGAGCAGCGGCGTGCCGGACTCAACCTGCAGGATGCCTATCAGGGTGGCGGGGATGGTAAAGATCTCCACCTCGGCGGTAGCAGTAGCATTGGGATCCTTCATGGAGGTGGCGGTGATGGTGGTGGTGCCCACGCTCACGCCGGTCACGATACCGTTGTCATTCACGGAAGCGATCGTGGGATCCTCAGAAGTCCAGATGACCTCGCCATCCACACCCCAGGGATACACGTCGGCGGTCAACTTTGCGGTGTTGCCGCGGAGCAGCCGCAGGGACTCGGGCGTGATCTGCACGCTGACCTCGCCCTCCAGCTCTTCCTCATTGAAGTTGAGCTTGAAGGTAGCCAGGTTGCGGGCATAGTCGTACACCTGAACCAGCAGGTGAGGATTGGTGTTGCCGGAGATATCGAAGCTGTAGACGTTCTCCTTGCCGCGGATGGTATCCTGAGCGCCGAGCGTCCAGCCCAGCTCTTCGCCATCTTCGGTGTACAGGCCGACAGCAGCCACAAACTGGTTGTCGTGAACCGTGATCTCGATCTTGTCTTCGCTCTCATTGCCGGCGATGTCGCCCTCGTAGTCATCCAGAGGAACGCCGGAGGTGACAACATGCTCCACCTTCACGATGTCAGGTGCGGTATTGTCGATCACGATAGGCAGGCTGATGGAAGCGCCTTCACCCAGCTCGTCCCAAGCCACGGAACCTTCGGTATAATCCACATAGTACTCGGGAGCCAGGCTGAAGTTCAGAACCAGCTTGGAGCCTTCCTTCAGATCGCCGGCAGCCCAGCCCAGACCGACAGCGCGGCTGGTGTTGTACCACTGGTCATTATTGACGTGGAAGTAAGCACCAAAGGCAGCGCCGCCCACGATTTCGGAGTCGGGGAGCTCAATGCCGTTCTGATAGCTGGCGATGAAGCGGGATGCGGCGGAATTGCGCAGAGCGGTAAACTGCACGCCGGCTACCTGGTCGGCAGCATTGATGGCGTTGCGCTCGGGGAAGTACTCATCGTCCCAGCCGAAGGGGTTGCCGCCCAGAGCATACTTATTGGAGTCGCCCTGGTACTTCACCAGGAAGGTCTCCACGCTGAGGGAGTCCTCACCCAGGCCGCCCTTCTTGGAATCGGCGTAGTACATGTAGGGGTAAACCAGCTCGCCGTCGCCGAACTCATAACCGTACTCCAGTCTGGAGCCACGGTCGAACATGGTGGCGTCGGTGATGCTGCCGTTGAAGCCGTAGACGGGGATGGAGTGCAGAGTGCCCAGAGCACCGTCTCCGGTAGCGCCTTCCTGAACGAACAGGAAGCCTTCCACGTAGTTGCCGTTGACCTCGTCGTACTCGCTCATGTCGTACTCAGCGGTCACAGCGATGGTAACGGTCTCGCCGGCGGCCAGAGTCAGGGCCACGCCGTTGAGCTTCTCGAAGGCGAGTTTGGCGTCTGCGGTATTGACAGCGCCGTCCTCGTTCAGATCAGCGTTGGCGATTTCGTCGGCCGTGCCCTTGGCGCAGGCGTCCAGCAGGAACTGGGCGTCCAGACCGTTGGACACACCGTCGCCGTTGAAGTCATAGGCCAGGGATACGGGAGCGTAAGGCTCACCGTTCACAGCCCAGTACAGGGATGTGTACACGGGAACGGTCTCCTCCCAGCGGAAGCCGTCGGCGACTTCCTGAGTGAAGAACTCACCGTTCAGGTAGAAGGAGATGTCCTCATCGGAGATATTGGTCAGCTGGAAAGCGCCGTCAAAGCCGTTGTAGACTTCGCCCAGCTCCATCTTCACCTTGCCGTCGTCAATGGCGGACCAGGCGGAAGCGGGAGCGCTGTCGGGAAGATTGGTGACCTTCACCACGGAACGGGCGTTGATGGCATTCTCCAGATTGGCAAGGCCGGCGCCCTGCTTCAGGATGGAGTAGTAGCCGCCATAGGAATTGGCGTCTTTGATGGGAACAGCAGTGCTCATCAGCAGGCTCTGAGCCAGGCCACGCTCGCTCAGGCCGTTCACGCCGGCCAGGCCGGTCTCGCGGATGTACTGCTTCAGAGCAGCATTGATACCGGCGATCTGAGGAGAGGCCATGGAGGTGCCGCTCATCAGCTCGTAGAGATCGGAGCCGCCCTGAGGATTGCCGTTAGAGTCATTGCTGGTGCCGAAGATAGAGTAAATGTTGCCGCCGGGCGCGGTGATCTCGGGCTTCATGGTCAGAGCGCCGTTGCCGCCCCAGGAGCTGAAGGAGCTCATGGTCAGATACTCAGTCTCATTGTTCATGCTCTTGACCGTATCAGTGATGGTCAGAGTGCCCTCGTAGTAGGTAATGCCGTTGGCTTCCTTCTCCTCGGCAATGGAGGCCAGCTTGAAGCCATCGGCCTGGGTGATGCTGACAACAGGAATCTCGTACTCGTAGCCGGACAGGTTCATGTTGATGGTGCCGCTGGTGTTGTTGAAGATGATCACAGCTGCGGCGCCCTGCTCGGCGGCGGCGTTGGCCTTGGCAAAGAAGGAGCTGCTGCCGCGCTGGCAAATGGCGATCTTGCCCGCGATGATATCCTCACCCAGGGCAGCGAAGTCATTGCCGCTGTAATCGTTGTCCGCAACACCGGGGCTCACGAGCAGAACGTACTCATAGTCACCGGCAATGCTCTTGATGGGAGCGTTGCTGTAGCCGCCGGTCTCATTGAAGAAGATCCAGCTGCCGTCGCCGGCGATCAGAGGCATACCGGTCACGCCGGTGTTGTCCACAGAAGCCACAGACAGGGTGTTGTGGTAAGTAGCGGGAGAACCGCCGGTGTGGTAATTGATGTCGTCCTCGTAGATACCTACGCCGTACTGACCCAGCGCACTGTCGTTCCAGGCGCCGCTGTTGCCGGCGGAGTTGGCCCAGACCAGGCCCACATCAGCATCCAGCAGACGCTGCAGGGTCTCGGCATAGACGGAGTTCTCCACGAAGCCGGGAGAGCCGGAGCCCAGAGACAGGTTCACGGAGTCGCAGCCCAGGACCAGAGCGTCCTCGATAGCGGCGAAGTAGTCAGAGTCGGCAGCACCGCCGCCCTGGCCGAAGACCTTCATGATCAGCAGCTGGGCATCGGGGGCCTGGCCCTGGGTGTACACAGTCTCCAGAGCGCTGCTGTAGGTACCGTCGCCATTGGGGATGAACTTGTTGGCCGCGGCGATACCGGCCACGTGAGAGCCGTGCTCACCCTGAGTGTCGTTCACGTGGGTGATGTCCAGGCTCTTATCCACGTAGTTGACGCCGAAGGGAACCTTGGCGCCGAAGTACGCGTCGCTGGCACTGTCGACCCATGCGCTGGCGTTCAGGTCTTCCCAGACAGCCTCCACATCATTGACGCTCATCACGTCGACATCTTTGCCCAGATTCTCGATGGCGTACTTGTACGCGTTGGAGTCAAAGGACTGGTGGGTGATGTCAAGGCCGGTGTCAACAATAGCGATCTTGCTGCCGGCGCCGGTGTAGCCCAGATCCCAGGGTCCGGTGGTGCCGGTCATCTGCGTAGCGCTGCTGTTGTTGATCTCGTCCTCTGCGGGGTAGTACATGTTCTCGATCACGACATCCTTCACGCCGATGACGTTCTTGATGTCCTCGATCTGACCGTACTCGACCCAAGCGGAGATGATATTGGCCGCCAGGGTCAGGTTCCAGACGACGTTCAGCTGAGCGCCGCCAAGGGCCTGTGCGGAGATCTGATTGGCAAGCGCATCCTGCTCAGCCTTCAGGTTGGCACGATAGCTGCTTGCGCTGGCCGGAGCATAGCCCGCCTCCAGGGCGGACGGTCCGTCCAGAACGATGGATACACGGACGACCTCGTCCTCCGCGTATTCGGGTTCGGCTTCCTCTTTGATCTCGTTGGCCAGAGGCAGCCGACTTGCAATGATGTCGTTGTCGACCTGTTCGAATTCGACTTCGACGCCGCCTGCGGCCTCCTCGACAGGCTCTTCCGCGGGCTCGTCTTCATCGGCGGCAAAGCCGGTGACGCCCAGGGAAAGGACCATCGTGGCGACCAGAAGCAGGGACAGGAAACGCTTCCACGTCCTACTCATGCATCTTTCCTCCTTCAAAATATTTATATAAGGTGTTGCCACTTTATATACGATTTACGGTGCTCGGGATCAGCCCGCCGTCTTCACGCCGCCGGGAGAATTGAGGTTCTCCTCCTCGGCGGTGCGTACACCCTCCACCTGCCGGATCGGCTCCAGTTCCCCGGGCCCGACCCAGACCGAAACGACCCGGATGCTCTCAAAGCGCCAGACCACGTCCAGCTCATGCCCCAGAGCCTGCTCGACCCGGGCGATCCCCTCATCCAGGCTCAGGTCCTCCTCAAAGCCGATGGACACCCGGATCTGCTTCTCCGGTCGGGGAGTCGTCGTCGGCTCGGGTGAGGCTGTGGGTTCCGGTGACGGCGAGGGCTCCGGCACGGCGGTCGGCGGAGCTGTCGTCTCCGGGATAGTCGAGGGGGCGGGCTCTTCTGTGGGCTCCGGAGTGTCTGTGGGTCCGTCTCCCGGGCGCCCGGAAGCGCATCCACACAGCAGGAGCAGCGCAAAGCACAGGATTAGGAGTCTGTAAACATTCCGCTTCATGGCCCCCTCACTTTCTTCTCCCGGCGCCGATGCGCCGCTTTACATCGTAAAAGGCAGGTAAAAAACATACCCCCCTTATTTATTTTGATTATACTCAAGGCTCCGGCCTTTTGCAAGTTTTTTTCTGGTCGCCCGGACACTCGCAATCCCAAATAATCTCTCCGTTTCCTGGGGATCTTTGGATAAACTTCACAAAACAGACACCGTCTTTTTACCAAAGTCACCATTCTCGGTCCCTTACTTCAGGGATCCTCTGTTTTTCCGTGGCTGACCTCCTGGTTGCTCGTGTTGCACGGACAGCCACAGAAATCGTGTCGGCTACACCTGAGACTATATTCATTCCGCGGGTTCCCGTCAACAGATCTTTCATATGACGCGATCAAATTATCCCTTTTCAGGGAAGGCCGGAGGGGCAGAACCTCTCCGGCCTTTGTCACAGATTCCTCAGTTGGTTTCGGATCAGCATCCCTACCGTATCCGCCAGGCGATCCAGACTCTGGATCCGGGCAAAGTCCCGGCCGTAGACCAGCTTGGCCGCGGGCAGATCCTCATCGCTGCCGGTGAAGACGCAGATCACCGCGATGCCCTCGGCACGGGCTCGTCGCACCTCCAGAGCCGTGTCCCGGATCCCGGCATCCTTCTCGTAGGGGATCCATTCCTCTTCCCCCGCTCCGGGCATGCGTACGATGTCGTTGGGCTTTACGTCCGACAGCACGATCAGCAGCTTGTGCTCCCAGGGACTCTTTTCCATCAGATGCCGGGCCGCCCGGATGGCCAGACCGTCCCGATTGCAGCCGTTGGACACGTATTCGAAGATTCTCTCGTTGTCCCTCGGCCGATCATAGTCCCGAAAGATCCGCAGGATGGTGTATCCGGTCATGGAGCAGAAGCCCATGACCCGGCAGGGGATTCCGCTCTGGGTCAGGGCGCTGGCGATCATGTAGCCCTGGTTGGACACGGTCTCCTGCCGGTCCTTCTGGGAGGTGGAGGCGTCCAGCAGGATATCCACGCTGACCTCGCCCATATTCCCCCGCTCCTGGCGGGTGAAGATCCGGTCGTCGTCCAGGTACAGGCCCCGCCAGACTCGCCCGCCGTCCAAGCTGCCGGAGTCGGTGCGGATGGCCGCGGGGCGCAGATACAGCAGCACCGAGTTCTGAATCGCCCCGGACAGCCGCCGCTCGGCGGCCCGGTTCCGGGCAAGCTCGGCCTGGTAGGCCCGGCGGTTTTTCTCGATCTGGGCCGCCTCCTTCTCCCGGTGCAGGGCCTCGAAGCCGTTCTGGATCTTCGCCTCTCCCCTCTCGCCCCCGGTAATGAGCAGGTGGCAGTTCTGATGGCTGCCGGTACACAGTCTCCGTTCCAGCTCCCGGGTCTCCGGCAGAGGGTACAGAGAGCGGCCGAACTTGGCGCTCATAAAAGCCCGCAGCTCCTCCGGCGTCAAACTGGTGCGCAGATCCGCCTGCTCTCCTCCCTCGGTGGAAGCGCCGCCGTACAGATTTTTCGGGTGGTCGGCAAAGCCCAGGCCAAAGCGCCGGTAGCGCCTTGCCCCCTTTCTGCCGTCTCGTTTTCCGAAACCGGGAAGCGCAAAATGCCGCTCCTGCCGGCGCTCGGCCAGCCGGATCTGGAACCAGCGCTGCAGCAGTTCCTCCGCCCGGGCAACGATCTGATCCGTATCCAGCTCCGGGGGAAACTCCAGCTCATCCAGGAGCTTCTCGTCGTAGCGGCTGATGTGGACCGGCTGGTCCAGGACCCGCCGCCAGTGGGCGCAGCTCATGCAGTCCAGCAGCCGGTAATCGTCAGGCTGACCGCCAAACTGAGCCAGCCAGCGCCGGGCGTAGCTCTCCCGGAGCCAGGCCAGCACCGGCCGGTCCTTCTCCTCCCGGTGGAAGACGCAGTTCTCCAGCCCCAGCCAGAGCAGCCCCTCGTACTCGTCCCGGTCCTCATCCTGCTGAAAGGAGGCGAAGACCTTCTCCAGTCGGGGCCAGTCATAGTGACGGCGCACCGCCCCGATGATGATATTCCAATACAGCTCCGCCTGTCCGTCGGCATCATAGGCCTTGAAATCCGGCTGAAAGGCATAGCTCCGGGCCGCGTTCCAGATGATGTTCATGGCCCGGCGCTGCTGCAGCTGTGATACCTCGTTCATGACTGTGCAAAAAGCTGTCCGGCGCCCAGATCGCCCCGGATCCTGGCGGCGATCAGGTCCGCCACCAGCTGCCGCTCGAACTCATCGAAGGACTTGTTGGTGATGCCCAGCTCCAACGCCTGTCCCAGGTTCAGGCCTTGACGGGTCAGTCCGATGGCGGCGATCAGGCCCCGCAGATCCAGCGCTTTGGTGGAGATCTCCGAGCTCTCGCATTTCTTGCGGATGTCCCCGAACAGCCCGGCCAGCTGCTCGGCATATTCCGGGCGCAGATTGGGAAACTGCTCCCGCAGCAGCCGGTCCAGGTTCGTCTCGGAGATGATGGGCATGTTGATGACCAGAAAGCGAGAGGCCAGGGCTTCGTTCAGCTCCCGGGTCCCGGCATAGCCGTAGTTCATGGTGGCAATAAATCTGGTGCAGGGGCTCAGGGTGATGCGCTCATAGCCCGGCACGTCGATGATCCGCCGGAAGTCCAGCGTAGCGTGGAGCACCGCCAGGGACTCGTTCTTGGCCATATTGATTTCATCCAGGATCCCGAAGCCGCCCAGCTCGGCGCACTGGGTCACCGGTCCCTTCCGGAATCGCACCTGCCCGTCCCGGAAGGTGTCGGTGCCGATGAGGGAGGCGGCATCTGTATTCAAATAGAAGGAGATATCCCATTCCGGTCTGCCGAACACCGCCGCCAGATTCTCCGCCAGCACGTTCTTGCCGGTGGCCTTTGGCCCGACCAGCAGCAAGTTCTCTCCGGCCAGCAGGCCAGCCAGGGCCATGTGCCAGATCTCAGGTCCATAATAATGAAACCGGGGCCGCGGCACCCGGTTCTCACTGCCGGTTGGGACCGGCCAGCGCTCCCGGAACTCCCGGATCGCCTCCAGGACCGATTCCTCTATTCCCTGCTGTCTCAGAAATTCTTCCATAACACGCCTCCGATTCTTCTGTTTTCCTCTTTATAATATAGTCTTCCTTATGACAAAAAGCAAGGCCCGGCGCGGGAATCGCGCCGGGCAAAGGTATTTACAGAAAAGAGGGGTCCGGGAGGGGCAGGCAGATTCAGTCCTCGTTCACGTATTTGTGCAGGGTGCTGCGGACCGCACCGGGACCGGCGATCAGCTCGGCAAAGAACTCGCAGACTCTCCCGGCCAGGCCGGTCTCCACCAGATCCACGCCAAAAATGGAGGCATTGCGCAGCAGGCCCTCCAGCCGCTCCCGGATCTCGGTCTGTCCGGGGACCTGTCCCAGGCGGAAGTCCGCCACAAAGGACTGGGCGGTGGCCAGCAGCGGATCGGGAGAGGGCTCGAAGCTCTCGCCCTGGTCGTTCACCGCCATCAGGTAGCGCAGCCAGCCGGCGAAGACCAGCGGGATCAGCCGCAGGTCGTTCACATCCAGGCTGTCCGACTTCAGATAGGCCTTGATGGTCTCGCCGAAGCGGATGGGCAGCTTCTGGGAGGTATCGGTGGCAATGCGCTGGGGCGTGTCGGGCATGAAGGGGTTGGGGATGCGGACCTTCACCACCGTGTCGATGAAGTCCCGGGGCTTGATGATGCCAGGGTCGGTGACCACGGGCAGGCCCTCTTTATAGCCAATGATCTCCACCAGCTTCTTCAGATCCTCATCCTGCATCTCCTGCCAGATGTGTTCAAAGCCCAGCAGGCAGCCATAGACGGCCAGGGCGGTGTGCAGGGGGTTGAGGCAGGTGCAGACCTTCATCCGCTCCACCTTGTCCACGGTCTGACGGTCGGTGAAGTAGAACCCGGCCTTCTCCAGGCAGGGACGGCCGTTGGGGAAATCGTCCTCAATGACCAGGTACTCGCTCTCCTCGGCGTTGACGTAGGGGGCTTTGACGGTGCCCCGGGCGTTGCGCACCGGCGCGAAGCCCTCCAGGCCGTCCTTCTCCAGCATGGCGCCCACGCTCAGGTCCGGGCTTGGGGTGATCTTGTCGATCATGGTCCAGGGGAAGGACACCTTCTTCCCGTCCTCGATATAGGCCTTGAAGCCCTCGTCGCCCCAGGCTTCGGCAAAGGCGGTCATGGCCGCCTTGAGCTTGTCGCCGTTGTGGGAGCAGTTGTCGGTGCTCACCATGGCAATGGGCGCCGCGCCGGCCCGATAGCGCTCCAGCAGCAGGGCCGCGACTCTGCCCATGTAGCTCTTGGCCTCCTCCGGGGTCAGAGCCAGATCGGCCTTCACGTCCTCGGCCTGGAGGCTGTAGCCCTTCTCGGTGATGGTAAAGCTGGCCAGCTGCAGGGAGGGATTGCGGAAGATCTCCTTCAGCCGCTCCTCGCCGCCGTAGAGATAGCAGGTCTCGGCCATGGCGCCGAGGATGTTCTTCTCCACGCTGCCGTTGGCTTTCAGGGTCACCACCACGGCCAGATCGTCATACTTCTCGCCGCCGCGGTCCATACGCTCCACGGCGATGATGCCGCGGTCCAGTTCGCCCTCGTTCAGAAGCCGCTGGGCTGCCATCCCGTGCAGCGCCTTGAAAATGTTGCCCGCGCCAAAGTGCAGCCAGATGGGCTTCTCCTTTGTCCGGGCGATCATGGCCTCCCGGTCATATTCCGGCAGCCGGTAGCCCTTGGCTTCCCAAGTCTTTCTGTCTTTTAACGATTCCGAATTCAGCTTCATATTGTTCACTCCCCAATTTCGAATTCCGAATTCCGAACTCCGAATTTATCCATCAGATCCCAAGCGCCCAGCATGTACATGATGCCCAGGGCCCGGTCGTACAGACCGTAGCCGGGGCGCACATTGCCCGGCTTCTCGTCCCACAGGTGACGGCCGTGGTCGGGGCGGATGTAGCCCTCATAGCCGCAGTCGTGATAGGCCCGGAGAATATCCAGGATGCCGGTGTCGCCGTCGCAGTCCCGGTGGCTGGCCTCGGAGAAGTCGCCGTTCTCGAAGTGCTTGACGTTGCGGATGTGGGCGAAGGCGATGCGGTCGCAGTGCTTGCGCACGATGGCGGCCACATTGTTCTCGGGATTGGCGTTAAGAGAGCCGGAGCAGAGGGTCAGGCAGTTGTAGGGGTCGTCCACCATCTTCAGGAAGCGGTCGATGCTCTCGGCATCCACCAGCAGCCGGGGCAGGCCGAAGATATCCCAGGGGGGATCGTCCATGTGGACCGCCATCTTGATATCGCACTCGTGGCACACGGGCATCAGGCGCTCCAAGAAGTAACGGAAGTTCTCCCACAGCTTCTCCTTGGTGACGGGCTTGTACTTTTCAAACAGCTCGTCCAGCTTGGCCATGCGCTCGGGCTCCCAGCCGGGGAAAGTCATGTGATACTTCTCGGTGAAGCTCATCACATAGTCGGCCATCTCCTTGGGGTCGTCCTGGATCATATCCTTCTGGTAGAACAGAGCCGTGGAGCCGTCCCCCACCGGGTGGAACAGGTCGGAACGGGTCCAGTCGAAGATGGGCATGAAGTTGTAGCAGATCACCTTCACGCCGAAGGGGGCCAGGTTGCGGATGGTCTGGATGTAGTTGTCGATGTAGGCGTCCCGGGTGGGCAGGCCGATCTTGATGTCGTCATGGACGTTGACGGACTCCACCACGTCGGCGTTGAAGCCGGCGGCGCGGATCTGATCCACAACCACCTTGATCTCCTCAGGCTGCCAGACTTCGCCGGGCATCTTGTCGTGCAGGGCCCAGACGATGGTGCTCACTCCGGGGATCTGACGGATATCGCTCAAGCTGATCTTGTCGTTGCCTTCGCCGTACCAGCGAAAGCCCATCTGCATAGGCATAGAGAAACCCTCCTGTTGTTTTGTGCACTTATTATAATAAAAATCAACGCTCAACAAAATTGCGCTTCTTGTTGCATACATTACATTTCTTGTGGTATCATTCTTACGGAAGGAGGCGATGTTCCGTGAAACAGCTGCGTTCGGAATTCAACAGCCGCCAGTACATGCTGTCGGAGGATTTCGAGCTGTTCTACTACAGCGATCTGCATTTTCAGAGCGTGGGCCGGCACAGTCATCCCTACACGGAGGTCTATCTGTTCGCCGAGGGGCAGGTGTCCATGGAGCTGGGCGGAAAGAGCCATGTGCTCCGGCCCGGAGACGTGATCGTTGTCCCGCCGGGCACGGAGCATCAGGCCCGGATCCTGCCCGGGGAGCAGCCCTACCGCCGCTTCGTATTCTGGCTCAGCCGGTCCTTCTGCCAGGTGCTGCGGGAGGAATCGGCGGAGTATCTGTATCTCTTCGATCTGGCGGAAAAGAGCGGCCGCTTCGTCTATCACCTGGACCGGATCAGCTACAACGCCATCCGGGGCAAGCTCTTCGCCCTGCTGGAGGAGCTGAACACCGACCGCTACGGTCGGGATACCCAGATCGGGATCGGCGCCCGAGATCTGGTGCTGGCGCTGAATCGCTCGGTGTATCAGCAGAAGCACCAGAGGGCAAAGAAAGAGACCCTCTCCAGCTATCAGGCGGTCACGGAGTACATCGCCGGACACCTGGATGAGGATCTCAGTCTGGATGCGCTGAGCCGGGAATTCTTTCTCAGCAAGTATTATATCGCCCACCTGTTTTCGGAGCGGACCGGGCTTTCCCTGCACCAGTACATCACCAAAAAACGGCTGTCGGCCATCTGCGAGGCCATGCGCGCCGGCGAATCCATCGTCGACAGCTGCGCCCGCTTCGGTTTCCAGAACTACGCCAGCTTCTACCGGGCTTTCCGGAAGGAGTACGGCGCCGCCCCCTCGGAGTATCTCAGGGAGAACCTGTATCGGCCGGAGGGAGTGGAGCTCTGATCATTTTCCCTGGCCGTAATAGGCGTTCTTGCCGTGCTTGCGCAGGTAGTGCTTGTCCTGCAGCTCCTGGGGCGCGGGCCGGATCTGGGGGTTGATCAGCTCGCAGCGGAAGGCCATCTTGGCCACTTCCTCCAGCACCACCGCGTTGTGGACCGCCTGGGCGGGATCCTTGCCCCAGGCAAAGGGGCCGTGGTTCTTGCACAGGCAGCCGGGAACGGCCGCCGGATCCTTGCCCAGACGCGCAAATTCGCCCACGATCAGAAGGCCGGTATTGCGCTCGTAGGCTTCCTCAATCTCCTCCTTCGTCAGGCAGCGCAGGCAGGGGATGTCGCCGTAGTAGTAATCCGCGTGGGTGGTGCCGTAGCAGGGAATGTCCCGGCCGGCCTGGGCCCAGGAGGTGGCATAGCTGGAGTGGGTGTGGACGATGCCGCCCAGCGTCGGGAAGGCTTTATACAGCTCCACGTGGGTAGCGGTGTCGCTGGAGGGTCTCCACTTGCCCTCCACCACCTTGCCGTCCAGGTCCACGACCACCATGTCCTCCGGGCTCATGCCGTCATAGTCCACGCCGGAGGGCTTGATGACCACCAGGCCGCTCTCCCGGTCAAGGCCGGAGACGTTGCCCCAGGTAAAGGTCACCAGGCCGTACTTCGGCAGCTGAAGGTTTGCTTCGCATACGATTTTCTTCAGTTCTTCCAGCATCTCAGATCACCTCGATAGCGCATTTCTCCAGGCCCAGGGCCTTCCGGTACCGGGTCAGGAACACGTTGAAGCCCGCGGCGTCCTTGGCGTCGGCCATGACGGTGACGGCCTTGGCCCCGGAGAACACCTTGTTGTCCAGGTAGTCGGCCAGGCTCTCGCCCTCGTCCTTCCAGAGCATGTAGCCGGCCAGCAGGGCCATACCGTAGGGGCCGCCCTCCCCCGCCGTCTCCATCACGGTGACCGGGGAACCCACTGCCGCCGACAGCATCCGCTGACCCACGCCGGGGGTCTTGAAGAAGCCGCCGTGACCGGTGAGCTTGTCGATGCGGACCTGCTCGGTCCGGGTCAGGATATCCAGGCCGATCTTCAGCGTGGCCAGGGCGGAGAGCAGATGGGTGCGCATGAAATTGGCCAGAGTGAAGCTGGCGTCCGGGGTGCGGACGAACAGGGGCCGGCCCTCGTCCAGATCGGTGACGCCCTCGCCGGAGAAGTAGTTGTAACTGAGCAGGCCGCCGCAGTCCGGCTCGCCCTCCAGGGCTTTCCGGAACAGCAGGGTGAAGAGCTGTCCCTTCTCCACCGGAGCGCCGATGGCCTGGGCAAACTGGCTGAACAGGTTCACCCAGGCGTTGATGTCCGAGGTGCAGTTGTTGCAGTGGACCATGGCCACCGGGGCGCCGTCGGGGGTGGTGACCATGTCGATCTCCCGGTGCACGCCCAGGGGCTTGTCGGTGACGATCATAGCGAAGTCCGAGGTGCCGGCGGACACGTTGCCGGTGTGGACCCGGACGGAGTTGGTGGCGGCCATGCCGGTGCCCGCGTCGCCCTCGCAGGGGGCCACGGGGATGCCGGGCTGCAGGGTGCCGCTGGGATCCAGGAAGCGGGCGCCCGACTCGGTGAGCACCCCGCCGGACTGGCCCGCGGTCAGGACCCGGGGCAGAATGTCCCGCAGCTCGATGCCGGTAAGGGCCTTGAACTTCCGGATCATGGTCTCGTCATAGTCCAGCTTGCTGCTGTCGATGGGGAACATGCCGCTGGCCTCGCCCACGCCCATGACCTTCTCACCGGTGAGCTGCCAGTGGATATACCCGGCCAGGGTGGTCAGGAAAGCGACGTCCTTTACGTGCTCCTCCCGGTTCAGAACGGCCTGGTACAGATGGGCGATGCTCCAGCGCTGGGGGATATTGAAGCCGAAGAGCTCCGTGAGCTCGCCGGCAGCCTCGCCGGTAATGGTGTTGCGCCAGGTGCGGAACTCCGCCAGCTGCTTCCCGTCCTTGTCGAAGGGCAGGTAGCCGTGCATCATGGCGGAGACGCCGATGGCGCCCACGGTGGTGAGCTCCTGGCCGAAGCGGGTCTTCACGTCCTCCCGCAGGGCGGCAAAGCAGGCCCGCAGCCCGGTGTGGATGGTCTGCATGGAATAGGTCCAGATCCCGTCCACCAGCTGGTTTTCCCACTCATAGTCGCCGGAGGCGATGGGCAGGTGCTTCTCGTCGATCAGAACGGCCTTGATCCGGGTGGAGCCCAGCTCGATGCCGAGCGCGGTTTTTTTCAGATCCATACGTTTTCTCCTTATACGCCCCGGCGGCGGTCCTGTTCGGACCGCCGCTGGCTGTTGTTTTGATCAGGCCCAGGGATTCTCGGTGGGATAGGGCAGGCTCTTGGGCTGGTTCCAGCCGATGTCCTCCACGCCCAGGAACTTGAAGACCTCGAACAGGGCCTTGCCGTGATGGCCGAAGGCCACGGCGCCGTGGTGGGGGAAGCGCTTCTGGATCAGCACGTGGCGGTAGAAGCGGCCCATCTCATGGATGGCGAACACACCGATGCCGCCGAAGCTGGTGGTGGCCACGGGCAGGACCTCGCCCTCGGCGATGTAGGAGCGCAGCTTGCCCTCGGAATCGCACTGCAGGCGGTAGAAGGTGATCTCACCGGGGGCGATGTCGCCCTCCAGGGTGCCCCGGGTGAAATCGGGCTCGGAGCCGGCGGGCTCCAGCAGACGGTGTTGGATGAGCTGGTACTTCACGGCCCGGTCGGCGCACATCTTGCAGCTGGGCGTGTTGCCGCAGTGGAAGCCCATGAAGGTGTCGGTCAGGCTGTAGTCGAACTTGCCCTTGATCTGGCTCTCCCACATCTGGGCGGGCACGGAGTTGTTGATATCCAGGATGGTGACGGCGTCGCCGGAGATGCAGGCGCCGATGTACTCGGAGAGGGCGCCGTAGATATCCACCTCGCAGCTGACGGGGATGCCCCGGGCGGCCAGGCGGGAGTTGACGAAGCAGGGCTCAAAGCCGAACTGCTCGGGGAAGGCGGGCCAGCACTTGTCGGCAAAGGCCACGTACTTCCGCGCGCCCTTGTGCTCCTCGGCCCAGTCCAGCAGGGTCAGCTCAAACTGCGCCATGCGCTCCAGCAGATCGGGGAAGTACTTGCCCTCGCCCATCTCTTTGGCCATATCCTCGCAGACGGCGGGGATCCGGGCGTCGCCCTTGTGGGCCTTATAGCTCACCAGCAGATCCAGCTCGGAGTTCTCTTCGATCTCCACGCCCAGCTCGTACAGGCCCTTGATGGGGGCGTTGCAGGCAAAGAAGTCCTGGGGCCGGGGGCCGAAGGTGATGATCTTCAGATTCTGCACGCCGATGATAGCCCGGGCGATGGGATAGAAGTCCTTGATCATCCTGCCGATGTCCTGGGCGGTGCCCACAGGATACTCGGGGATATAGCCCTTCAGGTGGCGCATCCCCAGGTTGTAGGAACAGTTGAGCATGCCGCAGTAGGCGTCGCCCCGGCCGTTAATCAGGTCGCCGTCGCCCTCGGCAGCGGCCACGAACATGCAGGGGCCGTCAAAGTTCTTGGCGATCAGGGTCTCGGGGGTCTCGGGGCCGAAGTTGCCCAGGAACACCACCAGGGCGTTGCAGCCGGCGGCCTTCACGTCCTCCACAGCCTTGAGCATATCCTTCTCGTTCTCCACGGTGACGGGGCACTCATAGATGTTGCCTCCGCAGGTCTTGACGATGGCTTCCCGGCGGGCGATGCTCAGGCCGATGGGGAAACAGTCGCGGGAGACGGCAACGATGCCGAGTTTGACTTCGGGGATGTTCTGCATAATGATTTCCTCCATTTTATAAATATTTCTTTGTTCTGTTTGAAACCGGCTCAGCTCAGCCGGGGAAACACGTCCTTCAGCGCGGGATACAGCAGCTTGAAGCTCTGGTAGCGCCGCTCGTACAGGGCGGCCAGCTCCGGGTCGGGATGAACCGTCTCCCGGACGCTGATGAGCTTGTCCGCCGCGGCCTGCACGCTCTCGTACTCGCCGCTGCCCACCATGGCCAGGATGGCGCCGCCGTAGCCGGGGCCCTCCTCGGTCTGGGGGATCTCCAGAGAAATATTCAGCACATTGGCCAGGATCTTCCGCCACAGGGGGCTTCTGGCGCCGCCGCCGCAGAGCTTGGAGCTTTCGATGGGAAGGCCCAGGCTCCTGGCCACCTCCACCGAATCCCGGATGGCAAAGGCCACGCCTTCCAGCACCGCCTGAACCAGATCGGCCCTCGTGGTATCCATGCTCATGCCGATAAAGGCGGCCCGGGCGTCGGTATCGTTGATGGGGCTGCGCTCGCCCATCAGGTAGGGCAGGAAATACACCCGGTTCCGGCCCAGCTTCTCAGGAGTTATGTCAACCTGTTCCCCGGCGTAGTCGGTGGTCTTCAGGATCTCGTCGCAGAACCACTTGTTGCAGCTGGCGGCGGAGAGCATGCAGCCCATCAGGTGCCAGCCCCCGTCGGCATGGGCGAAGGCGTGCAGGGCGTTGTTGGGGTCCACGCCGAAGTTCCGGGAGGAGATGAACACGGTGCCGGAGGTGCCCAGAGAGATGTTGCAGCCCCCCTGGCCCACCACGCCGGTGCCCACCGCCGCAGCGGCGTTGTCCCCCGCGCCGGCCACCACCAGGCAGTCCCGGGGCAGGCCCAGGGCGCCGGAGACGAAGCCCCGGAGGGTCCCGATGACCTGATAGCTCTCAAACAGCTGCGGCATCTGCTCTTCCTTCAGTGAGCAGATTGCCAGCATCTCCTTCGACCAGCACTTGTGCTCCACGTCCAGCAGCAGCATGCCGCTGGCGTCGGAGTAATCGCAGGCGTGCACGCCGGTCAGGCGGTAGTTGATGTAATCCTTGGGCAGCATGATCCTGGCAATGCGGGCAAAATTCTCCGGCTCGTTCTCCCGCATCCACAGCAGCTTGGGGGCGGTAAAGCCCGCGAAGGCGATGTTGGCCGTGAGCCGGGACAGTTTCTCCTTGCCGATCTCGGTGTTGAGCCACTCGGTCTGGGCCGCGGTGCGTCCGTCGTTCCAGAGGATGGCCGGGCGGATCACCCGGTCCTGGGCGTCCAGGGCCACCAGTCCGTGCATCTGGCCGCCTACGCCGATGCCCCGGACCTGGGACTTGTCCAGATGCTCCGTCAGCTGCAGAATGCCGTGCTGCACGGCCTTCCACCAGTCTGCCGGATCCTGCTCCGACCAGCCCGGCTTGGGGAAGCGGAGCGGATACTCCTTCGTCACGCTGCCATGGATCGTTCCCTTCTCGTCCACCAGCAGCAACTTCACCGCCGAGGTACCCAAATCAACGCCGATAAAATAGGACATGGCCCTTTCCTCCTGTGGCTTTATACTTTTTTATTTATTGTACAGGATAATCCCCTGTTTATCCTTGACAATTCCGCAGTTTTATTAGACTTTTTTGCTGTTCTTCAATTTTCGGCAAGCTGTACAGCTTTCCGGGGCTATCTTTGTGGAAAATAGCAAAAACCGCCCGGGGTTCAGTCCTCGGGCAGTTGTTTCAGTAAGGTCAGGCTTTGCTCCCGGTCGTAGAAGCGTTCCAGAGAATGCAGGCTGTGGCGCACCACCGTACCGGCGGCCTCGGGCTTTCTGGGCCTGCGGCTGTACTGCTCCGGCGTCATGCCGAACTGACGCTTGAAGGCCCGGGAGAAATAGCGGTAATCGGAGAAGCCGGACTCCAGGCAGACGTTGAGCATCTTGCTCTCTCCCTCCGCGATCCGCTGGCAGGCGGCATTGACCCGGACGGAGTTTACATAATCCTGAAAATTCTGGTTCAGGGCGTCCTTGATGAAATGGGACAGATAGCTCAGGGACACGCCCTGGGCCTGGGCAAAATCCGCCAGGCGGATCTTGTGCATATAGTTCTCGTCCACGAAGCGGATCAGGGCCGCGAGCCGGGCATTGCGCCGGTCGTTGCTGGCGGCCTCCTCCGGGGTAACGGTCCGGCAGGGCATCCTGTTCAGCAGCAGATGGAAGCCCAGGGCCAGCTCTCCGATGCACATCAGCGGATACTGCTCCTGCCGCTCCAGATAGGCTTCCGCCGCCCGGCGGATCCGGCTCTTCAGCAAGGACAGCTCCTCCGCCGTCAGATAGGCCTCCGGAAAAATGCTGTTCGCCCGGAGGCTGTCGGGCATCTGGAACAGGCCGGGCTGGATCTGGACGCAGAGGAAGGTGCAGGGCCGCTCGGTTTTGTGGAACTCGTGGTTCTGCTGGGGGCTGAACAGCAGCAGCTGACCGGGCCGGGCCAGGGCGTTCTCGCTGCCGCAGGTCACGGACAGCTCCCCCTCCAGGATCCAGATCAGCTCCCACTCGGCGTGGAAATGGGGCGTGCGGTAGTCCACCGTGTCGAAGAACAGGCTGAGCCCGTCCATCTGCACGTGGCGAACGATCTCCAGTTCCTTCATCGGCGCGCCTCCTCTCCCTGATTCTAATTATACCCAATACGCGTTCTGATTGCAAGGCCGGTCCCCTTCCCGGTGAACGGAAAAATCGGCGCAAAAGCCTCACTTTTCTTCTTCCATCCGGGAAAACTGTGGTATAATGATCTTAGGAAAACCGGCTATTCAAAGCAGAAGGAGAGATCACCATGAAAGTTACCAAGAAAAACGGAAATATCGTGCTCTTTGACGACGACAAGGTCATCCGCAGTATGCTGCGGGCCAACGCCGATACCGACGAGGAGACGCTCTCGGAGAGCGCCGCGGCCTACATCGCCGGCGAGGTCTTCGCCAGGCTGGCCAAGGAGCGGGATCTGATCAGCACCGCCGACGTGCGTCTGTGCGTGAAGCAGTTCCTGGAGGAGCGTGGTCTGACCGAAACCGCCCGGCTCTATATGGAGTATCACAAGTAAACCATTGGCAGGCAAAAGGATCCCCCGACCATGACGGCCGGGGGATCCTTTTGCGTGTTTGGATTTACATCAGGCTGCGGTACAGAGCGGCGATCTCCTCCACGGAGGTGTCCCGGGGATTGCCGGGGCAGCAGGCGTCGGCGAAGGCGCTCTCGCTGAGGAACTGCACGTCCTCATCCTTCAGGATCTCCTTCAGGTCGGCGGGGATGCCCACATCGGCGCCCAGCTTCTTGACGGCGGCGATGGTGGCCTTGGCGGCGTCCTCATCGTTCATGGTGTCGATGTAGGGGACCTCCATGGCCTTGCCGATGGCGCGGTAGCGCTCGCCGGCCACGGGCATGTTGTACTCCAGGCCCAGGGGCAGCAGGATGGCGCAGGCAACGCCGTGGGGAGTGTCGTACAGAGCGGACAGGCCGTGCGCCATGGAGTGGACAATGCCCAGACCCACGTTGGAAAAGCCCATGCCGGCGATGTACTGGCCCAGAGCCATGCCCTCGCGGCCCTCGGGATCGTTCTCAACAGCCTTGCGCAGGCTCTTGGCGATCAGGCGGATGGCTTCCAGATGGAACATATCGGAGATGGCGCAGTGACCCTTGGTGATGTAGCCCTCGATGGCGTGGGTCAGAGCGTCCATACCGGTGGCGGCGGTCAGGGGCTTGGGCATGGAGAACATCATCTCGGGATCCACCACGGCGACCTCGGGGATGTCGTTGACGTCCACGCAGACGAACTTGCGCTTCTTCTCCACGTCGGTGATGACGTAGTTGATGGTGACCTCGGCGGCGGTGCCGGCGGTGGTGGGAACAGCGATGGTGAACACGGCGTGCTTCTTGGTGGGAGCAACGCCCTCAAGAGAGCGAACGTCGGCAAACTCGGGGTTGTTGATGATGATGCCGATGGCCTTGGAGGTATCCATGACGGAGCCGCCGCCCACGGCGATGATGCAGTCGGCATTGAACTCCTGGAAAGCCTTGACGCCGTTCTGGACGTTCTCGATGGAGGGATTGGGCTTGATGTCGGTGAAGAAGGTGTACTGAACGCCGATCTCATCCAGAACGTCAGTGATCTTCTTGATCTCGCCGGACTTCACAACGTGACGGCCGGAGGCGATGAAGGCGCGCTTGTAGCCGCGGCGGCTCAGCTCGCCGCCGATCTCCTTGACAGCGCCGGCGCCATGATAGGAAACGGGATTCAGAACGATGCGATTTGCCATTGTTGTACTCTCCTTTTATTGTTAAAAATTTGGCACGGTGGGATTATACCCTAAAAGTTGGGTTTTGTAAAGGGGGATTAACTGCAATCAGAGCTCTTTCTCGAACAGGAACTTCTCGGGCAGCTCCACCTTGAAATCCACAGCCAGGTGACGGAAGTCGTCGGGGGTGATGGTCTGGCGCTTGTAGGGCTGCATGGAGCGGACCTTCACCAGGATCTCGGCGGATTTCTCCACAGTGTGCATCAGGCCGAAGGTCAGGTCGAAGTCCTCGCCGGAGCAGAACATGCCGTGATGGGCCCAGATGGCCACGTCGTACTTCTTCATGAGCTCCGAGGTGGCCACGGCGATATCCCGGCCGCCGGGGACCATCCAGGGCACCACGCCCACGCCCGCGGGGAACACCACCGGGCACTCGGTGGCCATCTCCCACAGCTCCCGGGTGAAGGCCTCGTCGGTCAGGGGCAGCACGAAGGTCAGGGCGATGGTGTTGGCCGGGTGGGCATGGTAGATGACCCGGTGCTTGCCGCCCGTGGCGATGACCTTGACCTCATGGTTCATCAGGTGGCTGGGCAGCTCGCTGGTGGGACGGCCGCCGTTCACAAGACCCCAGCAGATGCGGTAGTTCTCGCCCTTGTCGTCCAGTTCGATGATGCAGAAGGAATCCTCGGGCTTGATGATCACGTTGCGGAAGTACTTGCCGGAGCCGGTGACCAGGAAATACTCGCCGGCCAGCTTGGGCACGGAGGTGCCGATAGGCCGCCACTCGCCGGGCTTCAGCTCCTCCCGGACCTCTTCCACTTCCTCGGGCTTCATCCGGTAGCTCAGGTTGCCGCCGTTGCGCTCATGCCAGCCCTGATTCCAGCCGTCGTCGGCCATGCGCATAAAGCCTTTTACAAATTCAGCGTCAAGAACTTTCATTTTTTATAATCTCCTTCCTTATTGGCCCCCTTGTCCCCCTTCGGGGACTACGCGGGCCGCGAGCGGCCCTTGGTCGCTAAAGGGGGCTGTCGGCGTAGCCGACTGGGGGATTCTCCTTCCTTATAGGCCCCCTCGCTAAAGGGGGCTGTCGGCGTAGCCGACTGGGGGATTCTCCTTCCTTATAGGCCCCCTTGCCCCCCTTTGGGGACTACGCGGGCCGCGAGCGGCCCTTGGTCGCTAAAGGGGGCTGTCGGCGTAGCCGACCGGGGGATTCTCCTTCTCTTACTTGCTCAGCGGGTGACGATGTCCACGGGCACGTTGAAGATCTTGGCCACCTTCAGGATGGTGTCGATCCAACGGCCGGAGGCGGCGGCCATGTGGTGGGTGGGGCCGGCCTCGCTCCACTTGTTGCAGAACTCCCGGGCGCCGCAGGTGAAGCGGGTGCGCATGTTGGTGTCGCCAAAGGTGAAGATGGGGCCTTCCTCGTTCACGCCCTCGGCCACCACGAACTTGAAGTGGCCGTCCTTGTCCTGGGTGATGCCCAGATAGGTCACAGGGCCGGGGGCGGGATAGAACTGGGTCAGGTAGCCGCCGCCGGTCTTGCCGTGGAACACGGGGACGATCTTCATGGTGGGCTTCTTGGCCAGAGAGATGTCCGCGTCGCCGGAGCCGGAGTGGCCGATGATGCAGATATCCTCGTTGAAGTCGATGGAGTACATTTCGCTCAGCTGTCCCATGCCGGAGATGACCTTCAGGATGCCCATGGCCATGGCGACCTTGATATCGCCCTCCACGGCGCAGGCGGTGCCCTGCTTGATGAGCATGGAGAAGGCAGGGATCAGCATGCTGTCCAGCTTGCCGGCCACGCCCTGGGCGAAGCCGTCATAGTGGGAGGCCACGAAGCCCAGCTGCTCGTCCTTGACCCACTGCTCGAAGGCCACCACGTACTTGGCCATGTCCCAGACCTTCTCGATGGTGCCGCCGCCCTCGATATCGAAGGTGTCCAGAATGTCCTGGGCCTTCCGGCGGATGGCGTCCTCATCGGTGATGTTGTCGGCAATGGCCCACATCTTCTCCCAGTCGAACTGCTTGGTGTACAGCCACATCCGGTGGTACAGGTTGGTCTCGTCGATATACAGGTCCATCATGCCGGGATAGGGCCGGCCGATCTGGGCGATGTTGGTGTTGCGGAAGCGGCGCCGGACCTGGGCGGCGCGGCACCAGTCGGCGATCTCGGCGTCCACGGCGGGGTCTCCGCCCTCCACCACGCCGGTGATGACCGCGTGGCGCTTGCCGGCCCGCTCCAGGTCGGCCACCATCTCGCCCACGGCGCCGCAGGCGTACAGCTCGCCCAACCAGGTGGCGGTGTCGGTATTGGCATAGTCGGGGGCTTTCTTCTTCTGCAGGTTCACCAGCACCACCGGCACGTCCAGATCCCGGACGGCGGGGAGCATATTGTAGGAGGTGGCGTAGGTCAGCAGCTGGAGGATCACCAGGTCCACGTCGGCGGCTCGGAACTTGTCGCCAGCCTCCATGGCCTTCTCCTTGGTGGTCACCAGACCGCCGTCAATGAGTTCCACAGACTGGGGGATGCGCTTCTTGAAATCCGCGTACTGGGCCTCGAACTCGGGCACCAGGCTGGGGAACTGGGGCAGATAGGCGCCCAGCGCGATGGAGAATACGCCCACGCGTGCTTTGGTGTTGACTAACATAGTAGACCTCCCTGTACTGTTTTTTATCGCAGGGGTCGGCGTCCTCGGCGACCCCTTGTGGGATTCTTTCTTTCGGAACGTTCGGCAGAGCGCTCCCGCAGCCCTTACTCCGCCTTCATCTGCACCAGCAGATTGCCGATGGCGGTGGCCTCGATGGGCAGGGCGATGACCTTCTTGCCGCTGGCCCTCTCGGTCAGGCTGTTGAGGAAGGCGTTCTTGGCGCCGCCGCCCACGATGTAGATGCTGTCGTAATGCTTTCCGGTGTTGTGCTGCAGCTCCTGAATGGCGTTCATATAGCACAGGGCCAAAGAACGGTAGGCGCAGCGGAAGTAGTCGCCCACGGACTGGGGCTTCATGGAAAGCGCCGCATCGAAGGCGGCCTTCATGCTCTCGGGAGCCAGGAAGGCGGGGGCGTTGGCGTCCACCGTCTCCTCAAAGCGGCTGGCTTCCGCCTCCTGGACGATCTCGCCGAAGGGCTTGTCCGGGCAGAGCTCGGAGCGGAGCCGGTTAATGAGCCACATGCCCATGATGTTCTTCTGGTAGCGGTTGTAGCCCACGCCGCCCTCGTTGGACCAGTTGGCCAGCTCAGAGGCCTCGTTGGTGATGGGTCTGGGGGTCTTGACCCCCAGCAGGCTCCAGGTGCCGGAGGAGATATAGGGCTCGTCGCCCTCCATGGGGATGCCCTCCACGGCGGAGCCGGTGTCGTGGGTGGCACAGAGGACCACCTTGACGCCCTCATACTCGCCGATCACGGTGCCGGGCTGCTGGAGCTTTTGGAACAGGTGCTTCGGCAGCTCCAGGGCCTCGATGATGGCCGGATCGTATTCCCCGGTCTCGGCGGAGATCATGCCGCCGGTGGTGGCGTTGGTGTACTCGTGGGACTTGACGCCGGTGAGCTTGTACATCAGGTACTCCGGGATCATCAAAAAGTCGGTGACTCCCTCCAGGCGCCCGGCCTCTTTATCGGCATAGAGCTGATAGATGGTGTTGAAGGGCTGGAACTGGATGCCGGTGTGGCGATAGAGCCGGGTGAAGGAGATCTTCTCATGGACCTGGGGGATGACCGCCTCGGTCCGGCCGTCCCGATAGGCGTAGCAGGGATACACTTCCTCGTCGCCCCGCAGCAGCACATAGTCCACACCCCAGGTGTCCACAGACAGGCTCTCGATCTGTCCGAAGCGCTCTTTGGCCTTTGCGATGCCCTCTTTCACATAGCCCAGCAGGGCGTCGATGTCCCAGGTCAGGTGTCCGTCCCGCTCGGTCACGCCGTTGGGGAACCGAAAGACCTCTTCGGTTTTGAGTTCGCCGTTTTCCGTCCAGCCCACGATGTGCCGGCCGGAGGAGGCGCCGATGTCAATTGCCAGATAGTAACGCAAAAGGATCCCTCCTTTTTTCTTCTGATGCTATCATACAAAAAGAGGAGGGATCTTCCAAGGTCTAATGTTGTCCAAAAAAGTGTCCTTATTTGCAGTCCCGATATTTCTTGGGACTCATGCCGTAGCGCTGGGCGAACAGGCGGTGGAAAAAGCTGATGTTCTCATAGCCCACCGAGCGGGCGATCTCGTCCACCTTCTTCTCCGTATTCCGCAGCAGCCAGGCCGCCTGGCTCAGCCGCTTGTCCTGAACGAGCTGGGTATAGTTCTTCCCGGTCTTCTGCCGGATGAGCCGGGACAGGGAGGGGATCTCATAGTGCAGCTGCGCGGCGATCTCCGTCAGGCTCCCGTCCCGGTATCTCAGCTCCACGTAGCGCAGCACGCTCATCACCGCGTCCTGCTCCGGGGAGTCGGGCCGCAGGGCCTCGGTGTGGTTGAGCAGCTGGGCGAAGAGCAGGCCCATGGTCATCTGCAGGATCCCCCGGCGGTTGGGGACCTTCTCCATCAGAGTATAGAGCAGATTTTCGATGAGATTCTGGATCGGAAGCAGCTGGGAGACCTGAAAATGCAGGTATCCGGTCTCATTTTCCCCGGCCAGACAGCTGACGATGAAGCTTCTGAGGGGCGTCTCCTCCTGGCCCAGATAGGGCAGCATCTGGGAGAAGAACTCCGGCCGGACAATGAAGTTCACCGCCAGGTCCCGCTCCCCCGCCGGGGCGATCTCCTGCAGGGCGTTCTGCCCAAGCATCAGCAGCTCCCCTTCCTTCAGCAGGATCTCCCGGCCATTGACAATATGCCGGGTCTGCCCCTGGGCCATGTAGACCATTTCCACATAGTCGTGGGTGTGCCGGGGGAAGGCCACGAAGCGGGTGTGGGGCCGGATGGTGACCAGTCTGCCGGGAGCCAGCAGCTTGTCCCCGGTGATCACGTCCCGGCTGCCGTCCATATACAGGGCCCGGTCGATCTGGCCGCGTCCGCTGAGGATGCTCTGCTCCTCCTCGGTGATCTCCGCCAGACGGCTGAGGATGCGTTCGTTCATTGCCTGCCCTCCCAAAAAGCGACGGGATTTGCGACTATTGTACCCGGTTTTTCCCCGTTTGACAAGTCCGGAAAAAGGGATAGCGCGGAGATCGAAGGATCTCCGCGCCCGGAGCAGAGGCGTCGGAAGCTCAGTGGCCCCAGCCGCCCCGGCCTCCGCCGAAGCCGCCCATGCCGCCGCCCATCATCTGACTGCTGATGGTGCTGATCTGCTGGCCGTTGACGATCACGGTGCCGCCGGTAAAGCTGACCGTGCCGTCAAAGTCGAAGCCGGAGCTGCCGGTGATGGAGATCGTGCCGCCGGTGATGATCAGGTTGCCGTTGGAGTCGATGCCGTCGGTGTCCCCGGCGCCCATGGCGATCGTAAGCTCGCCGCCGTTGATCTCCACGGTGGGGGTATAGGCGCCGGACTTCCAGGCGGCGTTGATGCCGTCGTCGGAGGCCGTGATGTCGATGGTACCGCCGTTTATCAGCACGTAGGTGGCCTCCAGGCCCTCGCCCGCCTTCACGGTGACGCTGCCGCCCTCGATCTGCAGCAGAGTGTTGGCGTGGATGCCGTCGTCCCCGGCGGAGATGCTGATCTCGCCGTCCAGGATGTAGATATTGCCCAGGCTCTGATCCTCGTCGTTCTCGGCGTGGAAGGCGTCGGTGCCCGCCTTCAGGGTAAAACTGCCGCCGGCAACGCGGATGCTGTCGTTGGCCTCGAAGCACTTGGAGGAGGCGGTGATCTCATAGCTGCCGCCGGTGATCTTCAGATCGTCCTTGGAGACCACGCCGTTGTCGGTGCTGCTGATGGTGAGCTTGGCCGTGCCGTTCAGGGTCAGGTCATCCCTGGAGAAGATGACGCCGTCGGTGTTGGTATCTCCGTCGCTTTCAAAGCTGCCTGTGACCGACAGGCTGCTGTCGGCAATGGTGGTGACAAAGACCTTGTCGGCGCTCTTGACGTAGATCGCCGGGAAATCCGTGTTGGTGATGCTCACGCCGTCCAGCACCAGCTGGACCTTGGCGTCGTCAGGCGCGTCCACCAGAATAGTGGCCTCCCTGGCGCTGCCCTGGATCCGGTACACACCGGCCTCGGTGACCGTGAGGGTCTCGCCGTCGGACACCGTCAGAGTCACGGCCTGGTCCAGATTCGGCTCCTGTTCCAGATCCCGCTGGGAAAACAGCTGGTCCAGCAGGCTCTCTTCCGTGTCTGCGATCACCGCCGCGGAGCCTGTGCTCCCGCCGGAGGCCGCCCGGGCCGTGCCGCAGCCGAAGAGGGTAACCGCGCCGCACAGGCACAGGGCCAGCGCCAGCGCCCCGATTTTCGAAAAACGAATGTGTTTCATATTCTGCACTTCCTTTCCTGTTCTATGGCTGTATCTTAACCCGCGAACCTTACAGGAAGCTTAGAGATATGTCCAAAGCGTAAAAAATTTTTTCCGGGCCCTCCCGCTCTCGACTTTGGCCCGGAACTGGTGTAAACTGAGCAAAAGCGAACGAACGAAGGAGGGCTTTGGGATGGATACCCTGCTGGACTATATTCAATGGATGGGGGATTTTCCCATTGAGGCCACCGGCTTCCGGGAGATGGACGCGGTGGTGCTGTGTGTGATCGGCTATTATGATCTGGCCCCGATCTTCTCCAGAGAGGGCGAGGTCCATACCGTTCGGGATTGTCTGCGCATGCTGGAGGAGGGCCAGGCCCGGATTCTGATCACGGGCAAGGACATGGGCTATGACCGGATCCTCTCCCTGGCCGCCTCTTCCCGACGCTACGGGGAACTGAGGATGACGGACTATGTGGATCTGGTCCGCTCCGAACCGCCCCTGCAGTTCTCCGCCCTGTGCTTTCACGACGGCGGGCGAGACTCCTTCCTGGTCTATCGGGGCACCGACAACACCCTGGTCGGCTGGGAGGAAGACTTCATGATCAGCTTCCAGCGGACCGAGGCCCAGGGTCTGGCCCTGAGCTATGCCCAGGGGCATCTGCACCGGGACCGGAACTGGTTCATGATGGGCCACTCCAAGGGCGGCAATCTGGCACTGTACACCGCCTGCCTGCTGGATGACGATACGCTGGAAGCGCTGGAGCACATCTATCTGCTGGATGCCCCGGGTCTGTGCCCGGAGGTGGTAGATCCGTCCAGACTGGAGCGGATCGACCCCAGGGTCACCCGGATGATGCCCCAGTTTTCCATCATCGGCAAGCTCTTCGAGGCCAAATTCTCCGACACCCGGATCGTCCATTCCTCCGCCTCGGGTCTGATGCAGCACAGTCTGGCCTCCTGGTGCGTGGATCACGGGCGGCCCGCCGCCGAGAAGGAATTCTCCCCCCGGAGCCTTTGGCTCAACGGCGTGTTCAACGCCTGGCTGGCGGACATGTCCCCGGAAGAGCGGTCGGCTATGACCCATGATCTGTTCGACGCCCTGGCCGCCGGCGGCGCCCAGACCATCAACGAGCTGGAGAACCTGGGGCCGGAGGGTCTGGAGCCCATTCTCCGTTCCCTGGCCAACGCCAGCGACGCGGCAAAGAGAGCTCTGGCCGCTCTCCCCTACCGGATGATGCAGATGGGCCTGCAGATCCCTCTGTTCCTCCGTCGGGAGACAAGGGAAGAGGAAAAAGAAGAACAGACCGTATAAGAAACCGCCCTGCGGTCCCCATCGGGATCGCAGGGCGGTTTGTTGTAATAGACTTCTGTTATCGGTTTCTCGTTATCGCTTTCTTTTGACGCCGGTCAGCGGATCTTCCGGCCCTCCAGGTAGTAGCGCTTCTCCCGGCTGTGGCCCATGGAGAAGGTCTTTCTGGGCAGCACGCCGTCGGCGATCACGCCCCGGAACAGCTGGCTCTTCTCCATGGCCGGCAGCAGGAAGCCGATGGCATTCTCCTTCCGGGCCAGAGAAATGAGCGCGTCGTCGTCGTGGATATAGTCGATCTCGCCGGGGTGCTCCTTCAGATACTCGTCCAGGAAGTGCTGCAGGACTCCCACTGCCAGCTCGCTCTTGGTTCGGTCCAGGCTCAGTTCGCCGGTTCTTTCGCCGATATACCAGCGCACCGGGAAGCCTCCGGGAGCGCAGCAGCTCTCCTCCAGGGCCCGGAGCAGCTTTTCCGGCTCGGTCCTGAACACCACCCGGTGGATGGGCTCAAAGACCTGGGCCGCGTCATGGATATTCTCCAGTTCCACCAAAGCGTATCGGGCCGGATGACGGCTCAGATCCTCCCCGGGGTGGTTCTTCTTCAGCTCCTCATAGCAGCTCTTGGCGGTGGCCAGGGAGTGGTTGCCGTCGCCCACGGCAAAAACCATGGGCGTGCCCTTCAGGCCCTGATACTTCTCCCCCACCCGGGCGCTGTACTCGGTCAGCCGGGCGTTGAAGTCCTCCGCGTCCTGTCCCGCCACCAGCCAGCCGGTGATATGCCCGCCGCCCTCCATAAGCTCAAAGTCATAGAGCTTGGGCAGCCGGTCCTTGATGGCGGCAATGGGCTCGATGAGCACCTTCTCGTGGTCGTCGCAGAGCATCAGCACGTGGGGCAGCTCGATGGGCGCGCCGCGCCGCACCCGCTGCCGGGGCGGGATCCGCTCGGCTACAGTGCGCTCGGTGGCGCGGATGGGCGATGTGGCGCCGGGGGTGTACTCATAGGCGTCCAGGTCCACCATGCCCACCAGGCCGGGGCGGACGGAGCCGTCCTCCATGCCCCGCTCCACGTAGACATAGCTGTCTGGGTATTCCTGAAAGACCCCATCCGCCAGATAGCGGGCCATGCTGCGGTTGATCTCCTCCACCTCCTCAGTCTCCCGCTCTGAACCCAGCTCGGCCTCGGGGAGGATCAGATGGATGGTGGAGGGGGCGTCCCCCGCGAAAGCCCGGACCCGGTCCCAATAGGCCTGATCGGAGGTAAACTGGTCGCAGGCGATCACCGCCCATTTGGCCATGTCGCAGCCTTTGGGGAGCAGGATATTCGCCGGCAGAAACACGTTCTGGTCCATTTCTCGCTCCCCCTTTTCTTACTGCTGGATCGAGGCGATGATCCCCACGATCTCCTGGCCGATGCGGGCCTGGGCCTCGCCGGTCTGGGCGCCGATATGAGGCGTGCAGGACACCCGGGGGTGGTTGATGAGCGGATTGTTCTCGGGCGGCTCCTTGGCGTACACGTCCAGGCCGGCGGCCCGGACCTTACCGGACTCCAGGGCCTCCAGCAGAGCTGCCTCGTCCAGGTTGGCGCCCCGGGAGGTGTTGATGATGACCACGCCGTCCTTCATCTTGGCGATGGACTGGGCATTGATGATGGTGTCCTCGGCGGCGGGGGCGTGGACGGAGATGAAGTCCGAACGCTCCAGCAGCTCGTCCATGCTCACATAGGGCACGCCGTCCCGGGCCAGGGTGCCCGGCTCATGGTGTACGCCGTAGGCGATCACGTCCATGCCGATGGCCTTGGCCATCCGGCCCAGAGCGGCGCCGATGCGCCCGTAGCCGATAATGCCCAGGGTCCGGCCGCACAGCTCGATGCCCTTGCCGTAGGCCTTCTTTTCCCACTGGCCGTTGCGCATGGTGTAGCCGGCATGGGAGATAAAGCGGGCGCAGGAGAGCATATGGCCCAGGGCCAGCTCCGCCACGGACTGGGAGGAAGCCAGCGGGGTGTTGCGCACCAGGATGCCGTTGTCGGCAGCATAGCCCACATCGATATTGTCCACGCCCACGCCGCCGCGGATGATGAGCTTCAAGCGGCCGCCCAGAGCCTCGTCGATCTGTTTGGCCCGGACCTTGGTCTTGGAGCGGACCACCACCACGTCCACGTCGTGCAGGGCCTTGCCCAGCTCGTCGGGCTCATAGAACTGCTCGATGACCTCGTGGCCCATGTCCTTGAGCTGCTGCAGGGCCTTCTTGTCCATACCGTCGGTGACCAGAATTTTCATGTTCGTTCCTCCCCTTGTTTACTTCTTATATTCCGCTTCAAACTGTTTCAGGAATTTCACCAGCGCCTCCACACCCTCCTTGGGCATGGCGTTGTAGATGCTGGCCCGCAGGCCGCCTACGGACTTGTGGCCCTTCAGATTGTCAAAGCCGGCAGCCTTGGTGGCCTTCACCACCTCGGCGTCCAGCTCCGCGCTCTCGGTGACAAAGGGCACGTTCATCAGGCTGCGGAACTGCTTATCCACGGTGCCCCGGAACATCTCGGAGGAATCCAGGAAATCGTAGAGGATCTTCGCCTTCTCCTCGTTGCGGCGGGCCATCTCCTCCAGGCCGCCGATGCTCTTGAGGTACTTGAAGACCTTGCCGCAGCAGTAGATGGCCCAGCAGTTGGGCGTGTTGTACATGGAGCCGTTCTTGGCCTGGATGTCATAGCGCATATACACGGGCATCTTCGGGTCCAGATCCTCCCGGATCAGATCCTCCCGGATGATGACCACCGCCATGCCCGCCGGGCCCACGTTCTTCTGCACGCCGGCATAGATCATGCCGTAATCGGTGACCTTGCAGGGCTTGGACAGGAACATGGAGGACTGGTCGGACACCAGGACATGTCCCTTGGTGTTGGGCAGGGTCTGATAGGTCAGGCCGTGAATGGTCTCATTCTCGCAGATATAGACGTAATCCGCATCCTCCGGGATGTCCAGATCGGAGCAGTCGGGGATATAGCTGAAGTTCCGGTCCTTGCTGCTGGCGGCCACGATCACCTCGCCGTATTTCTTCGCCTCGGCGATGGCCTTCTTGGACCAGGCGCCGGTCTCGATATAGACCGCCTTGCCGTTCTTCATCAGGTTCCAGGCCACCGCGGCAAACTGCAGCGTGGCGCCGCCCTGGATAAACAGGACCTTGTAGTTGTCGGGGATTCCCATCAGCTCTCTCAGATCCGCCTCCGCCTCATCGGCGATCTGCTGAAAGACCTTGGAGCGGTGGGACATCTCCATCACGCTCATGCCGCTGCCCCGATAGTTGAGCAGCTCGTCCCGGATCTCCTCCAGGACCGGTTCGGGCATCATCGCAGGACCTGCGGAAAAGTTGAACGTACGGCCGTAATTCATCAAGATTACCTCCCTGTTATTGTTGATCCTTCTTCCGCTGCTTGGATACTCGCTGCCTTCCGCGGGCGGGAAAAAGAGGCCAGGAGAGCCCTCCGCGCTCCTTCGCCTCCCGCTCGGAATCATGAATCGGCTCTCGCCCCTATTTGACCGAAAAACTGTGCTATCATTCCAAAAAGAGGCGCCGGAGCTTTTTCATTTTTGTGCATTCTGAGTATAACACCGCCGAACTATGCTGTCAAGCACCGGGGGGCCCTGCTTTCGAGGGCAAAAGAAAAACCCGCCCCCAAAAGGGGACGGGTGTAAATGCGCGATCAGAACTTGTCGTCGCCGACGTCGGTGGGATTAAAAGGAATAATCGGCGTCTCATTGTCGCCGGGTTTGGGAGAGGTCGTCACGATCTCGGTCATCTCCAGCACAATGATCTCCAGCTTCGGGTCCATATACTTCATATCTTTTCCTCCTCAGGGCCCCGCAAGCTGCCGGAGCCGTCCTGGCTATCTCATCCGGATCCGCACCCGGACCGGAGCAATCTGTCCTACATAACGTAGCCATTATAGCAAGCTCCTCTCCGTTTTGCAAGCTCTTTTTGGTTCCTTTCCCGTTTTTCTTTATTTCGCCAAAGCTACGGGAACGGCCGTGTCCGATTGTGTGGATTTTTACCGAAAACGTGAGCTTTACCCGGACGTTTTTCCCTTTTCCCGGCAAGTTAGGATTGACAATCCCAAGGCAAAAAGGGTATCTTTATAAGTGGGGCAGGTCCCCAAATCTGATGAAAAAAGAGGTGGAAACGTCATGGACGGTGGAAGTAGTAACGGCACATCAGCAGGCCGAAGTCTGACCGCGGATGCCGGTCCCGTGCCGCTTCCGCTTGCCAACTGAATTGCTGAACTTTGGTCTGCGTGTCGGCTTCCTGACCTGGACGAAATATTTCCAAAGGAGGAAACACGATGGCAGAACACACTGTACCGGTCTACAAGACCATTCGCGCCCTGCTGGAGGGCAAAAAGTATCAGACCCTCAAGGACGTGCTGGTGACCATGAATCCCTCGGACCTGGCTGCCGTATTTGAAGAGCTGGACGAGGATCGGATCCCCCTGCTGTTCCGGCTGCTTCCCAAGGAGCTGGCGGCGGAGACCTTTGCCGAGCTGGAGCCGGAGGCCCAGGAACTTCTGATCCGGGGCTTCTCGGACTCGGAGCTGCGGGAGATCATCAACGAACTGTACGTAGACGACGCGGCCGACCTGGTGGAGGAGATGCCCGCCAACGTGGTCAAGCGGATCCTGGCCCAGGCCGATCCCCAGCTGCGCACCGAGATCAACCAGATCCTGCGCTATCCCGAAAACTCCGCCGGGTCCATCATGACCACGGAGTACGTGTCCCTGCGTCCGGCCATGACGGTGGGCGAGGCCATCACCCGCATCCGCCGCACCGGCGTGGACAAGGAGACCATCTACACCTGCTACGTCACCGAGGGCCGACGCCTGCTGGGCACCGTGTCCGTCAAGGACATGCTGCTGGCGGACAACGACGAGACCCCTGTCCAGGACATCATGGATCCCCACGTGATCTCCGTGGGCACCATGACCGACCAGGAGGAAGTGGCTCAGATGCTCTCCAAGTACAACTTCCTGGCCCTGCCCGTGGTGGATACCGACGGTCTGATGGTGGGTATCATCACCTTCGACGACGCCATGGACGTTATGGAAGAAGAGGTCACGGAGGATATCGAGAAGATGGCGGCTATCCTCCCCTCGGAGAAGCCCTATCTGCGCTCCAACGCCTGGGATCTGTTCCGGCACCGGATCCCCTGGCTTGCGCTGCTGATGGTCTCCGCCACCTTCACAGGCATGATCATCACCGGCTTTGAGAGCGCTCTGGCGGCCCAGGTGGTGCTCACCGCCTTCATCCCCATGCTGATGGACACCGGAGGCAACTCCGGCTCTCAGGCCTCGGTCACCATCATCCGTGCCCTGAGCCTGGGCGAGCTGGAGTTTGCGGATCTGCCCAGGGTGATCTGGAAAGAGGTCCAGACCGCCTTTCTCTGCGGCCTGGCCCTGGCGGCCCTGTGCTTTCTGAAGATCATGCTGGTGGACCGGCTGCTGCTGGGGAACACCGATATCACGGTGCTCACCGCTTTTGTGGTCTGCTTTACCATGACCGTCACGGTGCTCATCGCCAAGCTGGTGGGCTGCACCCTGCCCATGGCCGCCAAGAAGGTGGGCTTTGACCCGGCCGTGATGGCCAGTCCCTTCATCACCACGATTGTGGACGCGCTGAGCCTGCTGGTGTATTTCGGCATTGCCAGCGCCCTGCTGTTTCACTGAAATTCGTGAATCCCGATTCGGGAGGGGCCAGTCCCCTCCCTTTTTCAAGGAGGCAAGCCCATGATCCGTCACCCCGAGCTGCTCGCCCGTCTGCGGGAGGGCAATCTGCGCTATCTCGAAGCGCCGCAGAACCTCGGCGACGTGTCCCCCGCCCTGCGGCGAACTACGGCAGACCAGGGCCAGGCGCCCTATGCCATCGTCATCGCCTGCTCCGACTCCCGGGTGATCCCGGAGGCGATCTTTTCCGCCGGGATCGGCGAGCTGTTCGTCATCCGGGTGGCGGGGAATGTGCTGGACAATCACCAGCTGGGCAGCATCGAGTACGCCGCGGCCCACCTGGGCTGCAAGCTGATCCTTATGCTGGGCCATACCGGCTGCGGCGCAGTATCGGCGGCCCTGCGGGGCGGCGGCGAGGGCTACATTTCCTACCTGACCGACGAGATCCTGCGGGCCATCGGCCGGGTGCGGGATCCGGGCGAGGCCTGCCGGAAGAACGTGCTCCACGGGGTGGAGACCATCCGCGCCGCCTTCCGGGAACACCCGGAGATTCCTTCGGCGGACCTGGATATTCTGGGCGCGGTATATGACATCCGTACCGGGCTGGTCCGGTGGTGTGAGGAGGATGCATAAATGTTCAGGCCCATGAGACGTTTCAAGCAGGCGCTGAGCCAAGAGGAATGCCGGCAGCTCCTCTGTCGGGAGAAGCGGGCCGTGCTGGCGGTCCACGGCGACGAGGGCTACCCCTACGCCGTTCCGCTGAATTTCTGGTATGACGAAAAAGAGGACGCCATCTATTTTCACTGCGCCAAAGAGGGCCACAAGCTGGACGCCATCCGGACGGACAACAAGGTCTGCTTTACCGTCTGGGAGAAAGGCGAGCAGCGGGAGGACTGGTCCTACTATGTGCGAAGTGTGGTGATCTTCGGCCGAGCGGAGCTGTTGGAAGATCCCCGGGTGATCCGGGAAAAGGCCGAAGCCTTCGGAAGCAAGTACTTCCCCACCCGGGAGGAGCTGGACTATGAGCTGGCCCACGCGCTGCCTCGGGTCCAGATGGTCCGGATCCGGCCCGAATCCATCACCGGCAAACTGGTGCATGAGAAGTGAAGGAGGCGGAATCATGATGAAAACCGCGATGATCCTGGCCCCCGGCTTTGAGGAAGTGGAGGCCCTGACCGCTGTGGATCTGCTGCGCCGGGCAGGGATCGAAGTCGAGCTGCTCTCCCTGGACGGAAGCGAGGCCGTCACCGGCAGCCATGGGATCACCGTGCAGGCCGACGGCGCTTTTCCGAGCCGCGATCTGAACGAGCTGGACGGGCTGATCCTGCCCGGCGGCATGCCCGGCGCCACCAATCTGGCGCAGAGCGAAGCGCTGCTGGATGCGCTCCGGCGCTTTTCCGCCGCGGGAAAGCTCACCGCCGCCATCTGCGCCGCCCCCACCGTGCTGGCCAAGGCCGGCCTGCTGGCAGGAAAGAGAGTCTGCTGCTATCCCAGCCGGGAGGCAGAGTTGGCCGAAGCCGGAGCGCTGGTTAGCCGGGAGCCGTCGGTTCGGGACGGCACCATCGTCACCAGCCGGGGCATGGGTACGGCAGTTGACTTCGGTCTCCACCTGGTGGAGTACTTTCAGGGCGAAGAAAAAGCCCGGGAGCTGGCCCGGGCCATTGTCTGGGAGCACTGAACAAAACTGAAAAAAGGACCTCTCCGACGAAAAAAACGTCAGGGAGGTCCTTTTTCATTCTTCTTTTTTCACTTGATGGTGGGCGAAGTGTCCTTCTGGATCACGTCGTGGGCACCGCCCTCCACGATGGTGGTGGCGGAGACCAGGGTCAGCACCGCCTTCTCCTGGAACTCCGGGATGCTCATGGCCCCGCAGTTGCACATGGTGTGCTTGACCTTGCTCAGGGTCACGGCCACGTTGTCCTTCAGAGAACCGGCGTAGGGCACGTAGGAGTCC
>CADAHL010000008.1 GCA_902787755.1 Oscillospiraceae bacterium
TCTTCTACCGCTATCTTTTGCTTTTGTGGCATGACGATGCTCCCCCTATGTTTGACAGTGCTTCTTTATTTCACTGTCTCTCATAGAGGGAGCATATCAGCGAAACAGCGCAGGCTTTTCTTTTCCTCTTTGCTTGTCATGTTCTGTGCTCCTTTCGGCATATGCTATGCCACAAGGAGGGATGAGCATGTTCCATCTCGGTGGATTCCTTCGCAGGTACAGGAGGCTGATTTCCGGTCTCGGCCTCCTGGCGGTGATCGGTCTGATTTTCTGGATCGTCAGCAGTCCGGTTCTGGTGGGTGTATCCGCCGCGCAGCGTCAGCTGCCGGTATATTCGGTCGAGCGGGAGGACCGGGTGGTCGCCCTCTCCTTCGACGCGGCCTGGGGCAACGAGGATACCCAGACCCTCATCGACATTCTCAATGACCACGGCGTCAGCGCCACCTTTTTTGTTGTGGGAGATTGGGTCGATAAGTACCCGGAATCGGTGAAAGCGCTTTCCGACGCGGGAAACGAAGTCATGAATCACTCCGTCAGCCATGCCCATTTTTCCACTCTGAGCACGGAGCAGATCCTGGCCGACGTCACCGGCTGCAATGAGAAGATCGAAGCGATCACGGGCCTCGCCCCTACCCTTTTCCGCTGTCCTTACGGAGAGTATGACGATCACGTGATCCGCGCCATCCACAGTCTGGACATGACCCCCGTGCAATGGGACGTGGACAGCCTGGACTGGAAGGGCATCTCCGCCGCCGAGATCCGGGAGCGGGTCCTGAGCCGGGTGCAGCCGGGGAGCATCGTTCTGTTCCACAATGCCGCCGAGCACACGCCGGAGGCTCTGCCCGGGATCATTGAAGCCTTGCAGGCGGACGGATACACCATCGTCCCCGTGTCCCAGATTCTGCTTCAAGGCGAGACCACCATCGACAACACCGGCCGCCAGTGGCAAAAGTAGAGAAATCAAGCAGGCATGGGGCCGTTGCAAAATAGAAGTTTTGCAGCGGACCCTATTGGGGCCTTTAGGTACAATAAAGGGCGCGTTACAACATAGGGCTGCATAACAAAAGCACCAGCCAAGTCCTTTTGGGACCCAACTGGTGCTTTTTCTTATTTGGCGTTATTTTGCAACGTGCCCCTCTGTTCAGATGGTTTCGGATCAGCCGAAGTCGCTTTCCCCGTCCTCTGCGGCCGGGATGATTGGCAGCTCGTTGCTGTCCGTCAAAATGTCCCTGTTCTCGAAGCGGATATATTCCAGCTCCGGTTTTCTGTACTGCATCATTTCATCCCTCCACAGAATCAAAATATGCGCAAGCCGCGCGGTTATAAAGATACAGCGACTTTACCAGTTTCACCAATGCCGGGTCGTCATTGTCCTGCACCACCTTGTACGCATAGCTCAGCGCGCTGTACTTCAGCGTCAGGATCACTCCCTCGGAGCTGCTGACCGTAACGGTGTACATGTTCCCCAGATTCCGGGCATACACGTCCGGGATCTCGATCATCCAGCCGTTCTCCTTCTCCACCGGCGTCACCGTCTTGGAGCCCAGCTTGAAGGTGTAGTCTCCAACACTGCCCTCGTCGATACTGAAGTAGTGCCGGATCACTGTCCCCGAGCGGAGCACAAGGCTGCCGCCCGTATAGCTTACACCCGTGGCATTGCCCTGGGTCAGCTTCGCCTCATAGGGGGCAAGCTCCGCCTCCGTCACCGCGTCTACGTCTCCGACGACGGCGGCGCGTTTCTCCTCATTATGGTGGAAGTAGGCCTGGGCCAGGCTGCCGTAGTCCGACATGGCGTCCACCACTGCCAGAAGCAGCGGCTCAACTTTGTCCTCCCGGCTGCGGTCAATATAGGTTTGGATGCTGTAGCGCCAGCCCGTCTCGGTCACATCCACGTCCCGGCAGAAGAGCGTTTCGGGTGTTCCGTCGGCCCGGTAGAGCCGCACCGTTACCTGGTCGTTCATCTCCTTGGCCGCCTTGTCCACCGGGAATTTGTACAGTGTCAGCCCGTTTACCGTCCGGGTTTCCGCATCGGCCACGGGAAACTTCTCCCCGTCCAGCGTCACGTACAATCCGCCTTTCTGCAGCAGCCACTGCGGAATATACAGATACACGTTCAGCCCGATGCGTCCCTTCAGGTTCACGTTGTAGCCGTAGACCCGGGAGACGATGGTATTCGTTACGTTGTAGCCGTCGATCTCACTGATGTAGCCCTCCACCGGATCCTCGGTGATCGTATAGGCGATCTCTGCGCCGGAGGCATTGTACTCCGGCAGCTCCGGGAAGCTCCAGGCCCAGTCGTCCGCCGCTGTCACCGTGCGGGCGTCGATCTCCTCCCCGTCCGCCAGCAGACGGATAGTGATGCTCGAAGGTCGCAGACCGTCCGCGTCGTTGTCATCCTCCCAGGACTTGTGTCCCTCCACGGTCTTTGTGCCCGTATAGGTGTTGGTGATGTTGTAGCCGTCGTAGCTGACCTCGTAGCCTTCGGGGACTTCCTCCTCGATCTCGATCTCCTTGTAGGTGACCGAACTGTTCTCCCCGTCCACCTTGACCACCGCGATATCGTTCAGCGGGATCTGCATACTCCACGCCCAGTTGTTCTCAGCCGTGACGGTGAGGGGCGAGCCGGTAATCTCGGTCCGGCTTCCGTCCTCGCCCTTGGCATAGACATGGATCACGATCTCGTCAGGACGCTGATCCTCGGTATCGTTCACCCAGGTCTTGGTGCCGCTGATCTGCTTGATCTCACTTTCGTCGCCGTCGAACTTTAGGTTGATGACGTTGCAGGTGTAGGAATAGTCATGGAGGGAGGGGATGGCGTAGCCCTTGATACTCCAGCATTCATAGACCGGATGATACATCACCGGGCAGGAGATCATGGGGATGCCCAGCTGCTTGATGATGGCGTCGATGGCCATCTCCATGAGGCCGGTGATCAGCTCCGCTCCGGCAAATTCCATGGGCACGCCGTAGCTGCCGTATTTCTTCACCATCATGGTGACGCGCCAGTTGGTCAGCGGATTGTTGCCATCGCCCTTCGCCTCGACGATAGCGATCCCCGAATTGGTGACGATCGTCAGGACCGAGGATAAGGTGCCCGCTGCGGCGGAGCTCATAAAGCCGTCCCCCAACAGAGCCTTGATGCCGCTGCTGATCCCCTCCTCCACGCCGGGGATGGTGTTGATATTGAGCTGGCTGCCGTAGACCACCGTAGCCACCGGGGTGTAGATATTGATTTCCGATACGCCGATCTGCTCGGCATAGTCATCGTCCACCTTGCTCATCAGCATCAGGTAAACGGACTCCGGCATCTGGTCGTCCTCGAAGCCGATCCAGATCTTGCGGATATCGATGTCCAGCACCGCCGTGTTGGTGATCTTCATGTGGTGGGACGTGCTGTTGTGGTCATAGGCGATGAAATACTTGCTCTCGTGCTCTTCGATCTCTTTGCCGAACGTATCCGTATAGGTGTCGATCTCCGCCGTGAAGGTGGGGGGCGGGATCGTGATCTTGGTGGCCTGCGTGGTCAGCCATTTGACCGTATAGTCGAAGGTCCACAGGTTCTCCGGGTCGGCCGTCATGAGCAGGTTGTAGATGAAGGGCTTGTCCAGGTCAAAGGTATTGTGGACGACCCGCTCATCCGCCGCCTCCAGACGCTCTCCCTCGGTCCCGTATTCTTCCTCCTGCTCCTCCTCCGTCTTGGGTCTCAGCTCCCGGACCCGGTACTCATAGAACACAAAGGTCTCGGTGTCGTTCACGTAGCCCAGGGGCACGGTGTCGAATTCTCCGCTCCAGCCGTTCGAGGGGTCCAGGGTAATGACCTGCACCGTCTTCCAGCTGAACTTGCCCTCCTGCTTCTGCAGGACGACCTCGATCTCGTCCGGCCGGTCCTGGTCGCCCACGTCGATGTCCCAGCTCAGCTCCACGCTGTATTGCTTGGTGCTGCTGTTGATAATATAGTTTGCTTCTTCGATCTGCTTATACGAGACCAGATAACCCTTCTGCTCACCGCCCACCGTAAAGATGGCCGTGGGCCTGTCGCTGGCATAGAGATCGTCGTCGGGATCACAAACCGGCAAACCGGTCGATTCATCGATCTCGCGGATACGGAACTCGTCACTGTCCAGGGCGTCCGGGCCGGGAACGTATTCCAGGGAGCCCTTCCACTCGTCTTCCGCGGTGATGGTCAGCTCCGCCACCGTGGTCCACTCTCCGTTGCGGCCCCGCTGCAGCACCACCCGGACGCTCTCCGGCTCCTGCTCCAGCTCGTCGCCCTTCTCCCACTGGATCTCCACGGGATAGGCTTTGTTCCACTTGGCATAGAGGCTGATATCCTCGTCCAGCTCCGTCTCAAAGTCAAATTCCAGGGTCAGGCCCTCGTCCATATACCAGCCGCTGAAGGTATAGCCCTCCCGCGTCGGGTCGGGCTCGGGCTTCGCGACGGTCATGCCCTCGGCGATGTTGTGCTGGACCGTTCCGGTCTCGCCTTCCATCTCGCCGCCGTTGAGCACAAAGCTCACCACGACGCCCTGGTCAAAGACCACGTGGTTGGCATTCTCCAGATCCCACTCGTCCTCGGGCGGGAGCCGATTCGCGCTGGTACGCTCGACCACCGTCACGCCCGGGCCCACGTCGATCTCCTGATAGGAGAGAGCCCGTCTGCCGTCCGCCGTGACGCGGTCGATGTCCCTGCGCACGTAGATGCTCCGCCCGGCGCGGATGCCGTAGCTGCCGCCCTGGGCCGCGATCACGCCGCTCCGGAGGATCACATCCTCGTCGGCGTCCAGGCCGTTCGTCCCCGCGCCGGCGACAGAGATATTGCCGTCGATCGTCAGGGAGCCGGAGAGGACGCGCACGCCCGTGTCAAAGGACTCATCCATGCTGACGACGCCGCTGCCGGTGATGGTCAGATCCAGGTCGTCGGCATAGATCATGGCTCCCTCGTGGGTATCCGTAAACACAGGTCCGTTCAGGGTCAGCGTGCAGGTCTCGGGATCATACACAACTGTCCCATCGCCCAGCACGTCGCTCTGGTTATCGCTGGTCACCCGGACGCCGTTGACCCAGAGCTGATAGGGGTCGTTCCACTGGGCGGTGAGCGTCAGATCCTGCGACAGCCTGAAGCTGCTGCCCGCGGGATAGGCCGCCTCCTCTCCGCCGTTGACGCTGCCCTGCCAGCCGGAGAAGGACCGACCGTTGGGACCGGTGAAGCTGCATTCGGGCAGCGTGTACTGCTCTCCTTTCGTCACGTATACCGTGACCGCGTTCCCGCTCCCCTGACCGGGCAGAAGCGTGACGATCACCCGCTCATAACCGCAATCGACGCAGGTCTTTCCTGCCTCATCAAAGGTATGGGGCTCCGTCTGCCCGCTTATTCCGCAGTAGGAACAGTTCACGGTATGCTCGTGTTCGTCCAGCGGGGTGCATTTCTTATCGGGGTGATCGCAGGGCTCAATCCGGGCATAAGCGTACTGCTGCGGCAGCGTGTTCCGCTGCCCGGCCGGCGCAAGCCCCAGCTCCTGGATCTCCTTGCCTTCATCCGATACCGTGCCGTAAGTGACCTTCGCGCTCGGGTAAACGGCAAGGGTCCCGTCGCTGTCGCCGCCGTCGCCGCGTCCGAAGGCGCTGGCTGAGTTCATGCCGGAAATCGCGATCACGGTGCCGCCGTTGATGATCACGGTGCCGCCGTCGCCGTCGTCACCGCCGCCGATGCCCGCACCGGCATACTCGCCGGAGCTGATGAAGTGCATGATCAGGTTGTAAGCAAGATTCGTCCAGCCCTGATCCTCCTGTTCGAGCCCCGTGGAATCGTCGGACCACAGGCCGTGGTCCCGGATATAGTTATAATCCAAATATCCGCCGGTTGCCATCACATAGCCGCCGTTCACCGTCAGCGTGCCGCCGTTGCCGTCGTTGCCGCCGCCGATGCCCGCGCCTTTGTTGCTGGAGATCGCGTAGACGCAGCCGCCGTCAATCGTGACGTTTCCGCCGTTTCCGCCGCCGCCTCCGCCCTTCAGCGAACCGCCGCCGCCGATGCCAGCGCCCGAGTGGCTCGCGGCAACGACATACGCGTTGTTGATATAAACGTTTCCGCCGTCGCCCGCCTCAGAGGGCTTCTTTTCGCTGGCGCCACCGCCGATGCCCGCGCCGAAGCCATTGTTTTCAATCAATACGACGCCGCCGGTGATGCGAATGTCTCCACCCTGGTCCATTTCCGCGGCGCCGCCGATGCCCGCGCCCTGGCTGTCCACATAAAGCTCTCCAATATAGCCGCTTGAGATATTGATGCTGATCTCGCCGCCGGAAATGTTTACAGAACCGCTTGTGCCGCACTCATAATCGCATCCGCCGCCGCCGATGCCCGCGCTTCTGGTCGCAAACATGTTGATGGTAAGCTTGCCGCCGGAGATGCTGACGTCTCCACCGTCGCCGGCATACCCGAAGTTCTCGGCCCCGGCGCCGCCGCCGATGCCCGCGCCGCTTTGGCCCCCGGTATCGATCGTGATTTTACCGCCGCTGATGCTGACGTTGCCGCCGTTGCCCGCAGTGGTGAACACGCCTCTCGCCGAGCCGCCGCCGATGCCAGCAGCATAATGTCCCGCGGTCACATTGACGGTGCCGCCGCAGATGGAAACGGTACCCCCGTGGCCCGCATTGCCGGCGGAGCCTCCTCCGCCGCCGCCGATGCCAGCAGCCGTCCTTCCGCCTTCCGTCGTGACTGTGCCGTCGTAGATGGTCACGCTGCCGCCCTGGTTGCCGGCTTCGCCGCCGCCGATGCCAGCGCCGTTCGGGCCGCCGGTGGTCGTAACGGTGCCGTTATAGATGATCACGGTGTCGCCGTCTTTTTCATCGCCGCCGCCGATGCCAGCAGCATAGTCGCCGCCGTTGGCGGTCAGGCTGCCGTCGTAGACGGTGACCGTTCCCCCGTTGACTTCATTACCGCCGCCGACACCGGCGCCGTCCGTGCCGCCGGTGGCGGTCAGGCTGCCGCCCAGCATGGTAAAGCTGCCACAGGAGTCCGGGCTCGCCTCGTCACCGGTACCGACGCCCGCAGCATAGTCGCCGCCGTTTGCCGTGACCGTGCCGCCGTGGATGGTAAAGCTTCCACTGCCGGTGTTATTGCCGCCGCCGATGCCCGCGTGATTCTCCGGGCCGGTGCAGATCAGTTTGCCCGTATCCTCCTCCTGACCGTAGACGCTCAGACTGTTGCCCGGGGCAAGCTCGACGCCCTTGCCGCAGGTCAGCGTCGCCCCGTCGCAGAGGACCAGGTGCACGTCGCCGCTGATGGTCAGACGGTTGGAAAAGCTGCTGCTCTGGGAGAGAATCCACACGCCGCTGGTCAGGTTTTCGTTGTCCTGCAGGGAGGAGATCAGCGTAAACTCAACCGGATTCTTGACATCTTCCTCCACCCGAGAGCCGGTCCAGCGCCGCGAAATGTACGAGTAGGGCGACTCGATGCTCACGCTGACGGGACCATCGGGCATCCGGAAGGAGATCCTGTTCGGCGCGGACGGATCCAGCGAAAAGTCCACATCCACCGGCTGGCTATTCTCGTCGTAAGTTACGACGTGCCAGGTCCAGCCCTCGAAGGTCTCACTTCCCTCGTCGAACAGATTCGCCGTCACGGTGACGGTCTCTCCGACAAAGGCCTCCCACTTATCCGGATCCAGGCTGAAGCCCGAATAATGATCCGTCACGACCCACCAGGAGCGCTCCAGCTCCGCATGGAGGACCACGTCCGCGTCCGGCATGACGAAATCCCCGTAAAAGTGGAGATACTCGTCATATCGCACGTTTTCCAGGTCGCGCCGCTGAGTCGCGCCGTTCTCCTCCCAGGTGATCCAGGCGCTCCGGATGCCGTAGCTGCCCATGTTTTCCTCGTGGTCCACATGGAACTCCGCCGTGATGGTATCGCCCGCCACGGCGCGCTGCTCATTGGGAGAAACGGAAAGGTTGGTCTCGCCCTGGAAGAAACGGCCACGCAGCGTCTGCCCCGGCACGTCGACAGGCGCGGTGCTGATCCGGTGTCCGATCTTCACGAAGTCCGCCGTAACGTGGACGTCATGCTCGGGCATGGCAAAGGTATAGGTGTAGGTCGTCTCACCGCTGGAGCTGTAGGGGGAGACGCTGCTGCCGCTGAGCGTCAGCTCCACGGGCCGCTCCCGCCCCTCCTCATCCAGCCAGAAGACCTGCAGACCCTCCGGGCCGTAGGCTGTGGCATAGCGCATCATGACGCTGACGGTCACCTCGTCGTCCAGGCCGGCGCCGGCCTTGTCCGCCGAGATGGTGTTGCCTGTACCCTCCGGGTCGGAGACGCTGTCCACCGTGACGGCGTATTCTCCCAGCGCAAACTCCGCGCGCACATAGATCGTCTGGTCGGTCTGCTTGATGTAGCGGGTGATGTCCTCCGGCACCACAAAGGTGTAGAGAGAATCGCTCTCCTTTGTCAGCGGGATGGAATAGCCGCCGGAGTAGGGATAGCTCTCGTTGGTGTTGAAGAAGGCATAGGGGGCGGAATCAAAGACGGTGCCGGGCTTGCGGTCCACCAGGATGGAGACCGTCTCTCCCACCTTGGCGTCCGTTTTGTCTACCGAGATGGAGCTGCCCAGACCGCTGGCGTCCACGCTGTAGCAGTCGATGGGATAGCCGCTGTCGATATACTCGAACTCGGCCCGGATCTCGAAGGTATAGCGGTTGTTGTAGGGTCCGCCGACAAGAAACTCGCCCCAATCGCCGTAATCGTCCACGTCATAATAGTATTGCTCGTCCTGTACGCAGACAACGCTCCAGCTCCGGAACTCGTAGCCCGCCTCCGGGTGGGGATACAGCGTGACCGTCAAGCCGGCGGTGACCTGCTTGCCGAGCGCGCTCGTATTCGTGTAAATGTTCTGATTGTCGGTCACAGTGCCGCCCACCATATCGTCGGCAACGCGGAAGTAAGGGCTGAACCTGCCGGAAGGCGGCTCGTTGCTGTTGATCTCGTCCCCGGAGCCCATGTAGGGCTCCTCTTCCGGTCCCTGTACGGCTATCTCCGGTTCTTCTGTTGGTTCCCCGTCTACTGCCCCGGCAAATGCCGTACCGCCCAGGCTTAGGAACATGGCCAGGCAGAGCAGCAGGGAAAGCAGTCGTTTGGACAGGCTGTTTTTCATTGTTTCTCGAACCTCCTTTTGGCTCTCACGATAACGCTTGCGGAACGATCCATGTCGTCTCCTCGAACGCTGGCTTTTCCTTTTGTGTCGGTCTGAAGATGAACGTATTATCTTCGATCGGTTCTGCCCACTAATGGATCGTCCCCGCAGATGCGCTTATATAGCCGAGATGGTGTTGATCATGTAGTTGCAGCGCCTGGCAAAGCCTTCAGCGGCCTCAGCGGAGCAGTGTACTCTGGCAACAATGCAGCCGTCGGCCGTCGGGATGATATACACCATCTGCAGCTGATCGGCCATATTGTTGGTGCCTTTCCGCACAGACGCCTCCATGTAGAGGCACTTACCTGCACGGTTCAGCTCGCGTGTTTCCTCATAAAGCTCATAGGTCTGGGAAAGCTCCTCCCGGACGGCTGCGGCGACGGCATCGGGATCCTCCGCGCTAAACGTCACCTCAAGAAAGTTCTCGGGGTTTCCGGGTCCATCCCAGGCGGAGAGGAAGCTCTCAAGCTCCGGATCGCTGTGCCGCTCAAAGGATTCATAATCGTAATCCATCTCGAAGCCGAGATCCCCTCTGACGATGTGCTCGTACGGAACCGTCTCCTCCATGCCTTCGAGGATGATGACCGCCTCAAAACGCTCTCCATCCTCCCTGACAGTTTCCGAAGCCGCCGGGACCCACTCGAACAGCATATCGACCCCGTACTCGGACTGATCCTCGTGCCAGGTAAACGTTCCGTCGTCATGGAAGGTGATGGTGCCGGTGCCGTTCATATACACCTCTTCCACGCTCTCCTCGCCGCTGTCGTCAACGGTGACGATCGACTTGTTGGCGCCTTCGTATGCGATGGTCAGCGTCTCGGTATCCAGGCGGCCGACGATGAGCCAGCGGGCAAACTCCCAGGCGCTGCCGCCCCACTCGATGGTGATCCACGCTTCGTCGTTTCCGAAGCACTCCACTAAGGCGTGGGCCCGGTCGCTCTGATAGTTGCCGACGAAGTTCATCACGGGGTTCTGCCAGTCGGGGTCTTCCTCAAATACGGCGATGTAATCGGCGCTCTTGTCCAGCAGCACGGTGATGACCGGCTCTGTGGAGAAGTCCTCGCCGTTCTTCATCCATTTCACGAAGAGATTGCCCGCCTGCGGCCAGGCAGCAAAGGTGTGCGTGGTGGGTTCGGCCAGGCCGATATACGCCGACTGACCGGGGAAATCTCTGTCGATCCCTGATGCATCCTCGCCCTCAACATAGCCGACATAGCCCATGCCTTCCGTGTTGATCGTAACGACGATCGTGGCTTCCGGCATATCATAGGGCTTGAAGTGATAGCTCTCGCCGCCCTCGATTTTGAGCAGCAGGCCGTCCTCGCCCTCCTCGGACACGGTGACAATCAATGGCTCTGCAGTCTCGTCCCAGGCGTTCAGATTGCCGTGCAGCGTATTGCCTTCCTGCGGGATCGTCCATCCCGCCATCAGCTCGCCGATCATGACGCCGACATACCAGCCGGGCTCATCGACGTCCTCCATCCAAGTGACGGAGAGTATGTTCTCGTTTTCATCCATGAAATAGCCCGAGCGCGTCCACTCCTTCACCGGTTCCGTGGTGGCAGGTGCTTCCGGCTCCGCGCCGCACGCGCACAGTGCAAACAGCATGACAGCGCACAGAATGAGGCAAATCAGTTTCTTCATCGTTCAGTCTCCTTTTTTAATGATTTATCAGTTTGCCGGAGAAAGAGAAATCCTCGCCACGACGGCTTCGATATTCTCTTTGTCGGCCGTTATCCGAACAAATACCGCATCGTTCAGCGCGGTGAGATAGCCTTTCTCGTTCTCGTAGTAGGTGTAATAAACGCCACCGTCAGCTTCCTTTTGGTTTCCGTCCGCCATAGCATTTCTTTGTGGAGAGTGGTAAGCACGGCAGCAGCTTCCTTGCCCTTGGTAATCTCACCGTCATAGAGATAGGCCGCGCCTCTGACTAATTCCACAGGCCAGCCCCCGCTCAGGTCTACCGCCACTTCCACGGCGTCATCCCCGGCCTGATCCAGGTAGCCCGAGGCGGCCTGACTGGTGCTGTTTCCGTTTTCACAAGTTGCCAGGGACAGCACCATGACAGCAACCAGCAGTACACAACTTGCCTATTTCATTTTCACTTTCTCTTGTTACTATATAAATCTCCTGCTCTTTCATCGGCAAGAAGGTTTGATCCATTTCATTACGCAGCTTGTTTCGATTGAAAAGCCGTCTTTACAGCGTCGGTCTTGTAGATCGTCTCAAACTCGTCGCGCATGGAGATCGTTTCGATCCCCAGAGCGTGGCAGGCTTCCTCGAAGGCTGCCGCTGTCTCAGGATCCCCGTAATCTCGAACGGTATCGTCGCACAGAAGCATATAGGCTCGTCCTCCATGCTGCAAAGCATATTGCGCCATCGCAAGGTCGCCTGTGCTGTTACCGAATACCAGCAGCGGCGGGATCCCGATCTCATCCACGATCGTGACGACTTTATTCATCCGCTGGTTTTTTTGGAGCAGATTTCCCTCAAGCAGCACCTGATCGTCAGGTGCATAGGAGTACTTTCGTCCCTCCTGCTCTCCCTGCCCAGAGGCTTCCAGAGAAAAGGTGCTGCCGATCACATGGTAGGGGGGAATCCATTCGCCCAGCGGGTCGGCTACCAGTTCCCGAACAAGCAGTCGCTCCGAGCCGCTGCAGATAAAAACAGTAAAGCCGTGCTCTGTAAGGTATTCCACCAGAGCGATCATGGGGAGATAGAAGCCTTCTGCATATGTCATATTCTCAAAGCCGGTGACAGGCTGGGACATGAAGGCGCGCACATACGCCCGGTATTCCTCCACGGTGAAGCCCCGAAAAGCCTCCGCCGCCATTTGTGCAGAGGATCGAGGGGAATCCGGCTCCGGCTCGCCGGCGAGAAGCGCCGCTTCCGCCTCCTGCGCCCATGCTCTGTCCTCGGCCGACGCCTGATAGCTCTCGTCATGCAGCAGCCGATACAGCAGGAGCCATTCGTCGAAATAGGTGGGGAAAAGCTCTCCATACAGCGTGCCGTCCATGTCGAAAACCGCGATCCGCTCTTCCTCCGGCACAAAGCTCGCGCTCTTTTCATCCGTGACGGCATCGACATAAGAGATAATGGAGGCCATGGCCGGAGAATCCGACTTCCAATAAGGGATCGTTTCAACCGGCTTTCCGCCGCAGGCTGTCAAGGTCAGCAGCAGGGCGAGGCAGAGGATGGACACCACGATTCTTCTTTTCATAAACTGCACCTCCTCATCGTTTTGGCGGTTCCGCCGCGTGCAGAAAAGCGGTACTGATCACGGAATAGATCAGATAGGTGATCAGCGTTCCAAAGCAGACGTCCGACAGAAAATGATTCGTCATATGGATGCGGTTGAAACCGTACAGCAGCACGAACGCACAGGCGAACCCGATCCCCCTTCTTCTTCAATCCGACAAACAGGCAGGCTCCCGCAGCCGGATAGAGGCAATAGGAGAAGTACGAGCCGTAGGTGGCGAAGAACGCTCCGACCTCCGTCTTGTTGGCCAGTGCCTCGTTGATCTGAAGATCTCGGAGAGATCCTATGATGATTCCTATCACGCAAGCTGCGATCACTGCCCAGAATCCCGCTAAAGGCGCAGCCATTACAGTTTTCTTCTTCATTTCGATCCTTTTCCCGTTTATATCTTTTTCTTTATCGATCTACTGCCCGCTCTTCCCCCGTTTTTCTACTGCTCGGGGAAACCGTCTAGAGATCCATATTCCTCGATCCACACAAATCTTTCCCAGCTTTTCTGATCCAAAAAAGCTCTTGCTACCGCGTAATGATGCGCCCGTCCTGCGTCGCTGTTCATAGCTGCGGCATACACATCGTCACCAACGCAGGCCTTGAAAAATTGCAGCGACTCTTTCTTATGCCGGAACCCTGCTCTGTACACGCCAAGAGTGTCCGTGCCGCCGCTGACCGATCCCATCCGGTTCGGGTCTAACGATTGCGCTTCTCCGTGATCTGTCATGATCGATCTCCTTTTCTCCAGGAATTGATGTATCGCGCGATCCGCATACTCCGCCATTTTTACAATTTGTTTTATTGTAGCAGCCTTTGTCCTAAGGATGTCCAAAGAAAAACCGCCCTTTTCTCAAAAACTTTGAAAAAAGAGCGGTTCAATTGTATCTCGAGCTTCAGATTGTTGTATTCGTTCTCCAGGACAGGATCGCCTCCGTCATGTTGGCCCAGGAATAGGAGCTCATGTACTCTCCGCGATAGGCGTTGATGGTATCGCTGTCGCCGGAATAGAAAAGATAGGCGTCACAGACAAAGGTATCCGGCTTGACGCGAAGGACGCCCTTCTCCATCTCCAGGATCTGCCCGATGCCGTATTCCTGCAAGGTTTCCCGAAGGGTGCGGATGTAGGTATCCAGCTGCTTTTGCATCTTGCGGTCGTACAGGCGATCCTCCCATACGGCGGCGAAGAGCTCAGCGCGTGTGACCCCCGAGCCCTGCTTATCTACCAGATAGGCAAGGATCTCCTTGGATCTTGCCAGCTTGAAGCTGATCGGCCTGTCGTCCACATAGACGTCAAAAGCCCCGAAGGTCTTGATATGGACGTGAGCATGGGAAGAGCGGCGCGCCGCTCCACAAGCGCAGCGCAGTTCGGAGGCCAGCTTCTCCTGGGACACCGGCTTGAGCAGGTACCCTGTGGGATGCACGGAATAAGCGTCAAACGCATATTCCTTGTACGCAGTTAGGAACAGGATCGCCGTCTGCGGATGGGCTTCCTTGATCCGCGCGGCCAGCGTGATCCCATCGATCTGAGGCATGTTGATGTCCAGGATCGCCACATCCGCAGGATGGATCATGAGATCGTCCAGAGCCTCCTGCGCGCTCGTAAACCCTTTCACCTCGCTGACCTGGGACAACAGCCGACACTGTCCAACGGTGTATTCCACTGCCAGCGGTTCATCGTCCACACAAATGATCCTCATTTCCGACGATCCTCCTTTTCCGCTCCGGATGCAGCGGGGATATAGATGCGAACGATGGTGCCCTCGCCGATTGTGCTGCTCAGAGTCATCGTTCCGCCGCACATCTGCTCCACACGGCTTTTCACGTTTTCAAGTCCGATGTGCGTTTCTTCGGAAGAATGGATCTGCTTGGGATCGAAGCCTATGCCGTTATCTTCGATGGTGATCCGATGCGCATCTGCCTCACGGAAAGTGGAAACGATCACGAGGCCGTCCTTTCGGATGCGCACCCCATGCCGGATCGCGTTTTCCACCAAGGGCTGGATCGTCAGCGCAGGGATCTGAAAGCTCTCATCTTCGATCCTGTATTCCACGCGGACGTTTGGAAAACGCAGCACTTCGATCTCCGCATAGAGCCGGGTATGCTCCAGCTCCTTGGTGATCGGAACCAGGTCGGTCTGACGCAGCGACTCCAGGTTTTGCCGAAGATAGCTGCTGAAATCCTCCAGCGTTCTGTCCGCCAGAGGCGGATCCTTGGCGTACAAAGCGCGGATGGTATTGAGCGCGTTGAAGAGGAAGTGGGGCTGGATCTGCGTCATCATGATCCGGACGCGCTGCGCCGCCATCAAGTCCTTTTCGTGCTCGCGGACGAACTGAAAGTGAAGCCAGATGTAATAGAACACGCTGCCAACCACGGTCGCGATCGTCAGGAAGGCCACCGGCTGCTCTGTTCTCATACTTATGTCCAAGGCGACAGATCCGGCGATGATGATGGCTACAGAAGCCGGGATCATCTGCTCTATTCTTCGCGTCTCCCGGTATCGGAGGATCGTCCGCAGTAAGAGTTCAATGAGAAAAAGCCCGCTGACCAGGATACACGTAAACCAAAGCGGTCCGCGCTGGGAGACATAGTCCGACGCGCGAATTTCAAAACAGAGTTTTGTAAAAGGAGAGGTGAAATAGAGCAGCGCGTTGATACCCGTCAGCGTCCAATGGAGCCACTTTTTCCCCTCCGGACGGATGATATAAAGGAACAGGATCAGGATCACAGGCCGGACGGAATAGCCGAAGGCGGACAGGAAGTTTTTCAAGGCCAGGTTTGAATGGTGAACATACAGCGTATCTTCCCCCACATTCTGTCCGATCAGGCTAAAGCACAAAGCAACGATGAGGAGCATGATCCTGCGGTGTTCCCGGCGGATGTACGGGTCGATCGACACGGTAAACCCCAGGCCCAGCAAGAGGAGCAGCAACGGGAAGAGTACAGCAAGCGAATTCATATTCATCGTCATGGACGCATTTCCTCCCGTCGATCAGATTGTATTCATTATATCATGCCCAACAGCTAAGAACAACTCACAAAACAGCAAGAATCCGCTTTCATTGGGAAAACGATGCCCTGCTCCGCATTCACAAGTGATGCGCCTGGACGATCTCCGCCAGCTCTTCCTACCTGGGCAAAGACGCTGCAGGCCGGCGCAGTCTGCCGTGTCCTCCTATCTTGCGAGAAGAGAAATGGACAAATCTCAGTGCGCCTCTGGAAGGATAGAACAGGCGCCTGAAGACCGATCAAACAGTCTTTGATGGAAACACGATGCAGAATCATTCTTTCTATCTCCGCACCTCGTGCTGAGTGCGACCCTGTGTTCGAAAGGAAATCAGTGTTTCCAACGGTTTCAGCTATATGGGAAGGCGACAGCCTGGACTAGAAGGGCATCTCCGCCGCAGAGATCCGGGAGCGGGTCCTGAGCCGGGTGCAGCCGGGGAGCATCGTTCTATTCCACAATGCCGCCGAGCACACGCCGGAGGCTCTGCCCGGGATCATTGAGGCCTTGCAGGCGGACGGCTACAGCATTGTCCCCATCTCCCAGCTTCTCCTGGAGGGCAACACCTGGATTGACAACACGGGTCGGCAATGGGCGACAAAATAAAAGGAGTTCCCTTGTAAAAAAGAGCAGGAGCTGTCAAAACCGACAGCCCCTGTTTTTGCCTTATGGCGATTTTACTTTTTCAGCACGGAGGGGAATTTTGCCATGGCCTCCTCCACGCTCATGCCGGCGGCAATGGCCTCTTTGCGCTGGGCGTTCACAGCCTGGATCTCCTTGACCCGCTCGCCGTCCAGCTCATAACCCCTCATGGACCAGAGCGTCAGCGCCCAGGCCGCCATGGGAAGCAGGCAGAAGAGGATGATCACTACCACGTTCATGCCCGGGGTGTAGGGAGTGGCCTTGGTGGGCAGGGACTCCAGACCGATGATGGTCACGGCCACACCCACGATGGTGGCGGACAGAGAGGACACCAGCTTGTCCACCAGGGAGAAGAGCGTACCCATGATGCCGGGGATAAATTTGCCGGAGCGGTAGGTCTCGTAGTCGGCGCAGTCGGCCACCATGGGGATGGGCATGTCCGCCGTGGCGTAGTAGGCGCCGTAGCCGATGCCGAAGAAGAGGATGAACAGGATCGTGTACAGATTGATGGAGAGCTTGCCGTTTGTCATGATGGACATGTGCATGGCGGTGTTGGGGTTCCACAGGAGCAGCAGCGCCAGCACGCCCACGTAGCAGACGAGGGCCACCGCCACATAGCGCATCAGAGAGGCCTTCTGGCCTTTCTTCTGGCTGGTGCGCACGGTGAGGCCAAAGAAGGGCACCGCAAACACGTAGCCCACGATCATCATGGGCAGGTACAACCCGTCATAGTCCCCCATCATGCAGGAGTAGAGCATGATGAGCACGGTGATGTTGGTGGCAACGGACAGAGCCAGCTTGCAGCCGCCGCCCGCGATCATCAGGCGCTGCAGGGGCTTGTTGGCCTTGATGATCTGCAGATACTCGGAGACCTTCACCGTCTCCTGCTTGCCGCCCAGGCCGAAGTACTTGGGCTGGTCCTTCTCCCAGATGCCGATGATGGCCAGGATCGTCAGCAGCACGGAGATACCGATGCCGATGGGCGTCATAGCCGCAAACCAGTTCTGGTTGTAGTCGCCGAAGATGTTGTCCCGGGCCAGGATGGGTCCGATGAACTGCATGATGCCCATGCCGGCCAGAGAGCCGATGGTGTTGAAGATAGTGAACAGCGGGCGCTGCTTGGGATCGTTGGTCAGCACCGCCTGGGCCGCTCTCGTGACGGAGGTCTGGAAGGTGTAGCCGATGACCCAGACCGCGTACAGGACGATAAAGAGCGTGTACCGGAGCCACATCATGCTGGCCGGTACGAACGGCGTCAGCACATACAGCAGGATGACGGAGACCGCCATGATGACGGAGCCGATGACCATGAAGGGACGGAACTTGCCGAAGCGGCCGTTGGTCTTGTCCATCATGGCGCCGATGATGGGGTCGGTGATGGCGTCGAAGACCCGCATGCCCGTGACCATGAAGGAGGCGAACACCGCGGCAAGGCCCAGAACGGCGGAGCCGAAGGTGGCGATATAGGTCAGGATCAGCACGTAATACACGTTGGTGGCGCCGTTGTTCATGGGGAACAGCGCCAGCTGATAGAATTTAGCCCGGTTGACCTGTTGATTTTCCATTGCTTAGTCCTCCTTGTTGGTCCAGTTGGCGCCCTTGTCTCCCGCGTCTTTCAGAACGTAGGCGGGATTCGGGACGGAGACCTTGCGGAACACGGTCTCATCGCTCCACTCGCCGGAAGCCGCCCGGACCCTGGTCTCCGCGCCCATGGGCACACGGAAGGTGAAGATATGCTCGCCGTGCTTGGTCTCCAGCTTGTCGCCGTTGACGTAAAGCGTGACCTCATTCTGGTTGGAGTAGACCTTCACCTCGATCTCGCTCTCGGTGCGGTCTTCAAAGCGCTTGGAGCAGATGTGCACGAAGGGATCCTTGCTCCACCAGGCTTTATAGAGATAAAAGCTGTCCTTACGGGTCTTCCGGTCAAAGGTCACAAGCCCCTTGTGGTTCATGCCAGGTTCACCGCCCTGATCGCGCGCGTCGGCGGCAAAATCGAACATGTTCCAGACGTGAGTCGCCCACATGTAAGGGTTGCGCTCGAAGCACTCCAGCATGTACTCGTGGTATTTGGCCTGGTATTCCTCGCTGTGATCGCCCCGGCGCGGATGGGAGGAATGCAGGTTCGGCATGCCCTCGCAGCCGTACTCGGAGTAACCCAGGCAGCGGTCGGGATAAACGGTGTGGAAGAAGCGCATCCAGGCGTCGTTGAGCCAGAGGCCCGGCACGTACCAGCCCAGATACAGGTTCCAGCTGACCACGTCGGTGATGTGGGCCACGGGGTTAAAGGGGCCGCACATGGCGTAGCAGGCCAGGGTGGTGAAGCGGCTGGGGTCCATCCTGTGACAGAGGTCATTGAGGACGCGGTGGTTGTCCAGCATGTCCTTGTTGTCCTTGGTGGAGATGGTGATCTCGTTGGAGACGCCCCAGCAGACGATGGAGGGATGGTTGTAGCACTGAACGATCAGCTCTTTCATCTGGGAGATGGTATTCTCCCGGCCCTTGGGCATGTGCTCGGAGATATAGGGGATCTCGGCCCAGACCACCATGCCTTTTTCGTCGCAGAGGTCATAGAAATACTGATCGTGCTGATAGTGGGCCAGGCGGATGGTGTTGGCGCCCATCTCGCAGATGATGTCCATGTCCTCCTTGTGCATCTCGCGGGTGATGGCGTTGCCCAGGCCCTTGCGGTCCTGATGGCGGCTCACGCCCCGCAGGGGATACTTTTTGCCGTTGAGATAGAAGCCGGTCTTGGGGTGGTAGTGGAAGTCCCGGACGCCGAAGCGGCAGGAGACCTCGTCCCCGGAGGCAAGACGGGCCCGGCAGGTGTAGAGATAGGGATCCTCCACGCCGTTCCAGAGCCGGACGTTCTCGATGATGAGGGTCTGCTCCACGCCTTCGCCCCGGGCGACCTCCTGGCCCTGGTTGTCCAGCAGCTTGACCGTGACGGGCTCCTCGCAGTTAGAGAAGGTCTTGACCGTGACCTCGCCCTTGGCGTAGCCCTCCAGGGGTTTGGCCGTGACCATCAGGCCATAGCCGCCGAAGTAGTCCAGATCAAAATGCTTCTCGGGTACGATCAGCAGCTCCACGTCCCGGTAAATGCCGCCGTAGAAGGTGAAGTCCGCCTTCTGGGGGTAAACGCGGTCGTTGGGCGCGTTGGTGACGGAGACCTGCAGGGTATTCTCCGCCTGCAGCAGCTCGGTCACGTCCGCCCGGAAGGTGGAGTAACCGCCCTCGTGGCTCATGACCTTCTGCCCGTTCAGCGTGACCTCGCACTCAGAGTTCACACCGTGAAACTGGAGATACACCCGCTCCCCTTCCGCGAAGTCCGGCTTTGTAAATTTCTTTTCATATTCACAGCGGCAGCGCTTGTAGTCGTTCCCGCCGTCCTGGCCGTCGACGGCGTTCCAGGTATGGGGCACGTCGACAGTGCTCACCGCACCCTCCGGCCCGGTGAAGCGCCATGCGCTGTTCAGGTTGATACAGGTTCTCATACGATCCTCCGTTTAGACCATACTCCCGCAGAGGATCTGCGGGAGTATGGTTAAAAAGTCTTACTTGGCCTCTTTCGCGTTCTTCATGAAGGACGCGATGATCAGCAGCACACTGCCGATAACAAAGGCCACAGCGCCGGTAACGGTAGCGTAAAACACGCTCCAGCCGACCATGTTCTGAGAGTTGTAGGAGAAGAGGCCCGCGATCATCAGTACGCGGTCGGCGATCATGGTGCCGACCACAGCCATGAACAGGCCGATGGCGGCGACAGCGCCGAAGCTGCTGATGATGTCATGATTGCCGAACCGGGTGGGAGACCAGGCGGCCAGCAGGCAGAGGATCACGCCGCAGACGCCCATCAGGGTCAGGCTGCCCACGGTCTTGTAGGCATAGGCGGTATCGATGTTGCTGGAGCGGAGCATGAAGATCACACCAACGACGCCGGCAATGGCGGCGATCAGAGTGAGCCAGGATCCGACAGTGAATTTCTTGAGCATCTTACTTAACCTCCTTTTTGCGAAGCTTGGCAACAAGGTACAGAACAGCGGAGCAGACCATCAGAGCGCCAAAGCCGTACTCGGCGGTCTGGTAAGCGGTGCGCCAGAAGACCGGCAGCTTGACCACGCGGGTGGAGGCGTCGTAACGGTTCATCAGGTTGGACTGGCTCATGGCGAAGAGGATCTTGTGCACGGAAGCCTTGATGGCGTTCTGAGCGGTGGCGTCGCCGGAGAAGATCTCGGAGTTGACGGTGGAGCCGTCCACCTGACCGTCAAAGCGGCCGCCGTCCAGGGTGGTGTTGGTGTAGAAGCCGGCCATACCGCGGGTATCATAGCAGGTGGTGCCGGAGGTCAGAACTGCGCCATAGATATCGAAGTCGTCATAGATATCGGTGACAGCGTAGCCGCGGAAGCCCCATTCCTTGGCCAGAATGTTGGTCATCATGCCCACAGAAGCGGTGCATTCCACAGAGCCGATCTTGGAGAAGGAGATCATCAGGCCGCGCATACCCTGGTCGAACTCGGGGGTATCATACTTGGTAGCCTCGAAGGCGTACTGGTAAGCACGCAGCTCCACCTCACGGGCGCGCTGCTCGGTCATGTAGGGGGCCACGCCGGAGCGGTTGGTCTCCTGGTCGTTGAAGGCGTAGTGCTTGGGAGCGGCGATCAGGCCGTACTTCAGAGCGCCAACGGCAAACTCCATAGCGGTCACGCCAGAGAGGATGGGATCCTCAGAGTAGTACTCGCCGTTGCGGCCGTTGTAGGCGTGACGGTGGGTGTTCAGGCCGGGACCCCACAGGATGGGAATACCGGTGAACAGGGACTCCTCGCCCACGAAAGCGCCCAGATCATAGCAGAGCTGGGGGTTGAAGCTGGAGGCAGTCAGCGGGCTGTTGCCGAAGACTTCGGGGTGCCAGTTGCCGTTGGGATCATCGGCGGCGATGTTCCAGGGAGCGCCGGTGTCCTTGGAGGCGTTCAGGTTCACGGCCACACCGTTGCCGGCGTTCTCGGTCATGTAGGTCTCCACGGTGCCGATGGTGGAAGCGCCGGGGATGGAGGGACCGCCGTAGGTGGCCAGATACTGGGCTTCCTCCAGAGTCATGTTGTTGATGAGCTCTTCCCACTTGGGATCGTCATAATCCACGCCCCACATCTCGTAGAACTTGGTGCCGTTGTCTTCTTCCCAGATGATGTCGGAGGTGTCGTCGTCGGTCTTGATGGTGTAGTACTTGCCGTTCAGGTTGTCGATCAGCTGCTCGCTGGTCAGGGTCAGCTTGTCATAGGTCTTGGGCCAGGTGGCGTTCCAGTCAGCGCGGCTCAGATAGGTGACCTCACCGGGCTGGTAGTAATTCCAGTCGGCATAGGGGATCTGGTTTACGATCTTCTCGCCGGTCTTGGAAATGGAGAAGGCGGTGCGCTCGATGAAGCTCTCGTCGATCTCACGCTCGAAGGCGTTGTCGGCGTTGGCCTCGACCGCCATGCCCTGCTTGGCCATGATGTTTTGCAGAGCGGCATGGGCGCCGTTGCCCACAGTGAAGTAGTAAGTGCCGGGATCCAGGACGTAGCCGCCCTCGCCGTTATTCAGGTTCACGTCGTAGCTGGCAATGTACTGCAGGTCGCAGACCACGCTGACGACCTCGGACTCACCGGGCTGCAGGACCTGGGTCTTATCGTAGTTGAGCAGCTGGATGGCGCTCTTCTCCAGGCCGCCCAGGGTGTAGGGAGCCTGACCGTAGATCTGCACGGAGGTCTTGCCGGCCACGTCGCCTGTGTTGGTAACCTTCACATTGAAGGTGGCGGTGGCGTCGATGGCGCCGTTGGCATTTCTGCCGGCCTTGAACTCGGGCTCACCCTCGAATTCAAAGGAGAAGGTGGTGTAGCTCAGGCCGTAGCCGAAGCCGTAGGCCACTTCTTCATCATAGTTCCAGTTGCCGGTGGAGGCGTACACGCCGGCCTTGGAATCGGCGTTGCCCTGTCCGGCCACGCAGTCGTAGTAACGGGTCTCGTAGTAGCGATAGCCGACGTAGATGTTCTCGGCTTCCATGATGTACATGCCGGTGTTGCCGCCGAACATACCGCCGCCGCGGGTGACGACGCCGTCAGCGTTGGCGTAGCGGAAGTTGCCCATGTTCTGCATGGCAGGGGCGGACATGTTCTTGGCAGCAAAGATATCAAACAGGCCGCCGGAGGGGCTGACCTTGCCGCAGAGGATGTCGGCCACGCCCAGCATGCCGTAGGCGCCGGGAGCGCCGATCCACAGGATGGCGTCGACCTCGGGGTCGTTCTTGAGATCGGCGATCTCAATGGAAGCGGAGCTGTTGATGAGGACGATGACCTTGTCGGAGCACTCTTTGGCCAGTTCGATGGCGTCGCGCTCGTTCTGGGACAGAGCCAGAGGCTCGGTGAAACCGAGACCCTCCACCACGCCGCCGGGCAGGTAGTCATGGCTCTCGCCGGAAGCCCGGGAGATCACAACGATGGCCGCGTCGCCGTACTGGGCGAAGCTGTCCTTGTAGTTGGCATTGACCGAGGCCAGATCATCCAGGGAAGGCTCACGGGGATCGAAGACCTCCTCGGCGCCCTCGTTGTACTCGTGGTGATAGGTGGCCAGGAGCTTGTCGTAGACGTCGATCATGGTGGGGTTCACACCGTAGCCGGCGCCGTCGAAGTCAAACTCGTCGCCGGTCCAGGACTCCATGGTCAGGCCGATGGTGGTCTCGCCGGTGGCCCAGTTGGTGGAAGCCGAGTCGGAGATGGTGTGGGCAAAGTCGGTGCGGTTATCCCGTAGGGCCTGCTCCAGGTTGATGACCGGGCCCCAGACCTTCACGCCAAAGGCGCTGCCCAGTACGGGCTTGTGGCTGCGGATGCCCAGCAGGGTGACGTTGGCGCCGGAGGCCAGGGGCAGAACGTTGTTCTCGTTCTTCAGCAGAACGCTGCCCTCGTAGGCCTGACGACGGTTCAGGTCGATGGCCTTCTGGATCAGTGCGTGGGAATTGCCGGTTCCGTCCTCGTTCAGGACTTCCTCAGAGGGGGTAAACTTGTCGTAGAGCGCGCCGTCGGACTCGATCCGCTCCGACTGGGTGCCCATGTAGGTGTCGATCGTCTGGGCGTTAGCTTCGAGCACGTTGCCCACGATGATCGAAAGGGCGAGGAAGAAGCACATCAGGCTTGTCAGTCCTCGCCAGAGACCGGTTCTTTTCACTTTCATTCCTCCTAAAACAGTATGCTTGGGACAGTCTGAGGCCAGGGGCCCCTATTGCTGTCTTTTTTATAACACACCGAAGGAGAAAAACGGCAGTTCCAAGAGTGAACTGCCGTTTTTTCAGAGCGAATTGCATTTTTTATTTTCCCGTCGGAGCGTCACTGTTCATCAGATAGACGTCCAGCGTGAACAGATCGCCGTCCGCGGAAGCAGACAGACTTCCGCCGTATTTCTCGGCAATGAGCTTCATGCTCTTCATACCGAAGCCGTGAAAGCCCTCCTCCCAGGTCTTGCTGGTCACAGGCATCCCATCCTCCAGCCGCAGCTTTCCGTCGAAATAGTTGCTGATATGAATGCTGACCATGTCGCCCCGGCGCTCGGAGACGATATCGATGATCTTCTTCTCCGGATCCGCCAGCTTCTCCACGGCTTCCACAGCATTGGAGATGGCGTTTCCGAAAAGAGAATACGCGTCCATGACCTGCATGAAGCTCAGATCCGCGCCGTTGCCCATGAAGGTCAAACGGATCCCCTCCTCCGAACAGCGCAGGCTGTTCTCTGTCAGCAGCACGTCCAGGGCGTCGTTTCCGGTGCGGATGCGGCTGCCGTAGATCCGCACCGCGTCCTTGATGCTCTCCACTTCCTCCGCCGGAAGGCGCATATCCCGCAGCCTGTGCTTCAAGTCATGGTATTTGATATTGATGGTGTCGATGGTCTTTTTGGACAACTCGAACTGTTTGCGCTCCTCCTGCCACATCAGGTTCAGCGCTGTATTCTCCGTGCGCAGATCCACCGTTCGGTACAGCACAAACTGCACCACCAGTGCCATCAGGCAGCAGGTGATGGCGTAGAAGCTCACGGGAATGGATTGCTCTTCGCCGTAGCTGTTGACCAGCCGGGTCAGGCCCACGCAGATGAACACGACCGCGATGGACAGTGCGTTAAAGCGCATATCGGTCTTTTTCCAGCACTCGTTCTTGGCCGCAAAGTAGCCGATGGTTCCCAGGGCGATCAGATACACCGGCGGGAACACCACCAGCTCCATCAGCTCCCAATCCTGCAGGGGTCCCAGGGAAGCGCCGACGAACAGGCCGGTCAGCGTCTGCACGATCTTGGACACGTGATAGGCGATGTGCTCCACCGCGTACCCGGCCACGCACAGGGAAAACAGTGAGGGAAAGGACAGCCGGAAGCAGAAGCCCATGGCCGCAACCGTCAGGAAAAACAGGCCCGCGAAGGTGCCTACCTGGGACAGCAACGACCGGGTCAGCTGTGCTTCCGTTCGAAACAGCAGCGCTCCTGCAAGGAAAACAAGAAGCACAAGGCTCAGACGCAGAGGGAAGCGGCTGCGCTTATCGGCGGGATAGAGGAAGATCAGCTCCGCGAGGATCAGCTCCAGAAGAAATTTCATCGTCTTCCCCCCATAAAATCCGACATGGCGGCCAGAAAGCCCTTCTTCTGCGGCCGGGAGATATCCAGGCTGTTCTCCCCGATCGTCACACTGTTCCGGCTTACCGCGCTCACGTGGTACAGATTCACCAGACAGCTGCGATTGACAAAGGCAAAGCTGGGCTTGTTGATTTTCCCATAGGCCTCTTTCATTGTTCCGTATTCCTTCAGCTCCCCCTCCGTGGTGTGATAGACCACATAGTGCCCGTCCATATCCAGATAGCGGATGGAGGAAATCAGCACCTGACGAAGCTCCCCCTCGCACTTGACCGTGACGAACTCCTCGGTCCGCTTGGGGATCCGGGACAGCGCCCGTTTCATTTTAATAGCGAAGGAGTATTTGTTGACTGGCTTGAGAATGAAATCCAGCGCCTCAACCTCATAGCCCGCGATGGCATACTGGGCCATGTTGGTGACAAAGATGAGCAGGACGGAGGCGTCCATCTTCCGCAGGGCTCTGGCGGTCTCCATGCCGTTCATCCCCGGCATTTCGATGTCCATGAAGATCAGATCATAGCCGCCCTCGAAGCTGCCGATAAAGGCGGTGCCGCTTGGAAACTCGGTGACGTGAAACTGCAGTCCTTCGCTCTCCTCTACCCAATGCAGACAGCTCCGCAGCCGCTCCCGCTCAGCCCCGTCGTCCTCCACAATGGCGACACGGATCATCCTCTCTCACCACCTTTTCCTTCGATGTTCGACATTTTATCACAAATGTGGGGAATTTACAATTCCGAGTTGGGAGGGCTGGACGCCTAGTATAAATTCGGAGCAGCAAATTCATGATTTGTTACCATTCCAAAAGCATCTTCTCCAGCTTCAAAAACATTTTCAGCTGTCTGACTAGCAAATCAGAAACCCGCAAACAATTATCTGGCTGCATACTGTTTGGGGAAAATTTTTCGTGATATAGATGCAGAAAGCGGGCACCTCACTTGGAAGTGCCCGCTTATGGATACGGTGTATGTCAGAAAAGTGTTTCCTCGTTCTCCTGAAACAGCTTGTCGTTGGTTTCCTGGAGCGACAAGCCCCTGGTCAGAGCGTAAATAATGATCGCGTCCCGGCGGTTTTTGGGATAAAGCGACAGGAAGCCGGATTTCTTCAGCAAATCCTGAGTCACGTCCAGGGAACACTCCAGCCCAAAGCACAGACAAATCAGCCGATCCCGGGACGGTTTGCGAGTCCCGGAAAAGATCTGATGCAGATAGACCGTACTCATCCCGGAGCGCCGGGCCAGTTCGGCTTTCGAATAGTCCTTGGTATCAAAAATGCTCTGGAGGACCTCCCCGCAGCCTTCCTCCTCAAAGCTCTCCGCGTTTTCGGAGAGGAAGCGGTCAAGATCCGGGCTTTCCATCAATTCCTGACGAAGAGAGTCTGTCTGTTTCATACCGTGCCGCCTTTACTTTTCGTGTTTTCTGTTTTATAATTCTTTTGACAGTATTTTACTCAAAGTTCGCGAAAAAAGCAATACTATGCAATTTGCATACGGTTTTGAGGTATTTCATGTACGATGAATTTCTGTGCCTGATCGGCGAGGCCTTCGACGAGGAAAAAGAACTGAAAAGAACACCGATGAGTTGTATCCGCAGACTGCGCCACAAGAAAAGCGGGCGGCGCTATATCTTCCGCCTCTACCAGGGCAGCGGCGAGGTCTACCGTAAGCTGCTTGGCATTTCCTGTCCGAATCTGCCGAAGGTTCTCGAGACAGCGGAAAAGGATGGCAAGGTGGCCGTTCTTGAGGAATATGTGAACGGAGACACGCTGGACCTGCTGCTGGAAGGCGGCACCCTTCGTCCCGGCGACGCCCGTTCCATCGCGCTGCAGCTCTGCCAGGGACTCTATGTGCTTCACTCTCTGGACGCCGTGCATCGGGACGTCAAGCCTGAAAACGTTATCATCCGGGGAGACGAAGCCGTACTCATCGACTTTGACGCTTCCCGCATCGTCAAAGAGGATCAGCGCGCCGACACGGTGGTTCTCGGCACCACGGGTTACGCCGCGCCGGAGCAGTACGGTATTTCCCAGACCGATGGGCGCGCCGATATCTACTCTCTTGGGGTACTGCTGAATATCATGCTGACCGGAAAGCATCCCTCCATGGAGCTTGCGCCGGGGAAGCTGGGCCGCATCGTACAGCGCTGCACCCAAATCAATCCTAAAAAGCGCTACAAGAACGTGCTGTATTTGATGGAAGACCTGGAATGAGAGGTGCGATATGAAACAATGTAAAAACTGTCATGCCAGTCTGCCGGACGACGCGCTGTTCTGCCCTTACTGTGAGACAGAGCAGATCGAAAAAATGCAGCTGAGCATCCCCCACCCCAGGCGGTGGAAAAGGCTCCTGTCTCTGCTACTCGCTTTGGCTTTGACGGTCGGACTTCTCGGTGTTCTGTTGACGCGTTCTCAAAACAGAACGGCGCCGGACGCGCCAGTCCCCATTTCTACAGAAAGCCCGGAAAGACCAACACCCAATCCGGAACCGGAGTCTGTGAAAGATGCCGTATCCACAGAAAGCCCCGAAAGCCCAACACCAGAGCCGGAACCGGAGCCTGTGAAAGATCCCATTGTCGCTTCCCCCGAATACTGGTATCGCGCGGCAGATGGAATGACATACGAGATGTTTCTGACTTTTGACCCTGAAAATGATGCGGATAAGCTGGGTGCCACTGAGAAGCAGCGCTTCCGGATCCCTCAGGGCGGGAAGGGTCAGACTGTATCCGCTCTTTGTGTTTATCCTAACGGTTTCCGCAATTCTAATATGGAAACACTCCACCCCCACGGTGCTTTGTTTTCTACGCTGATTGATCATATCGATGTTGAAGCCATAGGGGAAGGCGGTTCCCATGATATGAAGGTCAGCGAACCCGTATTTGATGAAAAAAAGCCATTCGCCACCGCAGTCGTCACTGTTGAGTATGACTCGTATTGCTGGTTCAACGAGCTGCTCTGGACCATCACGATGAAAAACGGCGATGTGATATACCTACATCAGTACCTGCTTGTTGAAGAGATGGATGTGCCCGCAGGCGGCGGTCTGGAGTCTCATGATATGTGGTACAATGCCGAAGACAGCGTCATTTACCGCCTGTTTCTCACTTTTTCAGAGTCTGAGTCTGACGCGGAGCCGGAAGGAAGCATCGCGCTCCCATTGCAGGACAGCAGCTTGGAGCATCTCACCTCTCATCTCTGCGTTCTGCCCAAACTGGGTTCTCTCTCAGATAACGCCAACTTTCTGGACCTGGTCGATCACATTCAGGTCCAAACGGGGTGGATCCAGCATGGCGAGGTATCTTTCGATGACGATTGGTCTCTTGCGGTTGCCTCCGTTGTATTGGACGTTGGACAGCGCAAAAGTGCGGATAAATTGGTTTGGTCTATTTATATGAAAAACGGAGATATCATTACTCTGCATCAATTTTTCTACGGTGCCAGTTAGCACCTCCAAACGCAAACGGTAAATTCATTTTATTGGAATGACCTGTGCAGACTATGGTCCCGTTGCTCTCTCGCCTCTCCGGTCAGGGTCATTTTCACTTGTCAGATCTGTAGATTTTTTCCATTGATTCTTCTTTTGACTTGTGGATGCTTCCAAAAATTGAAGAATCAGGAATTTTCTCTTTGACAGCAGTCATTTAACGCGATAAAGTTCTGACCATAAAATTCGTGGAACGGAAGAAGTACCCGGAGATCAGACCAACAGCGAGCCGCAACAGAGTGTGAGTGCGGCGGCAACGGTTTTCAGGGAAGCGCGTCCGGGAGAAGTCCCTCGGAACGAAGAGTATGGGGGAACGCAGCGCCTGCGTTACGGGCAAGAGTGGTCGGCGGTTTTCCGCCGGCAACCAGTGTGGTACCGCGACTTCAAGTCGTCTCTGGATCTCGGATCCGGAGACGGCTTATTGGCGCTTTTAGCTTGACAAAAATTGGGGCAGCTGTGTCTTTCGACACGGCTGCCCCTGCATTTTTGATGGGATCTTTACCGATTCACGAGAGCTGTGCTTATGCGCACCGCCTCGGGTCACGGTTCCGGACGATCTGCAGCGGTTTAAGCTGCAGATCGTCTATTATATTGTTTGCTTACTGCTGAGCCTTTTTCGCCTTTCTGCGCTTGTATTCCGCGAGAGTCAGCAGGAACATCAGACCGCTGGCGCCCATGACCACGATGTAAGGCATCGTCTGCGTATCATCGCCGGTCCGCACAGCAGGACTGTAGGCGTTGGTCAGCTCGACCTCGTACACGGTTCCGTCCTTCGTGGCTCCGGTGACCTCTTCGATCTCCAGGACGCCGTTATTGTCCTTAACCGTGATGGTGACGGTCTTGCTGCCCTCTACCATGTGCATACCGGGATAGCTGCCGCCCATGGTCTCGGTCACCTTATAGACGTAGGTTCCCGCCTTGGTAAATTGGATGTCACCGAAGAGCGCTCTCAGATCGTTGAGATGGAAAGCTGACACTGAAAAAAGCCCTGGCTAAATCCCATCTTTTCTAAATGTGATCTGAGTGTTGTTATTGTGTCGGATCCTGGTATTCTCCCGCTCCTGAGAGCTCATATTACTGGCTTCCCCTCCTTTGTATTCTTATTGATCAGAGAAGGAAATCCGAATGGTTCCGTATTATCCTGCTTCCCATTACAACACACCCGTCGTTTCTTCAGATCCGGCGGGTGTGTTGTAATGGGAAGTATTATGTCGCTGTTATTATTTCTTACAAGCATCAGGCGAAGATCCGAGACGTTTTTTGAAAGTCGCCTTACCCGAACTGTTCCGCGACATAGATACCCGCCCGGGACTGGATCGCCTGCGCTGCTTCCTCAGCGCTGAGCCGGCCGCTGTAATAGCGGTTGATCTCCTCCCGGAGGATATCAAGCAAGCCCTCGTCGGTGTCGACCAGCTTCGTCGTTCCATAGACCTGTCGGCGCAGCTCCTCTGCGTTCTCCTCAGTCATATAGCTGATCTGAAAGCGCTCGTCGAAATCGTCCGAGATCTGCGCCACCAGAGCCCGCTCGAAGCTCTTCTTGAACACCGGGATCCCATCCATCAGGGAAACTTCCTCCGCTCCCTCCATCAATGTCCGCACGAAACGCCAGGCTCCTGGCTGATCTTTACTCGCCGACAGGATCCCGATTCTCGTATTCTCCCCCATGGTCCCCCGCCATTTGTTGGGGCTGCTGCTCAGCTTGAGGAAATAGCTGCCGGTCCCCTGCGTCTCCGGGAACCCGGCCACCACATACTCGCCCTTCATCATGTACTTCTCCTGATGCCCGGCATTGAAGGCCAGATCATAGCAGATGTTCATGAGCTTCGCCTCTTCGCTGTACTGCCCGCCGTCCGGAAAGGCTTTCATGAGCTCCAGCCAATGGACGAATACGGGACTGTCAAAAGAGCAGCTTTTTGTATCGTGGTCTAAAAACTCCGCGGTAGCCGCCCAGCAGAAGAGCGTCGTGATCAGCTCTCGGTCATAACTGTGCCACAGCGGGTCCATCTCTGGGTGCGCATCCATCAGCGCTTCAATGTTTTCCGCCGTCCAGTTCTGCCGCCCCGGGAACAGCTCCGGGTGAGTCGTCATGGTTAGCAGCGTGAACTTATCCGTATATTCATAGAGTCCGCCGTTCCGCGTCATCAGTTGGAGCAGAGTCTCAATGAAGTCCTCCCGGCTGATCGTTTCGTCCGCGTCGATCATCGGAAGCATATCCGCAAGAAGACCGGAATCCAGCGCATTATCCGGCAGCATACTCGTATCCAGCAGATCCAGATCCGAGCGTGTGGCCAGTTCGATCAGGGCCCGGTCCCGCTCCTGGTCATTGGCATACGTGATCGGTACGACCTCGATCCTGTATTCCGGATCGGTGTTGTTGAAGCGGACGATCGTATCCAGCAGCTCCATGGTCGCCGAATACGGCAGCGCCCCGTTGGCCTGGGCTTCGGCATACATTTCCCCTCCCGTATATCCGAAGCAGCCGAGGCGCAGCGACCTCTTCAACGGCACCTGCCCTCTTTTCGCGCAAATCAGTCCCCGGTTTGGAAGCCACTGCTCTCCATCCGGGTAATACACGTCTCCCAGCGAGTTTTCCAGGCAGCTATGGCCCTGGGTATCGCTGAAGCTGAGAGCCACATCCATCCATCGAAACAGTAGCTCCCCTTCCCCGCTTACCGGGTCCGCCTCATACAGCGAGCGCTGCCACTTGCGCAGAAAATGTCCGTTGCTGCTGCTGGCGTCTCCCAGCCCGTCAATTTTCAGCGGGGTGCCAAACTGAAGCGTCTCCCGGTCAAAGGGAGCATAGCCCTCCTCTGTCCAAAGATATACGGTGTCGTTGACCCGAAAACGGAAGAGACTTCCGTTGGTGGGAAGAACCGGCTCGGAAATAATATCGGCATTTGAGTCGATCACATAAAAGCGATCCATGGCGCCGAGCAGCGCATATTCATCGCCCAGCCCCAAAATTCCGGAGAAGAACCGTCTTCCCTCCCCCTCGCTGCCGCCTTCGCCCTCAAAGGGAATACGCACCGCAGTGCTCTCCCCGCTGTCCAGGTCGATATGCAGTACATAATAGCCGTAGTCCTCCCGCCAGATCCCCTTGTTCAGATCCTCCCGGCTGGGGCCTTCCTCCAGCAGTCCCCACAGACTGTGGCCAGCGTGGCTCAGGTTTCCCAACTGCGGATGATAGGCGTCGTCGACAGTAAAGTTGATGCGCCGCCATTCGCCTGTCAGCGTATCATAGGAAGCGGCGATCAGCGAATCCTCCCGCGTCAGTCCGCTGAGATAGATCGTATCCCCGGCTGTCTCCCAGCCGACAGCACGCGTCAGCCAGTCCGGGAATGGGATCCGGGTCGGGATCCAGCCTTCGACAGTTTGTTCCGCCGTAATGACCTCACCGCCGCTCTCCGTGTCACCATTTTCCCCGCAGGCACTGAGCGTGAGCAGCAGCGTCAGAAGCAGAACGCTTGCCAGAATTCTTCGTTTCATGTATCATACCTCCGTCCTTGTTTTGAAACTTCGCCCATAAAAACACAGTCTGACCAAAATTTGTCCCGGAATCCGCAACATTGTTCAGAGTATCTGTGTTCTTATTGTCGAAAAGGCCCAATACAAGATAAGAAGGTGAACCCATGACAGAAGCTGATCTATTATCTCAGCTGAGAAAGGGCGACAGCCGGGCGCTGAACACAATCATTGCCCAATACGGCCCCTATGTGCAGACGATCGCGGCAAATATCACGATCCCGCCGCTGCAGCCCGAGGATGTGGAGGAGGTAGCCTCCGACGTTTTCCTCTCGCTCTGGAACAATGCGGAAACGGTAGAGGCGGGAAAGCTGAAGGCCTGGCTGGCCGCGGTGACCCGCAATACCGCCAAGAACAAGCTGCGCTCTCACCATCTGGCCATGCCTCTCGAGGAGGACTATTTCATTCTTGACGTGCCGGACGCGGAAGCCGATTTGCTGGAACAGGAGCTGCAAACGCTTACACGGGAAGCGGTGGCCTCTCTCCCGGAGCCGGAGCACAGCATCTTCGTGCGGCATTATTTTCTGTATCAGAAGACCGCGGAGATCGCCCGGGCGATGGGCCTGAACGCGTCCACCGTGCGGTCCAAGCTCCTGCGCGGCCGGGAAAAACTGAAGGAATATCTGACAAGAAGGGGGTACGACTGTGAAGATGGTTCTTGCTGATTTGGCGGGTAAATGCTTTGATGAAAACATTGAGCTGGGTGAATACGATGAAATGACCGAACGGATCCGACGGCGCGTGCTGGCACGGATCATGAACGACGGACGGCGGAAGCGTTACACCGCCCGGCGGATCCGGGGAATAACCCTGATCGCCGCGGTGCTTATTTCCCTTCTGACCGGAACGGCTTACGCCCTGGGGCTGTTTCGGATGAACAAAAACCACATACCCGAAGACGTGACCGTGCACGGAGAATGGATCGAGCGGGACGAGGACGGTAACATCACCGAGATCCAGGACATGCGCTATCCCGACACGAACCTGACCTTTACCTTTGAGTGCGATGAGCTTCCACATAAGGTTCAGTTCAAACCCGGCTGGGTACCGATGGACGGCTTCGGCTTTGGAGAAGACGGCTGGTATCACTACTACGGAAACGACGGAGATTCTTCGGAAGCGCAGATCCCCTACAAAATTGAGATCTTTTACGCCAAGCCCGGATTTCAGCTGGTCATGATGTACGAGAGTGAAATTCTGGAAGAGAGCTCCTGGGGAGAATATGAGGTCACCGAGCTGGTCAACCACAATCCCGTATGGGGTGACGACAATTACGTTCTTCTCTTCAGCCCGGACCAGGGCTACATGATCCGCGTAGGCGGCGGTCTGGATATGGAGACCATGGAGAAGATCGCGAAAAATCTGGAGGTCCGAACTCTGGACGAACAGATCCAATACGATCCGGATTACAACATCGGCGTCCTCAACGTAGGTCGGGGATAAAACATAAGCGGGAGCGATTCGTCGCCCCCGCTTGTATTTTGTCCGGTTCCGGTTCAAAATAAATTCCACGAAATTGAACTGTGACATTTTCCCGCTTCGGATCGTTCTTAAGGGTGAAAAGGAGCTGCGCAGCAACCAAAGAGAAAGAAGGCGAAAGCATTGAATGAGTTTGAAGCCCTGGAAGCACTGTGTCACCGCGACAGCAAAGCGTTGGAACAGATCATGGACGCCTACACTCCCTATGTGGCTGCGATTGTGAAGAATATCATCAATCCGCCGCTGGCCGCCGAGGACGTGGAGGAGGTGGTATCGGATGTGTTTCTATCTCTTTGGAAAAACGCCTTCGATGTGCAGTCCGGCAAACTGCGCTCCTGGCTGGCCGCGGTGACACGCAACCGGGCAAAGGACCGGCTGCGGTCCCTTCACCTCACGGTTCCCTTGGAAGACGACGTGGTGGAGCTGATCGCAGAAGGCCCGGAGACGGAGGCGGTACGCCAGGAGGCCATTATGGTGACCCGGGAGGTAGTGGACAGGCTCGGAGAACCGGACCGTTCCATTTTCCGGCGCTACTACTACCTGTATCAGAAAACGGATGAGATCGCCGGAGACATGGGCCTTAGCGCCTCGGTGGTGCGCAATCGTCTGTCCAGGGGCAGAGAAAAGCTGAAGAAGCTGCTGAAGGAAAGGGGGCTTGGGTATGAAAGTGAGTATTGCTGATCTGATGAAAGACTGTTCTGTGGAGGACCTTATGATCAAAACGGAGGATCCCAAACTGACCGCCCGGGTCAAGAAGCGGGTACTGGCTCAGATCGGAGTGGAGGAGGAAAAACGCATTCCTACGCGCTCCCGGGCAGGTGCGAGAACCCGGCGGATCTTTACCCTGGCCTTGGCCGCCGCGCTGCTCCTGTCCCTGGGTCTGGTGGCTTATGCGGTGAGCAGCATCCACACCGCCCGGCAGCAGGAGCTGCGTTCAGACCTGAGCATCGACGAGAGCCACATTGACAGTTATATGGAGTATGAAGTTCCGGAGGACGGAGACGAAGGGCTGGTCCTGCTCTCCGCGATCAACGACGGCGATTGTCAGATTGTATTTGTGGACGTGTCCCCGGTGACGGAAGAACAGCTTGCAGGTTATCCGGAGACCACACATTTTGCCTGGAAGCTGAATGGAAGTCTCATTGGCGGCCAGGAATACTGGGGTACAGCCACCCCGAGGGTAAGGACTATCGAAATTCTCGACGATCTGGATGCGTTTCGGAAAAGAGTTCTTGAGGATGCCTATGACGAAAATACGCAAACCCTCACTTTATCCTGCATCATACAAAACAGTGAAATAAGAAAGCTGAAAGAAGCCAACGGTATGGAGGAAATCAGCCTAACCGTTTCTCTATGGGATAGCGCAGCACAAGCAGCGGCAGGTGTCGGTAATATATCAGAATGGTTGAATTCTCAGCCAAGCTTTGGAACCGTCACATTTCATCCAACAGAACCTGAGACCACATCTTTCGATATAAACTTTCGATATTTAGATGAACAGAGCGGCAGAGAGTTAGAAATTGTCTCTCTGGATCTCACCCCGGTCAGTGCAGTCTGGCATGTGAGCTATGAGAGAATGGAGGAAATCAATTCTACCCGGGACCAGGAGGAACTGGTTGTCTGGGGAAATGCAATCGACAGGATGATCAGAGGTACGACTTTCCATTTCTCAGATGGTTTTAGTTGGCCATTAACCTCATTTGGAGCCATGGCTGCACCTTACGAAAACGGCACGGTAAATCCATACGTCTCGTGGGGTTGGGCCGTAAACATCCATGACGTTCAGCGCATCACGCTGGGCGACGCTATCCTCTGGGAGAGCCCCGGAGCCTGAACTTTTCTTTGGCTAAGCTCCGCCCAGCGCTGCCGAATTCCCGAAATCAAAAACGCCGGTCCGTCTGGATCGGCGTTTTGTCATACCCTTTTCCATATTCCAGGATCTCTATGATTTGATTCTTTTCTGTTTCGCGCCTCCGGCCTGCGCAGCGCAGAGCCGGGCCCGGATCGCATCGACAAAACCCAAGTCATTCTGATTCGTAATATCCCCTCATGACGGCGGCATTTATCATCGAACGGCAACCGAAATCCGTATAAAAAATCCGCTCCCGGGGCGATCAGTTCCGGAAGCGGTTACCTATATGGAAGCTCAGAAAATGTGAATGACGCCGAAGGTGATGCCGGTCATGATCGCAGCCGCAATGCAGACGCCGGCAAAGATAACGGGAACCGCCCGGCGCAGGGGCAGATCCAGAAGGGCCGCCACCAGGGCGCCGGTCCAGGCTCCGGTCCCGGGCAGCGGGATCGCCACCAGGATCAAAAGTCCCAGGGCGCCATAACGCCGCACCTTGTCCCCTTTCACGTCTGCCCGGGATTCCAGCCGGGTGATCAGACCGTCCAGGGCCGACCAATGCCGGCGCAGCCAGGCGAAGATCCTTCGGATATAGATGATAATAAAGGGCACCGGGACCATATTCCCCAGGACAGCGGCTGTCAGCGCCAGAGGATATTCCAGCCCCAACGCGATGCCGTAAGGCAGACCGGCCCGCAGCTCCACGATCGGAACCATGGAGATGAAAAAGGTGCTTATGAATTTGCCCAGGGTCGTCCCTGTGAGCCAGCTGATCATAGTCATTCTCCGTGCAAAATACTACGGATGGCATTATAGCACAAGCCAAGCCCCGACGCAATGCCGAAGCCCTTAAGAATTTCTAAGTTTTTCCGGCAGTTCCGCCGCATGCGGTCGCTCTTGACGGCGATAGTGCTATGGTGTAAAATAGATAAAAAATTTGATGTTTTCAGGAGGATGCATCCATGAAGCGTGTTGCCATCGTAACCGGAGGCAGCGGCGGGATCGGGCGCTGCACAGCGGCCAGTCTGAAAAAAGCCGGCTGCACGGTCTATGAGTTTTCCCGTCGGGAGAAGCCCGCAGAGGGCATTGTCCATATCACTGCCGATATCACCGACGAAGCGCAGGCCCGGGCTGCGGTGGAAGAGGTCGTCCGTCGCGAGGGCAGAGTCGACATTCTGGTGAACAACGCCGGCTTTGGCATCTCCGGCGCTGCCGAAACCACCCGTACCGAGGACGCTCACGCGCAGCTGGAGCTGAATCTCTACGGCATGGACAACGTGACCAAAGCCGTTCTGCCCACCATGCGCAGCCAGGGCTCCGGGCGGATCGTGTGCATGAGCTCCATCGCCGGTATCCTGCCTATCCCCTTCCAGCTCTGGTATTCCGTCAGCAAGGCCGCCATCAACGCCTATGTTCTGGCGCTGCAGAACGAGATCCGGCCATACGGTATTACGGTCTGCGCGATCATGCCCGGCGATATCGCCTCCGGATTTACCGACGCTCGTAAAAAATCCGACGCAGGCGACGATGTTTACGGCGGACGCATCCAGCGCTCCGTTGCGGTCATGGAAAAGGACGAGCGCGGCGGCATGACCACCGAATACGCCGGCGCCTACGTTGCCAAAATCGCCCTGAAGAAGCACAGCAAGCCCCTGGTGGCGCTGGGTCTGCCTTATAAGGCCGCCGCAGTTCTGGCCAAGCTCCTGCCTACTCGCTTATCCAACTGGGTGGTTGGGCTCATCTATGCCAAATAATACACTTTCCCCTTCAAAGACACGCCCCCCGGAATCTCGGTTCCGAGGGGCGTGTTCTTTCTCACTGGATGCCGAGGACCTGGTAATCCTGGGCTTCCACAGCGGCCTTCATGGCCTCGAAGCTGGCGTCGCCGGTAACAACGGCGGTACCCTTCTCGTGGCTGACCACAGCGCTTTCTACACCATCCAGGGCTTCCAGAGCCTTCTTGACCCGAGCCTCGCAGTGCGGGCACATCATACCGTCGATCTTGAGGGTTCTTTCCATTTTGCTTGTCTCCTTTTCTTCAAATAGTTCCATGGGAATTTCCACTTTATTCTTCCGGGGCCGGTCCTTCGCCGGATCCCGGAGCTTGAACAGATTCAGCCGCAGGGCATTCATACACACCGTAAAGCTGGACAGACTCATGGCCGCCGCGCCCAGCATGGGATTCAGCGTCAGCCCCGCCCAGACGAAACAGCCTGCCGCCACGGGGATGCAGATCATATTGTAGAAGAAGGCCCAGAACAGGTTCTCATGGATATTGGTCAGCGTAGCACGACTCAGGCGGATGGCGGCTGACACGTCCAGAAGGCTGGAGTTCATGAGAACCACATCGGCTGCATCTATGGCGATATCGGCTCCGGCGCCGATGGCGATGCCCATATCGGCACGGGTCAGGGCCGGCGCGTCATTGATTCCATCGCCCACCATGGCTACCTTTCCATACTCCTGGAGTTTTCGGATCACGCTCTCCTTGCCTTCGGGCAGAACCCCGGCAATGACCGCGTCCACTCCCGCCTGACGGCCGATGGCCTGGGCGGTTTTTTTGTTGTCGCCGGTCAGCATCACGACTGTCAGTCCCTGGGCTTTCAGCTCCCGGATTGCCTGGGCGGAATCCTCTTTGATGGTATCCGCCACCGCGATCAGGCCCAGCAGCTTCCCGTCAGAGGCGAAGAACAGCGGCGTCTTCCCTTCCCCGGCCAACGCTTCCGCTTTCCGGGTCGTCTCAGCGTCCAGAGGCAGACGGCTCTCCATCAGCTTCCGATTTCCGCCCACCAGAGACTTCCCGTTCAAGGCAGCGATCAGCCCGTTCCCGGGCAGCGCCTTGAAATCCTCCACCGGGGCCGGCTCCAGCTTCCGTTCCTCAGCGCAGCTCATGACGGCCCGTGCCAGCGGATGCTCGCTGCTGGCCTCCAGCGCGGCGGCACAGCGCAGCAGCTCCTCCTCCGACACGCCCTCGACCGGGATCAGATCGGTGACCCGGGGCGTGCCCGCCGTGATGGTGCCGGTCTTGTCCAGGGCAACCACGTCCACCCGTCCCGTCTCCTCCAGGGCGGCCGCGGTCTTGAACAGCACGCCGTTTTTCGCGCCCAGGCCGTTGCCGACCATAATGGCCACCGGAGTCGCCAGTCCCAGCGCGCAGGGGCAGGAGATGACCAGGACCGATATTCCCCTGGCCAGGGCAAAGCCGAATTCCCGTCCGAGCAGCAGCCACACGACGGTCGTCACCAGGGCAATGCCCATGACCACCGGGACAAAGACTCCGGAGACCTTGTCGGCAACCTTTGCGATGGGCGCTTTGGTCGCCGCGGCGTCGGAGACCATGCGGATGATCTGGCTGAGGGTCGTATCCTCCCCTACTCTGGTGGCCCGACATTTCAGATAGCCCTCCCGGTTCATGGTACCGGCGGAGACACGATCGCCCTGGGCCTTGTCCACCGGAATGCTCTCGCCGGTAAGCGCGGATTCATCCACCGCGCTTGTTCCTTCCACCACAACGCCGTCTACGGGTACGCTCTCTCCGGGACGCACCGCAAACAAATCGTTCTTCTGGACCTGATCTATGGGAACGATCTGCTCCTTCCCCTCCACGATCAAGGTGGCCGTCTTGGGCGCGATCTTCATCAGGCCCTTGAGCGCGTCGGTGGTCTTTCCCTTGGATCTTGCCTCCAGCATCTTGCCCACGGTGATCAGGGTCAGGATCATGGCGGCAGACTCAAAATAAAACTCATGCATCCATGATGCCGCGGCCTCGGTGCCGCCCCGAACCTGTGCCACGGTCATGGCAAACAGGGCGAAGGTGCTGTAGCCAAAGGAAGCCGCGGACCCGAGCGCAACCAGGGTGTCCATATTCGGCGCCCCATGGATCAGGCCCCGGAAACCGCTGATAAAGAATTTCTGGTTGATGACCATGACGATGACGGCCAGCAGCAGCTGCAGCAGGCCCATCGCCACATGATTGCCCTCCATAAAGGCGGGCACCGGCCAGCCCAGCATCATGTGACCCATGGAGAAATACATCAGCACGATCAGAAAACCCAGGGAGCTGAGAAGTCTCTTCTTCAGCTTTGGCGTTTCGTGATCTGCCAGCGCATCTTCTGCTGGAGCAGCGGATCTGGCCGCCCCCTTCACGCTGGCGCCATAGCCGGCATTTTCCACGGCGGCGATGATCGCCTTCGCGTCCGCGCTGCCCTCCACCCCCATGGAATTGGTCAGCAGGCTGACCGCACAGCTCTCCACACCCGGAACGGCCGAAACCGCTTTTTCCACCCGGGCCTGGCAGGCCGCGCAGCTCATTCCCGTTACGTTGTATTGCTGCATTCTTCACCCTCCCGGAAACGATTCACTTCATCAGCTTCTGCAGGGTATCCAGCAGCTCGTCGATAACTTCCTCGTTTCCCGCTTTCACATCATGTACCACACAGGACCGGATATGCTGACTCAGCAGCTCCCGGCTGAAGGCGTTCAGCGCTGCGTTGGCCGCCGCCGCCTGGGCCAGGATATCCGGACAGTAGGCGTTCCGGTCCAGCATTCCCCGGATTCCCCGGATCTGACCTTCGATCCGGCTGAGTCGATTGCAGAGCCGCTTGTACTCCTCCGGACTGCGTTCCTTTGTTTTGTGACAGGAGCAGCAGTTCTCCTCCGACTTTTCCTCACAGCAAGTGCAGAATTCTTCGTCCATATCCTCACATCCTTTGCCCTTACTATATACCCCCGCGGGGTATTTGTCAAGACAGAAAACTGCGGGGTCGCTTCCGGCGCCCCGCAGTCTATGATATGTAGATATGGCAGGATCAATCCTCGGCCAGAATGGTCTCCATCTTGGTGCCCAGCTGCATGGCCTCCATGATCTTGTAACGGTCCATCTGCAGATGCTTCTTCATCTGCAGCGCCTCCTCGATGGGAAGCTCCACGATACCGCCCTCCTTGGTGCCGATAATGCAGTTAAAGCGGCCCTGGGCAATGGCATTCACCGCATAGAAGCCCATACGGGTAGCGGTCTCCCGGTCACGGGCGTTGGGTGAGCCGCCGCGCTGGATATGGCCCAGAACAGTCACGCGGGGCTCCATGCCCAGTTCCTCCTTGATGCGCTTGCCGATGTCCACGGCGCTGCCTACGCCCTCGGCCACCACGATCATAAAGTGGCTGACGCCGGCCAGGCGGGATTCCCGGATCCGTTCCACCACGTCTTTCTCAAAATCCAATTCCTTCTCGGGGACCAGAACGGCGGTAGCACCCACGGCGATGGCCACATACAGAGCCAGGAACCCGGCGTTGCGGCCCATGACCTCCACCACGGAGCAACGCTCGTGGCTCTGCATGGTGTCTCTCAGCTTGTCGATGCATTCGATGGCGGTGTTGCAGGCGGTATCGAAACCGATGGTGTAGTTGGTGCAGCCCACGTCATTGTCAATGGTCGCAGGGACGCCCACCACGGGGATGCCCATTCTGGACAACTCCAGCGCACCGCGGAAGGTACCGTCGCCGCCGATGGCTACGATCGCATCCAGTCCCAGCATCTTGCAGGTGGTGACGGCTTTTTCGCGGCCCTTCTTCGTCATAAAGTCCTCACTGCGGGCAGTATATAGCATGGTACCGCCACGGGCCAGGATATGACCCACGCTTTCACTGTTGAGACGCACAAAGTCGCTGTTGATCAAGCCCTGCCAGCCTCTGCGAATTCCCACGACCTCAATGCCGTAAGATAGTGCTGTACGAACGACGGCACGTACCGCCGCGTTCATACCGGGAGCGTCTCCGCCGCTGGTCAATACGCCGATCCTCTTGATCTGTTTCATGGTGAATCCCTCCTGTATCTATTTGGAAGAGGTCCGGAATCTCCGTCCCAAACTCTTGCGAATTTATCATATCACACATATGCCTTCTTGGAAAGACCCGAAATTGGTCAAATGTAAAAAATCCCCCGCAAATGCGGGGGATCCTGCGCTTTTCATTCGGTTCAGGGCTTGAGCGTGTGGATGATATGACGGGGACAGACCTCCGTGCAGTGGCCGCACTGGACACACTTGGAAGGATCGATCTTCGCCACGAAATTCTCCACATGGATCGCATCGGAGGGGCATTCCCGCTGGCACTTCATGCAGCCGATGCAGCCCACCTTGCAGATCTTCATGACCTGTGCGCCCTTGTCCTGGTTACGGCAGCCGACCATGATCTTCTGGCTCTCGGGGATCAGCTGGACAATGCTCTTGGGGCAGGCGTCCACGCAGGCGCCGCAGCCCACGCACTTGGTCCGATCCGACTGCGCGATACCGTTGACGATGTGCATGGCGTCAAACTGACAGGCCTTCACGCAGTTGCCCAGGCCGATGCAGGCGAAGGTGCACAGCTTGTTGCTCTTGCCGCCGAACAGCATGGCCGCGCGGCAATCCTCGGGACCGGTATAGTTGAAGCGGGCCTCGGCCACGTCGGTGCAGCCGGAACAGGGTACAAACGCCACCTGGCGCTCGGTCTCTCCGGCAGAGACGCCCATGATCTCCGCCACCTTGGCCGCGGTGGCAGCGCCGCCGGCCACGCACTTATTGCAGGGGGCCTCCCCTGCCGCCACGGCCTTGGCATAGCCGTCGCAGCCGGGATACCCGCAGCCACCGCAGTTGGCGCCGGCCAGAGCTTCGCGAACCGCCGCTTCCCTGGGATCGACCTCCACATGGAACACCCGGGAGGCCACCGCCAGAACGCAGCCGAAGACAGCGCCCAGAACGCCCAGGACCAGGACCGACAGTAAAATCGTATTCATTCCCGCAGTCCCTCCTTAAACGATCTTCATGCCGCTGAAGCCCATGAAGGCCAGAGCCAGCAGGCCGGCGGAAACCAGACAGATGGGGAAGCCTTCAAAGCTCTCGGGATAGTCGGCAAAGGCGATGCGCTCACGGACGCTGGCAAACAGCACGATGGCCAGCATGAAGCCCAGACCGCCGGTGACGCCGTACACCACAGATTCTAGGAAATTGTAATGGTTCTGCACGTTCAGCAGCACCACGCCCAGCACCGCGCAGTTGGTGGTGATCAGCGGCAGATAAATACCCAGAGCGGAGTACAGGGAGGGCACGGACTTCTTCAGGAACATCTCCACAAACTGAACCAGCGCGGCGATGACCAGAATGAAGGCCAGGGTGTTCAGGAAGGTCAGGCCCAGAGGGACCAGAACATAGGTATAGATGACCCAGCAGATGGCGGAGGCCAGGCCCATTACGAACACAACCGCCAGGCCCATGCCGGTGGCGGTATCCACCTTGCTGGAGCAGCCCAGGAAGGGGCAGCAGCCCAGGAACTGGGAGAAGATGAAGTTATTGGTCAGGATCGCGCCAAGGGAGATGGCGATGATTTGAGTAAGCATAGATTACGCGACCTCCTTTTCCTCGTCCTGGGGAGCCTTCTCGGCTTCCTCTTTTTTCTTCTTGGAGCGCTTGAGGGCAAACTGCATCAGCGCGATGAGGCAGCCCAGCGTAATGAATCCGCCGAAGGGCAGGTTCAAAATGGAAGCGCCGTAATCCGCCGGGAAGATCTGGATCCCGCCGCCGGTGCCGTCCAGAGTAAAGCGGAAGCCGTTGGTCACGTCGATCAGACCGCCGCCGAAGCGCCCGCTGCCCAGGAACTCGCGGACCACGCACATGACGATCAGCACGCAGGTGTAGCCCAGGCCCTGGAAGATACCGTCGAAGAAGGAGGCGCCCACGGTGTTCTTCTGGCAGAAGGCCTCCGCCCGTCCGATGATGATGCAGTTAACGACGATCAGGGGGATGAACACGCCGAGGGCCGCGCTCAGCGCGGGGATAAAGGCCTGCAGCAGCAGGTCCACAATGGTGACAAAGCCGGCAATGACGACCACGAAGATTGCCAGGCGGATCTCGTCGGGAATGATCTTCCGGATAGCGGAGACCACCACGTTGCAGCAGGTCAGGATGACCAACACCGACAGGCCCATACCTACGCCATTAAAGAGCGTGGTGGTAATGGCCATGGTGGCGCACATGCCGATCAGCTGGACCAGCACCGGGTTATTGGTGATCAGGCCCTCTTTGAACTGTTTCTTGATATTCATAGTTCCTGCCTCCTTCCCTTAGCCCAGCTCGCTGACCAGGCGGATGGACAGAGCCGTTGCCTCGGTCACGGTGCGGGAGGTAATGGTGGCGCCGGCCAGGGCGTCGATGGTGCCGCCGGCCTTCTTCAGCGCTACGTTTTGGTCAGCCCCCAGGAACTGGGCCCTCCAGTTCACGCCGGTCTCCGAAGAGCTGGCCGCGTTGGCGCCCAGACCGGAGGTCTCGGAGTGGGAGATCACGGAGATGCCGGTGCACTTGAAGGAATTGTTCACGCCAACCGCCAGGGTGATCATCCCCTGAGCGCCGGAGAAAGTGGATTCCACCACGTATCCGCTGCCGTTGGCAGCCCGGGAGACCTTGTCCACGCTGGGATAGGCCGCCTTCAGCGCATCCGTCAGAGGGATCTCCTCATAATCGTCGGCGGGGAGCACGGCGCTGTAAGCCTTCACGGTTTTGAGCCGGTTCTGCTCGGCGATGCGATCCTTGGTCAGTTCATTGATGCCGCCAAGGATACCGGCGGTAATGGCGCAGATCAGAAACAGGATGAAGGTGAGCTTCGGGATCTTCTTCATTTCGCCGCCTCCTTTGCCGCCTTCTTCGCGGCCTTCTCGGCCTCGATATCCTCCTCGGTCACACCGAACTGATGACGGTGGAAGCCCTTGTCGATGGCCCAGGCGCACAGGTTCATGATAAGCACCGCATAGGTGGAGCCTTCGGGATAGCCGCCGAAGTAGCGGATCAGCACGGTGATCACACCGCAGCCGAAGCCGTAGAGCAGCTGACCGTTCAGCGTCACGGGGCTGGTGGCATAGTCGGTGGCCATGAAGAAGGCCGCCAGGACCAGGCCGCCGGAGAGCAGGTTGTAAAGCATCCAGTCAAAGCGGTTCATTCCCGCATGGCCGAAGATCAGGGTCAGCAGCGCAACGGTGCCCAGGAAGGACACGGGGATGCGCCAGGAGATGACCTTGCGGAGGATCAGATACAGTCCGCCGATGACAAGCAGCAGGGTGCTGACCTCGCCCATGGCGCCGGGGATGGTGCCCAGGAACATGGATTTGAGGCTGAAGTACGCGGGCATGGTCCCCTCGCCGTACAGGTAGCTCAGCGGGGTTGCCATGGTCACACCGTCCACCACGCCGCTCAAGGCCCTGGGTACCGCGTAAGTCCCAAGGATCAGCGCGTAGGAGGCCAGCAGGAAGGCACGGCCGGCCAGAGCCGGGTTCAGGAAGTTCTTGCCGATGCCGCCGTAGAGCTGCTTGACCACCACGATGGCAAAGAAGGTGCCGATCACCGGCAGCCACCAGGGCGCCGTGGGGGGCAGAGTCAGAGCCAGCAGCAGGCCGGTGAGAGCCGCGGAGCAGTCGTCGATGCTGGCGGTCTTGTGCATGAGCTTGCGGTAGCCCCACTCAAAGAACACGGCGGAGGCCATGGACGAAAGCATGACCACCAGGCTGTGGAAGCCGAACTGGATAACCGACCAGATGACCGCGGGCAGCAGAGACAGGATCACCGTGAGCATCAGCCGGCGGGTGTCGATATTGGTCCTGACCTGGGGCTGATAGGCCACGTCAAGGACGATACGTTCTTTCTTCTCGCTCATTTGCTCGCCTCCTTTGCCGCCGCGGCTTCCGCCGCTGCCTTCTCCTTGGCGGCCTTGGCCTGGAACATGAGCTTGGCCGTCTTGAACGCGTGGGTCAGAGGCATGCGGGCGGGACAGTTGAAAGAGCAGCTGCCGCACTCGAAGCAGTCGGTAATGTGGTACTTCTCCATGTTCTCAAAATCGCCCTTGGAGTAGTACATGTACATGAACACCGGCTCCAGCTTCATGGGACAGACCGTGATGCATTTGCCGCAGCGGATGCACTGAGGCTCGTCCACGTGGCGGTCCTCTTCCTCGGTGAAGAACAGTACGCCGGCGGTGCCCTTGATGGTGGGCGCGTCAAAGCTGGTAGCGCAGATGCCCATCATGGGGCCGCCCAGAACGATCTTCCGGGGATCCTTCACAAAACCGCCGCACTGCTCGGCCAGATAGCCGAAGGGGGTGCCCACTCTGGTCAGGCCGTTTACCGGCTTGGCAAGCGCGGAGCCGGCCACGGTGACGATACGCTCGATGACGGGTCTGCCCTCATAGCAGGCCTGGTACACCGCGTAGCAGGTCCGAGTGGAGACCACGTTGGCGCCTACGCCGGAGGGCAGTCCGCCGGGCTTGACCTGGCGGCCGGTAACGGCATAGACCTGCATCTTTTCAGCGCCCTGGGGATACTTGACCGCCTCGGGCACGATCTCGATGCCGTATTTCTCCGGGTGCAGGGAATTGAGCAGGTCGATAGCGTCCTTCTTGTTGACTTCGATCCCGTAATACGCCTTGTCCACGCCGCTGGCGATCCGCACCAGCTCGATGCCCTTGAGCAGCTGTTCCGGGTAATTGAGCATGGTCAGATGGTCGCCGTTCAGATAGGGCTCGCATTCGGCGCCGTTGATGACCAGCTTATCCACCTTGCCGATACCGCCGCGGATCTTGAACGCCGTGGGGAACATGGCGCCGCCCATACCGACCACGCCGGCCGCCCGGATCCGGGCCAGGATGGCGTCGGGGTCCTTGAGCTGCTCGGCGTTCAGGGGCTCCATGAAATCGGGGGTGTCCTGGAAATCGTTCTCGATCACCACAGACATGATCATGTCGCCCAGGGGATGGGGTCTGGGCTCCACCGCTAACACCTTGCCGGACACGGAGGCATGGACCGGAGCGGAGACGGGTGCGGGATTCTCGCCGATCTTCTGGCCCATCTTCACATAGTCGCCTTTGGCCACCAGGGGCTTGTTGGGCGCGCCGATGTGCTGGGCCATGGGGATCACCACTTGCTGAGGCGGCGTGATGACAGACACCGGAATCTCCGGCGCCTTCATATAATTGGGATGTACGCCGCCCTTGAAGGTATGGATCATAAGCTTCACCTCGTATACATACTCCCATAAGGGTCTACATTCCTCGTGATTGTAACATATCCTGTCGCAAAATGTCTACCCAAAAAGGCCGGAAAATGTGCAAATTTCATAGATAAGTTCTTAACAAGCCTGTTATTTGCTTGGCAATCTGACGATTTTGACAAATCTGGGTTTTCTGTCCGGACGAGGTTTCCCCCTGCGCATGACAAAGGACCTGCCGCCCGAAGCAGCAGGTCCTTTGATCAACGATTCCTTTTGCAATGTCCCGACAACGTCTGTCAGCGCTCGGCGGGTTCAAAGTCCTCCCGGCCATGCTTGCACAGCGGGCAGGTGTAGCCCTCGGGCAGTTCGCCCTCGCAGGGCTCGAAGTGGCCGCAGATGGAGCAGACATAGCCCTTCTGCTTGGGCTTTACCTCCGGCACCACGTGCACGAAGTCCTCCTTGCCGTGCTTGCACAGCGGGCAGGTGAAATCGTCGGGAAGCTGGGCTCCTTCATAGACGTAGCCGCAGACCTGGCAGATCCAGGCTTCCTTCTGCTCGGGAGCGGGATTCTTCTTGGGCTTGATGTGGGCGTGATAGTAGCCGTAGGTGCAGCTGGGAGCCTTGGACAGGACCTTGGCCTCCACCACGTTTGCGATGTACAGCACCTGGGTCTCCAGATCCCGCACGTCGATGACCTCGCAGGACAGCACGGCGTTGGTGTAGGTGGGAATATAGCGGATGCCGTTTTGCATGCGCACCTCATGGGGCAGATCGGCAAACTTGTCCACGTCACGGCCGCTCTGGAAGCCAAAGTGCTGGAACAGGCTGTAGGGCGCGTCCTCGGTGAGGATGGAGAGATTGAAGCGTCCGGCCTTAGCGACCATGTCGCAGGTGTTGTTCTTCTTGATCACGGAAATGGTGATCTTCTTGGGATCGCCGGAGGCCACCTGACCAGCGGTGTTGATCACACAGCCGTAATCCTTCCCGTCCACCCGGGTGGTCAGGATCTCCACGCCGTAGGAGAGCTTGGAGAACACCTTGTTGTCCACGGCCTCGGGAGAAAACTCTCCGGCGGTGATGATCACCGGCTCCTCGCTCACTGCAGGCTTGGGCAGAATGTCCTCGGCCAGAGCGTCGGCCAGGGCGTCCAGCTGGTCAAGCTGACCCTCAGCCAGGGCGGATTTGAGCGTGATGTTCTCGCCGATGAATTCGGTGCCCTTCAGAGGCGAGAGGATCTCCCGCATGACCTTGCCGCTGGTGGGCGCCCAGGAGCCGTTTTCAATGACGGCGATCTTCCGGTTCTGCAGATTGTGGGCGGCAATATCATGCAGCAGCTGCTCCATGGTCACGAACACGCCGGCGTTGTAGGTGGTGGCGGCAAAGACCAGATGGCTGCAGCGGAAGGCGTCGGAAACGATGTAGCTGGCGGGGGTCACGGAGGTGTCGTACATCCGGACCCGCACGCCCCGTTCGTTGAGCTTACAGGCCAGAATGTTGGCGGCGTTCTCCGTATGGCCATAGACGGAGGCATAGGCCAGCAGCACGCTGTTCTCCTCCGGAGTATAGCTGGACCAGAGCAGGTACTTCTCCAGGAAGTCGCCGAAGTGGCTGCGCCAGACGAAGCCGTGCAGCGGGCAGACCAGACTGATCTCCAGCTTGGCGGCCTTCTTCAGCACCGCCTGGACCTGGGGACCGTACTTGCCCACGATGTTGGTGTAGTAACGCCGGGCCTCGTCCAGATGCTCGGTGAAGAAATCCGTCTCGTCGTTGAATAGCCGGCCGTTCAGCGCGCCGAAGGTGCCGAAGGCGTCGGCGGTAAACAGGATCTTGTCGGTCAGATCATAGCTCATCATGACCTCCGGCCAATGGACCATGGGGGCCATGACAAAGGTGAAGTTGTGCTTGCCGGTAGAGAGGGTGTCCCCTTCCTTCACCAGAACGATCCGATCGGACAGGTCGCAGCCCAGAAACTGGGCCATCATGGTCTTGATCTTGGCATTGCAGACGATCTTGGCCTCCGGGTAGCGGCTGAGCAACAGCTCCTGGGTGGCAGCGTGGTCGGGCTCCATGTGGTGCACCACCAGATAATCCAGCTTCCGTCCGTTCAGGGCGTGGGCCACGTTCTCCAGAAACACGCTGTACACTGCCTTGTCCACGGTATCGAACAGGACGGTCTTTTCATCCAGCAGCAGATAGGAGTTGTAGGAAACACCGTCGGGCACGCCGTACACGCCCTCGAAGCAGGCCAGACGCCGGTCATCCGCACCGACCCAGATCAGATCATCGGTCACTTTTCTCGTGCAGTACATAAAATCCTCCATTCGGTAAGATTGTATTTTTTCGGACTTGCTGTCTCCATTATACGGATTTTTCCGCAAGATGCAACCGTGACTTTTTCTCTTTTTCCTCTGTTCAAGCAGCAGAAAATCTGATATGATTGAGGAAAACCAAATGGGGGGGATCCTTGTGGCAGAAAAAACCTTTGCCGGGCTGGAAGGAAAGCTGACCGGGCCGGAATATGACCGGGATTTTGAGACGGCGGAGCGCATCGACAAGCTCTGGGTCGGCTCCCTGGGCGTGTACTATAAGGATGGCTTCAAGACACGTTGCATTCGATATTCCGAAATGGAACGGGCCTTTATCCGTATTCAGGGAGTCAAAAGTCGGATGTGCTGCGGCCAAGCCAATTTTGAGTATTCCCGGATGGTCTTCGTCTGCGGTGGGAAGGAATACGCCGACGTGATGACCGAGGACAACAAGGCCATGGACCGGGCCCTGGAAGCCATCGCCGGAAAAGCGCCGAATGTGAAGATCGGCTTTGTGAAGGAGGCATGAGCATGTTTGCGTTCAATCATTTCAATTTCAATGTATTGGATCTGGACCGTAGCCTGAAGTTTTATGACGAGGCCCTGGGTCTGAAGCCGGTCCGGGCCAAGGTCGCCGCCGACGGCAGCTTCAAGCTGGTCTTTCTGGGCGACGGCAAGACCGACTTTCAGCTGGAGCTGACCTATCTGACCGACCGGACCGAGCCCTACGATCTCGGCGAATGCGAGTTCCACCTGGCCTTCACCGCCGAGGACATGGAGGCCGCCCACGCAAAGCACGAGGCCATGGGCTGCATCTGCTTCGAGAATCCCAAGATGGGCATCTATTTCATAGAAGATCCGGACGGATATTGGATTGAGATCATTCCCGTGAGGAAGTGAGGTCCGTATGGAACACCTGGTAACCCGAAGACTGGATACCCCCCGGCTGATCCTGCGCCCTTTCCGGCCCGGGGACGGCGAGGCCATGTTCCGCAACTGGGCCAGCGATCCCTTGGTCACCCGGTATCTGACCTGGCCGCCGCACGAGAACGCTGAGGTCTCCGAGCGTCTCTGCGCGCTCTGGGCTCAGGGAGCGGAGACGCCTTCGTTCTATCAGTGGGCGATCGAGCTTAGGGAGCTTGGCCAGGTCATCGGCAGTCTGTCCGTCGTCCGCATAGACGAGGCTACAGAATCGGCTGAGCTGGGCTACTGCATCGGAAAGGCCTGGTGGGGACGCGGGCTGATGACCGAGGCCGTTCGGGCCGTGATCGCGTATCTGCTCACCGACTGCGGCTTTCGCCGAGTCTGCGCCCGTCATGACGCGGAGAACCCTGCCTCGGGCCGAGTCATGCAAAAGGCCGGGATGGTGCGGGAAGGCACTCTCCGCGCCTCCGGGCGGAACAATCGGGGCATCGTAGATATGGTGTGTTATTCTATTCTGCCGAATGAGCTGAAATGACGGATTTCTCCTTGACTTGGCCGAGTTTGTATGATATAAAAAATCTGTCCATGAGGGAGTAACAGACGGGACTTTTCCCGGAGGAAGTCGTCATCACGGCGCTTGCGCCCGGCAACCTTTTCATTGTGAGACTCATGCGAGCCTTCCGGCTACCCATGGGCCAAGTGTGCGATTCCACAGGTACAGCCGACAGGCTGTACCTATTTTTTTATGGGGAGGAACCCGTCATGCCAATGCTCGTCGCCATCATCCTGTTCGTGGTGATGTACGTCTGTCTTCTGATCTTCAGCGAACACCGGTTTATCACCGCTCTTGCCGCCGCAGTCCTGTTTCTGGTTCTGGGGATCCTGCCGCTGAGCGCCGTACCCACAGCCATCAACTGGAACGTGCTGCTGATGCTTCTGGGTACCATGATCACGGTGGAGCTCTTTGTCCAGAGCAAGATGCCCGCCCGGATGGCCGAACGTCTTCTGCAGTCGGTCCCCAACGTCCAGTGGGCCGTGGTGGCGCTGAGCCTGTTCTCCGGCATCATCTCTGCTTTTGTGGACAACGTGGCCACGGTGCTCATGGTGGCTCCGGTGGGTCTGGCCGTATCCAAGCGGCTGAAAACCAACCCCATTCCCGTGATCATCGCCATTGCCGTATCCTCCAACCTGCAGGGCGCCGCCACCCTGGTGGGCGACACCACCTCCATCCTGCTTGCCGGTTATGTGAACATGAGCTTTAATGATTTCTTCTGGTTCCAGGGCCGTCCCGGCATTGCCTGGGCCGTCGAGGTCGGGGCGCTGCTGACCATCCCGGTGCTGTTGTGGCTGTTCCGGCATGAAAAGGAGCGGGTCGAAACCACCGTTATCACCCAAGTAGACGACCACGTCCCCACCTGGCTCATGCTGGGTACCGTGCTGACCTTAATCATTGCCTCCCAGTTCAAGAACCGCCCGGAATTGACCAACGGAATCATCTGCTGTGCCTACGCTCTGATCGGTCTCGTCTACGAGTACATCCGGCAGAAGGACGTCGCTGTGCTTCGCTCTACTTTGGCGGCGGTGGATTACAAGACGCTCCTTCTGCTCACCGGTCTGTTCATGGTCATTGAAGGCATTCGTCAGGCCGGAGTGATCGACGCCATCGCCCAGCTTTTCGTCCGCTTCGGCGGCGGCTCGATCCTTCTGATGTATGTGCTGATCGTGGCCGTGTCCGTGATCCTCAGCGCATTCATCGACAACATTCCCTATGTGGCCACCATGCTTCCCGTCGTGGGCGGCATCTCTTCCCTTTTGGGCGTGCCCCCCTATCTGCTGGCCTTCGGTCTGCTCATCGGCGCGACCCTGGGCGGCAACATCACCCCGGTGGGAGCCTCCGCCAACATAGCCGGCATCGGCATCCTCCAGAAGGAGGGCTACAAGGTCTCCACCCGGGACTTCACCCGGATCGGCATTCCCTTCACCCTGATCGCCGCCATCTCCGGCGCTGTAGTGATCTGGATCTTCTGGGCTTGATCGTACCGCATTTCATATCACCCCGCAGCGGCATCCTCTCCGGATCGCTTCTGCGGGTTTTTCTTGCGCATTTCGGGCGGAAGCAATATAATAAAGCAAAAAAAGGAGAGGCGGGAAGGATCATGGAAGAGAACACCGTTCTGCTGCAAACAGCGCTCGGAACCCTGCGGGGTCTGGATCGCTCGGAGCACCTGGTATTTCTGGGCATCCCCTTTGCCCACGCCGGGCGCTTTGAATACGCCGTGCCGGTCGAGCATTGGGATGGCGTCCGGGACGCCGCGGCCTTCGGACCGGGCTGTCCCCAGAACCGGGCGGTACACGAGCATCTGGAGCACCCCACCCGCCGCTTCTATAAGCGGGAGTTCCGTTCCCGGGAGTACCGGTACGATGAGGACTGTCTGAATCTGAACCTCTATACACCGAAGAAGGCCAAGGGCTGCCCGGTGATCATCTATTTCTACGGCGGCGGCTTTGATTCCGGCCTCAACTGCGAGGATCCCTTCGACGGCGCGGCCCTGGCCCGTCAGGGAATCGTGACGGTCTTCCCCAACTACCGGGTGGGACCGCTGGGCTGGCTGTGCCACGATGAGATCCGCAAACAAACCGGTCGGGACGGAAACTTCGGCCTGGACGATATGCTCTGCGCCATCCGCTGGGTGCGGGAGCATATCTCGGACTTCGGCGGGGACCCGGAAAATATCACGCTCATGGGTCAGAGCGCCGGGGCCATGAGCATTCAGTATCTGTGCCTGAACCCGGAAAACCGCGGCCTCTTCCGCAGGGCGATCATGCTCTCCGGCGCCGGGCTGTTCCCCAAGTTCTCTCTCCCCCGCCGTGCGGAGGAGAACCACGAGTATTGGGAGCAGTTCATCGGGGAAGCCGGATGCCGGGATCTGGAGGAGCTGCGCCGCCTGGATCTGCACGCGCTGTTCGAGACGGTGGAGCGGATGAAGGTCCTGCGCAAGGATAACACCTATCACAACATGCCTGTGGTGGACGGGCTTCTGATCCCGGCTCCCGTGGAGGAACTGATGGCCCATCCCCTGCCTCTGGACTATTGGATCGGCTGCACCAACAACGACATGTACGCCCCGATCCTGGCCTATATCGGCCGCCGCTTTGCCCGGCAGGTCGGAGGCTGGATGTATTTCTTTGATCTCAACGCCCCGGGAGACGACAACCGGGCCTTTCACTCCGCTGATCTTCGCTATGTCTTCGGGACCCTGGAGGGCAGCTGGCGCCCCTACGGTGACCGCGACCGGGAGGCGTCGGAGCAGCTGATCTCCTATCTGGCAAACTTCGCCCGCCGCGGCGATCCCAACGGTCCCGGCCTGCCCGACTGGAGGAAGCAGGGCGTTCTTCATATCGGCCCCGCAGGGACCGCCATGGGGCATTTGGATTATCTGAAGCTCACCATGAACTTTCTCACCAAGGGGGATCCCAAGGGATGAAATTTGACCATCGCTTTGTGCTGAAAACCGCAGCTTCCTCCCATCGGGAATATACCGCCGACGGGGTCACCATGCGTCTGGACTTTCTGCGGCACATGCTGCGTGTTTCCCTGCGGCATGAGGGTACCCGGCTGCTGCCCACCTGGAGCGTGTGTCCCAAGGGGACCGAGTGCCCCTGGGAGGGCCGGGACAAGCTGTCCCTGGACGGGTTGGAGACCGTCTCGCCCAAGCTCCGGGAGGATAGCGAGTCTCTGTTCTTCTCCCTGGCCGGTGTGGAGTTTACCGTGGAGAAACGGAATTTCCGCATCACCGCCCGAACGGAGCAGGGCATTCTCTACCGGGACCGGGACGGTCTGGCCTACAACTTCCAGGGCGAACTGGGGGACGGAAGCGTCCACTATACCCGCCGGGAGCCGGAGCAGAGGATCTTCGGTCTGGGGGACAAATGCGGACCGGTTAACAAAAACGGGATGCATTTTGTTTTAGGCGCCGGAGATTCCATGGGCTTTCGGGCCGAAAGCAGCGACCCCCTGTACAAGCAAGTCCCCTTCTATATCTGCGAAAACAGCGCCGGCAGTTATGGTCTGTATTACGACACCTATTCTCAGGGCAGCATGGACTTCGGTCGGGAACACGACAACTACTTTGAGCCCTTCAACAGTACTCGCTTTGAAGAGGAGAATCTGGTCTTTTATCTGATCCTGGGTACGACTCCGGAGATCCTGCAGCGCTTTACCGCCCTCTGCGGCGGGAACGCCCCGGTCCCGGACTGGGCCTTCCGCTATTGCGGCAGCACCATGGAGTACACCGACGCGCCGGACTCGGACAAGCGGCTTCGTGACTTTGTCCGCCGCTGCGAAACAGAAGGGATCCGGGCGGGCGGCTTTTACCTCTCCAGCGGCTACACTCAGATCGGGGATCGCCGTTGCGTTTTCCATTGGAACCGCGACAAGATCCCTTCTCCCGAGGATCTGGCCACCTTCTTTCGCTCCCATGGTCTGGAACTCCTGCCCAACGTAAAGCCCGCCTTTCTGACCGAACACCCGCTGTATAATAGGATCGCGGAGGAGGGCTGGTTCCTTCATTACGCCGACGGTCAGCCTGCCCGCTTCCCCTTCTGGGGCGGCATGGCCAGCTATCTGGACTTCACCCACCCCGGCGCGATCGCCTTCTGGAAAGCCTGCGTTCGGGAGCAGCTCATTGACAAGGGCTATCGGAATATCTGGAACGACAACAATGAGTACGACGTCTGGGACCGGGAAGTTCTGGCTCACGGCTTCGGGCAGGAGCTGCCCGCCCGGCTCATTCGCCCGGCCTTCTCCTTTCTTATGGCCCGGGCCAGCAGGGAGGCTTGTCTGGAAGCCGGGATCAAGACGCCCATGAACGTGTCCCGCTGCGGCATTGCGGGAACCCAGCGGGTGGCCAGCACCTGGACCGGGGATAATCTGACCGACTTCCGGGATCTGCGCTGGAACCACCGGCAGGCCATGACCTTGTCTCTCTCCGGCTTCGGCTTCTTCGGCCAGGATATCGGCGGCTTCTCCGGTCCCAGGCCCTCGGAGGAGCTCTTCTTCCGCTGGCTGCAGTACGGGCTGTTCACCCCGCGCTTTGTGCTCCACTCCTGGAAGCCCGGTGAGGCAGCCACCATGCCCTGGCTCTATCCGGAGCGCATGGACGCGGTACGGCGGCTTTTCGATCTCCGGGAGCGGCTTCTGCCCTACTTTTCCCGGGAAATGGAGCGCTGTGTCCGGGAGGATCAGCCCCTCATTTACCCGGTCTTCCTGCGGCAGCCGGACTATGACAGTGAAAGCGACTGCTTCTTTTGCGGCGATACGCTCCTGGCCTGCCCGGTGTTCGACGAGGGAGCTTCCTCCGTCACCGTGGAATTGCCCCGGATCGTCGCCCTCTGGCAGCTCCGGGGCGAGGGCAAGGCGCTGCCCGGAGGCAGCCGCGTGACAGTCCCCTGCTCTTACCTGGACGAACCGGTCTGGTTCATCCCCGACGGCACAGAGCTTTCTTGAACCATCTTGACGCAGACAAGGACTCCCCGATCACAGGGAGTCCTTGTTTGCGTTTTCTGTTCGGTTTCATTTCCCAATGTTGGAATAGCAGATCGCGTCGGCAATGGCATCCAGATCAGCGTCGCTCATACCGGGAGCGCCCTGGATTTCTTCGTTGAAGAAGGACTCCGGCAGGTATACATAAATAAACGCCCGGTTTCCGTTACGAAGGATCGTCACCTCGGTCCCGTCCGGACACACATGACTTCTCTCGGTAAAGGCCGACCGATCCTCCACCTGATCCACCACCTCGGTGCCGGAGGACAGGGTGCCGTACATGGAATTATATCCGTAGCAGGTGATTTGCGTGCCGTTTTCCAGGGTGTAATACCAGCTGACGCAGAAGGTTCCCTCGTCAAAGTAATAGAACTTGTCGTAGCCCTCCGGCACCTGATAGAAGAAAGTTCCGTGGCAGCCCACCTGGGCGATCCGGTCGGTGAGTTCGGCGTTTGTCAGCCATTGAGGGCCGGAGAAGTCGATTTCCGGGCTGGAGGTGCCGGTCTCGGCGTCCATCCGCTCCCGGCTCTCCTTTACCGTCTCCCAGCTCCACAGGAGAGTGCTTCCGCCCCTGAGTTTGAGACCGTATCTGGCGGCGATCTCCTCCAGAGCCGCCTCGTCTTCCGCATTGTTGCAGCCGTAATTGAAGTCATATCTGCTCTCGAAGAGCATCATGGCATCCAGCTGGCTGATGTACTCGTCCCAGGCTTCATAGTCCTCCGGCGTCACAGTCCGCTCCTCTATCAGAGTATCCGGATCATAGACGGGCGATCCGTTGTCGTCCCCAATGGGCCCGGCGCTGTAGAAGCGGAGGATCCCGCTGCCATCGGACTGCAGCTCTTCATCGCTGAAGAAGGCCCCTGTCGGCATACGGAAGGCCTCCGGCTCCTGAGGCATGGGTCGACTCGCCTTGTAATCCGACCACTCCGCCCAGGCGGCCTTGCTGTTTTCCAGCATGGCGACAACAGCCGGATCCATGTCCTCCGGCGCTTCCTGAGGCTGGGTCAGGGAGACTCGCCCGCCCTCGGGATTTTCCGTCACTTCCCAGTTGCCGTTCTCCTGCCGCTGATACTCATATACCGGCTGTCCGTCGTCGATAAGGATGGCCCGCGGCCCCAGAAGTCCCGCGGCGTAGGCTGTCGCCGTAAGCAGGCACACCACCACCGCCGCGATGAGCAGCATACGCAGCCATCTGCGCCGGGGTTTCACGTTCTTTCCGTACATCTTCGTCTCCTTCCCGGAGTCGGTCGCCGGGTCATACAGAGCCGCTTCCATCACATACCGGTCGCGGATCCCGTTCAGCGCCTGGTCCAGCACCTCTTTTTTCATACGGCGATCCCCTCCTTCATCAAGTATTGTTTCAGTTTTTCCCTGCTGCGTCTCAGACGCAGGGTGACGGCGTTGGGACTCAGCCCCAGTATGGAGGCGATATCCTGCACGGAATCTGCAAACCAGTATCTCCGCACAAAGGCCACGCGGCTTTCCTTGTCCAGGGTGCCGAGAAAACGGTCGATGCTCCGCCCCAGCTCCTTTGCATCCAGGAGATCCTCCGGACCGGAGGGCGCCGCCAGGCAGTCCTCCAGCTCCTCCAGGGCCACGTCGTAGGGGCTGGACCGCTTCTGCGCCGTATTCCTGCGCAGGCAGCCCACCGCAAGGTTTCTGGTAATGCGCAGGGCGTAGCTCAGCAGCGGTTCGGGCCGTTTGGGCGGGATCGTGTTCCATAGGCTCAGCCAGGTATCGCTGACGCATTCCTCCGCGTCCCTCTGGTCGTGCACGATATTCCAGGCGGTACGCCGGAGGATCCCTCCATACTTTTTGGAAACTTCGCCGATGGCCTGTTCCGAGCGCTCAAAGAACAGGTCCAGGATCCTGTTATCTTCCATGGCTTCGTTCCCTCCTTTCCGTCTCACCCATATACTCGCAAAGACGGAGATGAATCTTTCTTCAGAAAATGAAAAACCCGCCGGTTGTTTCCGGCGGGTGGAAAACATAGTCTCAGATCTCGATCTCTCTGGCCTCCAGCGCTTCCCGGAGCTTCTGCTCTTTGTCCTGCTGCAGCCGGGCCACACGCAGTCGGTTCAGCGGATACCAGACAAAGAGGATCAGACTCATAAGGCCGAACAGAACGGCCGGAATGAGCGTTGCCAGATCGTACATGCTCTTCAGGTTCGCAAGGGTCTGGACCGCGCCCTTCTCGTAGCGATAGTTCATCCGCAGCAGCGCTCCGTTGACGCACACCGCGGAGAGCACCTGACCCAGCTTCCGGAAGAAGTTGAAAACCGAATAGGCGGTGCCGTCGTCCCGGCTTCCCGTGCTGACCTCCAGATCGTCGATGGCGTCGGTCACCATGGCCCAAAGCTGCATCACCAGGGTGGTCAGTCCACAGCCGGACACAAAGCACAGCACCAGGAACACCCACATCAGCACGCCCGGATCCATTCCCCGGAGGAAAAACAGCGCCAGATTCGCCAGGGCCGCCGCCAGGGTCCCTACGGCGCAGATCTCCTTCTTGCCCAGCTTTCTTGCCAGATTGGGCAGGCAGAACATCAGCACCAGCATGGGAGAATAGGTGCAGGCCTGAGAAGCCAGGTTCATCCAGTTGGCGTGGAAATAATCGTCAAACAGATAGGTATAGAAGCTCTGGGTAAACATCTGCCCGGCCAGCAGCAGCATGGAGGCCATGCTCACCGCCACAAAGGCCCGGTTCTGAAACAGCAGCTTCATCGCTTTCACCGCGGCTCCCTTTTCCGGAGCCCGGGGCTTGGTTTTTACCCGCTCCTGATTGAGGGCAAAGGCGATCAGCAGCAGCGCCAGGGAACAGAGCGCCATAGCGATCACGCCCCGGATCACCGGCGCATACTGCATATCGGTGATGGCACGGCCGTTCTCCCCCAGGACCACATTTCCGTTCTCGTCCAGGCGCTTGGCGTAGGCGAAGCTGGCGATCAGCATGACCGGCACCGAGCCCAGGGCCGCGCCTATGGAGCGCCAGACGGACAGCTTGGAGCGCTCATGGGCGTCGGTGGTGACTACCGAGGCCAGAGAACCGTAAGGGATCTGGAGGACGGTATAAGCCATACCGAAGAATACGTAGGTACAGGTGGCGTACACGCAGGTGCGCAGCAGATTCCCCTCTTCCCCCAGGCCCGGAAAGCGCACGAACATCAGCACGCCGGACAGCGCCAGGGGCAGGGCAGCGTACAGCAGCCATTGGCGATAACGCCCGAACCGTCCCGGCTTCACCGTGTCGCAGATCCGGCCCATGATGGGATCGTTGATGGCGTCCCAGATCCGGGCGCCGATGAACATCAGCATGATGAACAGCGGGCTCAGGTGGAAGATGTCGGTGTAAAACTTCTGCAGCAGGGTGGTCACAAGGCTGAAGATCAGACAGCCCGTGGTGTCCACCATGGCATAGCCCAGGTAATCCTTGAATTTCAGTCCGCTGGTGCGGGCGATATAGGACGTGTCAGACACGGCTCATTCTCCCCTTTCCTTCCGGTAGCGCTCCGCCTCGCCGGCGCAGCGGCAGAGGTATTCCATCACTTGAACCGGATAGTCCCCCACAGCGGTCTCTCCGGTGACCATCACGGCTGCGGCCCCGTCCAGCACGGCGTTGAAAATATCACTGACCTCCGCCCTGGTCGGCACCGGACTGCGCTCCATGGAGGAGAGCATCTGCGTTACCACCAGGAAGGGCATTCCCTGTTCCCGACAGACTTCGGAGATCTCCTTCTGAACTCGGGGCAGTTCCCACAGGGGCATGGCGTTGCCCAGATCGCCCCGGGCGATGACGATCACGTCCGCCGCCGGCATAAGTTGGCGAAGATGGGCCACTCCCTCCCGGTTCTCGATCTTGGCATAGATCTTCACGTCCCCGCATCCTGCCTCGTCCAGCGCCTGCCGCAGTTCCTCCAGATCCTCCCGGGATCGAACGAAGGGCTGCATCACCTCGTCCACGCCGTATTCTTTGGCCTGTCGGATATTTTCCCGGTCCGCCTCCGTCAAAGCGGGCAGCCGGATCGTCAGTCCCGGCGCCGCCACGCTCTTCCGGCTCTGCAGGATCCCGCCCCGCAGCACCAGCGCCTGGTCCGCCCCGGTCAGCCGCACAAGCAGCTTGCCGTCGTCCAGCAACAGCTCCTGTCCCGGTGCCATCTGATCCCGCAGCGCGTCCGGCAGCTTCAGAAGGTCGAGGGAGATCTCCTCCCCTTCCCGGAGCGCCAGCGGCTCCCGCAGCGCCCCGATCCGCAGCTCCGGTCCCTGCATGTCCACCAGCAGTTTGCACCGAAGTCCTGTGTTCGCCTCCGCCTGCCGCAGCGCCCGAATCTCCGGCGCCGCCTCAGACAGGCTCAGATGGGACAGGTTCAGCCTCACGCCGCACATCCCCGCGCGCAGCATCTTTTCCAGCACCTCCGGCTGAACGCAGGCCGGCCCCAGGGTCCCGTAACACTCAATCATGTCCTTGTTCCTCTCAGTAGATGGTTTTCAGTTCTTTTTCAGAGACGCCGTAGTCCCGACAAAAGCCCTCCAGATCCCGGGGCTCCCGGATCAGTACCAGTTCGTGCAGCTTTCCGGTGCTTCTGTCCCGCATACAGGCGACCTTCTCTCCGGTACAGATACTCTGTCGGATCACCGGCTCGTACCGGTCCCGGGGCCAGGCGGTATTCACGGGCTTTTCTCTGTGAAACCAACTCATGTCTTTCCCTCCAGTTTTTCACCGATCCGCTCCATTCCGCGGATGCACAGGGCGGATACAAAGGCCAGCAGCCCCAGAGCCAGGGCCGCTTCTTTCAGCTTCATGCCGATCCCTCCCTCCAGCTGTTTAAATCAGTATATTCCTTTTTCCTTTGGGATTCAAGACTTGGCAGGAGCCGGACAAAAGAGTTATAATGCTGTCAGATGCCAAATTCAGGAGGATGCGACCATGTTTCTCAAGCTCACCAAAGCCTTCGGAAAGCCCATCTGCGTCTGCCTCTACGCCGCCTTTGCCTGGCTGGCGGCCAAAAAGAAGCCCCTGCCTCTGCTGATCCTCTTTGCCATGCATCTGTGCGAAACCCTGACCATTGGCCGAAAGGTGGCGAAGGATCGCGCCGTTCCGGCCCCGGAATGGATCGCCCAGTGTCTGGCCTTTGGCTTCACCTGGTGGCTGCCGCTGAAAAGCGAAATGGAATAAAGAGTGCAAACAGGACCGGACTGCCGTTGTACGCAGCCCGGTCCTGTTCCAGTTATCGGATGCTTTCACACACGCTCCAGGCGCTGTGAACAGCGTCGGCAATGGTGCCGCTTTTTACCGCGTCGCCGATGGACCATACCGGAAGGCCCAGGGCCGAAACCTGCTTTTTCAGAGCATCCGAACCCCGAACGCCCAGGCTCAGCACCACACTGTCCGCCCGGATCTGCTTCAGCTCCCCGGTGCCGCGGTCCTTGACGATGACCCAGCCGGGGATGATCTGCCGCAGCTCATGGGAGATCAGAAACCTCGTCCCCGCCGGTCTCAGCCGCTCCAGCTCGTCGTCCAGCAGCTGGAACCAGGTGCCGGGCGCCAGAGTATCGGCCATCTCCAGCACCGTAACGCGGTTTCCGTGCCGGTTCAGGATCTCAGCCGTCTCCAGGCCGGTCATTCCGCTGCCGACCACCACAACGTCCTGATTCTCCAGCACCGTCTCTCCGCGGATGATCTCCGGCGGGGTATGGACCCAGGGCTCTCGGCTGCCGGGAATGGAAGCCGGGCGGATGGGTTTGGCTCCGTCGGCCAGGATCACGCCCCAGGGCTCCAGCTTCTCAAGCAGCTCCGGGCTGGCCTCGGTCTCCAGGCGCAGCTCTACGCCCATCGCTTGCAAAACCGCCAGTCTGTCCTGGATGCACCAGGAGAGCTTGTCCTTATAGTCGCAGGCCGCGGCGGTATTCACCTGCCCTCCCGGCGTCTTTTCCTTTTCCAGCACCGTCACCCGAAAGCCCCGCCGGGCCAGAAACTCCGCCGCCGCCAGGCCTGCCACCCCTGCGCCGACGATCACGATTTTACGGCCCGCTCCGTCCTGGGGCGGGTTTTCATATTCCCGCTCCCGCCCAACCCCGGGGTTCAGGGCGCATTCGCCGCTCTTGCCCACCTTGGCGTTGGTCATAAAGGAGCTGATGCAGTGCAGGCAGCCGATGCAGCGGCGGATCTGCTCCGGATGCCCCTCTTCGATTTTCCTCACCCAATGGGGCTCGCAGATAAAGCTCCGGGCAGAGCCGATGAAGTCCTGAAAGCCCTCCTCCAGCTGTCTCTCCGCCTGATCCGGGGAGCGCATAAAGTTTGCAGCGATCACCGGGATCTTCACCACGCTCTTGATCTCTTTGGCCAGATAGGCCCGCCATCCCGGCTCGTAGGACGTGGGCTCCAGCCAGCGATTATACACGTCGTAGCAGGCGGAGGTGACATTGATGGCGTCCACTCCCAGCTCCTCCAGACGCTTTGCGATCCGCTTGCCTGTATCCAGTCCATAGCCCTTTCCGGGCTTGCCGATCCGGTCGTACATCTCATCCACCGTCAGGCGTACGATCAGGGGATATTCCCGACCGCAGCGGCTGCGAATCCCCTCGATGATCTCCCGCAGGAAGCGCAGCCGGTTCTCAAAGCTGCCGCCATACTCGTCCGTTCTCAGATTGGTGTTGGGACTGAGGAACTGCTGGATCAGATAGCCGTGGCCGCCGTGCAGCTCCACCGCGTCCACCCCGGCCTTCTGGCAGCGTACCGCCGCCTCCACGAAGTCGGAGATCAGTCGTTTTACTTCCCGGCGGCTCATGGCGTGGATCCGGGTAGCGCCGTGAGCGCTGAGCTCGCAGCGGGATGGGCTCTGAACCGACATGCAGATCTTTTTCTCCTCCAGGCCCAGAAGCAGCGGGGTGCACTTGAAAAGGCCGTCCAGTACCTTGGGAAAGGCCTTGACCACCGGGATCACCACCGGAAGGGTATTGATAGAGCTGGCATAGCCCTGACGGCCCGGATGGTGAAGCTGGATACAGAGTCTGGCGCCGTGCCGGTGGATCCTCTCGGCAAACTCACGCATGGGCTCGATGTGGTAGTCATGGCTCATGGAGAGCTGGGTAAAGGTGGAGGCCGCCCCCATATCGTTCACACGGCAGATCCCTGGAATGATGAGGCCCACGCCGCCTTTGGCCCGCTCCTCATAGTAATCCATCATTTTTTCGGTGGGTGTACCGTCGGTCTGTCCCAGGCTCATCTCCGCGGCGGTCATCACCACTCGGTTCTTCACCCGCATGGACCCGATGTTCATGGGGCTCAAAAGCATTTCATAGGCCATGGAGCTTCTCCTTGATCTCTTCCTTGAGCTTCCCCGCCTTCTCATCCAGTTCTTTTCTGGCGGACTGCTCCTTCTCCTTCAGCTTTTCTCCCACTTCCTTGCCCTTCTCCACCGCCACGGCCACGTCCTCATGAAGCCTCTCGTGATAGACGCTGAGCTTCTTTTTGAAGCGCTCCAGCTTGGCCGTCTCCAGCTTCCAGTAGAAGGTTCGCACCGGGGGCGCCACGCCCATCAGCACCTTGGCAAAGCCGAACAGCCCGCTGGGATAGACGCTTGCCCGGCCCTGCTCGATTCCCTCCAGCATCTTCTTTGCCACGTGGCTTGGCTTCTGCACCGGGAAGGGCTTCTCAAACTCCACCGCGTTTGCGACCTTGAAGAAGTTGGTGTCTGTGGCCACAGGGAACAGACAGGTGATCTGCAGATTCGCCGGCGCCTCCAGCCGGATGGCCTGCTGGAAACCGTTGAGGGCGAACTTGGAGGAGGAGTACAGCGCATAGCCGGGCATGGCCATCTCCCCGATGGCGCTTACCGTATAGGCCAGGATGCCGGGCCGTCCGTTCAGATGTCGGATATACTTGGCGTAGGTATAGATGGGCGAGATGGTGTTGGTGCGGAACATGGCGTCCACCCGGTCCCAGTCGGTGTAATTGAACTCCTCGTAATAGGGAAAGCCGGCGTTGGCGTAGAACAGGTCGATCTTGCCAAAGAGCTCTTCGGCCTTTTCAAAGACCCGGTCCACGCCCTCCTGCGTACTGATATCACAGGAGAAAGCGGTGACGTTGCTGGCAAAGTATTGGATATTGTCCACGTGTCTCGCTACCGCCAGGATGCGGTTGCCCCGCCCTCTGGCCAGCAGCTTCAACGCCTCAAAGCCGATGCCGGAGCTGGCTCCGGTGAGAACGATGGTTTTGTTGTCGATCATGCTCTCCCCTCCTCAGCGGTCGTATTCGCCGAACTCGCAGCCGATGTTCTCGGCCAGGATCTCGTCGATCAGGATTTCTCTGCCGAAGCGGCGCTTGTACAGCTTCAGAACGCCGGTGCCGTTGCCGCCGTTCCAGAGCCGGTTGTGCCGCTTCAGACCGGTGGGCGCCTCGTAATTGATGTGCAGCATGTCCTTCTTCTTGCAGACGATTTGGGTATCCAGCTTGGCCGTGGCTGTTGTCTGGACCACATGCCAGTGGATCTCGTCCTCGGTCTCCCAGCAGTCAAACTTGGTGCCGGACAGGGTCCAGAACTTGGAGAAGTTGAATTCATAGTTCTTTCCCTCGTACCAGAAGGCGCCCAGCAGCTTCCGGTCCAGGGCCAGGCCGAAGACCTTGGGACGGCCGCCGCCGATGTCAAAGACGCTGTTCTCCAGCCGCTTGCCGGTCTTCTTGCTCACCAGGTTGTTGGAGGACAGCCAGACCCAGGGACTGGTGAAGTCGCCGCCCCAGTTCTTGTCAGAATAGCCGTAGCAGGTCTCGGGCTTCACCAGATACCGAACGCCGTTCAGGATCACTTCCCCGGAGAACGCGGTCTTCATGCCCTCGGCATGCCAGAACATTTCGAAGGCATTCAAGTCCCGGAAAAACTTGCTGGCCCCGTAGCCCACATGAAAGGCCACCTTCTTGTCGATCTTCAGATCCCAGCTGATGGACCCGGCGTCCGTCATCCACTCCGGGTGGTGGGCCCGCTGCTGGGGCGACACGCTGATGCTGCCGTGGGTCCGGGTTTCGGAACAGAAGCAGTCTGCAGCCTCGATCTCATAGGGGGCGTCGGCATGGACCTGTACGTCCTTCCAGGCGAAGAAGCGGTGCAGCTGCCCATGCTCTTCCCCCCAGAAGCCGGCGTTCACCATCAGGTAAGAGGGCCGCTGGTTTTTCCGCTCCTTTGCCCCCAGGTGCCATACGATCCGGGGCTCATCCCCTGCCAGCTCCGGGTTGCAGGTGAAAAATTCCACATAAAAGGGCTTCTTTTCTCCGGTCTCCGCGTTCTCCGCGGTAAAGGAGTGCCACCACCAGTCGTAGCCCTTTTTTGCCAACGGGCCGCGAAGCATCCAGGCGTCCCGGCTCAGATCGCTGATATTGGACATCAAAAGTCCCCCTTTGTCAGTTTATGATGTTTTGCATGGTTTCTTCCCATCGTATGTAGTATAGCACCTTTTCCGCTGCCGGTACACCAGAGCATCCATGAAAAAACAGCCAAAAACCGGCTCCGGTTTTTGGCTGTTTTTATGGCTATGTAAGACTTATTGTTCTGTCTCTTCTCCGGCGCGCTGAATGCGCTGATGGGGCTTGCCGCTGGAGAGGACAAGGGGCACGGATTCCGTGATCAGCGAAGAGGTGTCCAGGCCGTACCATTTGACCTTGGAGCCTGCGATGCGCCGAATGGAATACTTGGCGTTCAGAATAAACTCGTCCAGATCCGACAGCTCTGTTTTGGTGCTGACGGATTTGTTGATAAAGCAGAACTTGAAGGTGCCCACCGTAGACTTCCCGTAGATGGAGTACTTTTTCTCCTGATCCGGCAGCTCTCCCCGGGCCTGCAGATCCTGCACGATTTGCCGAAGGTAGCGGTTAATGCGCTGGGAGCGCTTGAAGCCCAGGTTCAGCCGGATCCGGAACACGCAGTCGGTGCCGTAGGTGTTCAGCTCGTAGTTCATGGTATAGGGATCGTTGAGCACGTTTACGCTGACGAACCAATAGGCCTGGGCCCGCTTGGTGTCCTTGTCCAGAATGGAATACAGGATATCCCGGTCCATCAGCTCCGGATCGGAGGCCCGGTCCAGGTACACCAGATTATTGGCCAGCAACGGGATCGACTCATCGTTATGCAGGGCCACCAAACTTGGGATATAGTCCCGCAGCTTCAGCTCTGTGGAGTACTTGCGCTCCAGCTGGGTGCCCCGGTACCAGATGGTCATCAGGAACAGCAGCAACAGCGTCAGGATCACGGTCACGTAACCGCCGTGCATGAACTTGCCCATGGAGGAAATGAAGAACACCGCCTCGATGAGGCCGAAGACCAACAGCACCACAAAGCTCAGCAGCTTCCGGTTCCGGATCTTCCGCAGATAGACGGAGATGAGCAGCGTGGTCATCAGCATAGTCACGGTGATGGCCAGACCGTAAGCCGCCTCCATCCGGGCGCCGGAGCGGAAATACAGCACCACCAGGCTGCAGCCGATCCACAGCACGGCGTTCACCGCGCCGATGTAGAGCTGGCCCTTGGTGTCGGAGGGATAGCGGATCTCCAGGTGGGGCAGCAGATCCAGCAGGATCGCCTCGGATACCAGGGTATAGGAGCCGGTGATCAGGGCCTGGGAGGCAATGACTGCAGCCGCGGCGCCCAGGATGACGGCAAAGGGACGCAGGACCTCGGGCAGCATCAGGAAGAAGGGGTTCAGATCCTCGACGCTCAGCAGCGCGCCGTTTGCCTGGTTCTGAATGATCCAGGCGCCCTGCCCCAGATAGTTGAGGATCAGGCAGAGCTTGACGAAGGGCCAGCTGTAGTAGATGTTCCATTCGCCCACATGGCCCATATCCGAATACAGCGCCTCCGCGCCGGTGGTGGCGAGAAACACGCTGCCGAGGATCATGAAGCCCAGCTTGTTGTTGGGGCTCAGCAGCACCTGTACGGCGTACAGAGGGTTAAAGGCCTTCAGGACCACCGGCAGGGAGACGATATTGCTCAGGCCCGTGATCCCAAGAAACAGGAACCACAGCAGCATCACCGGGCCGAAGGCCTTGCCGATCTTGCTGGTACCGGCATGCTGTACGGAAAACAGGGCGGAGATAATGACCAGGGTGATGATAACCACCTTCCACTGGCCGGCGCCCAGGAAGCGATCCATCAGTTCAATGCTCCGCAGGCCCTCCACCGCGGTGGTCACGGTCACGGCCGGGGTCAGCACACCGTCGGCCAGCAGGGCCGCGCCGCCCAGCATGGCCGGGAAGATGAGCCACTTGCCGCAGTCCTTCACCAGAGAGTACAGCGAAAAGATGCCGCCCTCGCCGTGGTTGTCCGCCTTCATGGCGATCAGCACGTATTTGATGGTGGTCAGCAGCGTGATGGTCCAGATGACCAGGGACAGAGAGCCGATGATAAAACTCTGGTCCACCTGTCCGATGCCCCCGTTGCCCTCCAGGATCGACTTCATGACGTACATGGGCGAGGTGCCGATGTCGCCGTAGACAATACCGATCGTCACCAGAAAGAGACCGAAGCGGAAGCCCTGTCTTTGTTTCTTATCCAAAAAGAACACCTCTGTCGGAAATCGGGAATCCGCGAAACCCGTGTCGGATTCCCTGAAACTCTGCAAAATAGAATACTTTCTTATACCATATCTTTTCCCCTCTGTAAAGGAAAAAGATCGAAACGGCCTGTCTACAGAAGCCAGCCTGCCGCCAGGGACAGGATCCCGAGAAGGACCAGGTTCACCGCGGTAAACTCCAGCAGGAAGCGGCCCGGGTGGGCATGATCCGAATGGGAATAGAGCTTCAGGCTGATGAGACTGGCCAGACTGGCAATGGGAGTTCCCAGGCCGCCGATATCCACGCCCAGAAGCAGCGCTCCGGCCTGATCGGTAAAGCCCGAGAGCAGCAGTGCCGCGGGTACGTTGCTGATCACCTGGCTGGTCAGCAGCGCCGTCAGATATTCCCGTCCGCCCAGAAGCCGCCGCAGAAGCGTGTCCACCGCCGGGATCCTGGCCAGATTCCCGGCAAAGACGAAGAAGGCGCAGAAGGTCAGAAGCAGCAGAAAATCCGCCTGTAGAAGACGCTTCCGGTCCAGAATCAGAAGCACCAGCAGCAGAAGTCCGAGCATCACCGGCCAGGCGATCAGGCGCACTACCACCAGCAGGCAGAGGACAAACAGTCCCAGGTAGAGCCAGAGCTGTTTTTTCTCCAGTCCGGGTTCTTCGCCCAGAAACACAGACAGCGGTTTTCTGCTCAGGCTCAGACAGCACAGCAGGAGCAGAACCAGCGACAGGAGCCAGACGGGAAACGTGAGTCCCAGGAAGCGCCCCAGGGTCATGTCATAGTGGGAGTACAGAAAGAGATTCTGGGGATTTCCCACCGGAGTGAGCATGCTGCCCAGATTGGCCGCCACCGTCTGCAGGACCACGATGCGGATCAGGCTGTCCTTCTGGTGAGCAAGACCCAGGACCACCACCGCGAAGGGCACGAAGGTCAGCAGGGCCACGTCGTTGGTAATGAGCATGGAGCTGAAGAAGCACAGCAGCACCAGCAGGATACCCATGCTCCGCAGGCTCCCGGCCTTTTCGCAGAGCTTATGGGCCAGGTGGGCAAACAGGCCCGCCTGCCGAAGTCCCGCCACCACTACCATCAGGCAGTAGAGCAGCGCCAGCGTCCGCAGGTCGAAATAACCCAGATACTCCCGATCCGGTGGGACAAAGAAGCTGCTGACCAGGGCCAGCAGCGCGGATATGATCAGAACCGGCTCTTTCTTTACAAAATCCCGGATCCTCGCCATGGAACGATCCCCTCTTCTCCTCTTTTTCGCGGGTAGTATACGCTCCCGTGTTCCGAATTGCAAGAAGGAGTTTTCATGAAAAAGGCGGGCGCAGCGGCCCGCCTTTTTGAGATTCAGTTTGCTGTGTTGTCGCAGTCTTTCCGTGTGCTGCGGATTTTACTCTTTGATCTTCTCCAGCAGAGCCTCGACTCTGGCGGCCAGATCCTTCAGCGCGCCAGGCTGGAAGGGAGAGGGGAAGCCCGCCTCTTCCAGAAGATCGGTCCAGACCTTCTCGCCGCCCTGCCTGCTGAGCCGCAGGTAACGGGCGAAAGCGTCGTCATAGTCCTCCTGGGAGGCCAGCAGGAACTGGAAGGCTGCGGTCTGGGCCAGGCAGTAGTCGATGTAGTAGAAGGGACTCTCGTAAATGTGCATCTGGTACTGCCACCGGGTGCCCTTCTCCAGATAGGGCATGCCCTCAAAGGAGATGTGGGGCCGGAACTGCTTCTCCAGCTTGAGCCACTCGGCGTCGCGCTCGTCGGGAGTCAGATCGGGGTTTTCGTACACGATGTGCTGGAAGGCGTCCACCATGGTGCCATAGGGAATGAAGGAGAAGCTCTCCAGAGCATGCATGAATTTATAGCGTCCGGCGTCCTTGCCGAAAAAGTCCTCCATGTAGGGCCAGGCGAAGAACTCCATGGACATGGAGTGGGTCTCGGCCGTCTCCATACCGCCGCACTGCAGCTCCAGCGCAAAGCGGTTGTCGGCAATCAGGTAGGCGTTCAGAGCGTGACCGGCCTCGTGAGTCACCACGTCCACGTCTCCGGCAGTGCCGTTGAAGTTTGCCAGGATGAAGGGCTGTTTGTACTTGGCAAAATCGGTGCAGTAGCCGCCGCCCCACTTGTTCTTCCTTGCGTCCACGTCAAAGGCGTCGTTATCCAGCATCAGATCGATGAAGCGGCCGGTCTCCTCGCCCATGGCGTGGTACATCTTTTTTGCGGAGGCGAAGATCTGCTCCTTGCCCAGGGGCTTGGGATCGCCGCCGGGCATGATCACACCGTCATCGTAGAACATGTATTTGTCAATGCCCAGGCGCTTTGCGTTCTCGGTGCGCAGCCGCGCCACCACGGGTACGATGTCGCTCAGGACGTTGGCCCGGAAATTGGCTACCTTCTCCTGGTCGTAGCAGAGACGGCCCATGCGGTAGTAGCCCAGTTCGATAAAGTTCTTGTAGCCCAGCTTTTTCGCCATCCGGTCGCGTACATGGACCATCCGGTCGAAGATGCTGTCCAGCTCCGCCTTGTGCTCCTCCAGGCCTCGGCCCAGAACCTCATAGCACTCCCTGCGGGTTTCCCGGTCGGCGTCCTTGGCATACTTCATCAGCATGGCCCGGGGCAGCTTCTCTCCGCGCCACTCAAATTCCATGGCGGCCATCAGGTCGGAATACTCTCGAACCAGCTTGTTTTCCTCCACCATGTCCTCAATGATCTCCGGGGAGATGGACTTCCGGGCCACCTCCATGGACTGAAACAGCACGGGGCTCAGAGCCTTCTCCAGCTCGGCGCGGAAGGGAGAATCCAGCAGTGCGGAGGCATACTGCACGTCCAGGTTGGAAACAGCCGGGCCGATCTCATCATAGTACTCGTTCTCAGCCACGTAGAAGGGATCCACGGTGTTGATGGTATAGCGCATGCTGGCAAGGCTTGCGTTGGTCATGAACTCCACCATGATCTTCTTGTAGTCCTCCCGGGCAGCCAGGATCTCCTCCACGCTCTTGGCGGCCTTGATGCGGGCGATCACGTCCTCCATCACGGTCTGGACTTCCTCCAGGGTCACTCTGCGATAGGGCAACTCAGATACTTTCATGATTGATCCTCCATTAAATATTAATATCAAGTAAAAAGCGAGGTTTTGACGGTTTCTCTCACAAACCGCCCCGGATCTCTTCCAGGCAGCGGTTCAGGGGCAGAACGTCGCGGATGCAAAGAAGATCCGGCGCGGTTCCCGCGGCGGCGTTGATGCTTCCGTCCGGGTTTTCCCCCGCCATGACGGAGAAGCGGACCAGCAGGCCGCTCTCCGGCAGCAGGATCAGAACCGGTGTAGCGCCCATCCCGTCGCCGGAGGTCCGGGTCCCCACCAGGGTGGCCCAGCCGGTGCTCCTGCAGAAGCAGGCAAATTTGTCCGCCGAGGAGTACACTCCCCCATCGATCAGCACCCAGCGCCGGGCGCTCGTCTCCACAGCCTGATCCGGGTTCGGCGCCTGCTCCGGCAGGGTGACCCGGCTTTCAAAATACCGGTCCAGGCCCAGTGTCGCCGTCCATTCGGGGGCATCCCGCAATTCGGCGGTGGGCAGGGTCTCCTCCGAGCCATAGAAGCGCAAAACCGTGTCCGAGGAGTGCAAATAGTTCCGGAAGCTCCAGTCCCAGGCTCCTCCAAAAGGCGCTACCAGGTTTTCCATCCAGTACCAGTCACTGCCGCCGCCGTTGCCGGTAATATCGAAAATAATGTGCTCGGCCTCCGGGTGCTTGTCCAGCGCGTCCCGGACTACCGTCCTGTCCCGCTCGACCAGACGCTGATCGAAGGACGGGATCCGGATGACCAGGGCCTTCTCCCTGGGATACCAGGAGCTTGACGGCTCCGGGCCCAGGGCGTTTGACCCATCGATCCCCTCGCCGCTCCCCTGCTCCGGGACAAGATACAGCGGCGAGACCCGGGGATCGGTCAGGACCTCACGAAAGACCGCCGCCTCCGGCAAATCGGCAAAGGTATCGGAGCTGACGAAAAGCCCGTAATAGGTCTGAAACAGATCCTGACTGACCAGATTCAGATGGGCGAAGTTTCCCAGTTCCCGGAACATACGCCGGAGCAGATCCGCCAGGTTCTCCGTACCGGAACCATCTTCCAGCTCCCGGGCATATCGCTCCCTGATCCCGGATACGTCGATCCCCTTCTGTTCCAAATAGGGCAGATAGGGGTAGCTCTCCTCCAGTTCTGACCAAAGCAGTTCATAATCTCCCCGGATACTGGTCTCGGGGACAGGTGTCACCTCGGGGCGTTCCGCAGCGGGAAGGTCGGGTGCACCGCACGCACAGAGCAGAAGGCAGCATACCAGAAGCAGGATCCCGATTCGTCTCATCCGGCCTTCCCCCCCCCTTGCATCGTTTGGCACATTGTACCATGAGGCTGTCGGATTTGCAATGCTCTGTCCCGTTTCGGTTCTCCGGTTGGAAAAAGCAGACCGAAACGATCCCGGCCGATCCGCTTTCACACTTACCCCTGCCTTATGAATATGAGTCCCTCGCCGTCGCTTCGGAACAACAGAGCTCCGTCTTTTGTGGAAAAAGTCTCTGCCCGAAAGCTCGTCAGCAGCGCGATTGTCTTTTCAGCGGCTGGTTCTCTCTCAGAATCGGTAAGTACGGCATATTGCGGCTCTGTCAGGGCCAGCAGCTCGCTGAGCGGCTGCTCCCAGGAGCCGTGGTGGGGCATTTTGATCAGGTCATAGTGTCCCGGTTCCTGTTCCAGCCACTCCGCCAGGCGCTCTTCTTCCGCATCCCCGGTCAGCAGGGCGCTTGTATCTCCATAGCGAACCGAGACGATCAGAGAGGAATTGTTGCTGGGATCCTTCTCGTATTCCTCCTGCTTGGGAGGGTCCACCACGATCTCCAGATCACCCAGGCTCAGCGTCAGCGGCTCCCGCGGTGTTTCCGCCTCCAGACCCGCCCGCTCCAGCGCCCGGACATAATCCCGGTATTCGCCGCTGTCCCGGGGCACATTGCTCTGGATCACCCGGTCGATTGGGATCCCGGACAGGAGCTTGGCCGCGCCGCCCACGTGGTCCTTGTCAAAATGGGTGAGGATCAGCGCGTCCAGCTTACCAATCCCTTTCTTCTCCAGATAGTCCAGGATCTCTTTCCCAAAGCCCTTCTCCCCGGTATCCACCATCACGGCGGCGCCAGGCGCGGTGATCAGGATGGCGTCAGCCTTCCCGGCGGCGAAAAAGTACAGCTCCATCCCCTCGGGGCTCTTGCCGCAGCCGGGAAGCAGCGTCAGAAAAAGAAGGAGAGCCAGGGACAGGGCCAGCAGCTTTCCTGTGGTCTTCATCCGAATCTCTCCTTCCTTCATTCTTGTTTAATTATCCGCCCGGTTGTAGCCGTTTCTCATGTGAGTACTGGCTTCCAGCAGGATCTTGTTCAGGGTATCGGTGGTCTGCTCCTTTGCCATGGCGGCCAGCTCCTCGTTGGCCTTCTCCAGCAGCTTCAGGTCGCCGCCTTCGGCCATCCGGCGGTCGTAGTCCCGGACGATCTGCCGGCCCTTTGTGGCTACGGCCAGCTGATAGCGCTCGATCTGCTGAATGCAGCTGGAATACCAGGGATCCGCCAGGGCGCCGATCAGCCGGCTGCCCCAGTAGAAGTTTTCGGTGGAGGCGTCCAGCGTCACGTCGCTGAGGTATTTTGGCATCTTCGACACATTGGGATACACCGGCAGGATCGCATCGAAGGTGGTGGAGCCGAAGCAGATCCACTCCAGACCCTTCACCGGCTCCGCCGCGTAGGGGCGGATCTGGCAGATGGAGGTCACGCCGGTGCGGTTGATGCCGATGGAGCGGTACATACCCCGCTGGCCGTTATCATGCCGGGAGTAAGGATTATAGGGCGTCCCCTGGAAATTGGCCGAGAGCATGTACTTTACGTCCTCAACGGTCACCTTCCGATCCGGAACCAGGGACCAGGGGATATTGTCGCTCTCCGGCGTAAATTCCGCCTCCGGGCCGTCCCAGCTGTGGGAATTAGGGCAGAGCCAGCGCCCCATGAACCAGGCCCTGGGCGTATTGTAGATATGATCCATATCCCGGCGGGAGCCGAACACGTCCCTGGGATTGAAGCTGCCGTTCTGGTTCAGATCCAGATGGTTTTCTGCAATGAACTCTCTCAGATCCGCAGAGCAGAGGTGGGCTTCCCGGGCGCCGAAGGCGTCCTCAAAATCAAAACCGTCCATGCCGAACTGGTTGGGATTGATGACCACCCGGTCCTCCGGGACCCGGCGGGCCATCCAATGGTGTCCTCCGATGGTCTCCAGCCACCAGACCTCGTTCTCATCGTTAAAGGCAATGCCGTTGGACTCATAGGTGCCGTACTGCTCCAGCAGCGAGGCCAGGCGCAGCACGCCTTCCCGGGCCGTATGGATATAGGGCAGAACCAGAACCACGATATCCTCTTCTCCGATGCCGCCCGGGATCTCCTTTTCCCGGCGGGATTTCGCCTTTTTCAGTTCCACCAGCGGATCTGCCGCCAGCACTCTGGGATTGGAGGTGATGGTTTCCGTTGCGGTCATGCCCACGTTTGCCGCATTGATGCCGGTTGCGGCCCAGATGCCCTGGGCGGGGTCCACGCTGGGGCAGGATGTGTAGCGCATGGGGTTCTCGGGAAGCTCGATCTCCACATGGGAGATCACGCTCTTATATTTCTTCGGCTGCTTCTCCGGCTCGACTACCACCATCTTCTTGACGTCGAAGTGACCATCATCGGTACGGGCGATCATGGTGGAGCCATCGTTGCTCGCTTTTTTGCCAACCAGTACTGTTGTACAAGACATTCCTTATTCCTCCTGTTACCTCTTTCCCTCTCGGGAAGCGGCACCATGATACTCCCAGGTTGAACCCTTTGTCAAGGCGAGCGGGCGTTGGAGTTTAATCTGTTTAACTTCCTGCTGATTTGTTTTCCCGTCAAAACGCGTATTCTTGTTGACGAAGCCTGTGAAAGTCGGTTATAATCATCCTCAAAATAATCGTTTTTTGTCAGTACCGCCTGCGGACAGCACGTTTCGCAGGCCGGGGATCGGAGGGCTCCATGGCGTTTTTCGGCCGCTTTTATCTGGACAAGGAAAAGGATATCGTGGTGGATCTGTTCCGGGACGGGGACGAGCTGCGCTATGTGCTTCGCACCCCCAATCACCACACCGGAAACCTGATCACCAACCTGGCCCGCCTGTGCCAGCTTCCTCTGAGCCGGGACGAACAGGGGCTGAAGGTCATTGAAGGGCCGGTCCCCTGCTACGTGGACGGAGACAACCGGGTGCTGTACGTCCTGCGCATCGGCAACACCAAGATCGCCAACATCTATCCGAGCGGAGAGATCGAGCGCAAGGCTTCCATTCCCGCCATCTCCAAGATCCTCATGAGCCAGACCAAGGATTATCGCCTGGACGTGGCGCGAACGATCGTCAAAACCTACATTCACGCCGACTGCAAATTCCGCACGGATCTGCACAGCCACATGAACGCCAACCTGGATCCGGACATTTTAATCGCCCTGGGCATTCACCATCAGATCCGCTATCCGCTCTACTACATCAAGAAGCTTGGACTTCACTGCAGTCCGGAGCAGTGGCGCGAGCTGGAGGAGCGGCGGGCCCGGGTGGCTTCGACCTTCTCCGATTCCAATCTCACCGGAAAATATCGGGACCGACGCATCGACGACAACACCACCATCAACTTTGCCAGGCTCATTCTGGGCAACCTGGCGGACGCCGCGGATAATATCGTCCGGGTGCGCAATTCCCTGACCATGCCCAAGGATGGCCAGGCGGTGTTTGCCAACCTGGAGAAGCTGTATCTGTACCGCTATGTATTCACCAAGGGGCAGCCCTCGGAGGATCGGATCCCGCTGGAGGGTCTGGATCAGATCCCTGAGCCTGACGTCGTGAACGTTCTGCGCCAGCTGGAGCGGGATCGGCAGAACCCGGCCTACCGGGACAACACCCTCTTCCAGGACAAACTGCTTTGGATCGCCCGGTCTTACCGGAGGCAGGGCATCCGCTATGCGGAGATCTCCGATACCACGCTGGTCAAAAAGGACGAGGCGGCACAAATGCTGGGCCAGGTTCACGCGGTCATGCCCGCCGTCACAGAAGAGACCGGCGTGCTGCTCCGCTTTTTGGCCGGCATCCGTCGTACTCCTCTGACTATCGTCAAGGACCGGATCACTCCCAACGATTATCTGACCGAGAACATCCGCGTTCTTCGGGCTGTTGCCTCCGACCCTTACGTAGCCGGCAGCGACATTCTGGGCGAGGAGATCAACGACATTCTGGAGCTGCGCCCTGTGATCCGGGAGTTGGTAAGCATCGCCAACGAGGTTCCCGGCTTTGTGATCCGGATCCACGCCGGGGAAAACGACAGTCTGCGGGACAACGTGGCTAATTCGGTACGCCTGGTGCTGGACTCCCTGGCGCCCGGACAGAAGGTTCCGAACATCCGCATCGGTCACGGTCTGTATGCCACCAAGTCCACTACCCCCATCGGAAAACAGCTGCTGCAGGATCTGCGGGAGCACCGCGTGGTGCTGGAATTCCAGCTTACCTCCAATGTACGCCTGAACAATCTGAGTCAGCTGGAGCATCATCCCCTGCGCCAGTATCTGCGCAGCGGCGTACGCTGTGTCCAGGGCACCGACGGCAGCGCGCTCTACGGCACCGGCTCCATTGATGAGGAACTGGCCCTGGAAAAGCTCCTGGGACTGAGCCGGGAGGATCTTCGGCAAATGCGCCGGGTAGAACACGAGATCGAAGAGGACAGCTTCCGCTGCTTTGCGGAGAAAGACGCCGCTTTCCGCTCCGCTCTGAACGGACAGGCGCCGGAAGGCTATCTGCAAGAACAGATCCGCCGGGCCCAGGTCACCGGATCGGTGCTGTGGCTCTCCGATAAGCGGCTCAATACCGCTGAGGAACTGACCGATCTGATTCGGGAGCTGCCGGAGGACCGCCTGCCTGTGATCATTGCCGGCGGCAGCTTCAACAGCGACCGCCACCGCACCCGGATCCGCCCGGAAAACCTGGCGCTGCTGGACCGGCTCCTGGAAGCCGGAGACCCGGAGACCATGTTTTTCGTCATCGGGCACCGGCTCACCGCCTATGAGAAATACCTGGTAGAGAAAAACAAGGGCCGTTTTGCCGTCTATGCCTTCGCCCCCGCCCTGATCTCCCCTTCTCAGAGAGAACGGCTACGGCGCTTCGGCGTGAGCGTACGGGTCTCGGTGGAGCCCTCCGGAATGGGTCTGTACAAGAGCTTTGCCTATGAGATCTTCAAGCGCCGCCCCTCAGTACTGGTGGCCTTTGACGGGAACTCCGCCGGAGCCAATCTGGTGCAGGAGGCCAAGAACGGCCGGGTTCCCTGCCGGATCTTTATCGACGCCCACTCCCGCTCTCTGAAAGCCAAAGCCAAGAGCCTGCAGGGCTATGTGACGCTGTTCGATTCCCCCGCCGATACCGCCGCGGCGATCCTGGAGCAGACGGTCCGGGAGCCTGCCGGGCAGGAAAAATGATCCCGCGACAATTCTTATTTTCCTGTTGAAAGGGCGTGTTGCAAAATAGCGCAGAATAACAAAAGCACCAGATGGGTCCAAAAAGGACTTGGCTGGTGCTTTCGTTTGCGTTAGAATTTGGTTGTGA
>CADAHL010000009.1 GCA_902787755.1 Oscillospiraceae bacterium
CACAACCAAATTATATGCCGACAGCCGCCCCTCTTTCAAGGGACGGCTGCCGTTATTTTACTCTTTTTTCGGGGCTGCCTTTTGAGACAGCCCCTTTTTATTTCATTGGCGTCCCGGCTTCGGGGGGGTCAGTAGGTGGCCACGGCCAGGAAACCATAAGCGGACTCGGGGGATTCCACCACGGTGATGCGCAGGGGAGTGGCCGGAGCCTCATAGTTCCAGTAAGTGGACTGCTCGAAAATATCCGAAGTGATGAGGATATCGAAGCTGCCGTCCTCGTTGGCGTAAGCGCCCTGGAGGGTGATGTTGCTGGCGGTGGTGTTCCAGGTGTTGACCCAGGTGCGGTCCATCAGAGCCATCTCCACCCGCCAGCGCAGATCGCAGTCATTGGCCACATATTGCAGCAGGGTGGGGTAATAGTAGTCGGCGTTCCGGGTGCCGAAGTACCCGTAATAGGCCTCGGCGAACACGCAGGCAAACTCGTACATCCGGGCGGCGGTGTCGGGGTCGCACTCATAGGCGTATTCCCGGATCTCACCCAGGGGATTCTCCGGCAGAACCACATATTCCGGAACGCTCTCGGGCTTCTTATAGCCTTCGGGCAGGGGATTGACCAGCCACGCGTCGGGCAGATAGCGGGTACCGCCCGCCTGGTTGGAGGAGCGGTTCACAGCCTCGCCGTAGAGATACATGCAGGTGGAATTGCCGCCGTCCATGTTGGAGGCGTTGATGCAGCCGAACTTGTCGTACATGATGTCGATGCAGTCGGCAAAGGTCACGCCGATGCTGTAGCCCTGGCGGCCGTCAATGGCCACCATGACGATGGCGCCGTCCTCCCGCTGGCCGATGGCGGTGCGGGAGCCGATGCCGTACTCCAGAGTGTCGGGATCGATCTTGACGCCGTCGGCCACCAGGGCGGGGCCGAAGCAGACCGCATCCCGGATGCCGATGCTCTCGCAGTCATAGTAGTCGTAGTAGCCGGACCACATGTGATTGTCCCAGTCCAGACCGGCGATGGGGCCGTACTGATCCACGGAGAAGTTCACGCCCTTGGCGTAGGTGATCCCTCTGGGGGGCCAGCCGTTGCCGGCGCCGGCTTCGTCCATGAAGCCGCCGGCGTTGATGCCGGCGATGGCGCCGTACTGCTCGGCCATGTCGTCCAGGGTCAGACCGTAGCCGCCCCATTCGCTGGGTTCGGGCAGGGCGGTGCCGATATAGACCCGGGAGGGGTCGAGAACGATGATGGCGTACACGGTAGCGCCCTTATAGTGGAACTTGTAGTTGATGATGCCGTCGCCGTCGTCATCGGTGAGCAGTTCGCCCACGATGGGTTCCGGCGTAGGCTCGGGCGTGGGCTCCGGCGTAGGCTCCGGAGTGGGCTCGGGCGTGGGTTCGGCGGTCTCCGCGGGGAGGGTCGGCTCGGGCGTGGGGGCGGACTCAATGGCCTCGGTGACGGGCGGCTGTTTGCCGGCGGTGTCGCCCATCTCGCTCAGAGAGCCGCAGGCGCACAGGCCCAGGGTCAGCGCCGCGGCGAGCAGCATCGCGGCGAAACGAACAAGAGAATGTGTTTTCATATTGGATGTTTCCTTCTGTTTTGATTAAGACAAGCGCAAATTTACTATAAAATGAACAAGAAGTCAAGGCGCAGAATGCGCCTGAGCCCTGCGCCGGATCGCTTCAGCCGCGGTGTAAAGACCCCGGCCCACCAGCAGAAAGAGAAACAGCAGGATCAGGATCACATAGAACACGCCGATGCCCAGGGTGGTAAACCCGGCGGTCTCCGGCAGAAAGCCGAACCATCCGGCGGGAGCCTCGTAGTTCAGGAAGAGATAGGGGGCCGTCATTCCGTTCCAGCGGAAGCCCAGCGCGTCCAGGCACAGGATAAAGGCAAAGTAGCCCACCGGCGGGACCAGAGCCATGAAAATGTGGGACTTGCGCAGAGGGGCGGCGCTGCGGCTGTCGGCGAGGAAATCTCCGACCGTCAGAACGGGATTGATCAGGTGCATGCAGAGACTGGCGAAATGATCCTGGGCGTAGGCGGCGGGGACTCCCCGGGGATCCAGCGGAGCCAGGACCAGAAGAAACACAAAGAAGGTCACGGTGATGGACACCGCCGCGGCGTATTTGAGAAGCTCGATCCCGCGGCTTCGGCCTCCGGTGATCAGCTGACCAAGCGTCACCGCGGCGGCAAACAGGTTGGACAGCTGGGTGAAAAAGGTAAAACCGATGGGCCAGTGCAGCATCATCAGGACAGCATAGAGTGTGACGAGAACGATGAGTACTTTGCGGAGAACCCATGAAGGGGCCGGGGAATGTGTGGCTTGCGGCAAGGACTTTTCCTCCTGTACGATAGGACTGGGGCCCGAAATCGGGCTTTTTTCGAAGTAGTATAAACGGAATCCCGGAATTTGTAAAGTGGGAAAGGGCCCTGCCCCGGGGACGTGCTTGCCATTTCGGGGCGAATTTGATACACTGAACACAAACAGACCGCTTCTGCGGCATTTCGGAGGAAGAAACGATGAAACGAATCGCGGTTTTACTGGCGTCGGTCCTGCTGCTGGGACTGCTGACCGCCTGCGGCAGCGCAGAGCAGACGGCGGCGCAGCCGGAGGAGGAGACCGGTCCGACACAGGCCGGGATCTGGGTGGAAAAAGTGGAGAACCTGCCGGAGAATTTCCTTCTCGGCGCGGATGTATCCACGCTCCTGGCCCAGGAGGCTAGCGGCGTGCGCTACTATGACTTTGACGGACAGGAACAGGATCTGATGAAGATCCTGGCGGATTCCGGCGTCAACTGCGTTCGGGTTCGGCTGTGGGTGGATCCCTATGACAGCCAGGGCCGGGGCTACGGCGGCGGCAACTGCGATCTGGACACGGTGATCGAGCTGGGCAGACGGGCCCAGGAGAACGACATGGGTCTGCTGGTGGATTTCCACTACTCCGACTTCTGGGCCGATCCGGGCAAGCAGATGGCGCCCAAGGCCTGGAAGGGACTGAGCCCGGAGGAAAAGGCGGAGCAGATCTACGCCTATACTACCGAGAGCCTGCAGAAGATGAAAGACGCGGGCGTGACGCCCCGGATGGTTCAGATCGGCAATGAGATCAACAACGGCCTGAGCGGGGAGAAGAGCACGCTGAATGTGAACAATCTGCTGGCCTCGGCCTCCCGCGCGGTGCGCGACTTCGACCCGGGGATCCTGATCGCGGTCCACTACACCAATCCCGAGAGCGCAAACTACAGCAACATCGCCTATAAGCTGGCCACCAGCGGGGTGGATTACGACGTGTTCGCAACTTCCTATTATCCCTTCTGGCACGGGACGCTGGAGAATCTGCGGGAGCAGCTGAGCACCGTGGCGGAGAAGTATGGCAAGCGGGTCATGGTGGCGGAGACCTCCTGGCCCTACACCGCGGAGGATTCCGACGGCAGCGGCAACTCCATCGGCGAGGGTGGGGTCTATGCCAAGCCCTATCCCTTCACCGTCCAGGGCCAGGCCAGGGAGCTGGCGGATGTGGCCCGTACGGTGGCGGCGGTAGGCGAGGCGGGCCTGGGCGTGTTTTATTGGGAACCGGCCTGGATCGCCGTGCCGGGGGACAGTTGGGAAGAGCGCAGCGCCAAGTGGGAGCAGTTCGGCTCCGGCTGGGCCAGCTCCTTTGCCGGGGAATACGATCCCGACGACGCGGGCCGGTACTACGGCGGTTCCTCCTGGGACAATCAGGCCCTGTTTGATCCCCAAGGCAGACCCCTGGAGAGCCTGCTGACCTTCCGGTACCTTCGCACCGGGGCTGAGACGGAGCTTAAGGTGGACAGCATCGAGCCGGTGTTCCTCACTGCCAAGCGCAATCAGCCCTTCACCCTGCCCGAGACCATCCCCGCGGTCATGAACGACGGATCCGAGACCCAGGTGGAGGTGAACTGGGACGCCTCCGTGGATCCCGATGAGCTGGCCTCCCGGGCCGTCGGCAAGTATGAACTCAGCGGTGAGGCAGGGGGCCAGACGGTGAGATGCACGGTGGACGTGGTGGAAGAGAATCTGCTGTCGGATTTCAGCTTCGAGGAGCAGAACACCCAGGTCTGGACCATCACGGAGCTGTCAGCCGGGCCGCAGACGGACTTCCAGGTCAAGGCCATGGACGCCTTCTCCGGGGAGACCTCTCTGCACTTCTGGCACGCCAACGCCGTGGAGTTTACTGTGGAGCAGACGGTCACCGGCCTTGCTCCGGGCAAGTACCGGGCTTCGCTCCAGGCCCAGGGAGGCGACGTGGGCGAGGATGCGGTGCTGTACCTCTACGTCATTTCCGACGGAGAGCGCTACGAGCAGAGCTTCCAGTTGACCGGCTGGGTCAACTGGGCCAATCCTGTGATCGAAGGGATCCCCTGTCAGAACGGGGAGATCACCGTGGGCGCCTATATCAAGACCGCTGGAGGCGGCTGGGGCACCCTGGACGATTTTCTGCTGAATCCGGCGGATTGACGCGGTTCGATCTCATAGAAAAGGAGGGCCTGTTATGGCCAGAAGCTTTACCGCGGCCCAGGCCCGGCAGGTTCTGGAGACCTATCAGGAGCAGCTGCGGGATCTGCGCCAGAGCCTGACGGTGCCGGAGGATCAGCGCTCGGCGATCCGGCAGGCTGTGGAGCAGTACGCCATCGAGGGCGCGCTCCGGATCCTGGAGACGATCCCGGTGGAGGAGGTCAACCAGCAGAAGGAGGGGATCCGGACCCAACTGCTGCGGCAGAGCGGCTATGAGACTATGGCCGACCTCCGCAGAGCCAGCCTCTACCAGCTCATTGCCGTCAACGGCATCGGAGAGCGGATGGCGGAGCGGATCCGGGAACGGACCCGGGAGCTGGCGGAGCGGACGGAAGGGACCGTCCTGCTGCGCCTGAACGCGGACGATCGGGACGAGCGCTCCACCGGCGTGGTTCGGGCGATCTCCGTTTATCTGGACTCCCGGGAGGCGCTGGGGACCGGGCGAAGACTGTACGAGACCTATCAGGCTGAGGAAGCGGCGCAGGAAGCGCTGAGACCGGCGCTGAACGATCTGCGCTGGTTCTTTACCGGCAGCCGGAGGAAGGAGGCGGCGGAAGAAGCCTACCTACGTCTGACCCGACTGTGCGGGAAATACGCTGATTTGACCCGCCGGACGCTGAACGATCTGATCCGGGCGGAGGGCCAGAGCGGCGAGCAGGCCTGGGAGGCCTTCCTCCGGCAGCCGACGGAGTTTACCCGGGTGCTGGAGGAGCTGTGTCCCGAGCGCCTGGGCGGGGGAGGCGTTTACGGCCTGCCCGGAGAGCTGGCGCAGGCTCTCGCTTCCGAGGAGATCTTTACCGAGGGGCTCAAGTGCACCCTGCGCCGGTATCAGGAGTGGGGCGTGCGGTATATCCTGCATCAGCGGCGGGTGCTGCTGGGGGATGAGATGGGCCTGGGAAAGACGGTCCAGGCCATCGCGGCCATGGTCACCCTGGATCACCGGAGCCCAGGGCGCTTTCTGGTGGTGTGCCCGGCCAGCGTTCTGCAGAACTGGCGCATGGAGATCCAGCGGCACAGCAATCTTCGGGTGACGCTGCTCTACGGTCCGATGAAGCAGGAGGCGCTGGAGAGCTGGCTGCAGACTGGAGGGGTCGCCGTGACCAGCTACGAGAACACGGGAAGCATCCTGCTGGAGCCGGAGCAGAGCATCACCATGCTGGTGGCGGATGAGGCCCATTACATCAAAAATCCCACGGCCAGGAGGACTGTGAACGTGCGGCGGCTCTGCCGTCACGCCGATCGGCTCCTGTTCATGACCGGCACCGCCCTGGAAAACCGGGTGGAGGAGATGATCCAGCTGGTGGAGATCCTGCGTCCTGATCTGGTGCAGGGGCTGCGGGAGCTGTCCTTCCTGGCGGCGGCGCCCCAGTTCCGGGAACAGGTGGCGCCGGTGTACTACCGCAGAAAGCGGGAGGAAGTGCTGACCGAGCTGCCGGAGCTCATGGAGAGCAGGGAGTGGTGCGTGCCGGGACCGGAGGAGACTCTGATCTATGAGACGGCGGTGCTGGCCCGGGATTATCCGGAGGCCCGCCGGGTCTCCTGGAACGTGGGAGATCTGCAAAATTCCTCGAAGGCCCGGAGAATGCTTGAGATCGTGGAGGAAGCCGAAGCTGAGGGAAGAAAGATCCTGATCTTCTCCTTCTTTCTGGAGACCGCCGCTGCGGTTCGGCGGCTCCTGGGCGACCGCTGCCTGGATCCAATCAACGGTTCGGTCCCGCCGGGCAGACGGCAGCAGATCGTAGACGAATTCAACGCCGCGCCCGCGGGCAGCGTGCTGGTCTGCCAGATCCAGTCCGGCGGTACGGGACTGAACATCCAGGGCGCCAGCGTGGTGATCCTGTGCGAGCCCCAGTTCAAGCCCTCCAGCGAAAACCAGGCGATCTCCCGGGCCTATCGCATGGGCCAGGCCAGGAACGTGCTGGTCTATCGTCTGCTGTGCGTGGGTACGGTGGACGAGCGGATCCTGGAGCTGCTGGAGGAGAAGCAGGCCGCCTTCGACGCCTTTGCGGATCAGTCGGAAGCCGGGCGGATGAGTCTGGAGCTGGATCAGCAGTCCTTCGGTCAGATCCTCCGGCAGGAGGAGGAGCGGATCCGCCGGAAGCGCGCCGCGGACCCGGAAAAACCGGATACGCCGACGGAAGATTATGGTTGTCTAACGCCGGAATCAGTAGTAGAATAATGCAGTAAAAATAATTTTTCAAGGAGGCACTGACATGCCCTTCGAACTCAAGCCTTACATCGCCCCGGATTTTACCCGGGAAGACCTGCGCCTGGCCCCGGAGGCCGCTCTGGTTCCCGCTCCCAAGGATGGGGTCGCGCCGGAGAACTACCACGCGCTGAGCATTTTCCCGGAATATTTCAAGATCGGCGGAAGCTGGCTCATGGCAGAGGAGAGCCGGATGGACTGCGTGCCCGTGTACGAAAACGGAAAGGTCTGGGTCCGGGAGTTCCGGCACCTGAAAAAGGGCGACCTGGTGATCTGCGGCCGCACCGAGGACGGGCGGGACGGCATCTACGTCCATGCCCACGGCTTCGACGGCGAGGGCCGGCTGCAGGAGACCTTCGCCTTCCGGCAGAACCATAGCCGGGAGACCTCCTTCTCCAGAGACTATGACGAGATCTACGAGCTTCTGAAGCACGAGCGGGACCACGGCCACATCCTGTGGGTCATGGGCCCGGCCTTCGCCTTCGACCACGACGCCCGGGACGCCTTCTCCAAAATCATCGAGGCAGGCTATGCCCACTCGGTGCTGGCCGGCAACGCCCTGGCCACCCACGACCTGGAGGGCGCCTATCTGGGCACCGCCCTGGGGCAGGATATCTATACCCAGCGCAATCATCCCAACGGACACTACAACCATCTGGACACCATCAACCGGGTCCGGCTCTACGGCTCGGTCTCCGAGTTTATCAAGGCCGAGGGCATCGACAACGGCATCATCTACACCTGTGAAAAGTGCGGTGTGCCCTATGTGCTGGGCGGTTCCATTCGGGACGACGGCCCGCTGCCTCCGGTTTTCGGCGACGTGTACCAGGCCCAGGACGCCATGCGCGACCGGGTGAGACAGGCCACCACCGTGATCTGCATGGCCACCATGCTCCACTCCATCGCCGTGGGCAACATGACCCCGTCCTTCCGGGTCCTGCCTGACGGTACGGTGCGTGAGGTCTATTTCTACTGTGTGGACGTGTCGGAGTTCACCATCAACAAGCTCTCCGACCGGGGAAGCCTCTCCTCCAGAGGCATTGTCACCAACGTACAGGATTTCATTGTCAACGTAGCAAAAGGCCTCGGACTGTAAACAGAAAGGGAGATCATTGTGAACGAAAACAGGAGCAAACGCAACGCGCTGCTGGCCCAGACCGTGATCAAGGGCCTGCAGTCCCGGAACATATCGGGCTACTATGCCCAGAGCCGTGAGGAAGCCCTGAAGCTGGCGCTGAGCCTGATCCCCGAGGACAGCACCGTCACCATGGGCGGCGGCACCAGCGTCCACGAGATCGGGCTGGTGAAGGCCCTGAAGGAAGGCAAGTACAACTTTATCGATCGGGATGAATTCGCCGACAAGCGGGCCGCCGCACTGCTGGCCTACGACGCCGACGTGTTCCTGGCCAGCGCCAACGCTCTGACCCAGGACGGGATCCTGGTGAACATCGACGGCAATGCCAACCGCGTTTCCGCCCTGGCCTTCGGACCGAAGAAGGTGGTTCTGATCGTGGGGATGAACAAGGTCTGCAATGACCTGGACGGGGCCATGAAGCGGGCCAGAAACGTGGCCGCGCCCATCAACGCCCAGCGCTTCAACGGCTCCACGCCCTGCACCAAAGCCGGCGCCTGCATGGACTGCAAGTCCCCGGACACCATCTGCTGCCAGTTCCTGATCACCCGCTACTCACGGCACACCGGGCGCATCCATGTGATCCTGGTCAACGACGAGCTGGGCTTCTGAGCTGCGAATATGAGGATCACGATCCGGAATCCGGAGGGGCTTTTGTCCCGATACACAGGGGCCGCGCCCGGACAGACTGTGAGTCTGGAAGTTCCGCGGGAGGATCTGGAGCTGGGCCCGGGCGGAATTTATGCCGTGGTCACCTGGCGGGAGCGGGAGCTGATGATCGCCATCCGCGTGGAGGAGGAATCTCCGGAGTCCCTGGCCGGGAGCTTTGTGGATGCGTATTCCATCGAGTTCGACGAGATCATGCTGTACCGCTTCCGATTGGACTGGCGCTGGATAATCTTCGGCTTCTGCAAGGTGGTTCTCTGGGCGCCGGAGAAGGTCAACGAGTTTGGCGGCGTCTTTGAAAAAACGGTGCACCGTTTCTATTTTGACCGGGAGCTGTACAAAAGAAGAGTCCACGAACGCCATGGCCTGACCCTGCCGGAGGAAGAATAAAGAAGCGCCCCTGCTTTTCCGTTCGGAGAAGCAGGGGCGGATTTTATCGCCTGACAAGCAGGGGCATATCATATTCGTCTCTTCCGTCGTCCACGAAGCCCAGAGACTTCCAGAAACGAACGGAGGCTTCCTTCTCGCTGTTGAGCTGATAGTATGCGGCACCCGTGGCCCGGGTGTAACGCTCCAGGGCTTCGAAGCAGCGGTGACCCATGCCGCCGCCCCGGTGTCCCGGGAAGACCCAGAAATCCAGGATAAAGCATTTCCCGTCCTCGCTCTGATAGATGCAGTAGGAGGCGGCTCCGACACGTACCTTCTCTTCGCAGAACCAGACCAGATGGTGCCGGTCCGGCTCCCGGCGCATGTGCTCCCAGATGACGCCCCGGTATTCCTCGCCGGAGAAATAGGCGAGATCCTCCGGATCAGTGACGATCCCATCCTCAACGAGATATTTCAGATGTTCCCGCCAGAAGAAGTCGATTTCCCCGAGGGGGATCTCATGAAGCTCGATCATAAGGGCCTCCCTGCAAAGTGCCGGTCCAGCCAGTCGTCGGCCTCCTGCCGGGAATGAAAGACCGTGATGCTGCGGCTGTCCTGATACTGCCGGATCAGAGAATAGATCCCGGGGAGCTGAACCTGGGGAAAGTCCAGGATATACTGCCGAAAATCCGGGTCAAGGCTGCTCTCCACCCAGGGCAGATCCTCCCGGACCTGTCCCACTCTGGCCTGAGCGCCCTCCAGGCACTGCTCCACGGGCAGATCGAAGAAGAAAACGTCCGTGCAGGCCTCAAAGCGGAGCGGGAGAGTCCTCTGATAGTTGCCGTCGATGATCCATTCCGGCTGCTCCAGAATCTGACAGATCCGTCCGTCAAAGGTCTCCCGGTCCACGTGGGTTCCGTCCGGATTGTGAAAGAGCATGTCCAGGTACCACAGGGACAGCCCGGTCCGGTCCCGGAGCTTTCTGGCAAAGGTGCTCTTGCCCGCCCCGGGGCTGCCGATGATCATGATGCGTCTGTTTTCGACCATGACCGACCTCCCTTCAAGCCGAGGGCTTCCGCTGCCTGGGTGCGGGAAGCTCGTCGTACATGGTCTTCAGCAAGACCTCGAGAAAGACCGGATTCTCAACATCCTCTACCAGCAGCATCGCCTTGGCGCCTTCATAGGGCAGCTCTCTCATAGCCTCCGGCATCATGGAGACAGCCGAATTGGTGGGCTTGACAAGAAAGCGGTCGTCGTAAATGCCGCCCACGATTTTTCCCCTGTAGTAGAGAATATACTCGCCCATCATGGCGCGCCAGGCGACGCCGTCCAGCCCGGAAAGCTGGTCGGAGATAAACTCCATATAAGATCTGCTTGAAGGCATAATGCGTCCTCCTTTACGGGGAGATCTGCCGGACGATGGATTATAGGGACATTCATGGGTATGCCTGGCTTTGCTCCGGCGCTCCCAGGATGTAAGAAACCCACCCGCGAGGGGTGGGCTTCTTGTATTGGTGGAGATGGGGGGAGTTGAACCCCCGTCCGAAAGCGTTTTAACAGGAACTTCTCCGGGCGCAGACGGTTGTTTGAGATTCCCGCCGTCCGACGCAAGCCGTCATGCTGCGGACTTTGGTAGCTTCATGATGCATGGCACGGGCAAAGCTTACCGTACTCACGTGCACCACTGATCGACGCCCCCTCCCGGGCCGTGGTCCTCCCGGGTGGGACGCTCACTGCTTAGGCAGCGAGAAGAACGGTGTTATCGTCGTTCTTTAATTTATAAGTTGCCCATTTTATGGATGGTAGGCGCATCCGCCCGCTATTCCTGCCTCCACACCCCCGTCGAAACCGTTACATCCCCATATCTCGTCAGAGGAAGCCGCTCCACTCCGCTTCCGCGGTAAACGCGAGAACCGCGAAAGAATCAGCTCCGCTCCTTCTGTCCTCCTCTCAAAATCGAACCCGCTGCGCTGGGCTTCGATTTTGGGTAGAGCGTTTCGGTTTCCCGTAGGGGCGACCCTTCCGGTCGCCCTGTGATCTACGGGTTTGCAGAGGGGCGGCGAAAAACCGCCCCTGGAAATGAACTCAGAATTTCTCCGGCTCGGGATAGTCCACGCCGAAGGTCTCCACCGTGACCTTCTTCATCCGCTGGGGGATCCGGGGACGGTCGTTGTAATCGGTGCGGACCTCGCAGATCCTGTCCACGACCTCAATGCCCTCAATGACCTTGCCGAAGGCAGCGTACTGGCCGTCCAGATGGGGGCTGTTCTCATGCATCACGAAGAACTGGCTGCCGGCGGAGTTGGGGGCCATGGTGCGGGCCATGGACAGAACGCCGCGGTCGTGCTTCAGATCGTTCTGGAAACGATTGGCGGTGAACTCACCCTTGATGGTGTAGCCCGGGCCGCCCATGCCGGTGCCCTTGGGGTCACCGCCCTGGATCATGAAGCCGGGAATGACCCGATGGAAGATCAGACCGTCATAGAAGCCCTTCTTGACCAGGGAGATGAAATTATTGACCGTGTTGGGGGCGATCTCGGGGTACAGCTCCGCCTTCATGACGTCGCCGTTTTCCATTTCAAAGGTGACGATAGGATTGCTCATTTACTGGTTCCTCTCTTTCATAGTTCGGTCGATATCCTGCTTGGATTCCCGCTCGGCGTCGCTCTGGCGCTTGTCGTAGAGCTTCTTGCCCTTGCACAGGCCCAGCTCCAGCTTCACACGGCTGTCCTTGAAATACAGGGACAGGGGGATGAGGGCCACGCCGTCCTGCATGACCCGGGCGTTGAGCTTCAGGATCTCCCGCTTGTGCATCAGCAGCCGCCGGGGCCGCACCGGATCCTTGTTGAAGATGTTGCCGTGCTCATAGGGGGAGATGTGCATGCCGCGCACAAAGAGCTCTCCGTCCTTCACAGTGCAGAAGGAGTCCTTCAGATTGACCTGTCCGGCACGGATGGACTTGACCTCGGTCCCGGCCAGCTCAATGCCGGCCTCGAAGCGCTCCAGCACGAAGTAGTCGTGGAAGGCCTTCCGGTTATCCGCTATTTTTTTTACTCCCTGCTGCTTCGGCAACGTCCTCACTTCCTCTCCGGAAAACCAATTATATCACAACAGTGGTAAAAAGGGAAGAAGGAATTTCCGGGCGAAGCCTTGCCCGGTCCGGACGTCCCGGAGCCATCGGGCGGAAGGCGGCAGGCCCCGGGACGCACGGAGAGGAGCCGCGCGGTCTTTCCCGGTTTCCAAACTGCGCAAGCGGAAATCAGAGCTATTACAATATGTAATCATTTCGTTTCCATACTGTTTTATATTGCGCCAAAAATGTACATAAATAGACGCTTTTGCCCTAAATATTCAAAAAAATCAACGCTTTCCAGACAAAAAATATGGAAATCTGAAAAAGGCTGTGATATACTTTTCCTGGGTTATGTAAAGTGTATTCTGTTAATTATAGAATTATCGGGAGGGAAGTCCCATGGAATATTTCGAGAGGCGCATCGACGGTGAGGTCAAGTACAAGGGCGTGATCGTGACGGTCCGGCTGGACCGGGCCGAGCTGCACAACGGCCGTCAGGTCAAGCGCGAGGTGGTGGAGCACCCCGGCGGCGTCACCATCCTGCCCGTGGATGAAGATCTTAACTGCTATATGGTGCGCCAGTTCCGCTACCCCTTCGGAAAGATGCTGCTGGAGGCGCCGGCGGGGAAGCTGGAGTACGGGGAAGACCCCATGGAATGCGGGGTGCGCGAGCTGTCGGAGGAGACGGGGCTGAGCGCGGAGGAGTGGACCGATCTGGGCGACTGCCGCACCTCTCCCGGTTACTCCACCGAGGTCCTGCATATCTATATGGCCAGAGGCCTGCATCAGGGCGCCAGCCATCCGGACGAGGGAGAATTTGTCAACGTGGAGAAGATCCCGCTGCAGACCCTGCTGGATCAGGTCATGGACGGTCAGATCGACGACGGAAAGACCATCATCGCCATTCTCAAAGCCGCAAAACTGCTTGGATTGAAGTAAGACTTGCATTGCACCACAATATCTGGTATAATCTTCGATCAGTAATGCGTTTTCAGCAAACGCGTGGAAAGGGTATCCTATGGAAAAGTATGTGATCAACGGCGGAAATGCGCTGCGCGGCGTTGTGGATATCAGCGGCGCCAAGAACGCAGCGGTGGCCATCATTCCGGCAGCTCTGCTGGTGGAAGGCGTATGCCGTATTGAAAATATTCCCCAGATCAGCGACACCGATATGCTTCTGACGATCCTGGCCGAGCTCGGCGCCAGGGTCAGCTATATCAATAAATCGACCATTGAAATCGACTGCACCAACGCCAGATATCAGGACGCCCCCTACGATCTGATGCGCAAGATCCGGGCCTCCTATTATCTGATCGGCTCCATGCTGGGCCGCTTCGGCAGCGCCAAGACCACCATGCCCGGCGGCTGCAATTTCGGCGTGCGCCCCATTGACCAGCACGTGAAGGGCATGACCGCCCTGGGGGCCGAGGTCAGCGTGAAGAACGGCTTCGTCTACGCCGACGCGCTGGACGGACATCTGCACGGCGCGAGGATCTATCTGGACAAGGTCTCCGTGGGTGCAACCATGAACATCATGATCGCCGCGGTCCTGGCCTCCGGCCGGACCATCATTGAGAACGCCGCCAGAGAGCCCCATATCGTGGATCTGGCAAACTTCCTCAACTCCATGGGCGCCGACGTGCGCGGCGCAGGTACCGATACCATCAAGGTCAACGGCGTGGAAAAGCTCCACGGCGGCACCTACACCATCATCCCCGATCAGATCGAGGCGGGCACCTATATGGTCGCCGCCGCGGCCACCGGGGGAGAAGTCCTGGTCCGCAACGTGATCCCCAAGCACCTGGAGTGCATCAGCGCCAAGCTACGCGAGACCGGCACCATCGTCCAGGAGTACGAGGATTCCGTCCTGGTGAAGGGCGCCAGCGTCCTGCGCAGGTGCAACATCAAGACCATGCCCTATCCTGGCTTCCCCACGGATATGCAGCCCCAGATGGGCGTGCTGCTGTGCCTGGCAAACGGCACCTCGGTGATCAACGAGGGTATTTACGACAACCGCTTCAAGTACGTCAACGAGCTGCGCAAGATGGGCGCGGAGATCCAGGTGGACGGCCACATCGCCATCATCGAGGGCGGGCGGAAGCTCACCGGCGCGCCGGTCATGGCCTGCGATCTGCGGGCCGGAGCGGCCATGGTCATTGCGGGCATGTGCGCCAGCGGCGAGACCCAGGTGGAGGATATCCACTTTATCGAGCGCGGCTATGAGAATTTCGTGGGCAAGCTCCAGGCCCTGGGCGCGGATATCCGCATCGAGACGATCCCCGACGATCCCGACAACGGGGAGAAGATCTTCTCGCTGAACTGATGGAGGTCTGCGTATTCGCCAGCGGCTCCTCCGGGAACTGTCTGCTGGTCTCCGACGGCGGGACCCGGGTGCTGATCGACGCCGGGATCTCCCTGCGGAGGATCGAAAAGGCCCTGGGCTCTGTCGGGATAAGCTTATCTGAGATCGACGGAGTGCTCATCACCCATGAGCACTCCGATCATATTTCCGGGCTGGAGATGCTGGGCAAGTATGGCAGCGCGCCGATCCTGGCGCCTCGTACCGTGGCCTCCCGGCTGTTGTGGCGCTTTCCCCAGCTGCAGGAGAAGCTGCGGATCATCCCGGTGGAGGAGCCCTTTTCCCTGGGAGAACTGGAGATCCGGGCCTTCCACAGCTCCCACGATACGGATGAAAGCGTGGGCTACCGGATCCGGGGGACCGGGATCTACGCCCATCTCACCGACACCGGAGTGGTAACGGAGGAGATGCTCCGGTATCTCCGGGGAGCCGACACGGTGCTGCTGGAGTCCAATCACGACGAGATGATGCTGCGCTTCGGGCCCTACCCCATGCAGCTGAAAAAACGGATCCTGTCGGATCGGGGGCATCTGTCCAACGCCCGTTGCGCCGAGACAGCCCGGAGCCTGGCCGAGAGCGGGACCCGGCGGATCATTCTGGGGCACCTGAGCAAGGAAAACAACACGCCTGCCAAGGCCATGGCCGAAACCGGACAGGCCCTGCTGGACACGCAGACGGAGCTGTTCTGCGCGCCGGTCCTGGGCTGCCTGCGGGTGCCGGTGGAGCCGGGGGAGGAAAGACCGTGCTGAACGTAAAGCTGATCTGTGTGGGGAAGATGCGGGAGCGATGGTTCGTGGACGCGTTTTCCGAGTACCGGAAGCGTCTGGCCGCGTACTGCAGACTGGAGCTTGTGGAACCGGAGGAGCGGCGTCTGTCCGAAAAGCCCTCCGACGGCGAGATCCGCCAGGCTCTGGAAAAGGAAGGAGAGGAGATCCTGAAGGCCATCCCCCCGGACGCCTTTGTGGTCTGCCTCTGCGTAGAGGGCCAGCAGATGCCCTCGGAAGGCATGGCGGAGCTGATAAGCCGGCAGGAGAACTCCGGCAAGCCCAGGCTCTGTTTTGTGATCGGCGGTTCTTACGGCCTTGCTGACAGCGTGAAGGCCCGGGCCGACCGGAAGCTGAGTATGTCGAAGATGACCTTTCCCCACCATCTGGCCCGGGTCATGCTGATCGAACAGCTGTACCGGGGCTTCAAGATCCTGGAAGGGTCCCGATATCACAAATAAGGCTTGAAAGGAGCGATTCCGATGGACGAAGAAAAGAGCATTTCCTGGGGACATTATCTGTATGGCGAGGTCTTGGAGAGCTGGCCCAGAACGCCGGACGGCGAGACGGAGCGGCCGGTGTTCCTGTGCACCCGCAGCTGTACGGATCTGTCCGATCAGCTGACCATGAACATGCTGAAGGCCTACGGCATCCCCTGTATCAGTATGGAACGGGGCGAGGGAAGTCTGGGCAAGGTGGTCCTGGGCATCCCGGGCTATGGCGTGGATATCTATGTGCCTGAAAGCCTGGCGAAGGACGCCGAAAAGCTCCTGGAGGAGCCGACGGAAGAGGAATAATATACTTTTAGAGAGACAAGGAAACACAAAAAAGGGGCTGTGAAAAGAGATTTTTCACAGCCCTTTTTTGGAATGTTTAGAATCAGATCCTGTGCCACTTCGCGCCATGGGGAATGTCGATGACCTCCACGCCTTCAACCTTCAGCTCGTCCCGGATCCGGTCGGCCTCGGCGAAGTTTTTGGCCTTCTTGGCGTCCTGACGGGCCCGGATCTTTGCTTCCACAGCCTCGTCCGCCTCGCCGCTCTCGGAGATGATGGTGAACTCTCCGGCAGTGACGGCCTGCTTCTTCAGCTCTTCCCGTTTGGCTTCGGCCTTCTCCAGCAGGCTCAGGCCCAGGACCCGGTCAAAATCACCCAGAACCCAGAGCTTGGTCTCATCGTTGGTCTTGGCCTTCAGCACGTCGTACAGAGCGGTAACGGCCAGGGAGGTGTTCAGATCGTTGTCCAGACCGGCCGTGAAGCGGCTCTTCAGCTCCTGCGCCGCGGCCTGGTCGATCTCGCCGTCGCCGGGCTTGAGGGCGGCGACCTTGGCGATCAGCTTGTTGTAGGTCACCTGGGCGTTCGACATGATCTCCCAGGAGAACATCAGGGACTTGCGGTAGTGGCTCTGCAGGCAGTACAGGCGGTAGGCCAGGGGATCGAAGCCCTTCTCCTCCAGCAGGGAGACGGTGAGGAACTCGCCCTTGGACTTGGACATTTTGCCGGAGGCCACCAGCAGATGGGACACATGGACCCACCAGTTGCACCACTTGTGACCCAGATAGCCCTCGCTCTGCACGATCTCGTTGGTGTGGTGGGGGAAGGCGTTGTCGATGCCGCCGCAGTGGATGTCCAGATCCCCGCCGAAGTGCTTGAGGGCGATGCCGGAGCACTCAATGTGCCAGCCGGGATAACCCACGCCCCAGGGAGAATCCCACTTCAGGGCCTGATCCTCGAACTTGGACTTGGTGAACCACAGCACAAAGTCGTTCTTGTTGCGCTTATTGCCGTCTTCTTCCACGCCCTCGCGCACGCCAACGTCCAGGTCGCCGGCGTTGAAGTCGTTGAAGACGTAGTAATGCTCCATGGTGGAAGTGTCGAAGTACACGTTGCCGCCGGCAAAGTAGGCGTGGCCGGTGTCCATCAGCTTCTGAATGATCTCAATGTAGAAATCCACCAGGCCGGTGGCGGGCTCCACCACGTCGGGGGTCTTGATGTTGAGCTTTGCGCAGTCGGAGAAGAAGGCGTCGGTATAGAACTTGGCGATCTCCATCACGCTCTTGTGCTCCCGCTTGGCGCCCTTGAGCATCTTGTCCTCGCCCTCGTCGGCGTCGGAGGTCAAATGGCCCACGTCGGTAATATTCATGACGCGCTTGACGTTGTAGCCCAGGTAGCGCAGATACTTCTCCAGCACGTCCTCCATGATGTAGGAGCGCAGGTTGCCGATATGGGCGTAGTGATAGACCGTAGGGCCGCAGGTGTACATCTTGACGATGTCGGGGTTGTTGGGAACAAATTCGTCCCGGGTACGGGTGGCGGAATTATACAGTTTCATGGGCAGCTCCTGTTACTTGACGTCGGAAAAGACGTCTTTGTTTTTGATGAAGTATTCCACGCCGGAATAGACGGTGGTGAGAACGATCAGCGCGGTGACGATGCCGTTCACCGCGGGCACGCCGCCGAACAGCAGCATGGCGGCCAGACCCACCATGGTCACGGCGGTCTTGATCTTGCCGGACCAGGCGGCGGCGATGACCCTCTGCTGCTCCACCGCGATCAGCCGCAGGCCGGACACGGCGAATTCCCGGAACAGCACGATGGCCACGGCCCAGCCGGGCATCTGCCCCTTGTCAACGAAGAAGCACATGGCGGCCAGCACCAGCATTTTATCCGCCAGGGGATCCATGAATTTGCCGAAATCGGTGATCTGGTTGTAATGCCGGGCGATATAGCCGTCCAGGAAATCGCTGACGCAGGCCAGAACGTACACCGCGAAGGCCCAGACCGGCTTGTTCAGATAGGCCAGCAGCAGAAAAACCGGCACGGCCACGATGCGCCCGATGGTGATCTTGTTGGCGGTAGTCATGAATCGGCCTCCTCTCCATAGAGAATCCCATCCTCGGCGGAAGAGATGGCGACATTAACGATCCGGCCCTCCCTGGCCAGACCCTGGAAGCGGACCTCGCCGTCGATATCCGGGGAGTCGGCGTAGCTGCGGCCCACCCAGCACTGCTCGTCCTCGTCGTAGTCGGTGACCAGCACGGGGATGGTTTTGCCCACAAAGCTCTGGCAGAACTCGTCCATGATGGGAGCCTGGAGTTCCAGGATCAGGTCGGCCCGGCGCTGGGCGGTCTCCTCGTCGGGGCGCTCCATCTTTGCCGCGGGGGTGCCCTCCTCGGGAGAGAAGGGGAACACGCCCACCCGCTGGATCTTTGCTTCCTTCAGAAACTCACACAGCTCCTCAAACTCGGCCTCGCCCTCGCCGGGAAGCCCGGCGATCAGACTGGTGCGCAGGACCAGACCGGGGATGCGCCGCCGCAGCTCGGCAAAGAGCGCGCGGATCTCGCCGCCGGTACCCTTCCGGTTCATGCGCTTGAGGATCCGGTCGTTGATGTGCTGGATAGGGATGTCCAGATACTTGACGATCTTGTCGTTGGAGGCGATCTCGTCGATGAGCTCGTCGTCGAACTGGTCCGGGTACAGATAGTGCAGCCGGATCCATTGGATCCCCTCAATTTTCGCAAGCTCCCGGCACAGGGCGGCCAGACTGCGCTTGCCGTAAAGATCGGTACCGTAGCGGGTGATGTCCTGAGCGATGACAATCAGCTCCTTCACCCCGTGCTCAGCCAGCTCTCGGGCCTCCGCCAGCACGTTCTCCATGGAACGGGAGCGATAGCGGCCCCGGATGTAGGGAATGGCACAGAAGGCGCAGAAGTTGTCGCAGCCCTCGGCAATGCGCAGATAAGCCCAGCCCGGACCGGTGGAGACGACCCGGGAGATCTCCTCCACGGGCGCGTTCTTGTCCCCGAACAGGCTCAGGCCCCGACCGTCCATCACGGCGTTGGCGGCCTTGACGATGTCCCCGAAGCTGCCCACACCCAGCACGGCGTCAATTTCCGGCAGTTCCTGAAGGATCGTGCCCTGATAGCGCTCGGAGAGGCAGCCGGTGACGATCAGTCCGCCCAGGCGGCCCTGCTTTTTCAGCTCCGCCATCTCCAGAATGGTGTCGATGGCCTCGCTCTTGGCGGCGTCGATAAAGCCGCAGGTGTTGACAATGGCCAGATCCGCCCCATCCGGGTCCGGGACCAGGGTGTAGCCGGCCTCGTCCAGAAGGTACAGCATCTGCTCGCTGTTCACCAGATTTTTCGCGCATCCCAGAGAGATGAGCGCAAAGGTCTTTTCCATAGGTTATTCCCCAACTCAATCTTCTTCAATGTCTGTGACCCGGCCCAGGGCCGAGCGGATCTCCTCCCAGCTGTAGCCCCGGCGGGAGAGGGAAGCGGAGAGCTTGCGCACCGCGTCCCTGTCCGAGGGATCCCGGAGCTTGGAGGCGATGAGCCTGTCCAGCTTCTCATCCGGGGCCGGCGCCTGCGCCATGGCGTCCTCCCAGTACTCTCTGGGAACGCCCCGGCGACCGAGCTCCGAGCGGATCCGGCCCGCGCCATAGCCCTTTCCGCCGTAGTGACGGGCCACCCGGGCGGCGTAATCCGCGTCGTTGAGGTAGCCCCGTTCCTCCAGCCAGTCCAGGCTGAACAGAACGGCGTCCTCGTTTTCCCCCTTTTCCCGGAGCTTCTTTTCCAGCTCCCGGCGGGACATGGGCCGGTGGGACAGATACTCCAGCGCCCGGTCTCGACAGAGGGAGCGACAGGAATTCCGGCGCAGCTCCGACAGCGCGTCCTCCTCCAGATCCTTTCCGGCAAAGAGCCGCAGGGAGGCTATAACGCCCAGGCTGGTTCTGATCTCCTCTCCGTCCTCCAGGATCACGGTCACCCGGTCGGCGGAGGTCTGTTTCAAATGTCGGATCGTCATACGTTATCAAACCAACAAATCCGTGACGAGGGGTTGCCCTCGTCACGGTTTGACTTTCTATTCGCTCGCGCTCAGCCTTCGTCGAAATCGTCGGCGGAGACGTTCACGCCCGGCATCTCGGCGATGCGGCCGGAGGCCTGGGCGGCCTTCCTGGCCTGGGGGGACATGAGCTTGTAGGCGTTGTCCCGGATCTGCTGCTCCACCCGTTCCCGGGCTTCCTCGTTGTTTTGCAGATAGTCCTTCACGCCGTCACGGCCCTGGATGCGCTGGCCGTCCACGGTGAACCAGGCACCGGCCTTGTCGATGATCTCCAGCTTCACGCCCAGATCCACGATCTCGCCCACCCGGGAGATGCCTTCGCCGTACATGATGTCGAACTCCGCTTCCCGGAAGGGAGGGGCGACCTTGTTCTTGACGACCTTGGCTCTCGTCCGGTTGCCGATCATCTCGCCGTTGACCTTCAGCGTCTCGATACGGCGCACGTCGATGCGCACGGAGGCGTAGTATTTCAGGGCCAGACCGCCGGGCGTGGTCTCGGGGTTGCCGTACATGACGCCGATCTTCTGGCGCAGCTGGTTGATGAAGAGCCAGCCTCCGCATGGCCTGGCTCATCAGACGGGCCAGGGCGCCCACCACCGTGTCGCCGATCTCGCCGTCCAGCTCGGACTTCGGGATCAGGGCGGCCACGGAGTCGATGACCAGCACGTCGATGGCGCCGGAGCGGACCAGAGACTCGGCAATGTCCAGAGCCTGCTCGCCGGAATCGGGCTGGGAAATGAGCAGACTGTCGATGTCAACGCCAAGGGCTCTGGCATAGGCGGGCTCCAGGGCGTGCTCCACGTCGATATACGCGGCCACGCCGTTGTTCCTCTGGGCGGAGGCCACGATGTGCAGGGCCAGGGTGGTCTTGCCGGAGGCCTCGGGACCGTAGATCTCCACGATCCTGCCCCGGGGAACGCCGCCGATGCCCAGCGCCAGGTCCAGAGACAGGGAGCCGGTGGACAGGGCTTCCACGTTCACGGAGATATCGTCGCCAAGGCGCATGATGGTGCCCTTGCCGTAATCCTTCTCGATCTTTGCAATGGCGGTCTCCAGAGCCTTCTTCTTGTCGGAAGAGGGGGCCACAGGGACCGGCGCTTTTTTCTTTTCTGCCATGCTGTTCTCTCCTTTTTTCTTGTTTCCGAGGAAAGTATATCAAAAGATATGTCCAATAAACCGGACTTTTGTTACTCGAGATAAGTCCGTCCGAAGACCACGCGGTCCACGTTCAGGGTGTCTTTGCGAGTATCGGCGGAGGCAAAGCCCGCAGCCAGGATCATCTCCCTGACCTCGTCGGCCTGACCCTCTCCCACCTCGAAGAGCAGGTAGCCGCCGGGCTTCAGGAGGCTCTTCCAGTACTTGAGGATGCTCTTGTAGAAGCGCAGTCCGTCCTCGCCGCCGTCCAGAGCCCAGATGGGCTCGTAATCCCGAACGGAGCTGTCCAGCGTCAGGATCTCGCCGCTGGGGATGTAGGGGGGATTGGAGACGATCATATCAAAGCTCCCCATGCCCAGGGGAGGGGAAGCGGTGGCGTCGGCCTGGCGGGTGATGCAGCGGGAGGAGAAGCCGTATTCGGCCAGGTTCTTCCGGCACACGGCCAGCGCGCTTGCGCTGATATCCACGGCCACCAGCTTGCTGGCGGGAAAGACCCGGGCCAGGGCGCAGGCGATACACCCGGAGCCGCAGCAAAGATCCAGGATCCGGGCGTCCATCTTCCGGCCCATGAAGAGTTCCCTGGCGGTGGTCACCAAAAGCTCGGTATCCATGCGGGGGATCAGCACGTCCGGCGTCACGGTCAGGGGAAGGCCATAAAACTCCCAGGTGCCGGTGATGTAGGCCACCGGCTCACCCCGCATCCGGCGGGCCAGGGAATCGGTGACCTTTTCCTCCACCGCCGGGCTGGAATACAGATTCAGATCCCGCAGCAGCTGCTCGGGGGTCTTTCCGGCGGCCTGGGCCACCAGCAGACGGGCCTCCAGATTACAGCTCTCGATACCGCATTGTTTTAGCTGGGTGCGGGCGGACAGATACAGATCGTTATATGTTTTCATCGTGACCTCCCACTCAGGCGCCCCACAGGTCGCTGCCCTTTTCCTCGGGGATGACCAGCTCCAGCGCGCGGATGGCGCACTCGATCATGGAATCGTCCGGCTCATTGGTGGTGATGCGCTGCAGCCATTTGCCGGGGGCGGAGAGAACGGCGGACAGCCAGTTGTCGTGACCGCCGCACCAGCGGTTCATCTCGTAGCTCAGACCCACCACCACGGGCAGGAGCAGCAGATGGCAGCCCACCCGGGCGAAGAGATTGGTGACAGGGAAGATGAAGTTGAAGAGCAGATTCACCAGAATGCTCACCAGCACCACCACCAGCAGGAAGCTGGTGCCGCAGCGGGGATGGAAGCGGCTCTGCGTCCGCACGTTCTCCACCGTCAGAGGCAGGCCCTTCTCGTAGCAGAAGATGCTCTTGTGCTCGGCGCCGTGGTAAGAGAACAGGCGGCGGATATCCTTGACCCTGCTGACCAGGGCCATATAGCCCAGCAGGATCCCGACCCGCAGGACGCCCTCCAGTAGATTGATGAGGGGCAGGGAGAAAGCCTGCTTAAAGTTCAGAAGCCTCACCAGCAGAGAGGGGAGAAACACGAACAGCAGCAGGGACAGGCCGATGCCCAGCACGACCGAGGTGCCGATAATGAGCTTCTGGGCCTTCTCCTCGGGGAAATGGTCCTGGATCCACAGATCCAGCTTATCCGGCTCGCCGATCTCCTCCTCGGGGACCAGGCTGGCGGAATAGCTCAGGGCCTGCATGCCCTTGATCATGGAGTCCACAAATACGGCGGAGCCCCGGACGAAGGGCAGACCCAGGAAGGGATGACGCTCCTTGAAGGGAACGAAGTCCTCGGTTTTCTCCACCAGACCGTCGGCGGTGCGGCAGACGATAGCCTGCTTTCTGGGGCCGCGCATGAGAATGCCCTCGATCAGGGCCTGGCCGCCGATCGAGGTGCGGAAGGAACAGCTTGCGTTGGATTCGGGCATGAAAAGGTCTCCTTATGTTACTCTACACTTGTCTTGGAATTGAGGGGAAGGATCACCGTGACCCGGCAGCCCTTCTCCGGGGCGTTCTCCACCAGGAGCTTGCCCTTGTGGCGGGTGACAATCTCGTCGCAGACGGAAAGGCCGATGCCGGTGCCCCGGTTCCGGGAGCTGCCCTTGTAAAACTTCTCCTTCACGTGGGGAAGCTCACCCTCGGGGATGCCGTGGCCGTAGTCCCGGATGGTGATGTGAACGCCGTCGTCCATGCGCTGGATGCCCACGTCCACCTTCTTGCCGTCGCCGCCGTGGTTGACGGCGTTGTCCAGCAGGTTCAGAAAGACCTGCTTGAGCCGCTCCGGATCGCCGGGGATCAGAGGGATCTCGGCGGGAGCGGGGGTATAGTTGATCTCCATGCCGGCCTGGCGCATCAGCTCACCGTAGGTGAACAGCGCGTCCTCCAGCTCGGCGGAGATGTCGATGAGCTCGATGCGCAGATTGAAGCGGCCGTCCTGGATCCGGGTGAACTCCAGAAGCTCGGTCACCATGCCGGTCAGACGCTCAGCCTCCCGGGAGATGATATGGATGCCCTTGAGGGAATCGCCCTGGACGGCCTCGTCATAGGCGATGGTCTCCGCCCAGCCGGTGATGGCGGTCAGGGGAGTGCGCAGCTCGTGAGAGACCTGGGAAATGAAGTCGGTCCTGGCCTTTTCCGCCTGGGCCACCTTCTCGGACATGTCGTTGATGGCCTCGGTGAGCCGGCCGATCTCATTGTCGGGGATGTTCTCCAGCTTGCTGCCGTAGCTGCCTTCGGCGATCTGCCGGGCAAACTCGGTCAGGGAATCGATGGGATCGGAGACGCTGCGCCAGAACCAGAGGATCAGGTAGATGAGGTACAGGCACATCACGCTCATCACGCCTACGGCCAGGTAGCGCAGACCGCGCGTGGCGGCCCAGACCCCGAACAGCAGCAGGGCGATCCCGGCGATCCCGGAAAAGATCAGCTGGATCTTCAGTTTGTTGAACATGGATGTAACTTCCTGTCGGTTGGAATGGGAGGGATCAGTAGCCCCACTTGTAGCCGTAGCCCCAGACGGTGGTCAGATACTCCGGCTCGGTGGGATCCGCCTCGATCTTGATGCGGAGCCTGCGGATGTTCACGTCCACGGTCTTAAGCTCGCCGGAGAAGCTGTCGCCCCAGACGGCGGAGAGAATATCTTCCCGGCTCATGGCTTTTCCGGGATTTTCCATGAAGAGCTTGACCAGCAGATATTCAATCTGGGTCAGCTTCAGGCGCTGACCGTTCTTCTCCAGGGTCCGGTTGCGGGTGTTGAGCACGAAGGGCCCCCGGACGATCTCCACCCGGGCCTTCTCGTCCTCATCCACACCCAGACGGCGCACCAGCGCGTCCACCCGGGCGGTGAGCTCCGCGGGGGAGAAGGGCTTGGTCACGTAGTCGTCGGCGCCGGTCATGAGCCCCGTGACCTTGTCGATCTCCTGGCTCTTAGCGGTGAGCATGATGATGCCCATCTTGGAGCCGGAGGCGCGGATCCTGCGGCAGACCTCAAAGCCGTCGATGCCGGGCAGCATCACGTCCAGCAGACCGAGACAGATATCCGGGTTCACCTTCAACTGCTCCAGGGCCTGTTCGCCGGTCTCGGCCTCGATGGGTTCGTACCCGTTGCGGCGAAGGTTAATGACGATAAAGCTGCGGATGTTGGATTCATCCTCCAAAACCAGTATCTTTTTCATTGAAGAAACTCCTTGTTCCAGAGAGTAGTCACGTTTGGAACCGGCCTGATCCGGGGTCTCCGGCGTGCCAGGTGTATTTTTCATATTCGTCTCCTCGCAGAACGTGATAAACAAACTTCGACGGCTAATTATAACACAGCTTTTACAAAAATGGTAGAGGAAGTTTCAAATTCCGTCCGTATATTTTGCAAGAGAGTGACAATGGAAGTCTTTCCTCGGCAAAGGGTCTTCCGCGCGGGCGCGAAAATGGCTATCGACTTTACCCGGGAAATATGGTAAAATCATAGACCATATCATACAAAGGAGGGAACGCAATGGCCGAGGGCGCCAAACAGATCTGCGTGGGGCTGCTGGCCCATGTGGACGCCGGGAAGACCACCCTTTCCGAGGCCATGCTGTACCTCTCCGGACGCCTGAAGAAGCTGGGCCGGGTGGATCACCGGGACAGCTTTCTGGATACCCACAGCCTGGAGCGGCAGCGGGGCATCACCATCTTTTCCAAGCAGGCGGTGTTCCCTCTGGGCGACAAGACCGTGACGCTGCTGGATACGCCGGGGCATGTGGACTTTTCCGCCGAAATGGAACGGGCGCTGGGCGTCGTGGACTGCGCGGTGCTGGTGATCAGCGGAACCGATGGCGTCCAGGCCCATACCGAGACCCTGTGGCGGCTGCTGGAGCGCCGAAGACTTCCCTGCCTGATCTTCGTGACCAAGATGGACCTGGCCCGGCAGGACAAGCAGCAGCTGATGGAGGAGCTGAAGACCCGGCTGGATCCCCGCTGCGCCGATTTCACCCTCCGGGGCGAAGCCCTGCAGGAGGAGCTGGCCATGACCGGAGAGAAGCTCATGGACGAGATCCTGTCCGGGCGCCTCCCGGATCGGACGCGCCTGTCCGGAGCGCTGCGGTCCCGAGAGCTGTTTCCGGTGTTCTTCGGTTCCGGGCTGAAGCTGGACGGTGTGGAGGCGCTGCTGGAGGCGCTGCATGATCTGGTGGAGCCGCCGGAGGACCGGGGGGCCTTTTCCGCCCGGGTCTTCAAAATCGCCCGGGATCCCCAGGGGAACCGGCTGAGCTTCCTGCGGGTCCTCTCCGGGGAACTGAAGGTTCGTTCTCCGCTGCGATACGAAGACGAGGCCGGACAGCAGCTGGAGGAGAAGATCACCCAGCTGCGGATCTATTCCGGCGCGAAATTCGAGACCACGGAGACCCTGACCGCCGGACAGCTGGGGGCGGCGCTGGGCCTGAGCGGCACCTGGCCCGGGCAGGGTCTGGGGGAGGCCTCCGATTCCGGACGCCCCGCCCTGGAGCCGGTGATGAGTTATCGGCTGCTGCTGCCTTACGGCGCGGATCCGGCCCAGTGGATGCCCCGGCTCCGGGTGCTTGGGGAGGAGGATCCCCAGCTGCATCTGCGCTGGAACGAGCGCCTGCGGCAGATCGAGCTGCGCCTAATGGGCCGGGTGCAGGCGGAGGTCTTTCGGAGCCTGGTAAAGGAACGCTTCGACCTGGACGTGGGCCTGTCGGAGGGGCGGGTCCTGTACCGGGAGACCATTGCCGACACGGTGGAGGGCGTGGGTCACTTCGAGCCTCTGCGGCACTACGCCGAGGTCCATCTGATCCTGGAGCCTCTTCCCCGGGGCAGCGGCGTGGTGGCCGACAGCGTCTGTCCCGAGGACAGCCTGGATCGGAACTGGCAGCGGCTCATCCTGGGACACATTCTGGAAAAACACCACCTGGGCGTGCTCACCGGCTCGCCTGTTACCGATGTAAAAAACACCCTGGCTGCCGGCCGGGCCCATCTGAAGCACACCGAGGGAGGGGACTTCCGGCAGGCCACCTACCGGGCCATCCGACAGGGCCTGATGAAGGCCGAGAGCGTGCTGCTGGAGCCTTGGTATTGCTTCACCCTGGAAGTACCACCGGACCAGATCGGCCGGGCCATCAGCGACGTGCGGGCGATGAACGGCGTGTTTGAGGCGCCGGAGGAGAACGGGGAACTGGTCCGGCTCCGGGGCAGCGCGCCGGTTGCCGCCATGAACGCCTATGGCGATGAGTTGATGAGTTATACCCACGGCCGGGGGCGGCTCTCGCTTCGGCCCGAGGGCTACCGGCCGGTGAAGGAGCAGGAGAAGCTGGTATCCTCCTTCGGCTACGATCCCACGGCGGACCTGGAAAATACCCCGGATTCGGTGTTCTGCGCCCACGGCGCCGGCTTCAACGTGCGCTGGGATCAGGTGGAGCAGTATATGCACCTGGACAGCGTCCTCAGGCCCCGGACGGAGGAGCCCCCGGCCGCGCCCCGGAGAAACCTCTCCATCGACGAGCGGGAGCTGGAAGCCATCATGGAGCGGGAGTTCGGGCCCATCCGGCGGCCCCAGTACCGGGCCGGGGAGCGGAACGAGGCTCCGGTGTCCATTACCATCCGGGAGCGGAAGCAGTATGTGATCGTGGACGGCTACAACGTGATTTTTGCCTCCGAGGAGCTCAAGCGCCTGGCCTCGGAGAAGCTGGAACTGGCCCGGGGGCGGCTGATGGATCTGCTGTCCAGCTATGCGGGCTTTACGAAGTCCCAGCTGGTGCTGGTCTTCGACGGCTTCCGGACCCCGGGCAATCCGGGCTCCCGGACCGAGTATCACAACATCCATGTGGCCTTCACCCCGGATGGGGAATCCGCCGACGCCTATATCGAGCGGCTGGTGGACGAGATCGGCAAAAACTACGACGTGCGCGTCATTACCAGCGATTCTCTGATCCGGCTCAGCGCGCTGCGCTCGGGCGTTCTGCGAACCAGCTCCGGAGAGTTCCTGGCGGAGCTGGAGTGGACTCTGGAGCAGATCGGGGAAGTGCTGAAGAAATCCAATCAGGGAGCGCATCTGACGAAACTGAGAGATGGAACAAAACGAATTGATCCGGCGGGCGGAGGATCTGAACCGCCGCTGCCAAAGAAACAGTGAACTGACCCACACCAACTTTCTCAGTCCCGCCGAGCGGGCGGAGTTGGAGGCCTGGGCCAGACATATGCCGGACTGTCGGGTGCGGTTCTTCGGCGGCGATGAAGACTGCGAGAGGACCCTGGCCTTCTTTCTGCCGGACTGGATGGAAGAGGACTCGGCCGAGCTTTCGGAGTACCTGCGGGCCATGGCCATCACGGCGTATTTTGGCACACCGGCGCACCGGGACTATCTGGGTGCTCTGCTGGGCATGGGCATCGACCGCCAGTGGCTGGGGGATATCCGGGTCATCGGGAACGAGGCCAGCATTTTCTGCCTGCCCAGCGTGCTGCGGCATTTGCTGAGCATCGAGAAGGTGGGACGCTGCGGGGTGAAGACCCGGGAACTTGCCCTTTCCCAGGTGCCCGCGCCTGAACGGAGAGTGAAGGAAAAGCGCTTCTCAGTTCAGTCCATGCGCCTGGACGCGGTACTGGCCGGACTCTTCGATCTCAGCCGCTCCGAGGCTGCACGGCAGATCCGGGCGGGCCTGGTAACGGTCAACTACCTGGACTGCCAAAAATGCGATCTTCCCATATCCGAAGGGGATATCCTCGCCCTTCGGGGGAAGGGCAAGGCGAAGGTCACCGGCACCGGCGGCGAGAGCCGGAAGGGAAGACTGTTCATCTACGGAGAAGTATTATTGTGAGTGAAGAGTGAAAAGTGAAGAGTGAAAAGTTATGGTGTCCCGCGAGGCGGGACGGATGATAATGAATGCCGCAAGGCGGCATATCAAAACTTATCACTCTTCGCCCTTATCTCTTCACTAAATTCCGAACTCCGAACTCCGAATTCCGAATTTCCTAAGCACTATTTTACATAGAAGGAGAAAACCGATGAGAGCATACGAGAGACTGATCCGCTACGCGAAGATCCATACCGCCAGTGCCGAGGACCTGAGCAGAACACCCACCACCGAGCGTCAGTTCGATCTGGCCCGGCTGTTGGCCGAAGAGATGAGGGAGCTGGGCCTGGAAAACGTCAAAGTGGACGAGCACGCCTATACCTACGGCTTTCTGCCCGCCAACGAAGGCATGGAGCACAAACCCTGCATCGGATTCATCGCTCATCTGGATACCATCCCCGACTTCAGCGGTGAAAACGTGCAGCCCACCCTGGTCCCCGACTACGATGGTGGCGTGATACCCCTGGGTGACAGCGGCCGGGTACTGGATCCGGAGCAGTTTCCCCACCTGAAGGAGCTGGTGGGACACACCCTCATCACCACCGACGGCACCACCGTCCTGGGCGCTGACGACAAGGCCGGCGTGGCCGAGATCATGACCCTGGCAGAGGAGCTGATCCGGGAAAAGCTGCCTCACGGGCCCATCGCCCTGTGCTTTACCCCCGACGAGGAGGTGGGCCACGGAGCGGATCTGCTGGATCTGGAGGCCTTCGGGGCGGACTTTGCCTACACCGTGGACGGCGGAGAGCCCTGGGAGCTCAACTGCGAGACCTTCAACGCCGCCGGAGCGCTGCTGGAGGTCAACGGGGTGAACATCCATCCCGGCAGCGCCAAGGGAAAGATGATCAACGCCAGCCTGGTCGCCATGGAGGCCAACGCCATGCTGCCCGCCGCCGAGCGCCCGGAGCACACGGAAGGGCATGAGGGCTTCTTCCACCTGACCGAGATGAAGGGCAGCGTGGAGCGGGCGGAGCTGCACTATATCATCCGGGACCATTCCGCCGCCGAATTCGACAGCCGGGAGCGCTGCCTGCGGCAGATCGAGAAGTTCCTGAACGAGAAGTACGGCGAGGGCACGGTGAAGCTCACCATCCGGGAGCAGTATCGGAACATGATCGAGGCCCTGGCCGGGCACATGCAGGTGGTGGAGCTGGCGGAAAAGGCCATTGAAAAGGCCGGTCTTGCGCCCCAGCGGGTGCCAGTCCGGGGCGGCACGGACGGCAGTCATCTGTCCTACCGGGGGTTGCCCTGCCCGAACCTGGGCACCGGCGGCTACTGCTGCCACGGTCCCTATGAGCACGCCAGCGTGGAGAAGATGGACCAGGTGGTTCGGATCCTGCACAACATCGTGGCGCTGAATCTGGAGTGAGCAGACGGAAGCGGATCTGAGAGAAAGGAGAGCGGCGTATGGAAAAGAAGCTGGGATGGCGCACGTGGCTGACGCTGATCCTTGTGGGCCTGTTCGGGCAGTTTGCCTGGACCATAGAGAACATGTACTTCAACGTGTTCCTCTACAACACCATTTCCACCGATCCGGGCTATATCGCGGCCATGGTGGCCTGGTCCGCCGGCGCGGCCACGGTGACGACCCTGGTGATGGGCGCTCTCTCCGACCGGGTTGGCAAACGCAAGATCTTCATCTGCGTGGGCTATCTGCTCTGGGGCCTGTCCACAGCCGCCTTCGGCTACGTGACCCCGGAGAACGCCGCCCGGCTCTTTCCCGGGGCCAACGGCGTGGCGTCAGCCGCCATGCTGGTGGTGATCCTGGACTGCGTGATGACCTTCTTCGGCTCCAGCGCCAACGATGCGGCCTTCAACGCCTATGTCACGGACGTGACAGAGAGCGGAAACCGGGGCCGGGCCGAGAGCGTGCTGGCAATCCTGCCGCTGGTGTCCATGCTGATCATTTTCGGCGCCTTCGACGGCCTGACTCAGCAGGGGAGATGGCGGGAGTTCTTCAACATCTTCGGCCTGGCGGTGAGCGCCGTGGGCGTCCTGTGCCTGTTCCTGGTGAAGGACGTGCCGGGACTGAAACCCCGGAAGGGGAATTACCTGCGGGAGCTGCTCTACGGCCTGGATCCCCGGGTCTGGCGGGCTAACCCCGAACTGTATGTGAGCCTGGGGGCCTTCTGCCTGTTCTCCATCGCCTTTCAGATCTGCTACCCCTACCTGATCGTGTATATCCAGAACTATCTGCACATCAACGACTATGCCATCGTGCTGGGCGTGGTGCTGATCCTGGCCTCCCTGGCCAGCGTCCTGTCCGGGCGCTGGATCGACAAGATCGGCAAGCTGCGCTTCAGCCTGCCTGCCGCCGGGATCATGTTTCTGGGCCTTCTGGGAATGTACGTGGTGCGCGGCAGGATCGGCGTGATCGTGGCCGGAACCGTGATGATGAGCGGGTATATGATGCTCTCGGCGGCCCTGAGCGCCAATATCCGGGACTGGACCCCGGAGGATCAGGCGGGACATTTTCAGGGCATCCGCATGATCTTCGCGGTGCTGCTGCCCATGATCATCGGCCCCTGGATCGGGGCCGCGGTGATCCGCAGCAGCGACAGCACTTATATCGAGCTGGGCCAGGTCAAGACCGTGCCCACGCCCGGCATCTACCTGGCCGCGGCCATCGCCCTGCTGACGATCCTGGTCCCCATCCTCGTGCTGCGCCGCCGGGAGAAAAGGGCAGTTCGGAATTCGGAGTTCGGAGTTCGGAAGTGAGTGGACGAATGTGCAGGGCTTAGTGCCCAGTGCTCAGAATATAGACCGGGGCGGTACGTTGATTCGTACTGCCCCGGTTTTCTTCGCCCGCAGGGGCCGATGCCCAGCCCATGGCCGGGCATGCGGACATGCAGCGCGTTTCGGTCATGCCGTAGTGGCCGACGCCCTGGTTGGCCCTTGCTTCCCCCCTCTGGGGGAAGTGGCCGAAGGCCGATAGGGGCGCCTTCCGCTTTGCTTCACCCTTTAGATTATGCCGTAGGGGCGCCCTCCGCTTCGCTTCGCCCTCGCGGTCGCCCGCGCGGGCCGCAAGCCCCCCTTGCCTAAAGGGGGGTGGCCCGCAGGGCCGGGGGGATATTGATTCGGTAGACCCGCGCGGTACGGTCCTGGTTTCGCGTATCCCCTCGGTGAACGCGAAGAGAGACGGTATTCTTTCTCTTTGCTTGCCCAAAAAGAAAGAACCAAAGAGAAACGACACTCGGGAGGGGAAGATTGCGATTTCTTCCCCTCCCGAGACCTACCCTAATGAAAATGCCCAAGAGGGGAGAGCCCCCTCTTGGAACACCCCCGGGCCGTACGGATCCGCCCGGGGGTGCTGTGTTCTTCGGGTCTCCCCGCCGGGCATTCGCTTCTTGCCTCCCCCTCAGGGGGAGGTGTCGCGAAGCGACGGAAGGGGCGCTCCCCGACGGGCGGGGACGAGCCCCGCCCCTACAGTGAAAAGGTACGTTCCCGCTCAATTTCGAATTGCCCGGGTGCCGACCTCTGCACGAAAAACGGATGACGACCAGGGGGTATGTCACCTTGTCACCCCGAGAATAGGTAATAGCGAAGAGTGAATCATGAATAGTTGTGGTATCACCTTCGGGGGACGGATTGGAATTCATGCCGCGAAGCGGCATACCACTACTCTTTACTCTTCACGATTCGATATTCGCTATATAATCGTTATAACAAAAACCGGGATGGTACGAATTATCGCACCACCCCGGTTTCCGGTCTTAAAAATACATTCTAAAAACAAAGAACCGTGCGCAGCAATTCTCGCTTAATTCCGAATTCCGAACTCCAAACTCCGAATTAATATCCGAAGATCTTGCTCCGGTCGATGTCCTTCAGACTGGCCGCGCCGCACATGGTCATGGTGCTCTTAAGCTCGCCCACGATCTTATCCATATACACCCGGAAGCCCTCTTCCCCGGCACCGTAGATAGCGGTGAGGATGGGCCGCCCGATCAGCACGCCGTCGGCGCCCAGAGCCAGGGCCCGGAACACGTCCACGCCCGAGCGGATGCCGCCGTCCACCAGAATGGTGATCCGATCCTTTACCGCGTCGGCGATGGCGGGCAGCACCTCGGCGGTGGAGGGCACGCCGCCCTGGACCCGACCTCCGTGATTGGAGACCACAATGGCGTGGGCTCCGGCCTCCACGGCCTTCTTGGCTCCGGCCACGGTCATGATGCCTTTGATGATGAAAGGCCGTCCGGCGTAGTCGATGATCTGGCGCATTTCCTCCACGCTCTTGCTGCCGGCGTTGGGATTCATGGCCTTCAGGAAGGGCAGACCCGCGCCGTCCACGTCCATGGCCACGGCGAACACGTCCGCCTGCTCCACGATATCCAGCTTCTCAAACACGAACTCCTTGTTCCAGGGCTTGATGGTGGGGATGCCCATGCCGCCCACGGCCTGCATGTCCTTCACCGCGCTCTTCATGATCTCCGGATTCACGCCGTCTCCGGTGAGGGCGGCGATGCCGTAGTTGGCGGCGGCGGGGACCAGAATGGAGTTGTAGGTGAAGTCGGTGTGCTTGTCGCCGTAGTGCAGATTCAGCGCGCCCAGAGGCGCGGCGAAGATGGGGGCGGAGAAGCGGTGACCGAACATCTCAAAGGAGATATCCGGCTCCACGTTGGGACACAGAGTGTCCATGTTCACAAGGACCTCCTGCCACTTGTCGTAGTTTCTGGCGGCAGTGGGGCCGGGGTATTTGCAGCCGGGGCCGGGCATCGCGTTGCCGCAGGCGCGGCCGTTGCAGACGGGACAGGCCTTGCAGTAAGGCCCGATACATTCTCTGGCAGCGGCCAGAACTTCCGGATAGGTCATGGGGATCTGCCTCCTTACTATTTATCGAATATGATTATAATGCTTATCTGATGGCGAAAAGCGAAAACGCTTTTCGCCGTGCAGCAAAACAGCTGGGCTGTTTTGCCGGGTACGATGATCATTATGGAGCCGGAAGGGGAGTTTGTCAACGATAATTCTGTGTTGAGTGTTCAGTGCTTGGGAAATCGTGCTCAGGACAGGGAACGGGACGATACGAACCTCGTGTACCGCCCCCGTTTTTCTGTGTACTGCGTACCGGTGACAAGGTGACAAGGTGACAGCCCCCGGGGTCGTCATCCGGTTTTCGGGCAGAGATCGTCACCCGGCAGCTTCCCCTTATCTCTCCACGCCCGTTCCGTCGAATTCCGGGATCATCTCCCCGGTGGCGGCCTCGGGCTCCTGCCAGTAGCCGTCCTCGATCCCCCGGCGGATCATGTATTCCACCAGGTCCGCGTTCAGGTCCGGGTCTACGGTGCGCTGCAGCTCGGGATACCGCTCCAGGCCGGGCATGGGGGTGTACTGGCTCATGAGAGAAAACAGCACGCTGCCCCGGGGAAATTCCTCGGCCACAAAGTCGATCACGTCCATGGCCGTCTCCCGCTGAGCCGGCAGGATCAGATGCCGGATGAGAACGCCGGACTGAAGCAGGCCTTCCTCGTCCATCCGGTAAGGCCCCACCTGGCGGTACATCTCCCGGATGGCTGCCGGAGCAACCGCCGGATAATCCTTCGCAAAGGACCAGCGTAGGGCAAGGTCGGCGCGGGTGTACTTATAGTCCGGCATATAGACCTGCACCAGGCCCTCCAGCCGCCGGAGGCTCTCCACCGACTCATAGCCGCTGCTGTTCCAGACCACCGGGATCCCCAACTCCAGCCCATCCAGCGCCTGGGCGATCGCCCGGACGTAGTGGGCCCCGGTGACCAGATTGATGTTGTGCACTCCCTGATCCCGCAGCCGCAGCATCAGATCCCGCAGCTGAGGCACCGACAGCGCTTCGCCCTCGCCGCCCCGGCTGATCTCATGGTTCTGGCAGAACACGCATCTCAGATTGCAGCCGGTGAAGAAGACGGTGCCCGAACCCCGGACGCCGCTGATGCAGGGCTCCTCTCCGAAGTGGGGGGCGGCCCGGGCGATCCGGGGCAGCAGGGGAGAGCGGCAGACGCCGCCGGGGACGGTATCCGCCCGGAGGGCTCCGCAGCTTCTCGGGCAGTCCCGGCAGAGAATTTCCATGGATCATCAACCTTTCCGGGTTTTGTACAATAAGGGCAAAATGCACAAATTTCACACATTGACAGGCCAATTATACCGCGAATTTGTTAAATGTGCAAGAACTTGAAAAAATGCTAAAATAGGTTATCAAAATTCGGAATTTTGTGCTAAAATGTCCCAGGACTGGTTGAAGAGATACTGTTCTTTGGAGGAATGGCATGGTCGACATCGTTTTGGTGGAACCGGAGATCCCTCATAACACCGGAGCGATCGCCCGCACCTGCGCCTGCACCGGCGCCAGGCTTCATCTCATCAAGCCCCTGGGCTTCGAAATCAGCGACAAATGGGTCAAACGCTGCGGTCTGGATTACTGGCATCTGGTGGATCTGCACGTCTATGATAACCTGGAGGAGTACTTCGCCTCTCGGGGCGACAAAGGCCTCTGGCTGCTGACCACCAAGGCGCCCCGGGACTATACCCGGGCGGATCTGTCCGGCGATGTGAGCCTGATGTTCGGCAAGGAGACCGCGGGCCTGCCTCTGTGGCTGAGAGAGAAGTACCGGGACCGGTGTCTGCGCATCCCCATGGTCTCCGGGGCCAGAAGTCTGAACCTGTCCAACTCCGCTGCGATCCTGGCCTATGAGGCGCTGCGTCAGCAGGGCTTCCCGGGCCTCAACCCCACCGGCGAGATGGCCGGAGAATAAAACAGCTGCCAAATTAAAATTTTTTAGGGAGGATACACATGAACTACAGCAAAAAGACCGTTTACGATGTGGACGTAAAGGGCAAGAAGGTTCTGCTCCGCTGCGACTTCAACGTCCCCCAGGACAAGAAGACCGGCGAGATCACCAGCAACAAGCGTATCGTTGCCGCTATCCCCACCATCAAGTATCTGCTGGAGCACGGCGCCGCTGTCATTGCCTGCTCTCATCTGGGCAAGCCCGCGGCCACTTTCGACAGCTACGTGAAGAAGCAGGTCGAGAAGGGCAAGAACGCCGAGGATATCACCAAGGAAGACTGGGAGAAGTCCCTGAAGAAGCTGACCCTGGCTCCCGTTGCCAAGCGCCTGAGCGAACTGCTGGGTCAGGACGTGATCTTCGCCACCGACACCATCGGCGAGGACGCCAAGGCCAAGGCCGCCGCTCTGCAGCCCGGCCAGATCATGCTGCTGGAGAATCTGCGCTTTGCCAAGGGCGAGACCAAGAACGACCCCGCCTTCGCCAAGGCTCTGGCCGACATGGCCGAGATCTTCGTGTCCGACGCCTTCGGCACCGTGCACCGCGCTCACGCCTCCACCGCCGGTGTGGCCAACTATCTGCCCGCCTATTCCGGTCTGCTGGTGGACAAGGAGCTGAGCATCATGGGCAAGGCTCTGGATAACCCCGCCCGTCCCTTCGTGGCCGTTCTGGGCGGCGCCAAGGTTTCCGACAAGATCAACGTCATCAACAACCTGCTGGAGAAGGCCGACACCATCATCATCGGCGGCGGCATGGCCTACACCTTCAAGGCTGCTCAGGGCTTCAAGATCGGCAAGTCCCTGCTGGAGGCCGACCGCATCGACTACGCCAAGGACATGATCGCCAAGGCCGAGGCCAAGGGCGTGAAGTTCCTGCTGCCCGTTGACAACATCTGCGCCAAGGAGTTTTCCGCCGACGCCGAGCCCGTCCTGGTGGAGGGCGACATCGCCGACGATCTCATGGGCATGGACATCGGCCCCAAGACCCGGGAGCTGTTTGCCGCGGCCGTCAAGGGCGCTGGCACTATCGTGTGGAACGGACCCATGGGCGTGTTCGAGTTTGAGGCGTTTGCCGAAGGCACCAAGGCTATGGCCCGCGCCCTGGCCGAGTCCGGCGCCGTGACCATCGTGGGCGGCGGCGACTCCGCCTCCGCTGTGGAGAAGCTGGGCTTTGCCGACAAGATCACCCATATCTCCACCGGCGGCGGCGCTTCCCTGGAGTTCCTGGAAGGCAAGGAGCTGCCGGGCGTGGCCTGCCTGCTGGACAAGTAATCAGTGCTTCAAATTTAGAAAACGAGGATAGGAAAAAAGATGAACAGAAAGTACCGTAAAACCATCATCGCCGGCAACTGGAAGATGAACCAGCTGGCCTCCACCATCAAGCCCTTTATGGAAGAGCTGAAGGGAAACCTCCCCAAGACCAAGACCTGTGACGTGGTCATCTGCGCCCCCGCGGTCATGGTTCCCGCTCTGATCCGCGCCGGCAAGGAGTGCAAGGTCGCTCCGGGCGCTCAGGACGTTTCCAAGTATGAGAAGGGCGCCTACACCGGCGAGGTTTCTGCCGATCAGCTCAGCGATATCGGCGTGAAGTACTGCATCGTCGGCCATTCCGAGCGTCGTCAGTACCACGGTGAGGACGATATGCTTGTCAACGCCAAGGCCAAGGCTCTGCTGAACAAGGGCATCAACCCCATCATCTGCGTGGGCGAGAGCCTGGAGCAGCGGGAGATGGACCTGACCATGGAGTACGTGGCCTACCAGGTCAAGGCTGCCCTGAACGGCATCGACGCCACTCAGCTGCGGCACTGCGTCATCGCCTATGAGCCCATCTGGGCCATCGGCACCGGCAAGACCGCCACTTCCGAGCAGGCCCAGGAGGTCTGCGAAGGCATCCGTGCCGTCATCCGCAAGATCTACGGCGCCCGTCCCGCCCGTGCCGTCAGCATCCTGTACGGCGGCAGCATGAACGCCAAGAACGCTGCCGAGCTGCTGGCCCAGCCCGACATCGACGGCGGCCTGATCGGCGGCGCCTCCCTGAAGCCCGCTGACTTCGCCACCATTATCGCCGCTACCGCCCAGGAGTAAAAACACCATCAAGGGGACGCGAAGAGACCTTTGCGTCCCTTTTTCAAACCCATAAAAGGAAGGTTTATTTTTCTATGAAGAAAGCAGTATTTATCATCCTTGACGGCTTCGGCATCGCCCCTCCCACCGCCGGCAACGCCATCGCCCAGGCCAAGAAGCCCAATCTGGACAAGCTCTTTTCCGAGTATCCCTGCACCCAGCTGCAGGCCTCCGGGCTGGACGTGGGTCTGCCCGAGGGACAGATGGGCAACTCCGAGGTGGGCCACACCAATATCGGGGCCGGCCGGGTGGTGTTCCAGATCCTGCCCAAGATCACCCAGGAGATCGAGACCGGCAAGTTCTTCCAGAACGAGGTCTATATCAAGGCCATGGAGGACGCCAAGGCAGGCGGTAAGGCCCTGCACATTCTGGGCCTGCTGTCCGATGGCGGCGTACACAGCCATATCAAGCACATCTTCGCTATCCTGGATATGGCCAAGTCCCGGGGCCTGGAGAAGGTCTACGTCCACTGCTTCCTGGACGGCCGTGATGTGCCGCCCACCAGCGGCGCCGGCTTCGTGGAAAAGCTGAACGAGAAGTGCAAGGAGCTTGGCAACGCCCGGATCGCCACCATCCAGGGCCGCTTCTGGGGCATGGACCGCGACAAGCGCTGGGACCGTGTGGAGAAGGGCTATGAGGCCATCGTCTGCGGCGAGGGCGTCCAGGATCCCGATCCTGTCCACGCCGTGAAGGCCAGCTATGAAGCGGGCAAGACCGATGAGTTCGTGGAGCCTGTGGTGGTCTGCCCCGAGGGCCAGATCAATGAGGGCGACAGCGTCATCTTCATGAACTTCCGTCCCGACCGGGCCCGTGAGATGACCTGGGCGCTGAATCTGCCCGAGTTCGACGGCTTTGCCCGGAAGAAGACCGTGTATCCTCTCAGCTATGTCTGCACTGCCCAGTACGACGAGGCCCTGCCTCTGCCCATCGCCTATCCCCCCGAGGTCATCGAGAATACCATCGGCGATCTCATTGCCGCCCACGGCCTGAAGCAGTTCCGTGTGGCCGAGACCGAGAAGTACGCTCACGTCACCTTCTTCTTCAACGGCGGCGTGGAGAAGCAGTGCGAGGGCGAGGACCGCTGCCTGGTGCCCTCTCCCAAGGAATTCCCCACTTACGACCTGATCCCTCAGATGAGCGCGGAGAAGGTGGCCGACAAGGTGGTGGAGGCCATCGCATCCGAGCAGTATGCCCTGATCGTCTGCAACTTCGCCAACTGCGACATGGTGGGTCACACCGGCGTCATGGAAGCCGCTGTCAAGGCGGTGGAGACGGTGGACGGCTGCATGGGCCGCATCATCGCCGAGGTGGAAAAGCATGACGACGTGGTGCTGCTGGTGACTGCCGACCACGGCAACGCCGACGTGATGTTCGACGAGACCGGCAAGGTCAATACCGCCCACACCACCAATCCCGTGCCCTTCTGCGTGCGTCAGAAGGGGATCGAGCTGCAGCCCGGCAGACTTGCGGATATCTCTCCCACCATCCTCAAGCTCATCGGCCTGGAGCAGCCGAAGGAAATGACCGGCAAGTGCCTGATCGTGTGAGTGCTCAGAATATAGTGCTCAGGAAAGTTTTCCGGGGTGGTACCCTGATCGGTACCACCCCGGTTTTCTTTTCCTGCTTACGGATTAGCTGTCGAAGGCCGGGTTTACGGCGTAGAGGTTCTTCTGATCCATCCGGTCCATGCTCAGCCGCAGACCCTCGCCGAAACGCTGATAGTGGACCACCTCCCGCTCCCGCAGGAAGCGGATCACGTCGTTCACGTCCGGATCGTCGGACAGGCGGAGAATGTTGTCATAGGTCACCCGGGCCTTCTGCTCGGCGGCCAGATCCTCGTTCAGATCGGCGATCACGTCGCCCTTGACCTGCATGGAGGCCGCCGTCCAGGGAAAACCGGAAGCTGCGGTGGGGTAGACCCCGGCGGTGTGGTCCACGAAATAGGTCTCCAGTCCCGCCCGCTTGACCTCTTCCGGGCTCATCTCCCGGGTCAGCTGATGAATAATGGCCGCCACCATCTCCAGGTGCCCCAGCTCCTCCACGCCGATATCCGTCAACAGACCCTGCAGTTCGGGGTAGGGCATGGAGTAGCGCTGGTGCAGATAGCGCATGGACGCGCCGAGCTCCCCGTCAGGACCACCTAATTGCAGAAACCGATAATAATCAGCTATAGAAAAAAACGAGCAGCTTGGCGTTGGCTTTGTCGTAGACGATACGGGAAATGATAGATCGCAGGGCCTGGCCTTTGGCGGACTCGCTCTGGTCGGGATCCCGGATGATCTCCAGGACGGAGAGGACCTTCTCGGAGAAGGCCACCGGATCCAGTTGGGCGGCTTTGAATTTTGCCTGGGCATCCTGACGCTGCTGCTCCAGATCGGCGATCTGAGCGGCCAGGGCGGCCTTGCGGGAGGCGAATTCCTCCAGCGTATATATCCCGCCCTCGTAGGCTTCCATGATCCGGCGCATCTTTAGATTCTCCACGTCGATCAGGTGGTCGAAGTCCGGGGCGTCGGTGTCGGGCCTGCTGGGCTGCTCCGGATCTACCGGAAAGGACAGCGTTACCACGGCGTTTTCCAGGTACTGCGTGATCAGACGGTTGGCCTTGGCAATCGATAGGCAGTGGGAGGTATGGCACTTGCCCCGCCCATAATTGTGGCACTGCATGGATGGACAGGCGGCGGTCAGACGGATGAGAGTCGCGCCGCAGCAGGAGCAGCGAACAAGGCCCTTCAGCATCCACTCCAGGGGCTGCTCTCGGCGCTGATAGCGTCCGAACCGGGCGGCTTCGCTGGCGATCCGCGCCTGGACGGCGTCGAACAGCTCCCGGTCCACGATGGGCTCATGGGTGCCGGGATACAGATTCTCCTCGCAGTCCTTCCCGCCCCGGTGGTAGTTGCCCTTGCCGCCGGCCTTATTCCAGCGGAGATAGCCGATATAGACCGGATTCGTCAGCATGTACTCCACCCAACGGTTGTCCGGAGGGTTCCCGCGCTTGGTTCGGATTCCAGCCTGGCCCAGCTCGGTGGCGATGGTGCGCATACCCTTTCCGCCCAGGTAGTCCCGGAAGATCCGCCGCACCAGATCGGCGTCGGCGTTGGGAATATAGCGCTTGTCGATGATATCATAGCCAAAGCTGGGAGCAGTTACCGGTTCGCCCCGGCTGAGCTTCTCGGCCATGCCGCGCTTCACTTCGCCGGAGAGCCGGATGGAATAGAATTCGTCCATCCACTCCAGGATCCGCTCGATCAGACTGCCGAAGGGGCCCTCGGCCAGCGGCTCGGAGATGGAGATCACCTCCACGCCGGAGCGGGCCAGCATGGATTTGTAGACGATGCTCTCCTCCTGGTTCCGGGCGAAGCGGCTGAACTTCCAGACCAGGATCACTTCAAAGGGCTTTTCTGTTGCTTTGGCATAGCCGATCATCTGGTTGAAGGCCGGGCGCTTCCTGGCGCTGCGGCCGGAGATCCCGTCGTCTGTGAACACGAATTCATCCGGCACGACCATGTCGTTCCTGGCTGCATAGTCCCGGATCAGCTTCAGCTGCGAGTCCAAAGAATATTCGTCCTGCTTCTCCGTGGACACCCGGAGATAAGCAGCAGCGGTGCGCATCGACAGCGCCTCCTTTCTTCACATCCCGCCCCGGAGAGATCCGGGGCGTTTTTCTTTACTCAGATCAGCGATCCAGGGAGAGGCCAACAGTCGACAAAAACGCCAGCCGGGCATCCACCACTTCGAGGCGGCACTGATCCACCAACTCCTCGCACTCTTCGAGCAGCTTGCGGTATTCGCTGCCGCCAAATTGGGCGTAGCTCACGATGTACAGGGAATAATTCTGAGTGGCGTCGAAGAAGGCCTGGGCGGCTTTGATGTAATCCTGAGCGTAGTCGTTGTTTACGCCGATGACCCGGAGCTCGGACGGGTATTTCTTGTCTATCCGCTCCGTGATGCTAACGACGTCCTCCTTGTCGCTGCGGATGGGGCCGTGGTTATCGTAATATTTGTCGTAGGCGTGCACGTATTCATCGGCGCCGACCATGAAATTCCAGAGGTTCCGGTCGATGGCGGCATAGTCCCGCGCGGTCTCCTCATCCAGGTGCAGCACAGGCTCGGCTTCATATCCCTCGACCCGCTCCGTGTACAGAATCTGGATGTACCTGGACGGCTTGGCACCGCAGGCGGTCAGCGTCAGGAGCATGGACAGGGCCACCAAAAGCACAATGATTCTTCTCATAGTCTCCTCCTTATTCTGCCCCGCCCCGGAGAGATCCAGGGCGGTTTTTCCTTACTACCGATCCATTGCCAGGTTGCCGTGCTGGTAGAACCAGACGGCCTTGATCATGAAGTCGTCAGTCACGTCAAAATACTCGGCCAGCTGCCATGGCTCAGAATAGCCTTGGGAGACGGCGCGCTTCAGCTCGTCCTTCGGGACGAGTTTTTTTATTGCCCATTTGTCGGCCTTATTCTCGCAGCGCTGCCGGATCCAGCGAGGATCCCCGCGGCTGTAGAACGCCGCCCTGGCGCAGTGGCCGAGCTCGTGGGCGAAGTGCACCCGCTCCACTGCTCCGCCATAGGCCAGGGACGCATCCATGCAGATCGCGCCGGGGACAGACATAGACACGGTCTCGGGAATGTTGCCGGTAAAGACTTCAACGCCGAGCATCTCGGCGGTCTGGAACAATTCGATCAATTCTTTCCCTTTTCCTTTTCTCTCTGTTTTACGAAGGCTGCGAAGCGCTTGACCTCTTCATACATCTCGTCGGTAATCTCGCCGTCCCCACCAAAGAGGGCAAATTTGATGTCGTCATCCGTGGCCGGGCTGCCCTTTGCCGGGGTGGGGGTGGGGTCGTCGGTTTTTCCGATCAGGTAGTCGATGCTGACACCGTAAAAATTGGCAAAGCGGATCAGCATCTCCGAATTCGGCTCGCGGTCCTCCTTCTCATAGCTGATATAGGTAGTATATGGAATTCCAAGAGCTTGTGCAGTCTCTTTCATATTTCTCCCGGAGTTTTGCCGCAGTTGCTTCAGCTTGATCATTAGATCACCTCCTCTTTCAATAATTATTACACAATATGAGTAAAATAGCAACAACAAATTACACGTTTTCGGAAATATTCACAAAAAGAAGGTGCACAAAACGTGTATTCTTCTACTTGCCAATACCCGATACGTGTAGTATATTATACCCAGCCGATACACAAAACGTGTATCGCATGAAATGGGAGGTGAGTTTTTGTTTTATCCGAACATAGCGGCGGAGCGGGCCAAGCGCCGGATGAGCCTGGATGCGATGGCCAGAGAACTGGGAGTGACCCGAAAGACCATCTATAACTGGGAGACGTCCGGGAACATCCCGCAGTCTGCCCTGGAGCGGATGTCGGCACTGTTTGGCTGCAGTATCGACTACCTCCTGAATAATCCTCAGGCAACACAATGATAGCAGAAACACAGTCCGATAAACCGGACACGCAAGTGTCCAAGCGGTCGAAACATATCTTTGAAGGAGGTGAGGAAGAACATGGCGGCGAAGAAGAGCAGAGGCAGGGAGATCACGGTGGTCGGGATCCTGATCCTGGAGGACGGGACCCCGGTGCCCATGGACGAGGCCACGCCGGAGCAGATCGAGCATTTCCGGGAACGGGCCACGGCCAGGCTCAGCGCCGTCATGAGCGCCTACTATACACATCATCCGGAAGAATACCTGAAATTAGGAAGGACGAAAGACAATGGCGACGTGTAAAAGACCCTGCCTGTACCGGGTCCCGAAGGAATCAGAGAGCTATTGCCATGGGCAGGGCTGCCGGTACATCGAGATCACAGGCCACAGCCGGGTGGCCAGGGTGTACAAGCAGTTGGGCGTCAAACAGCTGACCGCCGCGGCCGAGGAGCTGCTGCGACCCAAGAACTGCCCCTGCTTTGTGGATCGGCTGGGCCGGAAATCGCCGCCGCCCGAAGAGCCGGCCAGGAAGGCGCCGGCGGTCCGGGAGGCCTGGAGGAAGGTGGACCCGGCAAAGATCCGGGCGCTGTACGAGCAGGGGCTGACGGACCGGCAGATCGCCGAGAAGCTGGAGTGCACCACAACGCCGATCTACGCCTGGCGGAAACGCTGGGGCAAAGCGGCGCATGCGGAAAAGCCCCGGGGCAAGGTGGATCCGGAGCTGGCGCTGAAGCTGTACCTGGAAGGCAAGAATGACCGGGAGATCGGCGAGGCCATGGGCTGTAGCCACAGCGCCGTGGCCTGGTGGCGCACCAGGAACGGCCTGCAGACGCTGCAGGGTCCGGAGCGCTACGACTGGTCGAAGGCGCTGCCCCTGTACCGGGCGGGCGCCACGGACAAGCAGATCGCCGCGGCGGTGGGATGCTCGGTCTCCGGCGCCAGAGAATGGCGGCGCCGGGTCACGGAAGCGGAAAGGGGAAAGCAGTGAAGACGTTGAGACGAAACCTTTGCAAGGACTGCGAGGACACCCTGAGGAAGGCCGGGCTCGTTTATCGGCAGCGGCACCGGGAGGCGGATGCAAGCCTGTGCGACTGGTGCCACAAGCAGCGGGTCCTCCGGAGGTTCGAGATCCAGTATGAGCGAAACAAAATGTAACGGCTGCCGCTTCCTTCGGTGGGAGCATTTCCGTGGTACCTGGGCGGCGCTGTGCACGGATCCGGACAAGCCCATGATGGGCGAGAGACGGACCCTGCAGGTCGGCGAAGTCTGGCCGGAGAGCGGGGAGCCCGCGGTGATCCGGCCGGTGTGGTGTGGGAAGGCTCCGGGATGCGGGGACAACCCTTCCACCGCTGACGCGGTCCCCCTCCCCTTAGACAGGGGAGGCAGCAAGGAAAATAAATAAAGAGGCCGCCCCCGTTGGCGGACGGGAAGCGGCCAGAGTCTCAAAAGACAAGGAGAGTATACCAAAAATGATAACAAAAATCAAGAGAAGCCTGCGCTCCTGGGCCATCGCCCTGGCGGTGCTGCTGTTCCTGGGGCAGATCCAGGACGAGATCGTGGGGCTGATCGTGCTGATCGCCCTGGGCCTGATGCTGGGCGCGAAGCTCCTGGAGGCGGCGCCATGATGCAGCCGGAAATGTTGAGGAACCCGATCCCCATCAATGGGGTGGTCTGGGATCAGGCCAGCTGGACCTGGCAGGTGTGGTCTCCGGATATGGAGACGGTGATGGAGTTCAAGGACTTCTGGACGGCGGTGATCTATGCGATGGAGGTGGAGGGATGGCGGTGATGGTGTTGTCGGGGATCTGCTTTGTACTGCTGTGCACGGTGTTCCTCTGCCTCTATGTGATCTGGCGCCAGGGACTCGACGCGGAAAACCGGGAAGCTGAGGTCGAGCTGGCCCGCGCCGAGCGGGACCGGTACAAGAAGCTGGCGGAGGATGCGATCCGGGCCAAGGCGGAAGAGAGCGGGCCAACCAGGGCGTCGGCCCCTACAAAGAGACCCTATGTGACGCCGGTGATGGAGATCATCGAGGAGGAATGAGCATGAGTGGAATTTACATCCCTGATATGAGCCTGCCCGGAGAGGAAGATTTGTGGATAGTCGTAAGAAAAGACGGTTCGTTCACTTATAACGTTAGAGAAGGCTGGCAAGATGGAAAGCAAAAAACCGTCCCCGTCCCGCCGCATGGGAGGCTGGGCGATCTGGATGCGTTGGCGGAGTATGTGCATCAGCAAGATGATTGGCTTTCCGAAACAGCAATCCATGCCTTTTGCGGAATCTTATGCAAGACTCCCGCTATCATCCCGGCAGAGCCGCTTAACGAGGAGGTGAATGAGTAATGGTAGAGAACTGTAAATATTGCTGGCAGAACTGCCCTAACGCGGGCCAAGAAGGGAAAGACGAGACCGACGTCTGCGAATTTTACAATGGGCCTTGGGAAGACACCGTCCCAGCGGAGGAAAAGGAGGCCGACCATGACTGACCGCCTCCAACTCAGACCGTGTGATTTCCAGACCGCCGTGCGGTTTGTCGGAGAGCATCACAGGCACAACAAGCCGCCAATAGGGCATAAATTTTCCATCGCTTGCTATGCCGGAGACCGTCTCTGCGGTGTGTGCATGGTTGGCAGACCGATTGGGCGCTACTTGGACGATGGGCTGACGCTTGAGGTCAACCGATGCTGCACGGACGGGACGCGAAACGCTTGCACGATGCTGTATGGGGCCGCACAACGAGCCGCCGCCGCGCTTGGCTACAAGCGGCTCATTACCTACACTCTGGAGTCGGAAAATGGGTCAAGCCTTAGAGCATCAAACTGGATCTGTGACGGTCAGGCTGGGGGGACTCATTGGACTGGGCAACGATACGAGCAGACAGAGATGGTCTTGGGAGAAATGAAAGTGAGATGGAGGAAGGAACTATGAGTGACCGCCTTACCCGCTGGGAGGGCCAAGACGAGGACGGCCCAAGAGCCGTGATGGTTCACCGGGACAAGCCCTTCCATGAAGCGTTCCAAGAGATTCTGCGCAAGCTTGCGAAGTATGAGGACCTGGAGGAGAACGATGGTTAAGGTATGGCAGCCGGGCGGGCATAAGGAGACTCGGGACGAGAAGCTGTACCGCCTGCAGACCAATGCTCAGCGGATCGCCCTGCCCTACGGGGCCAAGGTCAACATGGCCCAGAGGCGGATCAGGGAGTGGGCGGATTTCTGTTGGGATAACGGAAAAAACTACGCCGTATCGGTGGGTGGCCTGGACAGCATCACTCTCCTGGCCCTGTGCCGCAAGACGCTGCATGAGGACGTGCCAGGGATCTCTGTCTCGGTCCTGGAGGACAAGAGCATCCAGCGGGTCCACCGGGAGATGGGCGTGATCCCGATCAAGCCTCTGAAAAGCAAGGTCCAGGTCCTCCAAGAGGACGGCTTCCCAGTGGTCTCCAAACTGGCCGCCGCCAAGATCGCCCGGCTTCAGACGCCAGGAGACGACAGCCCCATCATCCGGGCCTATATGACCGGGGACATGGGCGCCTGGGGCGGCTTCGGCCACAACGACCGCTTCAAACTGCCAGACCGCTGGGTGGAGCTTTTCGGAGGACTGTATGCGGAAATGCGCCCGGACCTCAAATGCAAGGTTGCGCCGTTTAAGGTCTCTGATCAGTGTTGCTACTGGCTCAAGGAGCTGCCTGCCCAGCAGTACCAGCAAGAGCACAACATCTGGCCATTCCTTGGCCTGATGCAATCTGAGGGCGGACGCCGGCAGTATTCCCTCCGGGCCCACGGCTGCAACTATGTGGGCGAGACTACGGCCAGAAGCTGCCCGTTCAACTACTTCACCCGTCAGGATCTTCTGCAGCTTGCCCTGGATCTGGGCGTGCACGTGCCGGATATCTACGGCGAGATTGTGATGGACCCGGACGGCACCCTGCGGACCACCAAGGCCCAGAGGACAGGCTGCTCCATGTGCGGCTTCGGGATCCACCTGGACAGCAGGCCCCACCACTTTGACCTGCTTCGGGAGCAGAATCCCAAGGAGTGGGAATTTTGGATGTACCGATGCTGCACCGACCCGGCGACGGGCGAGAAATACGGCTGGGGCCGTGTCCTGGACTGGATCGGCGTGGGCTGGGAAAACCGCCCGGACACCGATTGCGTCGGGCAATACTCATTGTTTTAGGGGGAAGTATGAAAGCACAAACAAATCTGTTCAATGAGATCATCGTCGACAACTTTGCAGGAGGCGGTGGAGCCTCCACGGGAATCGAGCTGGCTACTGGGCGCCCGGTGGCCATTGCCATCAACCACGACCCGGCGGCGATCCTGATGCACAAGACGAATCACCCGCACACTCTGCACCTGCAGGCGTCCGTCTGGGACGTGGACCCTGTGGACGTTTGCGCGGGCCGCCCGGTTGGCCTGGCATGGTTCAGCCCGGACTGCAAGCACTTTTCCAAGGCCAAGGGAAGCGCCCTGGTAGACCGTAACATCAGGGGCCTTGCCTGGATCGTTCTGCGCTGGGCGGGAACCGTGCGGCCCAGAGTCATCATGCTGGAAAACGTGGAGGAGTTCCAGACCTGGGGTCCGGTACGCAAAGGCAAGCCGGTCAGAAGCAAGCAGGGCCAGACTTTCCGAAAGTGGCTCAGTCAGCTTGAGGCTCTGGGCTATCGGGTGGAGCATCGGGAACTTGTTGCTGCTGACTACGGCGCCCCAACTACCCGCAAGCGCTTTGTGCTGATCGCCCGCTGTGACGGTCGGCCTATCGTCTGGCCGGAGCGGACCCACGCACCGAATGGCAGCGAGGAGGTCAGATCCGGGCGGCTTCTGCCATGGCGGTCCGCCGCTGAGATCATCGACTGGACCGTGCCGATGTTTTCCATCTTCGCCAGCAAGCAGGAGATCCGGGAGCAATACGGCGTAAATGCTGTTCGCCCGCTGGCCGACAACACCCTGCGGCGAATCATCCGCGGCGTTGACAAGTTCACGATCCGGAGTGGGAAGCCCTTCCTGGTGCCGACCGGCTATGGTGAGCGCAATGGTCAGGCGCCGAGGATCCATGACATTGACCGTCCGGTCCCCACGGTTGTCTCCACCTGCAAACAAAATCTGGTGGAGCCTGTGCTGGCACCGGTTACGCTCTCCAATACCGGCGGCTCATCCGGCACTCCCGCAGATCAGCCCATCGGTACTGTGCGCACGGCGGGCGGACAGATCCTGGCCTCCGCCAATCTGATCCAGTACCACACCGAGCAGACCGAGAGTGTCCGGGCAAACGGGCTGAGAGAGCCGCTTCCCACGGCGGACGCCTCCAACCGTTACGGGCTGGTAGCCGCAAATCTGGTGGAATATTATACCGGCGGTAGGCCGTTAAGCCTGGAGGCCCCGATGCACACCGCCACTTCCCACGACCGGGAATCGCTGATTGCCGCCCATGTGGCGGAGTTCAAGGGCCAGGACCTGGGCCAAAGCCCGGAGAGGCCGCTGCGCACCATAACGGCAAGCGCGGGAGAGTTTGCGGCTGTTGCGGTCCGGGTGGAGCAATATGCCCCCGGAACGGCGCTCGGCTGCTGGCCGCAGATACGCGCCCTACTCAACAAGCACTGCGGTTATTCGCTTGCTGACGACCAGATTCTTCTGCTGCGGATTGGCGGGACCTGGTATTACCTCTCGGACATTACCATGCGGATGCTGACGCCGAGGGAGCTGTACGCGGCCATGGGCTTTCCGCCGGATTACATCATCGACCGGGACTATACCGGCAAGGAGTATCCAAAGACCCAGCAGGTGGCCCGATGCGGGAACGCCGTGTGCCCGCCGATGGCCTCCGCTGTGGTCCGGGCCAATTTTCCAGAGTGGGCTGTGCAGATCCGTACCATGGCGGAGCTGGAAAAGGCGGTGGCGCTGTGACCTATCTTGACTTTTTGCGTTCCAAAATTGAGGTTGCCCCGGTGAGCGGCTTTACCGTGGATCCGTCAGCGCTCTCCCCGGTGCTCAAGCCTCACCAGCGGGATGCGGTGGTATGGGCGCTGGCCGGAGGACGGCGGGCACTGTTTGAGAGCTTCGGCCTGGGTAAGACCCTCCAGGAGCTGGAATACTGCCGCCTGGTGCTGCAGCATGAGGGCGGGAAGGCCCTGATCGTGCTGCCGCTGGGCGTCCGCCAGGAGTTCAGACGTGACGCTGTGCAGCTGTTGGGCATGGAGGAACCGCGATACATCACAAGCCCAAGCGAGGCCACAGAGGTCGGAAAGATCTATCTGACCAACTATGAGCGTGTCCGGGACGGCGAGATCGACCCGAAGGACTTCACCGCCTGCGTCCTGGATGAGGCGGCGGTGCTGCGGTCCTTTGGCAGCAAGACATACCAGACCTTTCTTCCCAAGTTCAAGGGTGTCAAATATAAGCTCGTCGCCACAGCGACACCCGCCCCAAACCGGCTGAAAGAGCTGATCCACTACGCCGGATTCCTTGAGGTCATGGATACCGGACAGGCCCTGACCCGCTTCTTTCAGCGGGACAGCACAAAGGCCAACAATCTGACCCTGTACCCGCACAAGGAAGAAGAGTTTTGGCTGTGGGTATCTTCCTGGGCGCTGTTCATCTCTAAACCTTCGGATCTGGGGTATGACGATGAGGGCTACGCCCTTCCGCCAATGGATGTCCGGCCTCACATGATCTCCAGGGGTTACGAGGGGATCACCGACAAGGACGGACAGTACAAGTTAATGAACGACGCCGCCACCAGTCTGCAAGAGGCAGCGCGGGAGAAGAAAGATAGCATTGCGGCCCGCTGTGCCATGGCCAAAGAGATCGTGGACAGCGACCCGGACGCCCACTTCATCCTATGGCATGACCGGGAGGAGGAACGGCACGAGCTGAAGCGACTCATGCCGGAGGCAGTAGAGATCTACGGCACGATGGACTACGACGAGCGAGAGCGCAGGGTGATGGACTTCTCCGACGGGAAAACCCGGCTCTTCGCCACAAAGAAAAGCCTCTCCGGTTGCGGCTGCAACTTCCAGCGGCATTGTCACCGGGCTATCTTTGTGGGCATTGACTATGAATTCCATGATTTCATCCAGGCGGTCCACCGCATCTACCGCTTCCTCCAGACGGAGCAGGTCATTATCGACATCCTCTATACCGAGGCAGAGGAGCCGATCTTCCGGGTGCTGATGGAGAAGTGGAAGCAGCACAACGAGCAGCAAGAGCGGATGCGGGAAATCATCCGGAAATACGGGCTGAACGAGGCGGCACAGGCCGAGCGCATGGCCCGAAGCATAGGAGTTGAGACAGTGAGAGTTGACGGAAAACGCTTCACCGCCATTCATGGCGACTGCGTGGAGGAGACGGCCAAGATGGAGGAGAACAGTGTTGACATGATCCTGACTTCCATTCCCTTCTCCAATCATTACGAGTACACACCAAGCTATAACGACTTCGGCCACAACGAGAACACGGCCCGCTTCTTCGAGCAGATGGATTTTCTCAGCCCGGAGCTGCTGCGGGTTCTGCGCCCCGGCCGGGTGTTTGCCTGCCACGTCAAGGATCGGGTGCTCTTCGGAAACGCCACAGGAACCGGAATGCCAACCATGGAGCCTTTCCACGCCATGTGCATCCAGCACTACATGAAGCATGGTTTTCAGTACTTCGGCATGATAACGGTGGTGACCGATGTGGTGCGGGAGAACAATCAGACCTACCGCCTGGGCTGGACGGAGCAGTGCAAGGACGGAACCAAAATGGGCGTTGGCTGCCCCGAGTACATTCTGCTGTTCCGGAAGCTGCCCACCGACACCTCCACAGCTTATGCTGATGTGCCGGTCAAAAAGAGCAAAGGGGACTATACCCGCGCCCAGTGGCAGATCGACGCCCACGGCTATTGGCGCAGCAGCGGGGACAGGCTGCTGACCAAAGCGGAGATTCAGGCCGCACCGGTAGACAGGCTGCAGGCCATGTACCGTAAATACAGCCGGGAGACAGTCTATGACTATGCCGAGCACGTCCAGATTGCAAAGAAACTGGACGAGGACGGCCATCTGCCTGCCACCTTCATGGTGGTGGCGCCTGGATCCTGGTCCGAAGAAGTCTGGGACGATGTAAACCGGATGCGTACGCTGAATACCAGCCAGAGCCAAAGGCGCCAGCAGATGCACGTCTGCCCGCTGCAGTTTGACATTGTAGACCGACTCATTAACCGCTACACCAATGAGGGTGATCTGGTCTTTGACCCCTTCGGCGGGATCGGCACCGTGCCCCTGCGGGCGGTCATTGCCGGGAGACGTGGCCTGATGACGGAGCTCAACCCGGACTATTTTCGGGACGCTGTTGGCTACCTGGACGCCGAAGAAGCGAAGATCGACACGCCGACGCTATTTGATCTAATGGAGGGCCAGGTATGAAGGTGACAAGGCGGCTGTGCTGGAACTGCCTGGAGGACGTGAAGAAGGCCGGGATCCGGTATGAGCGGCTGACCGGCACCACCGGGTGGATGGACAAGTGCGAGGGCTGCGGAAAGCGGCGCCTCATTGAGGAATACGTGATCGAGATCCGCGGACGAGAGCGGGCCAACCAGGGCGTCGGCCCCTACGAAAGGAGAATGATATGAAACTGAAAGCGATTGCCCGGCTGGTGAAGCAGGCCGGGGTTCTGGTGCTCTGGGATGAGGGCAGGTGGATCGGGACCGGAGAGGCCATGTATTCCTCCCCGCTGCCCGGCCTGGACGAGGATCAGATCCTGACCGTGCTGGACCTGAGCGCCAAGGAGCAGGAGAAGATCGAGATCCGCTGGGGCAGCGAGGACGAGCGGGGATGGGATCTGGAGGACCGGCCCGAGGAGCCGGAGCTGCGCTGGCCCAAGCTGATTCTGAGCATCGGGGGAGAGAGCTGGATCCCCTTTCGGGCGCCGCTCAGCCCGGCGCCGGCGCTGCTGCGGGCGGATCTGCTGGCGCCCCTCCGGGACAGCCGGGAGCAGCTGCGGGTCTGCCAGCGGCGGAACGCGGCGGGGGAGCCCTATCTGGTGGTGTGCGCCGGGTGGATGGTGCTGTCGGTGTTTCAGCCGGGCAGCCCCTCCGGCCTGTGGGACGAGCTGCACGAGCTTTCCAAGCCCGTGGGCTTTGACCCGGCCACCGGGGAGGTGGTGGCGGAATGACGCTGCTGGAGAAGGCCGTGGAGATGACCGGGTGGGCGCCGGAGCTGATCCGGGACAAGCTGTGCCCCTCGGATCTGGAGATGGAGGAGGACCGATATACCATAAACGGCTGCGAAGTTCTCAAAGAGCTGGGCAGCTGCCGGGCCTGCTGGGGGCGGGAAGTGGAGAGCGGGCTGCCGGGAGTGTCGCCCCCTACGGACGAAATGGGGAGCGGGGACAACCCCTCCGGCCTTCGGCCACCTCCCCTTGCACAAGGGAGGCAGGAGTGGGCGTCAAGTACGTCGGCCCCTGCGGGGAGAACGGAGCCCCTTCCGCCTGCGGCACCTCCCCCAAAGGGGGAGGCGGGATGAGCGATCCGATCTTTATCAGGCTGTGCAGGAAGTGCGCGTCGGCTACCAGCTGGCAGAGAGGCCGGCCGCGGGGGTACATGCTCCTGGAGGAGCCGGAGAGCGGGAAGACGCTGACCTGCCCCATGTGCTTCCGGCCCGCGACGGTCTATCGCTATGAGTTCGTGGCGAGGCCGCCGCAGCAGGCGCCAAAGACCGGCGGCGGGGAGCGGGCCAGAAGCAGTTGATCCCGGATCCTGCGCTCTCGAAAGAGAGCGTGGGCTCGGAGACCAACGGACCTTGAAAACCGAAGACAAAAAAGAAATGAGAACGGCGCCCACGCGCGTGCGCGTGTGCGTGCGTTCTTATGATTGACCTTTAAGCGTCTAAGGTTTCGACAGAATCTAAAATCACACTGGGATCGGCAGTCGGGGATCCTCTCTCCGTCCGCCGATCCGCTCAGCGGAATATGGGAGGAGCGGGATGCAAATCATGGAGTACCACATCATCAGCGGAAACGTCATCGAGACCCGGCGGAGCTACATGGCCATGAGGCCCAGGAAGCGGCGGGGAACCAGGGTGGCCGGGGCCAGCTCCCAGAAGAAGATCCTGGCCAACGAGCGGGAGACGGTGAAGCGCCTGGCCAGGATCCTGAACTGCAATTTTTCCACGGGGCTGCTGTGGGTGACGCTCAAATACTCCAACGGCAGACTGCCGGAGAGCTATGAGGAGGCGCAGAAGACTATGGAGAAATTTCTGCGGAAGCTGAGAGCGGGCGTGGAGGGCCTGAAGTATGTGGACGTCACAGCCAACTGGAGCCCCAAGCACGACCGGCCGGCCCGCCTGCATCACCACATCGCCCTGCCGGTGGACCTGAGCCTGGACGCGCTGCGCCGGCTCTGGCCGGAGGGAGAGATCTACATAGAGACCGTCTCCCGGCCGGGGGATCTGACGGGCCTGGCCGCCTATATGCTGGCAAACGTCCGGGGTCTGGAGCCGGGCAAGAAAAAGTACAGCTGCTCCAAGGGCCTCAAAAAGCCCGTCTATACCGAGCCCAGGCCCGTGGACGAGATCGAGGGCGTCCAGGCCCTGCCGGAGACCTGGGTGGTGGACGGCGAGACCAGCCGGGACGACGAGGGCCGGGTGATCGGCAGCTATATCCGGGCGGTGGCCCAGGAGCCGCCCAAGGTCCGGGGGAGCATGGTGATTCTGCCCCGGAGGAAGAAAAGGAAACAGTCCTTCGGGGACGGGGAGAGTCTGGCGGAGATCCGCCGGGCCGACGATTGAGAGGGGGAGCGGAGCATGAAAACGAGTGACTGGCTGATCCCGCGGCTGCGGGAACTGAACGGAGAGCGGGAAGCGCTCATTGCCATCCCGGAGCGGATCCAGACCCTGAAGCTGTCCTTCGGGGCGATCCGGGCCGCCAGGACGGACGGAGATCCGGTGTCGGGAGGCACCAACCGGCGGGAGGATGCGCTGCTGGCCAACATCGCCGAGCGGGATCGCCTGCGGCAGAATCTGGAGGTCACCCGGCGGGAAGTGGAGCAGCTGGAGCGGGCCCTGAAAAAGCTCAGCGAGGACGAGCGCCTGATCATCGATCGCTTTTACATCGATCGGCCCAGGGACCACGTGGAGCGCCTCTGTGAGGAGCTGCACCTGGAAAAGAGCCAGGTCTACGAGCTGAAGAACCGGGCGCTGATCAGCCTGGCGCGGGCGCTCTACGGCCAGGTGAATCTGTAGGCCGGAAAAATCCCGGACGATTTTTGCACAGGGCCGTGCTATAATGGCAGCATGGAAAAAAGGCGGTGAGATACCCGCCGATCATACTGCCGGGCGGCTCCTGTGCTGGATCATGGGGGCCGCCATCTTTTTTGCCTATGGAAGTGAGAACGCTGTGCCCGCGGTGCCGGGCCAATTATCTGGACGCCGGCTACCGGCTGCGGCTGATCCCGGGGCGCTATCGGCAGCCCTGCGATCTGTGCACCCGTCCCGGCAACTCCTACTCCCTGGAGGATCAAGATGCTCAAAGCCTGCAGTATTTGCGGCAGAATCCACAAACGCGGTGAGATCTGCCCGAAGGCAGCCAAGCGCCGCTATCTTCGCCGGGAGGAGGAGCGGGGGCGCTACACCTACGCCTTCGCCAAGCTATCCCAGCAGATCAAGGCGCGGCAGTCCCAGCTCTGTCCTCTGTGCCTGCTGGCGGGAGATCTGAGGCCCAAGCCCCTGGAGACCCACCACATCGAGAAGATCGTGGACCGGCCTGATCTGCTGCTGGACGACGCGAATCTGATCGCGCTGTGCAATGAGCATCATCGTCAGGCCGACGAGGGCGAGATCGAGAAGTCCGTGCTCCGGGATCTGGCCGCCGAAAGGGACGGATCGGAGTCCCCCCCGGCCTGGGTGACCCTCGTTTATTCTCGCCGCGAAACCACAGGCCCCACCCAAAAATAAGAAAAATTCCCAAAATGAAAAATCCGCCAGAAATGGGACAAGCCAGGGGCAGGCGGCGGGGAGGCCGGAGAAGTCGATCCCCTTCGGGGGATCGAGGCGGAGGAGGTGAAACGGATGGCCAGACCGAGCAAGTCTGCGGAGATTCTGGAAAGTGAAGGGAAATCCCACCGGACGAAAGCGGAAATCGAGCAGAGAAAAGCGGCGGAGGCTGCCGTCCTCACCGGAATCAAGATGAGCGAGAGCCCCGAAGTCAAGGTGGATCCGGTAGCCCATGCAGAGTTCCGCCGAGTGAAGAAGATCCTGACCGCCGCCGGGAAGTTTGACGCGCTGTATGAAGCTGTCATCAACGACTACTGCCTGGCAAAGTCGGACATCGCCAGATATCAAGCGCTGCGGGCGGAGGTCGAGCAGCAGGAGGACCTGAAGCCGGTGGACAAGCTGGACGCGCTGCTCTCCTGTGACCGCATGATTGAGAAGCTGAAGAAGAAGCGCTTCGACATCGAGAAGGAGAACGGTATGACTATCGCCTCCTCTGCCAGGGCCATCCCGAAGAAGGTGACCCGGGAGGCAAATCCGCTGCTGGAGATCCTGAGCAATGGATGAGCTGCGAAGCGGCAAGGCCGTGGCTTATGCTCGCTGGTGCCTGCCCGAGGACAACCGAAAGGTGCCCAGATACGTCCGGATGCAGGCCAGACAATGGCTGGACATTGTGGAGGGCCGGGACCCGTCGGCCCGGATCGACGAGGCAAGGTATCGGAAGATCTGCAAGCTGCTGCGAGTGATCATACACCCGGACCTGAAGGCGCCGCTGTACGACACGCTGGAGGATTACGCCTGGTTCCTGATCACCGCGGTGTTCTGCACGGTAGATCCGGCCGGAAACCGATATTTCGAGACGGTGCTGCTGGAAATCGCACGAAAGAACTTCAAGACCTTCAACAGCGCCGTGATCTTCATTCTGTTGATGCTCACCGAGCCTCGCTTCTCCCGCTTCTTTTCGGTAGCGCCGGATCTGAAGCTGTCCTCGGAGCTGAAACTGGCCATTCGGAAGATCATCAAGTCCTCGCCGCTGCTGGACGACAAGGTTTTCAAGACCCTGCGCTCGGAGATCCGCTGCCCGCTGACGGACAGCGAATACACGCCCCTGGCCTACAGCGAGGACAAGATGGACGGCAAGCTGCCCAACGCTTTCCTGGCTGACGAGGCCGGAGCCATGGACTCCTATCCCATCGAGGCCATGCGCTCGGGCCAGATCACCCTGGACAGCAAGCTGGGCATCATCATCTCCACCCAGTACCCAAACGACGACAACGGGATGATCGACGAGATCGACATCTCGAAGAAAACCCTGGACGGCCTGCTGGAAGACCGGCAGCGCTTTTCCTTGCTCTATGAGCCGGATCCGGAGCTGCTGAAGGACGAGCTCTGGATGACGGATGACACACTGATCTATCAGGCAAATCCGGTGGCGGTGAAGAACGAGAAGATCTTCCGGGCCATCGTGAAGCTGAGAACGTCGGCGGCCCTCTATCCCAACAAGCGGGAAAACTTTCTCTGCAAGCATCTGAACATCAAATTCCGGGGCCTGGGCGTAGAGGGCTATGTGGACATGGACGCCCTGCGGCCATGCGCGGTCCAGCCGGATCCGGAGTGGTGGCGGGGCCGCCGGGTGTGGCTGGGCCTGGACCTGAGCCAGAGCGACGACAATACCGCCGTGGCCATGGTCACCGCCGAGGACGGGATGCTCTATGCCAGGGTCTGGGGCTTCATCCCGGCGGACGCCGTGGAGAAGAAGACCAAGAAGGAAAAGCTCAATTACGAGCGCCTGATCCGGGAGGGGCTGTGCATCGCCTGCGGCGATTCCATCATCGACTACTCCGCCGTGGAGGAGCACATCCTGGCCCTGCCGGAGAACTACGGGGTGGAGATCGTCCAGGTGGGCTATGACCGTTGGAACGCCATCTCGACCGTCCAGAAGTTGGAGGCGGCGGGGATCGAATGCGTGGAGATCAAGCAGCACTCCAGCGTGCTGCACAGCCCCACCAAGCTCCTGCGGGAGAAGATCCTGTCAGGGCTCTTCCGATACGGCCGGAACCGGCTGCTGGAGGTCAATTTTGAGAACGCCCGCTGCACCGAGGACACCAACCGGAACAAATACGTCAACAAGAAAAAGAGCGCCGGCAAGGTGGACGAGGTGGTGGCGATCATCAACGCCGTCTACCTGGTCGAGCAGGATCTGCTCAACGCCGGCAGCTTCCTGATCCAATACTGAGGAGTGAGAAAACATGGGACTTTTTGACTGGCTCCGCCGCCGGGAGGATCGGGCGGAGGGCGAGGTGGAAGTGGAGGACGCCCTGCTGCGGGCCATCCTTGGAAAGAGCACCGTGGACCGGAAGATGGCCCTGCAGGTGCCCACCGTCTCCGGCGGCATCGATCTGATCGCCGGGATCATCGCCCAGACGCCCATCGGCCTCTACAAAGAGGAAAACGGCAAGACCCGTCCGGTGACCGGGGATCCCCGGCTGAGGCTGCTCAACGACGAGCCGGAGGACAACATGGACGCCAATCAATTCTGGCGGGCCGTGGTGGCGGACTACTACCTGGGCAAGGGCGCCTACATCTTCATGAACCGCCGGAAGGGCAAGGTGGTGTCCCTGCACTATGTGCCGGAGGACAAGATCAGCGTCCAGGCGAAAGAGGACCCCATCTTCAAGGACTTCGACCTGCAGGTGAACGGCCAGCTCTACCAGCCGCGGCACTTTATCAAGATCCTGCGCAACTCCCGCGACGGCGCCACCGGGACGCCCATCACCGAGGAGAGCGCCAAGCTCATCCAGGTGGCTTACCGGTCCATGATTATGGAGCTGGCCATGGCCACCAGAGGCGGCAACAAGAAGGGTTTTTTGCAGAGCGACAAGCCTTTGAGCGACGCCGCCATGGAGAAGCTGAAGGCCGGGTGGAAAGAGGTCTACGGCGCTCAGGACAATTCGGCCATGGTCCTCAACAACGGCGTCACCTTCAAGGAGTGCACGGAAACAGCCGCAGAGCTGCAGCTGGACGAGAACAAGAAGACCAACGCCAACGAATTCGCGAAGATCTTCCACGTCTCGCCGGACGTGGTTTCCGGCCGGTCCGCGGATCTGGAGGGCCTGGTGAAGCTGGCGGCCATGCCGCTGATGACGGCCATCCAGTGTGCTCTGAACAAGGATCTGCTGCTGGAGCGGGAGAAGGGAAGCCTGTACTTTGCCTTCGATACCAAGGAGCTGCTGAAGGGCTCGCTGCGGGAGCGGATGGAGGCCTACAAGACCGCCGTGGAGGCCAACATCATGCAGATCGACGAGGTCCGCTTCGCCGAGGATCTGGAGCCCCTGGGCCTGAGCTGGATCAAGCTGGGCCTGCAGGACGTGCTCTACGATCCCAAGACCAAGACCATCTACACCCCCAACACCAACCAGACCGCCACCATGGGCGAAAAGACGGTGCCTGGGGCGGCGAAATCCGAGGATCCGCCCTTGCAGGAGCGGGCCGATGATGGTAATATAGAGGAGCGGGGAAACCCGAACCACGATCCCACCAACGGACGATTCACCAGCGGAGCGGGCGGGGGAAGCGCAGGCGGAGAGGGCGAGCGCCCATTTGCCAAGAAACCGCTGGCTCTGTCGAAGAGGGAATACGCCCATGTGACAAGCGAGATCAGCACCCACTTCGAGGCGAGGTATAAGGGCAAAACAAGAGGCGTCATATATCTCTCCGACGGAAGTTACAGCTTCGAAATACGCGGATTTGGCGACTATAATATTTTTGCAAAGAAAGGGCTAAAGAAATGAGCGAGGGGAAAAGCATCAAAGAATTGGCAGAAGCTATTGATGACTCTTATGAGGATTTCGTTCGTTGGGTGACCGAGTTTGCTGAAGAGCGGGCAGATTTGGAACCGAAGCTCAGGCAGTTCATTACTGGCAAGACGAATATCACAAGCTCTGATGTTCTCGAGTATATCGACGATGTACTTGATCCCAAGTAAGTCACAACAACCAAATACACCCGCACAAGCATCTTGTTGAAAAACAGGGTGCTTTTTTCATGCCTGAAAGACAGGAGAATCCCCCAGTCCGGCTGACGCCGGACAGCCCCCTTTAGGCAAGGGGGCCTAAGAGGAAGGAGAGACTGAAATGAAAATCGAAATTCGGGCGGACGGCGCCCACATCTCCGGCTATGTGAACGCCACGGAGAAGAAAAGCCGCCCGGTGATGACGCCTCACGGCAAGGTGATTGAGGTTATCGAGCCCAGGGCCTTTGAACAGGCCATCGAGAGGGCCGGAAACATCACCGTGAGCGTGGATCACGATCAGACCCACATCTACGCCAGCACCGAGGCCGGTACCTGCACCCTCTACGAGGACCCCATCGGCCTGCATGCCGACGTGCTGATCACCGATCCGGAGCTGATCCAGCTGGCCAAGGCCGGGAAGATCCGGGGCTGGAGCTTTGGCATGTACAACGTGGTGGACGAGCTGGAGCCTCGGGCGGACGAGCTGCCCATCCGGCACGTCAAGAGCCTGGATCTGGACCACCTGACCCTGGTGGTACACAAAAATCCCGTCTATTCCGCCACGTCCGTGGAGCTGCGCGCGGACGCGGAAGTGCAGATGGAGACCCGCAGCAGCGAGGAAACCCCGCAAATCTCGGAGACTGAGCCGAAAGAGGCTGAGCCTCCGATTTTTGATATCGACAGTTACAGGCGGAGGGCCGAGGCCCTCAGAAACAACAGAGGAGGAAAAAAATGAATCTGAAAGCACTGTACGAGAAGCGCGACGAGCTCCAGAACCAGCTGGACGCCATCGTCAACACCGCCCAGACCGAGGTCCGGGCCATGACTGAGGACGAGCAGGGCGAATTTGACCGCCTGGAGGGCGAGATCCGGGCCCTGGACGAGACCATCGCGCGGGCCGAGCGGGCCAGAGCTGCCCAGCATCCTGCCCAGTCCGGCAGCCAGGAGACCGAGGAGCGGGCCGACGAGCAGGTCTTCGTGGACTACATCCAGGGCCGCGTCAAGGAGATGCGCGCCGGCGAGCAGAATGTCACCATGGCAAACAACGGCGCCGTGATCCCCACGAGCATCGCCAACCGCATTATCAAGGCCGTGAAGGACCGCTGCCCCATCCTGGCCGGCGCTCAGATGTACGCCGTCAAGGGTACCCTGAAGATCCCCGTGTGGGGCAACGCCAACACCACCCACAACATCCATGTGGGCTACCAGACCGAGTTCACCGAGATCACTGCTGACGCCGGCAAGTTCACCAGCGTCGACCTGGGCGGTTTCCTGGCCGGTGCTCTAACCCTGATCGGCAAGAGCGTGGCCAACAACGCCGCCGTGGACGTGGTGGCCTTCATCATCGACGCCATGGCCGAGGAGATCGCCGTCTTCATCGAGGGCGAGCTGCTGAAGGGCTCCGGCACCAATGCTGCCCAGGGCGCCCTGAACACCACCAACAGCCTGACCGCTGCCGCGGCTGCCGCTGTCACCGCCGACGAGCTGATCACTCTGCAGAGCAAGGTGAAGCAGGCCTTCCAGCGCAACGCCTGCTGGACCATGCACCCCGACACCTTCGCCGCGGTGAAGAAGCTGAAGGACGGCAACAGCCGCTACCTGCTGCAGGACGATATCACCGGCGAATTCCCCTATCGCCTGCTGGGCAAGCCCGTGTATCTGTCCGACAACATGCCCACCATGGCCGCCGGCGCCAAGGCGATCCTGTACGGCGACTACTCCGGCCTGGCCGTGAACATGCGCGAGGCCATCTCCATCGAGGTCCTGCGCGAGAAGTACGCCACTCAGCATGCCCTGGGCGTCGTGGCCTGGTTCGAATTCGACTCCAAGGTCGCCAACGCTCAGAAGCTGGCCGTGCTGACCATGAAGGCGTCCTGAGGAGCTGAGCCATGACCTATGAGGGCCTGACCCTGTCCGGGGCGGCGTTGGACCAGGACACGGTGCAAAAATTCCTGCGCCTGGACCGGGATCAGGTCCAGTTGGATGTCCTGCTGCTCTGCCAGACGGCTGCGATGAATTACATCCTGGAATACACGGGCCTGACGGAAGAGGAGGTGGCCGGTCATGACGACCTGGCCATCGCCTTCCTGGTCCTGGTCCAGGACATGTACGACAACCGCACGCTGCACCCGGACACCAAGTACGCCAACAGCGCCAACCGGGTTGTCACCGGCATCCTGGATCTGCATCGGAGGAATCTGGTATGAACGTGAATCCCGGAGAGATGAACAAGCGGATCCGGATCGAACGGATGAGCAGGGAGCAGGACGCGGCGGGCTACGGCCCCAAGACCTGGGAGCCGGTGCTGGAGGCCTGGGCCAAGGTGACCCGGGAGAGCGGCTCGGAGCTGCGGCAGCGGGAGGCGGATTACAGCCTGGAGAACCTGCGGCTGCTGCTCCGGACTCCGGCGCAGGTAATCAACCGGAAAATGACGGTGGTTTACCGGGGCCGACGCTACGAGATCGACTATCTCAACGACTACGGCGATCGGGGCGAGTATCTGGAGATGCTCGTCCACCGGCGCACTCTGGAGGCGAGCTGACATGAGCACCGAGGAGATCATCCGCAAGGCGCTGCTGACGGTGCTGCCTGCGGTTGAGCCGGAGGGATACGACGGCGAGGAGGCGGAATATCTGACTTTCTCCTGCGACGAGCGGCCCGCTCTCTTCGGGGACGACACAGCCCAGGAGCGGGTGGCGGATGTGCTGGTCAGCTGGTACGCGCCGGTGGGGACCAATCCCAAGACCCGCCGCCGGGCGATCTGCAAGGCGCTGGAGGAGGCCGGGTGCACCAGCCCAAGGGTGACCAACGCCTCAGACGAGGAGGGGCTGCACCAGTCCTTTGAGTGCGAACGGGAGGTTGAGGACTGATGGCCAGCTTCCGCGTGGACGGTCTGGATGATCTCATTGAGTCCACCAGCCACATGTCCAGGATCCCGGACGGCGTAAAGTCCAACATTCTCACCGCCATGGGCGAGGTAATCCGGAAGGCACAGGCAGCCCTCGCCGACCGGATCCTCTCCGGCCCCTACGCCACCGGAGGAACGGCAAGGGCACTGTCGCTGTCAAAACCGAAGCTGGACGGAGGCGAGAACCGCATCAGCGTCACCTTCAAGGGATCGCGGCAGCGGGGCGGAGAAAAGAAGCCTACCCGCAACGCCGTTATCGCCTTTATCAACGAATTTGGCAAGAGGGGCCAGCCGGCCAGGCCCTTCATCAAGCAGGCCAACGACCAGGCCGGAGACCAGGCCGTGGAGGCCGGAGCCAGAGTGTTTTACGACTGGCTTGAAAAACAATAAGGAGGAACCCAAATGGCAAAATACGGTGCAAGATACATCAAATTTGCGCCCTTCGCGTCCACCAATCCCGAGCCGGAGAACGCCTATCCCAACTACGGTACGGTTGTGGACATGAGCAAGCTGGTCAAGGTGTCGGACAATCCTTCCGTGGCGGAGGGCAAGCTTCACGGTGACGACGAGCTGGCCGAATACGCCGCTGAATTTACGGAGGCCGACGTCGACGTGGAGGTGACCGAGGTTTCCAACGCCATGGGTGCCGCCATCCTGGGGGCGACTCTGGGCACGGACGGCGACCTGGAGCAGGGCGGCGACGACGCTGCCCCCTACGGCGGCCTGGGCTTCATCACCTGCAAGGTGATCAACGGCGTCAAGGGCTATGCCGGCGTCTATTATCCCAAGGCAAAGGCCCAGATCCAGGGCGAGGAGTATGAGACCAAGGGCGAAAGCATCACCTTCGTCACCGGTAAGCTGCGCTTCAAAGCTTTCCAGGCAGCCAACGGCAAGTGGAAGGTGACTTCCGGGGTCAAGGCGACCTTCGCGGCGGCCAAGACCTGGCTTGACGGGAAGCTGGGCGGATGATCTCCTACAGCTACAGGGGTGGCAATTACCACCTCTACTTCAACTTGGCCGCTCTGCTGGACTTTAAAGAAAAGTATCAGGATCAGAACCTGGTGGAGCTGATCTCCCGGAATGACCGGGAGGGCCTGGAGGCGGCGGTGTGGCTGCTGTGCCAGCTGAGCCGTCAGGGCGAGCTCTATCGGCGCTATCTGGGGGAGGACCCGGGCCAGGTGCTGGATTATGAGCGCACGCTCCTGAGCCTGACGCCCGCCGAACAGCCCATGATGCAGGCGGCGCTGATGGCCGCGGTGGCCGAGGGCTTCCGCCGGGAGCACCCGGAGGAAGGGGCGGACGATCCCTGGCTGCAGGAATATGAGGCAGAGCACAGCACAAAAAAAGCCTCAGCCGGGCGGAGATTTGTCTGCTTCTGTCGCAGGCTCTGGGCCTCTCTCTCAAAGAGGGGCTCCATCTCCCGCCCGGCTTGATGTCGGACATGCTCCGACTGAGGCGGGGCACAGAGGAGGAAGATAAGGATGCCGGCGACACGGACGATTAGCACCACCATTGCCCTCAACGGCGAAGCGGCCTACCGCAGGAGCATGGAGGAGATCAACCGCAGCCTGCGGACGCTCAAGGCAGAGACCCAGGCCGCTGCCGCCGCTTTCCAGAGCGAGGGCCGGACCATGCAGAGCCTGACCAGCTATCAGCAGCGGCTCCAGGCTCAGTATGATCAGCTCAGAGTCAAGCAGGAGAGCCTGAAGCAGGCGGTCCAGGATGCGTCCCGGATCTACGGCGACAACTCCAAAGAAGCAGATCGGCACAGGGCCGCTCTGGCCAATGTGGAGGCGGAGATGAACCGCCTGCAGGGCGAGATGAACCGGACGGAAACCGAGCTGCAGGAGCTGCGCCAGGCCGAGCAGGGCGCCGCAGACGGCGCCAACGACATGGCCGGCGGGATGCAGGGCGCGGCCCAGTCCATGGGCGTGAGCACCATCGCCATCGGCAACATGCTGGCGGATCTGGCCCGCAGGGCGGCCCGCTTCCTGGCGGACGCCGCAAAAGCGGGGATCGAGTACAACGCTGAGATGCAGTCCTACACCCAGGCGCTGACCAACTCCCTGGGCAGCGCCGAGGCAGCCGCTGCAGCCCTCAGCGCCATCAAGCTGGACGCGGCGGTGACGCCCTATTCCGTGGCGGCTCTGACCAGAGCCAATCAGCTGCTGATCTCCACGGGCATCAGCGCCGAGAGCGCCCGCGCTACCATCAACGCCCTGTCCGAGGCGATCTCCGCTACGGGCGGCGGCAACGACGAGCTGCAGCGCATGGCCCAGAATCTGCAGCAGATCCAGAACGTGGGCAAGGCCAGCGCCATGGATATCAAGCAGTTTCAGATGGCCGGTATCGACGTCTACGGCATCCTGGCTGACTACACAGGTCAAACCGTGCAAGAGGTACAGGATCTGACCATCACCTACGATCTGCTCAGCAAGGCCCTGCAGAACGCCGCCTCGGAGGGCGGAAAGTATTACGGAGCCAACGCCGCCCAAGCGGCCACTCTTAACGGACAGATCTCAACGCTGACGGACAACATCAAATCCAAGCTGGGAGAGGCCATGGAAGGCGTCTCCGATATGCTCAGCGAGGATATCCTGCCGAAAGTCAATGAATTTGTCAGCAACATCGACGTCGGCAAAACCATGGAATTTTTCGGCAGCTATTACCGGATCATCCTACCTGTGGCAGGGCAATTGGAGAACCTGCTGCCGCTGCTGCGGGCAGTAAAAGGAGAGTTCGACACCTGGGATAACGCCACCGGGAACGTGGAGAGCCTGGCCCTTGCACTGGACGAACTGATGCAGAGAAAGGCCGAGCTGGAAGCGCAGGGCGTGACCGAGGACGGTGCGGGCGGGATCTTTGATCCGCGGGTGGACGAATATCAGACCCTGCTCAATCAGATCGCGGAGCTGCGGGCAGAGATTGCCAGACTGCGGGGCGAGGAGGCGGAAGCCTCCGCCGAGCAGGAGACCCACAGCCAGCACATGACCGAGACCGCGGAAAAGGCCCAGGAACTGGCGGATCAGATCGCCGCCCTGGAGGCGGCCTACACCGAAGCATACGAGGCTGCCAAGACCAGCCTGGAAGGACAATTTGATCTCTTTGAGAAGGTGGATCAGGCGGCCACCATCAGCGTCCAGGACATGATCGCCGCCATGGGCACCCAGGCGGACTACTGGAACGCCTACAGCGAGAATCTGACTATGGTCCAGGGGCTGACTGAGCAGAGCATCGGGCTGAACGCGGACCTGGTGGCCGGGCTGAACGACGGCAGCGCCAAGAGCGTCCAGGCGGTGGCCTCTCTGGCAGCGGGCTATGAGGAGGCCCTGGCCAAGGGACCGGCGGCGGTGGAAGCCTATATCGCATCCATCAACGCGGCCTATGAGAGCCAGCAGGCAGCCATCGCGGGAGCGGCGGACGCCATGGCCAAGGGGCAAACCGATTTCGACAACCAGATGGCGGAGATCCAGGCCAAGGCCGAAGAGCTTGTGACAGCAATGGACAAGTCCGCCGAGATGGGGACGGCAGCCTACAACTCCATGCGGAGCTATATGGAGCAGATTGCCTATTCCGAGCAGCCTGCCATTGAGCAGATGTTTGCTCTGGGCCAGGCAATCTCCCAGGCCCTCCAGGACGGAATCGACAGCAAGAGCGTGACCGGCCCAAGGATCGCCCACGGCGGCAACGGTATGATTGCCTATGACGGCTCCCATGCCTCTGGTCTGGACTACGTCCCCTTTGACGGCTACATCGCGGAGCTGCACCGGGGCGAGATGGTCCTGAACGCCGCTGCCGCGGATGCGCTGCGGCAGGGAGCGGGCGGAGGCGGAACCGTGGTAAATGTCACCGTCAACACCCGAGAGATGAGCCGGTCTCAGACCGATTATCTGATCCGCCAGCTGAACCAGGAGCTGGGCAAGGAGGCGTGACCGTGCGGAAATTTTATCTACAGAACGTGGCGGGGGAGCGCTTCGGCCTCAACAAGGAAAACGGCGTCTTCTTCTCTGACCCCTCCGGCCTGGGCTTTGAGCAGGCAGTGACCTGGGGCGACCTTGGCCGTGGCTTTTTCACAGCTCTGGATGAGCCGGAGGAGCGGGCAGACCCGCAGACGCCGGTGACGGGCAAGCTGACCTTCCTGCCGCCGGCTTATGCCAATTACCGCAGCTTTGCCGACTGGATCCACGCCGCCGGGAGCCTGGTGCTGATCTATCAACCGTACGGCACGGACGAATTTGAGAAGCCGGTGGAAGTCGGTTATCTCCAGAAAGGCGAGCTGAACAAGGTCCGGTGGCTGCCGTGCCCGGTGTCCTTCGAGCCGTCCAGCCCATGGCGGCGGCCTACGCCCACGGAAATGGAGATGCAGAGCTCCGAGACCGGGACGAACCGGCGATACCCCTACCGCTATCCCATCCGCTACGGCACCGACGCCGCCGGGCGGATGTCGGCCAGGATCCGGGCGGCGGGCCATCTCAACGGAGCCGTGCTTCTGCGCTATACAGGCGCCATCGTTGAGCCGGAGATCCGGCTGACCGGCGCTGTGACCGGCAAGGTCTACGGGATCTGCCGTCTGTCCTCCACCCTGGGCAGCTCCGACACCCTGGAGCTGAGCACCATGGTGGAGGATTGCCATGTGCACCGGATCGCCCCATCCGGCACCGCGGAAGATCTTTCCCCGGATCTGGATCTGAGCCAGAATCCCTATTTCCGGGTGCCATGCGATGAGGACAGCATCCTCAGCATCGAGAGCAGCCAGCGCTTTACCGGCTCGGCTCAGCTCACGGTTTATCACTACTTTAGGACGGTGTGAGCTATGCAGGCGACGATCAAAACGCGCCCGGCCTTCCGGACGCTTCGCCAGGCTGCAGTCCTGGATTACACCCTGGTCCTGGACAGCCTGGAGGACATGAGCTCGGCAGCGCGTGTAAAAGGAGAGATCCCGCGCAGCTGTGTGGGCGGGTGGCTGATCCTGTCGGATGCGGTGTGGCTCATCAGCAGCATCACGCCCGGACGCGGAGACACGGACCTGGGCCTGCAGGGGCCGGGAGAGGCTTTCTCCCGCCCCAGGCTGTACACCGCCTATTCCGGCACGGTCGGCGGCTTTCTGGCGCGTGAGCTGGAGGCCTACAGGGACGAGAGCGACGCGGTCTACGCGCTGCCATATCTGGTCGTCCACGACTACGACAACACGCCATTCGCGGCGCCGGAGCTGGACGATAACGGCCTGTACATCCTGGCGGACTATCTGCGGCTGATTCACGCCAATCTCGGGGTGGAGGTCAGCTTCCGACCGGAGGGCAGCGGCCTGGCCGCGACCATCCGGCGCCGAAATCCCTCGTCTCTGACCCTGTTGGAGGGCGACGGCCATGTGTCGCTTCAGGCCGACACCTACGCCCGTACGGCGGTGGCGAAGGTAACCACGGTCCAGCCGGTGGACACCGGGGAAGTGGACGAGAACGAGGAGAAGATCTTCGAGACGCAGATGCAGGACTGGTATCTGGCCACAGACGGCTCCGTGAGCGACACAGCGCCTCCCAGTCGGGCCCAGGGCGAATGGGTGACCACGGTTGTCTCGGAGAAAAACGACGCTCAGGAGGCTGCCTCGGCCCTCTTCGCGAAGAACGGAGAGAGCCACAAGCTGCAGATCTGGAGCGACGCCCGCTATCAGGTCAGGGACAGCTTTCGACTGCGGCTGAAAAGCGGGGAAGTGATCAACGGAGAGATCTCCGCTGTGACCAAAGTCAGGGGCGACCGCCGGTGGCTGTATCAGGCCGGGAGCCTGCCGGTGACCCTGACGGACAAGGTCCGCCGGGCCTCCGGCTCCTATGGCTCCTACAGCGGCGGATCCGGCGGCAGCAGCGGCGGCGGTCAGATCTACGCTGTCGGCGACGTGTTTATTACCACCCGGCCCGGAGATCCCGCCCAGCTGCTCGGCTACGGAGCATGGGACCGGATCAAGGGGCGCTTTCTTTTTGCCGCGGACAATGAGATCCCGGCGGGCAGCCGGGGCGGAGCCAAGACGCACACCCTCAGCACCGGCGAGCTGCCGGAGATCGGCATGGTGGACGAGGACAGCCTGTACGCCACATCCGGGAGCGGGTCCGGCACCATAACCGTGGCGTCCAAAGTCAACTACATCAAGACCAAAACTGTCGGCGGCGGACAGGCATTTTCCATCATGCCGCCCTATCTGTCGCTGTACGTCTGGGTCCGAAAGGAGTAAACAATGGCAAATTATCCTCTGAGCGGCGTCAACTTTGTCAATCAGCAGCTGACGCCATCGTCCGACGGCGCTCTTTACAAGGGCCTGCTTACTGACGGCATCCTGCACGGCTGCGCACTGAGCGCGGTCGGCACAACGCTGAAGATCGCGCCGGGCTATCTGGTCATCGGCGGACAGCAGATGCAGATGGACAGTGAGTGCAACATCCCCCTCACCGATCAGAGCTCCGGCTTTGCCAGGATCCTGGCGGTGGCGGATCTGTCGAAGACCGCCACTGAGACTGTGTTCGACCAGGCCTGGCTTACCGTAGAGTACGCAGCGTCGATCTCCGGCTTTCAGCCCCTGGTCCAGGAGGACCTGCAGGGCTCTGGCACCTATTACGAGGCCGTGATCTGCGTGGTGGCGCTGGGCTCCGGCGGCATTACCGGCATCCGGTACCGGGCCTATTCCCACGGGCGGGGACGGGCCTTTCAGCTGACCCTCGCGGCGGCTGACTGGTCGAATGATCAGATCACAGTCGCGGCGGACGTGCTGACCACTGACCACCCTATCGCAAGCTATAATCCGGCCAGTCGGGACATCTGGATGGATGCGGACGTTTTCCTTTCCGCCCAGGCCGACGGATCGCTGACTTTCCGCTGCGAAACGGCGCCGTCGAGCGACATCACGGTCAACATTCTGCTCCTGTGAGGTGAGACGCCATGATCTTCAATTTTCCGCCCGTTGGCGGCGGATCGCTCCCGCACTTTGATTATACGGGCCAGTACACCATCACAAAAAGCAACGGCCGGTGGGAAATCGCATTACTGACCAGCGGCACGCTGACGCCTCGCCGGCCCATGCTCTGCGATATTTTCGCGGTCGCAGCAGGTCGATCCGGCGGAAACGCGAGCGTTGACGGGCCGAACTACTACGGCGGCGCCGGCGGCTATGGCGGCGCACGGAAAACCTTCCTGGCGGCGCAGCTATCTGCCGGTCCCATCGTGGTGACGATCGGTGAGAACGGCGGGGCCTCATCCATCGGAACCTACAGCGCCAGCGGGACATCCGACGCCACTCCTGGCCGAGGCGGCTGGGTCGGAACCAACGGATACCAAGATGAGAACATCGACGGCGTTGGAGGCGGCGAAGGCGCTCTTGCCTTTGACGGAGAGGACTGCCTTAGCTTCCCGGGCCGCAAATTCGCCGCGGCGGGCGGCGGCGCCGGCGGCGTCAAGGGAACCGACTACTCCTATGGCGCGAACGGCGGCACGACCGGAGGTGGCAAGGGCGGCACAAAAAGCAACGGCGGATCCGGCGTAGCTAACACCGGCAGCGGCGGCGGCGGAGCAAGCAACGGCTACAGCCCAGGCGCCGGCGGCAGCGGCGTCATCATTCTGAGAGGAGGCGCGTGATGGCACAGCACGGAATAAATTTTCTCATGCCGATTCTCCTGGATGGAGCTGTGCTGGAGGATCTGGAGTACATCGAGCTGATCTTCAAGCAACAGAACAGCGAAAATGCGAAGATTGTCAAGCAGTCGCTCTGGGCGTCGGACGATTCCGGTGACGCCAAAACTAAGGACGGGGCCAAGAACGTGATCCTGGTGCCATGGACCAGAGAGGAGACTTACAAGTTTCAGCGCAACGGAAAGTTTTACGGCCAGGCGCGGCTCCACTATTCTGGAACCGAGTACCAGCCGGAGACGCCGCCGTTTGAAATGGTTATGAACGAGTCTCTGTTCGGCCCCCAGGAGGAGGTCCCCTATGGTTCGGATTAAAGTCGGTGACACCGCGCCGGTTAAGGCGAGCGCGGCCGGATCCGAGGCGATCCGCGTGCGAGGCAAGGCCGGGATCGTCGGCATTCCGGGTCCGAAAGGCGAACGGGGCGATCCAGGAAAAAGCGCCTATCAGGTGGCTGTGGACAACGGGTTTGAAGGCACGGAGGCCGAATGGCTGGCGTCCCTTGTCGGGCCGAAAGGCGATCCCGCAAGCCTGACTTCCGTCTATGTGGAGATCGCCGAGGATGGGGATAGCTACTCCGTCACCTCCGAATTTGCACCGAGCGATGTTATCGACATGATCCGCATCCTCGGCGAGTCCGAGTCCGGCATCTGGGCGTACTTTGAGGACGGCACGGGCATCTACCTCCCAGCACAGCGGATCGTTGACGGCGAAGAGTTGTACTGCATCTTCTCCGGCGGCGGCATCCGGGTCAAGGCCACGGCAAATGTCGGGTGGACAGCCGAGCCGGATGCCTACATCATCCACGCCGTGACCACCATTGACGGCATGAGAACCACGGACGGACTCTGGGAACTCTTTGACGAGGCGCTTTCCGAGGGCCGGGAAATCTGGTTCCAGGGCGAGGATTACACCCTCAAGCACTTTGAGGAGAGGCCGTCCTTCGGAGGCCGTCAGGCGGTGTTTTGGGAGTATCTGTACGATCCCGGCGATCCGGCCCCCATCACAAGCTATGAGATCCTCGGCGAGGATGAGGGCGGCATGACGGTAATCAACAGAAGAACCGAACCGCTCGGATCAGACAACGAAATCGCGACCGATGAAGAAGTTGAGCAGATGCTCGACACAATTTTTGATTCATAAGGAGGCCGAACCGTGGCTAAAGTAACGACATTCTCCCAGCTCCAGGCGCTTGCGACCAGAACCAAACAGGAACTGGACGCAGCCAAAGCAACGATCCCAAGCAAGACCAGCGATCTGACCAACGACAGCGGCTTTATCACCAAGGCTGTCTCGGATCTGACGAACTACTACACCAAGACCAACACCTACACAAAGACGGAGATTGACAACAAGATCTCTGCGATCCCCAAATTCAACATCGCTGTCGTGAGCGCTCTGCCCACCTCAAACATCTCCACCACCACGATCTATCTGGTGACCTCCGGCGAGGAGAGCCAGAACCTGTACGATGAGTACATCTACGTCGACTCCAAGTGGGAGAAGCTGGGGACTCAGACCGTGGATCTGAGCGGCTACGTCCAGAAGGAGGCGGGGAAGGGCCTGTCCTCCAACGACTACACCACCGCCGAGAAGAACAAACTGGCTGGTATCCAGACCGGGGCCACCAAGGTAGAGGCCAGTTCCACCAACGGACACATCAAGATCAACGGCACTGACACCACCGTTTACACGCTGCCGAGCGATGTGCTTCAGGGCAGTGTGGCAACGGACGCAGAGGTCACCACCATGCTCAACACCGTCTTCGGGGCGTCGAATTAAGGAGGCGATGATATGGCGTCAGCCAATAAAGCGACCATCCTTGACCAACTGCAAGAGACAGCAACTCGCATCAAACAGTACATCCTCCAGCAGATCGCCGATCTCAGCGATGCGGTCATGGCGGCAATCCCGGAAACCTATGCCGGGTCTGCCGAAGCCGGTGGCGTTGCTGACAAGGCGGCGGCAATCCCTTACGGTCATGTGGACAGCACATCCACCGCTACGGCCTACACCGCCACCATTGATGGCATCACAGAGCTGGTTGACGGCACAACCGTACTGCTCAAAAACGGTGTGGTCACCTCCAAGGCGGGATTCACCATCAATATCAACGGCCTTGGAGCCAAGCCAGTCTATAACAATATGGCGGCAGCGAGTGCGGAGACAACGATCTTTAATGTCGCATACACTCTGCTCCTTGTCTATGACTCCACCAGGGTCAGCGGTGGCTGCTGGATCAATTATCGCGGATACTACACGGACTCTAATACAGTTCCGACTGGCTACTGCACGACAGCGGCTGGGACTGCTGCAAAGGTCGCGACTTGCAATTACGGCTATAGGGACGATGATGCCTATTTCCCGTGCCTTTTCCGTTATGGAAACACGGCGGCAAATGCGACTCTTGCCATCGCATCTTATGCCACAACTGCCGCGCCGATCTATGTGAACGGAGCAAGGACAAGCAGCAATAACACCTTCGGACGTGGTTTGATCCTGTTCCTCTATCACGATGGTTCATACTACACCTACAATGACGGCAGATTCCCCATTGTGGTTGATGGCGCTGTGACGAGCGTCCAGGAGTATGTTGCGGCGAAGTACACCAAGCCCTCCGGCGGCATCCCGGCCAGCGATTTGGCTGCGGGTGTGATCCCCACAGTTCCATCGGCGGCGACAAGCGCTCCTCTGATGGACGGCACAGCGGCTGTCGGCAGCAGCACCAAGTGGGCCAAAGAGGACCATGTGCATCCGAGTGATACATCCAAGGTGAATTCGAGCTTTACCAGGGCAGGCGGCGTTTCCACCATTGAAAATACAGAGAACACCCTTAGCATGGGGTGGTATCTGGAGTCGCAGCAACAAGATAAGACACAAGATATATATATCGAAGTAAATAGAGGACTAAGTCAGTCCAACGTAGTGATACACGCCGAAAGAGGCGAAGATAGCAACGAACTTACTGTTTCTCCAACAGGAACTACCATCCACAAAGTAGTTACACCCACCGCTGATGGCGATGCTGCTAATAAAAAATATGTGGATGATGCCGTTGCAGCTGCCGGTTCTCTTCCGTCAGTAACTTCGTCCGACAACGGCAAGGTGCTGATGGTGGTCAACGGCGCATGGGCAGCGGGATCCATTCCCAGCGCAACGGGGGTGAGCTTCTGACATGGCATCATTACAATATACCTTTCATAAGAATGACGGTTCTGGTATTTCATTGGATTTTCCGATGGAGCCTGGATCAACTTTTCCAAATGCAGATATATTTGCCGGGACTGGAGAAAACCCAGGCAATCTTAAAGAATGGAATAGGCGTGATGATGGTACTGGTGCGTCATATGCTCCCGGAGATGCTATTCCATCAACAGGCAATTACTATGCCATCTGGGAAGTGCCGGAGCCAGTCCCGTACATCGTTACGGATCAGGATCTGACCGCAATTGCCGACGCTATCCGGTACAAGGGCGGCACGGCGGCACAGTTGGCCTTCCCGGCGGGGTTCGTGTCGGCCATCGGAGATATTCAGGCTGGTGGTGGAGGCGCAACGGAGCATGTTCTCCAAGCTGCATATCTTCCCGTTGGGGATCATGGATGGGACTTTGCCAGCGCAGGACTTACTGCATCCGATTTTGATCGAAATTCCACCACAAAAATGTGGTTAGAAGCAACGGATACCATTCAGGCAGATGTTTACTTAGATGAGTACGATGATGACGATTTTCGCATCACGCTCCCTTCCGGGACTATTTTTGAATGCGTTTCTTGCCAAGACGGTCAAAGCTGGAAGACTGCCCTGTTTGCTTTTGCGGCAGGCAGTAATGCACCGTATGGTTTTGTTGAGGTGGACTACGACAAAACGGATGACGCTGCTCGGATATACGCAGGGGGCACAAATCCATCTTCTGGTAGTGCGGTTCAAATGCCCGGATTTAATAAGCAAAATGGTGGGATTAACCTTATTGGGGAACTAAAGCTCGAACTCCACATCCTCAAATATTAAGCGGAGATACAGGAGGCATAACCATGTGGAAAGTCAATGGCCACGATCTGCAAATGCTTGACATTCTTTCCCGCTTTGTCTCCAATGGCATGACCCCCACGGCGGCAGAGGCCATGTGGGGCAACATCGCCGAGGAGAGCGGCGGCGAGTCCAACCGGGTACAGGGGGATTTCTCCCCCGCCCGGAGTGCGAGCAAGACATACACCAAGGACGTGGACGAGGGCCGTATCAGCCCCTACAGCTTTGCCCACGACAGCAGGGGCTACGGCCTTGTCCAGTGGACTTTCTGGAGCCGGAAGCAGGGGCTTCTCAACTACGCCAGGAGCAGGGGTGTCTCCATCGGCGACGCCGGGATGCAGGCAGACTACATCGTGGTGGAGCTCAAGCGGGACTACCCGGCATTGTGGCAGTATCTGACGCAGACCACGGACCTCTACGAGGCCACCAGGAAGATCTGCCTGCAATACGAGCGCCCTGCCGTCAACAACGTGGATGTGCGCTACAAGGCCGCGCAGGAGGCCAAGGCGGTCTGGGATGCCGCGGAGAAGACCGAGCGCTATTGGCCTCCCCGCACGGTGGATAAGGGCATGGACGGCCCGGACGTGGCGGCTCTGCAAGCGCTTCTCACCGCCCACGGCTACACCGTCCGCACCATCAGCGGGGTCTTTGACGAGGCCACGGAGGCGGCGGTCAAACGGTATCAGCAAGGCAACGGGCTTGACGCGGACGGCGTGGCCGGGCCCAAGACCTGGGCGAGCATTTTGGAAATCTGAAGGAGGAGAAGAAAATGAATACACCCGATAAGGCATTGGAGATCAAGGCCATCATCACGGCCGTATTGGCGTTTTGCACGGCGCTATGGGGCTGGCTCGGCTGGGCTGTGATCACACTGATCTGCTGCATGGCCCTGGATTGGATCACCGGAACCTGGGCCGCACGCGCGAGAGGGGAGTGGTCCAGCGCTGTGGCCAGAGCGGGCTGCTGGCATAAGCTCGGTGAGGTCGTGGCTATGCTGGTGGCTGCGCTGTGCGACATTGCTATCAAGGTAGTACTCAACAGTACAGCGGCGCCGATTCTGAGCGGCTGGGAATACGGGAATTACATCAGCCTCGTAGTGGCCATCTGGTACATATTCACGGAGCTCGGATCTATTATGGAAAATGCGATCAAGCTCGGCGCTCCGATCCCGGAATGGCTGCCCCGCGGCATCGCCTGGCTCAAAGGAAAAGCAGACGCGGCTACGCCGGTGCCGATTGCAGAAAAGCCTCCCGACGAGTACCAGGGAAAGCACGAGAAGAAAGAATAATAGATACAAAGACACCGCCCAGGAAGGATTTCGGTCTCTCCTGGGCGGATTTTGTCATTATTATCGGTTTCAACAACTTGGGCCACCGATCTGACTGACAATAAACTTCGCCAGAGCCGGGTTGGGCCGTTTGATCTTCACCGGGTACTGCAGCTTCTTTTCATAGATGAACATCTCTCAGCCCTCCTTTTTGCCCCGATATTCCCAGGGCCAGGGACCGTCGATCCAGCCGTAGCCGCCCATGCCCAGCAGATCCCGCTGCTGCAGGGCGCCGCACTGAGCGACGTAGCGCTCCCGCGCCTCTTTTCCCAGGGCCAGCATGGTCTGGTACAGGGTGAAGGCCTCCATGTCGTACTGGTGGGTGTCCAGGTACAGCTCCAGCTCCTTGGTGACAAAATCGATGGCCATCAGCTCCTTGATGGGAGACATGGGCATGGGGTCGTTGACTACGTTCATAAAGGGCAGATCCAGACCCGGAAACAGGGTGCCTCTGGACAGGGACAGCTCCGTGTCATAGGTGGGGGCGGCTTCCCGCTGCATGGGGATATAGGCCGCTGCCAGAGGGGCCTGTTCCGGCAGACTTCCGGTCCGCCAAGCCTGAGGTTTCTGATCCAAAGTGATTCCTCCTTGGACGATCGCAGGATCCTTTCGGCGATCGACCACACCATTCTATGAGGCGACCGCTCCGGAGGTGAGTCTTGACAAATTTCACCGGAATGGTAGGATACTCCCAGAGAACAAAAGGGAGGGATCGGGATGGAGTCTGCGTTTTCCAGAACCGAGATGCTGCTGGGAGCCGAGGCTATGGAGCGCCTGAGACAGTCGCGGGTGGCGATCTTCGGCCTGGGCGGAGTAGGCGGTTATGTGCTGGAGGCCCTGGCCCGATCCGGCGTGGGACAGCTGGTGCTCATCGACAATGACGAGGTCTCTCTCTCCAACCTGAACCGCCAGATCCTGGCCACCCGGGAGAGCATCGGCAGACTCAAGACCGACGTGGCGGCGGAACGGGTCCGAAGCATCAACCCGGACTGCCGGGTCGAGACCCATGCGCTTTTTTATTTGCCGGAAACCAGGAACGAGGTGAGCTTCACCGGCCTGGATTACGTCGTAGACGCCATCGATACCGTCAGCGGCAAGCTGACCATCATCACCGAGGCCCGGGCCGCGGGGGTTCCCATGATCTGCTCCCTGGGAACGGGAAACAAGCTGGACCCCTCCCGGCTCCGGATCTCCGATCTGTATGAGACGCAGATGGATCCCCTGGCCCGGATCATGCGCAAAGAATGCCGCAAGCGGGGGATCGATCGGCTCCAGGTCCTCTGGTCGGATGAAACGCCCATCGTCCCGGATCATCACCTGGCCATTCAGGCCATAGCTGAGGGCGGCTCCACCCGCCGATCCATCCCCGGCTCCAGCGCCTTCGTGCCCGCCGCCGGGGGACTGCTGATCGCCTCCCGGGTCATCCGGGATCTGACCGGCCGGTAAGCCTGCGGACTTCGGGCTTGCTTTCGGAGAGAAAATGCGGTACTCTGGAAACAGATCGCAGACTAAATATTCAGAAGCAGAGGTCAGGAACGTGAAAAAACAGGAACATAACATGCTGCTGTCCATCGTGAAGTTTATCCCCCTGATGGTCTTCGCCCTACTGGTCATCGTCTTCAAGCTGGATCTGCTGATCGCGGCGCCGCTGGCCACCTTTACCGCCGCCGCGGTATATATGATCACCAAACGGGCCCGCTTCGCCACGGCCTTCGAGCATGCTCTGGACGCGGCGAGGAAGATCGTCCTCATTTTCTTCATTCTGATGTTTGCCTACGGCGTGGCCGAGTGTTTCATGGCCACCGGCGTGGGCGCCTCGCTCATCATCCTGGCTCTGAAGCTGGGCGTCACCGCCCGGACCATCGCCCCCATCGCCATCGTGGTCACCTGCCTGCTGTCGGTGGCCACCGGCTCCAGCTGGGGCACCTTCGCCGCCTGCGCGCCCATCTTCCTGTGGCTCAACCACCTGGTGGGCGGCGACGTGATCCTGACCGTCTGCGGCATCGCCGGCGGCTCCTGCTTCGGCGACAACATCGGCATGATCTCCGACGTGACCGTGCTCAGCTGCGGCATGCAGGATGTGAAGATCATCGACCGCATCAAGCATCAGCTGTTCTGGTGTGTGGGCTGCCTGGTGATTTCTCTGGGGCTCTTTTACCTGGCCGGGAGCAGCCTGCCCAATACCCAGGGCGACGTGCAGCAGGCTCTGGAGCAGATCCCGGAGGAGGCTTATCTGGCCCTGCAGGAGAGCCGGCCCTCGGCGGTGCTGCTGCTGGAGCAGGTCAAAAACGGCGTGCCCTACTACATGGTCATCCCCATGCTCCTGGTCATCTTCTTCAGCTTCATCGGCCTGCACACCCTGCTGTGCCTGGGCATCGGCATGGTCTCCTCTCTGATCCTGGGGACGGTGGCCGGTACCGTGGGCATCGACAGCTGGCTCAACGAGCTGCTCTACGGCGGCTTCTCCGGCGCGGGCAGCTGGGTCATCGTCATGATGATGTGGGTCTCGGCCTTCGGCGGCATCATGAACGCCATGGACGCCTTCGAGCCCTTCTCCCGGGGCGTGGTGCGGGTGTCGAAGAATCATCATCAGCTGATGGGCTGGTGTTCCGTCCTGTGCCTGCTGGGGAACGTGGCCCTGGCCGACGAGGCGGCCCAGGTGGCCACCATGAGCCCCATCGTGCGCAAGATCGTGGAGGAGAACGTGGTGACGGAGTCCGAGAAGGACGCCTACACCTTCCGTCTGCGCCTGGCTACCTTCACCTCCTCCATGGGCATCTACGGCTCTCAGCTGATCCCCTGGCACTGCTTCCCGGTGTTCTTCGCTTCCATCGCCAACGCCGTGTACCCCATCCGGGCCCAGGGCTTCTCTCCGCTGGATATCATCAGCAAGAATTATCTGAGCTTTCTGATCGTGGGCAGCCTTCTGATCCTGACCTTCACCGGCTGGGATCGCTTCGTGCCCGGCATGGCCCTGCCCGATACCGCCCGCCTGAAACAAGAGAAAAACTGAGGTGAGCCCATGTCTTATATCGTTACACAAGAGAACATCCTGAGCGTTTCCGCAGATGCCGCTGTTCTCGCAGTGGAGATCGGCCTGGAGAGCGCCCGATGGCCTTCCTGTCTGGCGCTGGAACAGGCCGGGGGAGAAGACTTGCTTGGGCTCCTGCGGGAAAAACGCTTTCTTGCCGTGGGCAGCGCCGTGGAGGCCGCGCCCTGTGCGCTGCCCTATGGGCATCTGTTTCTCGTCTGCGCGCCCCATTGGCTCACCGGCAAGGCCAACGAGCTGCTGGCTCTGCGGAGATGTTATCAGAATCTGTTTCAGCTTGCCCTGGAGGCGGGCTGCCGGAGTCTGGCCATGCCCTTCCTCTCCGCCCTGTATTACCGCTTCCCCCGGCCGGAAGCGCTGTATATCGCCATGGATGAGGCGGCGAAAAGCGCCCTGTCGGTCACTTTCATTTCGGATACGCCGGAGCTCTTCGCTCTGAGCAAGGTCCCGTACCGTAAGCCGGAGATCCTCTCCTACGTCGGCTGGTACCGGGATCACGCTATCTTTGAGTTGGACAACGGCCTCTTTGCCCGGGTGGACCTGCGGCCTGAAAATCGGGCCGTGGATATGATCCCGTACTTCGAAGCCTGTTACCGCCGGGGCATCGACCCCACCCAGCCGGATCTGCCGGAGGAGGAGCTGTGTCGTCTGCGGACTCTCTATGAGGCGTGGGAGATCTGAACGGTTGTATTATCGTTGACAAAAGGCGGCGAATCCTGTAGTATAACTATGAGTGAGTATCCATCCCTTCAAAATCATTTTGAATGACGGAGGAACCCGAGATGAGCCGTTTACAGGACATCATGAAGGACAAACAGAAAAAAGCAAAGCTTATGGATATCCTGGGCATCGCCGCGGGCTGCGTGGTGGTGCTGATCGCGCTGGTGACCCTGGTCATCAATCTGATGCCAGCCACCGCCGGCGTGAAGGACAGTGAGGTGCCGGAATCCGCTCTGCATCTGACCGGCGTGGGCGCCGGCCGCAACGGTGACATCACCGTGGAGGTCGTGGCCGACGAGAGCATGCTCTATCAGATCAAGATCCTCGACCAGAACGAGACCCAGAACATCGGCTCCGTGGCGGTGGACCAGCTGCCCGCCCGGATCTTCCAGGCCCAGAGCCTGAAGGTGGACGCCATCAGCGGCGCGACTCTGAGCTCCGACGGGATCAAGGCCGCCGTGCTGAACGCTCTGGAGAGCGGCGGCATCGACGCGGCTCTCTTCGGCGGAGAGAAGATTAAGGTCGAGACCATCGCCAAGCGGGTGGAGACCCATTCAGGCGTCACCGTCATGTACGCCGCTGAGTGGCAGGAGCAGTACCCGGAGATCTATGACAGCTGGACCATGACCCGCAACAACGACGAGGTCGTGGACTATCTGGAGCAGTATCCCATGCTGCCCACCCTGTACGAGCCCTACGGCTTTTCCTTCAGCTACGGCAGCGCCCGGGGCCACTTCTATGACGTGACTGATATCACCGAGACCGGCCGCCCCCACGCCATGGCCAACTGCTGGACCTGCAAGACCCCGGACTTTACCAATATGGTGAACGAGCAGGGGATCGAGGCCTATCAGTACCTGTGGACCGACGTGCAGCAGCAGGTCAACGAGGGCATCAGCTGCTACAACTGCCACGCCAATACCCCCGGTGAGATCACGGTGACCCATACCTATTGGATCGACGCGCTGGGCGAGGACTTTGAGAAGGTAGACGCGGCCAACATGGCCTGCGGCCAGTGCCACAACGAGTATTATTTCGATCCCATCACCAAGGAGACGAAGATCGCCCACAACAGCATCGACTCCATGAGCCCGGACGCCATCCTGGCCTACTTTAACGATCCGTCCAACTTCGGCAACAACGAGATCTTTACCGACTACACCAACCCCCGTACCGGCGTACAGCAGATCAAGGTTCAGCACCCTGAGTTTGAGACCTATCTGGGCGAGGGCAGCCAGCACCGCCTGAACTACACCTGCGCCGACTGCCATATGCCCTATGTCACCAACGAGGAGGGCAAGACCTTCCGCAGCCACGAGCTTATCAGCCCCCTGGACAACCCCGAGCTTATCGAGAACGAGTGCTCCAAGTGCCATGCCGATCTGGAGGCTGAGGTGCGGGCCGTACAGGAAAAGGTGGAAGCCAGAACCTACTCTGTGGGGTATGAGCTGGAGTTCCTGACGGAGTTGCTGGCCCAGGCCGTGGAGAGCGGCGAGGTACCGGAGGAGACTCTGAACGAGGTCCGGATGCTGGCCCGCAACGCCCAGTTCTACTGGGACTTCGTGTTCGTGGAGAACGCGGAGGGCGTCCACAACCCGACCCTGACCTACGACTGTCTGGACAAGGCCGAGGCCCTGACCAACCAGGCGATCAATCTGCTGAGAAAGTAAGCGCAAATACATCTGCCGCCCGCCCAGAAGGGCGGGCGGTTTCTGTTGGGGGAAGCTATGAAAAAAGTGCTGAACTATCTGCGCTCCATGCGCTTCGGGATCCTGCTGCTGGTGCTGATCGCCCTCTGCTCGGTGGCCGGCTCCCTGATCCCCCAGGGCCGGGAGATCTCCTTTTACGCCCAGACCTACCGCAGCTTCCACGGCGTGATCCTGATGCTGCGGCTGAACCGGGTGTTTGAGTCCTGGTACTTCATCGCGCTGCTGGTGCTGCTGGGATTGAACCTGACCTTCTGCTCCCTGGTGCGCGTGTTCTCTCTGGTGGGGAGCCGGAACCTGGTATCGAAGCAGGCGGCGGGCCTGCCGGATACGGTGTTTCTCAGCCCGGAAGGCGTACGGGCCCTGGAGGATGCTCTGGTGAACCGGCGCTGCCGGGTGGAGCGCTTCGGCGCTGCCCGGGTCTATCGGAAGAACAACATCGGCCGCTACGGCAGCTTTCTGACCCACCTATCCATCCTGCTGACGCTGATCATCGGCGCGCTGGCGCTGTATACGCCCACCGTCATTGACCAGAGCTGCCTGCCCGGGGAGGCGCTGACCATGGCCGACGGCACCCGGATCGGGGTCCATGATTTCACCATCGAGAATCCCACCGGTCAGCTGGACTTCACCAGCGAGATCCAGATCACCCTGCCCGACGGGCGGGACAGCGGTCCCCGGATCATTCGGGTCAATCACCCCTGCGCCTTCGGCTCCTACAAGGTCTATCAGCAGACCTATGGCACCGCCGGAAGCATTACGGTTACCAATCTTCAGAACGGCGGGAGTGACACCTTCACGCTGACCGAGGAGGTTTTTCTCAGCCTGGACGGAGCAAACGGCCTGTGGTATGAGGCTCTGTATCCCGGCTATCTCCGGGATCCCAGCGGGAATGTGACGCTTATCACATCTACCAGCGGTCACTATGACGACCCGGTCTATCAGGTCCTGACGGCCTCGGACGGCGTCTATACCCCGGTGCTGGCCTTTCCCGGGGACGAGCTGCAGATCGGGGAGCTGAAATACAGCTTCAACGCGCCGGTGGAGTATCCCGGCCTGCGCATCAAGTACACGCCGCCCCTGGTCAACGCCCTTCTGATCGCCGTGTTCGTGCTGATGACCGCCGCGCTTTTCATCACCTTCTTCCTGCCCCCGGTGGTGGTAAAGGTGGACGACGAGGGGTATACCGTGACCGGCCCCAAGCCCGAAGGCATGCGGATCGAGCTCGGGGACGTAACAGCGGAATATGAAAGGAAGTCGGAAGAATGAAAGCTCTGTTTTTTGTGGCGTTTATCGTCTATGCCGCGGCGGTGGTCCTGCAGTTTACGGGGATCGCCTTCAAAAAGGAGAAGCTGCTGAAGCTGTCCCGGATCCTGTTTGTGGCGGCCTTCGCGGTACACAGCCTGTTCACCATCGTCCGGGGCGCCAAGGCCGGACGCTTGCCGCTGTCCAATCAGTTTGAGTTCGCCAATGGCTTTGCCTGGGGCGTGGCGCTGATGCTCATTATCCTTCGGAGCCGGCTGAAAGGGGACTGGCTGTCGGTGACGGCCATGCCCATGACGCTGCTGGTGATGACCTATGCCGCCCTCCAGCCCATGGAGATCCACGATCTGATGCCCGCTCTGCGCAGCGGCTGGTTCGGCATCCATATCGGCTCTGCGGTGCTCAGCTATTCCGCCTTCGTGCTGGCCGGCTGCGTGGGCCTGCGGTACCTGATCGTCAGTAAAAAGAACGGGGAAGGGGAGAAGCAGAAGCTGGAGCAGATGGATTATCTGAGCTACCGCCTGGTGGCCTTCGGCTTCCTGTTTCTCACCATCGTGATCCTGTCCGGCGCCATCTGGGCCGAGCAGGCCTGGTCCAGCTTCTGGACCTGGGATCCCAAGGAAGTCTGGGCGCTCATCACCTGGATCATCTACGCGGTGTTTCTGCATCTGCGCCTGGTGGCCAAGCACAAAGGCGCACGGATGGCCTGGTTCCTGGTGATCGCGGTGCCGGTGGTGTTCTTCACCTTCGCCGGCGTCAACACCCTGATCCCGGGCATGCACTCCTACGGCTGATCTTTGAAGAACAAGAAAACCCCCGCTCCTTTGAACCGAACCAGTAAAAACGGACAATAGACAAGAACCCCCTTGATGTAGGAAAATAGGAGTACTACATCAAGGGGGAATTATTATGGCAAGGATATA
>CADAHL010000010.1 GCA_902787755.1 Oscillospiraceae bacterium
GGACACCTCTTTCTTGTGGCTAATGGTTTGTGGTGAATTCATTAAACCACTTTGAGGTGCCCTCTGTCTTTATTTTTCCTACATATATTTTACACTAAGTGAGGGCAGAATACATGCCCGGCAAAATCCCCAGGAGATTCTGTCGGGCATGGGTTGCATTTTTCGGGCGGGATGGGCGTCCGGGATTTTGGCGCTATTCTTTGCCGTGCTTTTTCTCGGCCAGCAGTCCTGCCACGATGCCCGCGATCGAGACGAGCAGTCCGATCGGGAGCTTGCCGAAATCCGGCCACATCACACTTCTCATTTCCATGTTCGCCGCGGCAACGGAGCTTACAGAGCCGGACATGGCATACATCAAGCCGAAAACAAGACCCGCCAGCCATTTCCATTTGCCGAACCAGTCACGTTTCCCGATTATGAAAGAAGAGACAAAGAAGGTGACCGGTAAAACGGCCCAGGTAAGGGCAAGCCCGTATCCGGTATCGTCCACCCCCTTGTGCGCCAGCAGAAAAGCGATGAATGACAGCGCCCAGATCCCCAGCACGGTCAGCACAAGGATCAGCTTCGATTTCCGCTCGTTGCTTTTTACCACATTCGTACTCTCTTCCAGATATTCCTTATACGTCTGTTTCACGGAATCCTCCTCCTTGAGCAGGCGATCCAGACTTACAGAATACAGGTCGCTCATCCGTATTACGCTGAGAATATCGGGATAGGATTTCCCATTTTCCCAATTTGACACCGTCTGCCGACTTACGCCAAGGGTCTCTGCCGCCTGCTCCTGCGAAAGATTTGCCTTGCGTCTTGCGGTACGGATCATAGCTCCGATTTCCATCAGTCTCACCTCGTCATGATTTGTCCGGCCGGAACGATTCAAGGATATGCGATTACTGCAGAAACGTCTATCAAAGGCGTTTTACAAGCTCAGATTTCTATGACAAAATCTTTTTACATGGGCCAAAATCGTCGATCTGAACGGCTGTAGAATACCGCAGATCGCACACTTGCAGGGCGCAAAGTGTGTTTTCCGAGGTACACGTCCCAGGAAACACGGATTCAATAATTCGAAGTGACCGTTCACACAGATCCCGATCTGTCGGGATCTGTATAACAGGTTCGGCACGATATGGGAACAAGCAAATGGCCCCTGATCGTATCATAATCAGAGTTCCTTTCTGGTCCGAGTAGAGGTAGTATTCCGCGCAGGCCGGTGCTTGTCAAGAGATTATGCTGCTTGTTCAGTATTCTCAATCGTCATCGTCAAATCGTGTCGATCCAGTCGATGATATGAGATGCAATTCCCCGGAATCGAGATCCATAGCCATAGAATCTGACATTCTCATCATCAGATCGCCGTCGGCATTCATCAACATACCATTTGACAGAGAATAGCCCAATTCGCCGGTTTCCAGATCAATAAAAGGATTGGACACAAGAAATACCTCCATTTTTTGTTAGCCATATTTACCACTTCATATCAAACGGCAAATGAAAGATTTGTCATAAGGATTACCTCCGTTATATTTGAAATAAACTTCGTTCACCACTTCAATGTAAACAACAAATGAAGGATGATTATGATCGTTCCGTTTCAGATAATCATTCTTTTTTTCTATATACTTATCTCGTACTTCTAACCAATAGTGATTTTCCTTTAGCCATTTGACTCTGTTTTCGATGTCTTTTGAATGTCTTGCCTCATTCCATGAATAGCGATCCCATTGCACGTATCCAGTTTTCTCATGAATCAAACGGTACCAATTGCCGTTATAGCCCATCCTAACAATACAGAGGTCAATGCTGAACGGTGTCGGATTTCCTTTATTAAAAAAATAGCGCTTTGTGGTTAATGCAGAGGTCGAATCCTGGCATTTGTCCCAGCCAACTCTTTCAAGGATTTCATCGAATTTCTCTCTCACATACTCTTTGATCCCCCGGCAATCATCAATTGATATCTCACAGCTGTCAATAATCTCCAGGTTATAATCCAGGTCAATCGGCTCGTTTGCGTTCTGTGTTATCAGGTTTTTTGCACCGCTTCCGACAAGATGCTGCTTGACCTTTATGACGCCTTCTCGGTTGATCAATTGAACCAGTTGGTTTACGATATCTGAGCATAATGACTTCATAGGAGATAAAAAGGATTTGTCTTCAACCCAATGATACGCCATAGTACACCTCCATTTTTCCCATTCATCTGACTCCCGCGGTAAATCGTTGCATTATAAACCAAAACACCCAATTGTCAATAGTTTGATTCAAAAAAGCAAAAAGCCTCGGCTCTTCGACACCATGGGAAGCACTATTGCGATTGATCTCAACAGTACATGTGTGCCCGAGTAGAGGGACTTGCCTGCATTTTCGCCTTGCGGGGGACGGCGAAAATCAAAGAATCGACCGGTGTTTGCACCGGTCGATGAACGCCCCGCCGGGGCGTTCGATTTTGATTCAAGTTCCTCTCTCTTGAGGTATCACGCTAATCTTGATACCTATGCACCCAGCCCTCAAGGTGGGGTGCACCGTCTTCTAAGGCTTTACCCTTGAGGGGAAGGTGCCCCAGTGCGCACACTGGGGCGGATGAGGTGTTTTCTCGGACTTTACTCGATGCCTTCCAGATTCAGCCGCCAAAGGTCGGCGCATACTCCATCAAAATTTCGATTGATATCAGCGTTACTGTACCCGGACAGATCAAGATTGAGGCGGGTTTCTGTACCTTTTTAGCGCCATTCACTTATCCTTTATCTGATCTCTCTTCACCACAAATTTTGTTTCTCCCTCTATTGATTCGAGAGCATCGGGTTCACTGATATCAATTGAAACGGATTCTTCTTTTTCTCCCACTACAATACATCTCATCTCACCCTCACAAGGCGGGGAAATGAGATCTTGAACGGAAAACCATGGCAGTTTGCCATGAAACATATGGTCGTTTCCATGGTAATCTGTAAGAACACAATCGACCCACAGAGGATATGAGGACGCATCGGTAACCCTCAATATTTTCACACATACATTAGCCATTCTATTCATTTTCATGTTTGTCACTCCTGTTCGATCCAAGCATCTCGCGCCAGACCGCCCCGGACAGTTCGATTGCGGGGCAGATCAGTTTCCAAGGCATAATGAAAAATGCCGTTGTGGATAAACCGCAACGGCGTTTTGGTCCGAGTAGAGGGACTTGAACCCCCGACCTGATGGTCCCAAACCACCCGCGCTACCAACTGCGCTATACCCGGTTATTGGATTGCTGTGGTATTATAGCGCAGTTTGGACATTTTCGCAAGAGATTTCTTGATGTTTTCCCAGCCTTATGCTATGATAAAAGTTGGAGTGTGACGCTATGAGAATGAGAAAACGGCACAATTTGTGTCCCCGGATGGAGGCCTGCGGGGAGTATCTGATCGACGAACCGCAGGAGCATCGGGGTCTGTGGCTGCAGGAGCACCCGGGCTGCCGCCATCTGCAGGTGGAGCTGGGCTGCGGCAAGGGCCGCTTTACCGTAGAGACCGCCCGGGCCAATCCCGACACCCTGTTTCTGGCCATCGAAAAGGTGCCCGACGCCATGATCCTGGCCATGGAGCGGGCCAAGGCCATGGGACTTCAAAACGTGCTCTTTATGGATTTTGACGCGGCCAATCTGTCCGGGATCTTCGCTCCCGGCGAGGCGGAGCGAATCTACCTGAATTTCAGCGATCCCTGGCCCAAAAGCCGGGACGCCAAATTTCGCCTGACGGCGCCGGGCTTTCTGCGCCTGTATGCCGACGCCCTGCCTCTGGGCGGGCAGATCCATTTCAAGACCGACAACACGCCGCTGTTCGACTGGTCGGTGGAACAGTTTGAGGCGGAGGGCTGGGCGCTCTCGGAGCTGACCCACGATCTGCACAAAAACGGGCCTGTGGGCGTGATGACCGACTATGAGGCCAAGTTCGTGGCCGAGGGTCTGAGGATCAACCGCCTGGTGGCCACCCGGATCGAGACAACCAAAACCACCGCCGCGGGGCCGGTGCCCAGGCTGCGCAACGCCGCCCTGTCCGACGCCCGGGGACTGCACGATCAGGAGGACTCCCGGCTGCGGCTGGAGGAGGCCACGCTGGCTCTGAGCCAGATCTATTACGCACAGTTTGAACAGGATCCGGAGCTGTTTGAGGACAAGAGCCGGTTCGTCCCCTACCGCTATGATCCGGACGACGTGGCCGTCCGGTTCGCCGCCCGTCGGCAGCAGCCGGACCGGAAGAGCTTCTTCGTCCTGCTGGGCGACCAGGTCATCGCCGATCTGGTCTTCAAGCACATCGACCTCGAGAACAGGTGCTGTGAGCTGGGGCTCTGCCTGGTGAACGACCGGTGGAAAAACCGGGGCTACGGCACCGAAGCCCTCCGTCTGGCGGTTCGATACGCCTTCGAGACGCTGGGGATGGAGACGGTGCTGGCCGATTCCCTTCTGACCAACACCCGCAGCCAGCACGTGCTGAGCAAGGCCGGGTTCCGCTACATCCGTGAGGATGGGCATTTCAAATACTACCAGATCCGCCGTCAGGCCGAGGAGAAAGAGATATGAAATTCATTTCCTGGAACGTAAACGGTCTGCGGGCCGTGATGAAAAAGGGCTTTGAGGAGATTTTTCAGGGCTTTGACGCGGACTTTGTGTGCCTGCAGGAGACCAAGCTCCAGGCCGGACAGATCGACCTGAGCTTTCCCGGCTATGAGAGCTACTGGAGCTACGCCGAGAAGAAGGGCTATTCCGGCACCGTGATCTTCGCGCGGCATGCTCCTCTCTCCGTACGGTATAATCTGGGGATCCCCGAGCACGACACCGAAGGCCGGGCCGTGACCCTGGAGTATGAGGATTTCTTCCTGGTCTGCGTGTACACCCCCAACGCCCAGGACGAGTTGAAGCGTCTGGACTACCGGATGCGCTGGGAGGACGATTTCCGGGCCTATCTGCAGGAGCTGGACAAGACGAAGCCCGTGATCGTCTGCGGGGATATGAACGTGGCCCACGAGGAGATCGACCTGAAGAATCCCAAGCAGAACATCGGCAACCCCGGCTTCTCCTACGAGGAGCGGGGCAAGTTCACCGAGCTTCTGGCAGCCGGCTTCACCGACAGCTTCCGGGCTCTCTATCCCGACCGGACCGACGCCTACTCCTGGTGGAGCTATCGGGCGGCGGCCAGGGCCAGGAACGTGGGCTGGCGCATCGACTATTTTGTGATCTCCGACCGGCTTCGGGACAAGGTGAAGGACGCCTTTATCCTGCCCGAGATCATGGGCAGCGACCACTGCCCCGTGGGTCTGGAGCTGAGAATGAAGAATGAAGAGTGAAGCGTGAAAAGCCTTAGGATCGGAAACATAGAACTAAACGGGCGGGTGACCCTGGCGCCCATGGCGGGCGTCACGGATTTCGCTTTTCGCCGCCTGTGCCGGCAGGAGGGCGCGGCTCTGACCACGACCGAGATGGTCTCCGCCAAGGCCCTGGTCTACCGGGACGAGAAAACCCGCTCCCTGCTGTACCGGCCGGAGGACGAAGCCCCCTGCGCCGTGCAGTTTTTCGGTCACGAGCCGGAGATCATGGCCGAGGCGGCGGGTCTGGCCCTGGAGGGCTCCGGGGCGGATATTCTGGATATCAACATGGGCTGCCCGGTGGGCAAGATCGTCAAGTCCGGGGACGGCTCGGCCCTGATGCGCACGCCGGAGCTGGCCGGACAGATCGTGGAGGCCGTATGCCGGGCGGTCAAGGTCCCGGTGACGGTGAAGTTCCGCAAGGGCTGGGACGGCGGGAATGTGAACGCCGTGGAGTTTGCCCGGATCCTGGAATCCGCCGGAGCCTCCGCCATCGCCGTACACGGCCGTACCCGGGTGCAGATGTACGCGGGGCGGGCCGACTGGGATATCATCCGGGAGGTCAAGAAAGCGGTCTCGATCCCGGTGATCGCCAACGGTGACGTCTTCACCGGAGAGGACGCCGCCCACATTCTGCGCTACACCGGCGCCGATCTGTGCATGATCGGCCGGGGCGCCTTCGGCAACCCCTGGCTGTTCCGCCAGGCCAACGCCGCCGTCAACGGCGAGGACATCCCCGCTCCCCCGCCGCTGGCAGAGCGCATGGACACCGCCCTGGCTCAGATCCGCCAGCTGGCGGACTATAGCGGCGAGCGCCTGGCCTGTCTGGAGGCCCGGCACCACGTGCCCTGGTATCTGCACGGGGTGGCCCACGCCGGATACTACCGCCAGCAGCTGGTCCACGTGGAGAGTCTGGCGGAGCTGGAAAAGCTCATCCGCGAGATCCAGCGGGACCTGAGATAAAGAGAAGGAAGTGATCGTGTGACTCTTGAGCAGGAACTGGACGCTGTACGCAGGGTCCAGAACGGAGATATGGACGCTTTTGAGCGTCTGGTGACGGCCAACGAAAAACAGGTCTTTCATCTGGCCAAGGGCAAGCTGGGCAACGAACAGGACGCCCAGGACGCCACTCAGGAGACCTTTCTGAAGGTATACACCTCCATCGGGAAGTTTCGCGGCGACTGCCGCTTCTCGGTCTGGGTCTATCGGATCGCGACCAACGTGTGTCTGGATATGCTCCGAAAGAAGGGGCGCCGCCCGGAGGTCTCGCTTGTCCGCAGCTCGGAGGACGAGGAAGAAGAGACGGAGACCCAGGTCCCGGACGTGGAGCTGTCTCCGGAGGTGCTGCTGGAGAAGAAGCTGACCATTGAATCCGTGAGGGCCGGTCTGGAGACCCTGCCCGAGGATCACAGGAAGATCCTTCTGCTGCGGGAGATCCACGGTCTGAGCTACGAAGAGATCTCTCAGGCTCTGGATCTGGAGGTTGGTACGGTGAAATCCAGGATTTTCCGGGCGAGGAAAAAACTTGCCGCTTTTTTGATCCAATCCGGGAACATTCCGGACTGGATCTCGTCTGGTAGTTTGAAAGGAGGCGATGTGCGTTGAACAGATGCAGCGAGTACCAGGAGCTGATCAGCCGACTCATCGACCAGGATCTGAACGTGGAAGAGGAGCGGGCGCTTCGGGAGCACATGGCCGAATGTGAGGACTGCAGGGCGATGTATGAATTCATGACCCAGATGTCCGATTCTGTCGCCGAGTCTTTGGAGGACCTCCCCGAGGGTCTTCATGAGAATATAATGGCCCAGGTGCGCCGTCAGGCCATCCGGGAAAAGAATCAGCCCCGGCGGATCCTTCGGGTGGTGCTGAGCACCGCCGCGGTGGCCGTGCTTGTGGTGGGCGTGGTTTTCGGAACCGGCGTGGGCCGGATGGGCAAGAGTCAGGCCGGTATGATGGCCGACGCCCGCATGAGCGCCGCCGCCGTGCCCGAATCGGCAGCGGCTCCCGCGGAGTTTGAAGCGGTCCCGGCGGAGGCGCCTGCGGAAGCGGAGGAAGCGATCGAAGCGCCCGCCGCCGGCAGCGATACCGCCTTTGACGTCGGCGTTACCGGTTGGCCCGGAGAGATTCTCCCCGACGAGCTGCGGGAGTTTCTCGGCGGCTACGACGGCCAGGCCATTGAGGCCGAGCCGGGAGAGCCGGTCCAGATCCTGAACTTTGATGGGCAGGAGTTCGCCTTTTACGAAGTGGATGGCGCTCTTCTGTACCGGGATCCGGCCGACGGTCAGATCTATCGTTCCGACCGGTCCGCCGAGCAGCTGCGGGAATTCATCCAGGGTCGCTTTGCTCCCTGAAAAGGCCAAAAAGCAGAGACGAAGAGGTCAGCTGCGATCCTCTCCGTCTCTGCTTTTTCTCTCCCGATCCTTCCGCTTGTTCCGGTCATAGCTCTTCCGATCCGGACCCACCCGGGTCACCGGGGACAGGCCCTGCCAGTCTCCCCGTTGAGCGGCGTAAAACTTCTTTTTCTCCCTCTTGCTCAGTTTGGCCAGAGGGATATATTTTTTCTCTCCGGTCATCGATTCAGCCTTTCCTCCAGTTTCTTCAGATCCTCCGGTGTGAAGGTCGCGCCGTTGATGCCGCAGCGCAGGCAGGCCCGGTGGAAGGCCGCGCTGTCGATGCGCGTCAGTCCTGTGGCCAGAAGCTCCCGGGCTACCTTCTCGATATGCTCCTCGGTTATGCCGCTGTACCCCGCCGCGCGAATGGCTTCCCGCCTCCAGCTTTTGAACATGGGCCGCCCCTCCTTCCTATGCTGTCTACGATCAGTATACCACAGTTCGCAGAAAGGACAAGGCATGATTTTCCCCCGCGCCGGGAAGCCTTGGAAGGGAGGTCCTTTCCTATTGACCGAACCGGGATTCCATGGTACAATACCATGAATATTTATGGGAAAGAGCCAAAGGTGAACGATATGTGGGTTTCCGATCAATGGAAGGAATTCGAGCTGCTGGACTGCTCCGGCGGCGAGAAGCTGGAGCGCTGGGGTGATTATATTCTGGTGCGCCCGGACCCCCAGGCCATCTGGGAGACGCCCCGGCGGGATCCCCGCTGGAACGCCCGGGACGCCCGATACCGCCGCAGCGAGACCGGCGGCGGCAGTTGGGACAAGGGACATCTGCCCGCCAACTGGCAGATCCACTACAAGGATCTCTGCTTCAACGTCAAGCCCATGAATTTCAAGCACACCGGTCTGTTTCCCGAACAGGCGGCCAACTGGGACTGGGCCATGGAAAAGATCCGCGGGGCCGGCCGCCCCATCAGCGTGCTGAACCTGTTTGCCTATACGGGCGCCGCCACAGTGGCCTGTGCCAAGGCCGGGGCCAGCGTCTGTCACGTGGACGCGGCCAAGGGCATGGTGGCCTGGGGCAAGGAAAACGCCGCCTCCTCCGGACTGTCGGACGCTCCCATCCGCTGGATCGTGGACGACTGCGCCAAGTTCGTGGAGCGGGAGATCCGCCGGGGCCGCCGTTACGACGCCATTATCATGGACCCGCCCTCCTACGGTCGGGGTCCGGGCGGCGAGGTCTGGAAGCTGGAGCAGAATCTGTGGCCCTTCGTGTCCCTCTGCGCCGGCGTCCTCAGCGACGATCCCCTGTTCGTGCTGATCAACTCCTACACCACCGGTCTCTCCCCTTCGGTTCTGAGCTACGTGACCGAGAGCATCTTTACCAGGAAATTCGGCGGCCGCTCCGACAGTCAGGAGCTGGCCCTTCCCGTGACCGACAGCGGTCTTTTCCTTCCCTGCGGCGCCACGTGCAGGTGGGAAAGCTGACCGCCGCTGCCGGTGGCAGAAGAAGGCGGGCAGCTTTCTCCGCAGCGGTCGAAAAATCGGAGGATCAGCGTAAGCCCGAACGATTTTTCGGGCACCGCAAGGCGGTTCAGGCTGCGCCGCCGGTGGCGGATGCAGCAGACTCGCAATCTCCGCAGCGGTCGAAAAACGCGAGGTAAGCGAAGCCCGAAGCGTTTTTCGGGCACCGCAAGGCGGTCCAAGCTGACCGCCGCCGGTGGCTGCCAATATTTTCAAATCATCCCTATCAAAGGACGCGCTATGAACGCTATCATTCGTTTTGAAAACGTACACCATACGTATTCCGAGGAAGCCCACGAAAGCCTCTCCGGCATCGATCTCAGCATCGAAGAAGGTACCTTTGTGGCGGTTCTGGGCCATAACGGCTCCGGCAAGTCCACCCTGGCCAAGCACATGAACGCGATCCTGACGCCTACTCAGGGCAAGGTTTTCGTCAGTGACCTGGATACCTCTTTGGAGGAAAACATTCTCGAAATCCGGCGCACGGTGGGCATGGTGTTTCAGAACCCGGATAACCAGATCGTCGCCAACGTGGTGGAGGACGACGTTGCCTTTGCCCCGGAGAACCTGGGCATTCCCAGCGACGAGATCCGCCGCCGGGTGGACGAGGCCCTTCGTCAGGTCGGCATGAGCGAGTTCAAGCTCCACGCCCCGCATCTGCTCTCCGGAGGCCAGAAGCAGCGCATCGCCATCGCCGGGGTGGTCGCGATGGAGCCCCGGGTCATCGTGCTGGATGAGCCCACCGCCATGCTGGATCCCCAGGGTCGGCGGGAGGTCATCTCCACCATCACCAGACTGTGTCGGGAAAAGGGCCTGACGGTGGTCCTCATCACCCACCACATGGAAGAATGCGTGGGGGCCGATCGGCTGATCGTCATGTCCAACGGCCGCATCGTGGCCGACGGCACGCCGGTGGAGGTCTTCTCCCAGGTCGAGCTCATGGATCGGGAGGGCCTGTCCGTACCGGAGACCACCCGGCTGCTGTATGAATTGGGGCTTCCCACCGACGTTTTGGACGTGGAGTCCTGTGCTGAAGAGATCGCCCGGGCGTTCCGGTAATCATCATAGACCAGAGGAAACAGCATGTCAGAAATCATCGTGGAGTCCCTGAGCCACGTCTACAGCGTGGGGACTCCCTTTCAGAAAACCGCAATTGAAAACATCAGTCTGCGTATCCCCCAGGGCCAGTTTGTGGGCCTTCTGGGGCACACCGGCTCCGGCAAGTCCACCTTTGTTCAGCACCTGAACGCCTTGCTGGCGCCCACCTCCGGCAAGGTCCTGGTGGGCGGAACGGATATCAACCGGGACAAAAAGGCCCGGCGGGATGTGAAATGGCAGGTGGGTCTGGTATTTCAGTATCCGGAGTACCAGCTTTTTGAAGAGACCGTTTTTGCCGACATCGCCTTCGGCCCGAAGAACATGGGCCTGAAGAAGGAGGAGATCGAGGAGCGGGTCCGGGAAGCCGCCGGCTTTGTGGGCGTGGAAGAGGATCTGTTCCAGCGCTCGCCCCTGGAGCTGTCCGGCGGTCAGAAGCGCCGGGTGGCCATCGCAGGCGTTATCGCCATGCGGCCCGGGGTGCTGATCCTGGACGAGCCCACCGCGGGTCTGGATCCCGCCGGCTGCCGCCAGATCATGGACAATATCCGGCAATACCGGGCCGGCACCGGCGCTACCGTCATTATCGTCAGTCACAACATGGACGATGCCGCCCGCCTGACGGAACGGCTTATCGTCTTCGATCACGGCCATGTCGCCATGGACGGCAGCCCCGAGGAGATCTTCTCCCAGCCGGAGAAGCTCATCTCCATCGGTCTTGCCGTTCCCCAGTCCACCGCGCTGGCCATGGCGCTGCGGGAAAAGGGTCTGGATCTGGATGGCGCCGTCTTCACCCACGAGCAGCTGATCGCCGCCGTGCGGAAGCTGAAGGAGGTGGGCGCATGCTGAAGGATATCACGCTGGGCCAGTTTTTCCCCGGCGATACCATCGTCCACCGCCTGGATCCCCGAACCAAACTACTGGCGGTGCTGCTGTATATCGTGGCGCTGTTCCAGGCCAAGGGCTGGGTCGGCTACGGTCTCGTGCTTCTGGTCACCGCCCTGTGCATGGCCATGAGCCATATCTCCCCGAAAAACATCTTTAAGGGCATGAAGCCCATGCTGTTTATCATCGTGCTCACCGCGCTGCTGAACATCTTCTACACCGCGGGCACCCCCATCCTTCCCGGCTGGATCGTCACCTGGGAGGGCATCGACCGGGCGGTGAAGATGATCCTGCGGATCGTCCTCCTGATCACCGGCACCTTCCTTTTGACCTACACCACCAGCCCCATGGCCCTGACCGACGGCATGGAGGTCCTTCTGGGGCCCATGAAGAAGATCGGCGTGCCGGTCCACGAGATGACGCTGATGATGAGCATGGCGCTGCGCTTTATCCCCACGCTGATCGAAGAGACCGACAAGATCATGTCCGCCCAGAAGGCCAGAGGCGCCGATTTCGAGTCCGGGAACCTGATCCAGCGGGCCAAGGCTCTTCTGCCCATTCTGGTTCCGCTGTTTGTCTCCTCCTTCCGCCGGGCCGACGAGCTGGCGGTGGCCATGGAGAGCCGCTGCTACCACGGCGGCAGCGGCCGCACCAGGATGAAGCAGCTGCGCATGGAGCGCCGGGACTGGATCGCGCTGGCCCTGTCCGTGCTGTTTCTCGCGGCTGTGATCGTGCTCAGGAGGCTGGGTCTGTAATGGAGAGGAACATCGCCCTGCGCCTGAGCTACGACGGCAGCGCCTATCACGGCTGGCAGGTGCAGAAGACCGAGGTCACCGTGGCGGAGACGCTGGAGCAGGCCCTGACCAAGATCTGCGGCCACCCAGTGAAGACCGTGGGCTGCGGGCGCACCGACGCCGGGGTCCACGCGCTGCGCTACTGCGCCAATTTCCGCACCGACTGCCGGATCCCGGTCGACCGGATCCCTCTGGCGGTGAACTCCCGGCTTCCGGGCGACATCGCCGTATCCGACGCGGTCCAGGCCCCGGAGGACTTCAACGCCATCGGCTCCTGTATTCAGAAGGAGTATATCTACAGAATATGGAACAGCCCTATTCGGGATCCTTTCCTGGAAAAACGGGTCTGCTTTTACCCCCAGCACCTGGACATGGGTATGATGGCCAGGGCCGCCGCGGCCTTCGAAGGCACCCATGATTTCAAAGCCGTGCGCAGCGTGGGCACCGAGACGAAGACCACGGTGCGCACCGTGCACTGGTGCCGAGTGGAAAAGCAGGGAGATCTGATCACGGTCTCCGTCTGTGCCGACGGCTTTCTGTACAACATGTGCCGGGCCATCGTGGGCACTCTGGTCTATGCCTCTTACGGGAAGCTGCAGCCGGAGGAGATCCCTTCCCTGCTGGAGATGGGCGACCGGCGTCTCACCGGCCCCACCATGCCGCCCCAGGGCCTGTACCTCAACCGGATCTGGTACGACGGCGCTGTGGGCGAGATGATGAGCCGCTGAGTTTATTTGTTCACATTTTCCTGCTACAATACTTTTGATCATTCGGTAAAGGATGAAAACGCTATGATTAGAGTCATTCTTGATATTGTGCTTCTGGTGATCGTCGCGCTGTGTACCTGGAGCGGATATAAACGGGGTCTGATCGGCGGTGTGGCCGGGATCCTCGCCATCGTCATCGCCCTGTTCGGCGGCAGCATGCTCTCCGCCGCCTATTCCAACGAGGTGATCCCCGCTCTGGAGCCCTTCGTGGACGGCTATATCGACTCCCAGATCACCCGCAGCGAGATTCTGGAGACCATGGGCTACGGCAACACCGACCTGTCTCTGGACGATATCGTGGCCCGGGACAGCTCTCTGCGTTATGACTACGCGGTGGAGTGCATGAAGCTGGTGGGCTTTCACCAGGATCGGGCTGAGGAGCTGGGCAAGAAGGCCGTGACCCTGTCCGACCAGAGCGGTACCGGGATTACCGAGTCCGTCATCTCCGTTCTGTGCGAAACGATCAGCTATGTAGCCGGTCTGTGCCTGAGTTTTCTGCTGCTGCTCATTCTTCTGGTGGCCATCGGCAACATCGGGAATCTCTCCTTCCGGCTGCCCAATATGGAGCTGCTGGACGAGATCGGCGGCGCGGTGCTGGGCTTTATCAAGGGCTTTCTCTACTGTGTGCTGCTGTGCTGGCTGCTGAGCTTCCTGGGCCTGATCATCGGCAAGGAGACTCTGGAGCACACCACCCTGGCCCGCTTCTTCCTGGCCATCAAGTTTGTCACCAGCAGCCTGCTGTGAGCGCTTTTTCACTTTTCCCCTGGAGGTATTCTGATGCAGACTACAATGTGTTCCCGCTGCGGTAAAAACGTGGCAGTTGTATTTATCACCAAATATGAAAACGGCCAGACCGTCAACGAGGGTCTGTGCCTCAAGTGCGCCCGGGAGCTGCACATCAAGCCCGTGGACGACGTGATCTCCAAGATGGGGATCTCCGACGAGGATCTGGACCGGCTCTCCGGCGATATGATGAGCGCCCTGAACGGCGCGGAAGAGCTGATGGGCATGGACCCGGAGGACAGCGATTCCGACGACGACGGAAAGACCGCCACCTTTCCCTTCCTCAACCGGCTCTTCGGCGGCCCCAACGGTCAGGCCGCCAACGCCCCCGGCAGCAGCAATGACCGGCCGCGCCAGGATCCGCCCCAGCAGCAGCCCAAGTCCGGCAAGCGCAAGTTTCTCGACAGCTACTGCATCGATCTGACTCAGCGGGCCAGAGAGCGGAAGCTGGACGCGATGATCGGCCGGGAGGAGGAGCTGGAGCGTGTGATCCAGATCCTGAACCGGCGGCAAAAGAACAATCCCTGCCTGATCGGCGAGCCCGGCGTGGGCAAAACCGCAATCGCCGAGGGTCTGGCCCAGCGCATCGCCATGGGAAACGTCCCCTACAAGCTCCAGAACAAGCAGGTCTTTCTGCTGGATCTGACCGCGCTGGTGGCCGGGACCCAGTTCCGCGGCCAGTTTGAGAGCCGGATGAAGGGCCTCATTGAGGAGATCCGTCGGGAGGGCAATATCATCCTGGTCATCGACGAGGTCCATAACATCGTAGGCGCGGGCGACGCCGAGGGCAGCATGAACGCCGCCAATATCCTCAAGCCCGCCCTGAGCCGGGGTGAGATCCAGGTCATCGGTGCCACCACCTTCACCGAGTACCGCAAGCACATCGAAAAGGACTCGGCTCTGGAGCGGCGTTTCCAGCCCGTTACGGTCAACGAGCCTTCGATCGAGGACAGCATCGCCATCCTCAAGGGCATCGCCCACTATTATGAGGATTACCACGGGGTGGAGATCTCCCCCGAGATGTGCCGTCAGGCGGTTGTGATGAGCGAGCGCTATATCACCGATCGCTTCCTGCCCGACAAGGCCATCGACCTGATCGACGAGGCCTGCTCGGACGTGAACCTCAAGGACGAGGGCATCAAGCGCCGGGAGTTTGCCCAGCGCGATCTGGAGAACGTGCGCTTCGAGCGGGAAGCCCTGATGAGCGACAACAGCGAGACCGATCCGGAAAAGTTGGATCAGCGCTACGCCCGCATCGCCAAGCTGAGAAGCCGGGAGATGCAGCTGGAGCAGGAGCTGAAGGAGCTGAACGCCCTGGGCCGCCCCAAGCTGACCGTGGACAATCTGGCCCGGATCATTGAACTCTGGACCAAGATCCCCGCCTCCAGCATCAAGGAAGACGAGCTGGAGCGCCTGGCGGAGCTGGACAAGCGGCTGAAGGCCCATATCGTGGGGCAGGATCAGGCCGTGGACGCGGTCTGCGCCGCCATCCGCCGGAGCCGCATAGGTTTGAAGGTCAAGCGGAAGCCGGTGAGCTTTATCTTTGTGGGCGGCACCGGTGTGGGCAAGACCGAGCTGGTCAAGCGCCTGGCCGCGGATATGTTCGACTCCCCGGAGAGTCTCATCCGTCTGGATATGTCCGAGTTCATGGAGAAGTTCGCCGTGTCCCGGATCATCGGCTCTCCCCCGGGCTATGTGGGCTACGATGAGGCGGGCCAGCTGACGGAGAAGATCCGCCGCAAGCCCTACTCCGTGGTGCTCTTCGACGAGATCGAAAAGGCCCACCCGGACGTGATGAACATTCTGCTCCAGATCCTGGACGACGGCCGCATCACCGACGCCCAGGGCCGGGTGGTGAACTTTGAGAACACCATCATCATTATGACCACCAATGCCGGGAGCAACAACAAAACCACCAGCGTGGGCTTCGGCGGCACGCTCAGCGATATGAGTCGGGAGCGGGCCATGAAGGCTCTCAATGAGTTCCTGCGCCCCGAATTTCTGAACCGCGTGGACGAGGTCATCTGCTTTAACCAGCTCACCGAGGAGAACTTCCGGGCCATCGCCGGCCTGATGCTCACCGAAGTGGCCGAGGTCATCCGGGAGCGGAAGCTGGAGCTCAGCTGGGACGAGAGCATCATCGACTACCTGGTGCAGAAGGGCTATTCCGTCACCTACGGCGCCCGGAACCTGCGCCGCCTGATCCAGAAAGAGATCGAAGACGCCATCGCCGCCCGTCTTATCGAGAAGCGGAGCGAAGAGATCCGTCAGATCCGCCTTTCCGCCGTCGACGGTCAGGTGAAGATCGACTGCGAGGCCTGATATGGACAACACGATTCTCGGCCGCATTGCGGTCATACAGGGCGACATCACCGTTCAGCCGGTGGACGCCATCGTAAACGCCGCCAATACCTCCCTTCTGGGAGGCGGCGGCGTGGACGGCGCCATCCACCGGGCGGCAGGACCGGAGCTTCTTGCCGAATGCCGTACTCTGAACGGCTGCCGCACCGGCCAGGCCAAGATCACCCGGGGCTACCGTCTGCCCGCCAAGCATGTGATCCACACGCCCGGTCCCGTCTGGCGCGGCGGGAACCACGGGGAAGAGGAGCTGCTGCGCTCCTGCTACCGCTCCTGTCTGGAGCTGGCGGTGCAGAACGGCTGCCGGACCGTGGATTTCCCTTCCATCAGCACCGGCGTCTATCATTTCCCGCTGGAGAAAGCCGCGCCCATCGCCATCGGCACCATCGCCGGCTTTCTGGCGGAGCATCCGGATCTGGAACGGGTACGGATGGTATGCTTCGACGCCCGGACCCGGGCGGCCTATGAACGGGCTCTGGAGGATCTTCGATGAAGCGTTTGGTTCGACTGCAGTATAACTCCCCGATGGTCCTGAGCTTCGCGCTCGTCTCTCTGGGCGCGCTGCTGCTCGGGATCTTCACCGGCGGCGCCTCCACCCGGCTTCTGTTCTCCGTCTACCGCTCCCCTCTCAACGATCTGCTCACCTATCCCCGGTTCGTCCTCCACGTGCTGGGACACAGCAGCTTCAGCCACTACATCGGCAACATGATGCTGATCCTGGTCGTGGGACCGCCTCTGGAAGAAAAATACGGCGGGCGGAACCTGTTCTGGGCCATCTTCGTCACCGCCCTGGTGTCCGGCCTGGTCCAATGGCTGTTCTTTCCCCACACCGCTCTGCTGGGCGCCTCCGGGATCGTGTTTATGATGATCGTCATGTCCTCGCTGTCCGGTATGAAGGACGGTTATATCCCCATCACGCTGATCCTGGTGCTGATCCTCTATGTGGGCGGCGAGATCGTGGACGGCGTGGTCCTCAGCGACAACGTCTCCCAGCTGACCCATGTGATTGGCGGGATCTGCGGGGCCTTTCTGGGCCTGAGTATGAGGAAAAGCTGATGGTGTCTCTTTTGATCAGCGCCTGTCTGGTAGGCGAAAACTGCAAATACAACGGTGGAAACAATGCGCTGCCGGAAGAGCTTCTTACGGCTCTCCGGCAGCGCTATCGTCTGGTGCCGGTCTGTCCCGAAGTGCTGGGCAGTCTGCCCACCCCTCGCTGTCCCAGCGAGCGCGCCGATAGCCGGGTGCTGACGCAGGACGGCCGGGATGTGACCGCGGCCTTTCTCTCCGGAGCGGAGCAGGCCCTGGCCGTCGCCCGGGCCGAGGGCTGCCGCCTGGCGCTTCTCAAGGAGCGCAGCCCCTCCTGCGGCCCCGACGGGATCTATGACGGCAGCTTTTCCCACCGGCTCGTCTCCGGTCAGGGCGTCGCGGCCGAGCTTCTGCAGAAGGCCGGCCTGAAACTGTTCGGCGAGAGCCGGATCGCGGAAATTCCGGAGGTGGAGACTTTTCTTAGCAATTCTTAATTTCAGGTCGGCCCACTTGTATTCACTACAAAATATGGTATAATGCAAATTGTAGTATTTCTGACACTTGTGGTTTTCCCCTGAAGGAGGCATCTTTATGAAGTTGTGCAAGCAGTTGATCTCGCTGCTGCTCCTATCGGTCCTGGTTCTGAGCCTGGGCGTATCTGCGTCCGCCGAGGGCGGCGTCTCTCTGGACGTGTTTACCGACCCGAATTTCCGGGCCGTGATGGAGAGCTTTGACACCGAACCCGACGGCAGCCTGTCCGAGGCGGAGCTCGCCGCGGTCAAGGAGCTGGACCTGACGGGCAAAAACATCTCTTCCCTGGCCGGTCTGGAGAACCTGACCGAGCTGACGAAGCTGAACGTCTCCGGCAATCCGCTTACCGCGCTGGATGTGAGCAAAAACACCAAGCTGGAGCAGCTGTTTGTTGACGTCCGCCAGATCACCAGTCTGGATCTGACCGGTTTGAACGAGCTGCACAAAGCCTATCACAAGGGCACGAAGGCCGACGCCGCCAAGCCCTATACCGACGACGAGGGCAATGAGCAGACCTATACTTATTCCACCTATACCCTGACCGAAGGGGAAAAGAGTCTGATCCTGGGCGTTACCGATCAGACCTCCGTCAAGAGCGACTGCGTGTGGAACGAGGGCGTGATAGATCCGGAGCCCACCTGCACCGAGAAGGGCCTGAAGACCCTCACCTGCACCATCTGCGGGCAGACCGCCACCGAGGACGTGGATCCTCTGAACCACGACTGGGAGGAAGCCACCTACACCTGGTCCGAGGATAACAAGAGCTGCACCGCCAAGCGGATCTGCAAGAACGGCGATCACCCCGAGGAGGAGACCGTCACCGCCGCTGTGACTGAGACCAAGCCCACCTGCACCGAGGCCGGCAGCACCGAGTATATGGCCAGCTTCACCAACACCGCCTTCGCAGAGCAGACCAAGACCGTTCCCATCCCCGCTCTGGAGCACGATTGGGGAGAGGCCGCCTACACCTGGTCCGAGGACAACAAGACCTGCACCGCCAAGCGTGTGTGCAAGAACGACGGCAGCCATGTGGAGGCCGAAACTGCTGAGGCCGCCGAGACCGTGACCAAGGAAGCCAGCTGCACCGAGGAAGGCAGCAAGACTCTGAAGGCCGCCTTCACCAATTCCGCCTTTGCCGAGCAGACCAAGACCCTTACCCTTCCCAAGCTCGACCACCAGTTTGCTCACGGCCGCTGCAAGGTCTGCGATGAGATCGATCCCGATTTCAAGCCCACCATTACCGACGAGACCAAGGGCATGGCCAGCTGGGGCACCAACTACGTCATGTACTCTGACGCCTACTACAAGGACTTCCAGAAGGTCCTGGTGGACGGACGGCAGCTGGCCGCCACCAACTACACCGTCACCGACAAGGATGGCCTGATCTGCGTGACTCTGAAGGGAGATTACGTCCGCCGGCTGAAGGTGGGCGTACACAAGCTCTCCATCGTGGGCGAGACCGGCACCGGCGAGATCTCCGTGACCATCGCCTCTAAGCCCAAGACCGGCGATGAGAACAACATCGGCCTCTGGATCGGCATTCTGGCCGGCTCCGCTGTGTGCGTGGGTGCGGCAGCCTTCTTCATCATTCGCAAGAGCAAAAAGGATCAGAACTGATCCCCAGACCCGGATGTCATTCCGCCCGCCCCGCTGAGGGGCGGGCGTTTTTTGCCCCGGGTTCTTCCCGGATCCTTAAGCTTTCTTAACTCGCGGTCCCTTCCCTTGTTTTCAACCGTTGATCATGGTATAATGTCAAGCAGGACGAGGGGGTTCCCTTCCCGTCCGCCAAGTATGATTCACAAGGAGGTTTCAGCAATGAAACGCGCAAAGACACTCCTGGCTCTTCTGCTGGTTCTGACGCTGACCGTCGGCCTGTGCGCCGTCGCCAACGCCGCCGGCGAGGCCATCAACTACCGGTATGTGGATACGGACGGCAACGCCGTGGAGGGTTCCACTGACGGCTCCTATTCCACAGATACCGCGCTCACCCTGGAGCCCGCCGACTCTCACTCCGAATTTGAGGGCTATACTTACAAAGAGGCCACTCTGAACGGCGAGACGCTGACCAAGCTGACCATCACCCCGGCCGAGGGAGAGAATCCCGCGGTGATCACCGCCACCATGGGCGACGGCAGCGAGAAGGCGCTTGTAGGTGGTGAGACCATCCTCTTCGTCTATGAGAAGGCCCACGAGCATGACTTTGGCGAAGGCGCGGTCACTACCGAGCCCGGCTGTCTGGACGCCGGGGTACGCACCTTCACCTGCGAATGCGGAGAGACCAAGACCGAGGAGATCAAAGCCCTGGGCCATGACTGGGGCGAGCCCGAGTACACCTGGAGCGAGGACGGCAGTTCCTGCACCGCCAGACGGACCTGCAAGAGAGACGCCGACCACTACCAGGAAGAGACCGTTACCGCCTCCGAGACCGGCAACGTGCCCGCCACCTGCGCCAAGGAGGGCTCCAGGACCATGACGGCCGCCTTCACCAATCCCGCCTTTACCGAGCAGAGCACCAGCATCGCCATTCCCACTCTGGCTCACGATTTTGAGAACGGCGTCAACGGCCACTGCAAGAACTGCTCCGCCATCGATCCGAGCTATAAGCCCGTCTACGGCGACTTCACCCGCGGTACCGCCAGCTGGGGCAGCAACTATGCCTGCACCTCCACCGCCAGCTACGGTGATTTCCTGTACATGATCGTCGACGGAGAGACTCTGCCCCGGGATCAGTACGACGTCACCGAGGGAGAAAACGGCTGCACGGTGGTATACATCAAGGGCGACTTCATCAAGACGTTGGCGGAAGGCCAGCATCGGGTGATCATCGTCTCCGAGTCCGGCTCCGCCGCGGGTCACGTCATGGTCAGCGAAAAGCCCCGGACCGGCGATGAGAACAGCCTGGGCCTGTGGGTTCTGCTGATGACCGTCTCCGCCCTCTGCGGCGGCGTGGTGATCGCCTACGCCCATCGGAAGCTCCGCTGCCGGTAATCCCGCATGCAAAAACCTCGTACCCGCTTTTTCGGGTACGAGGTTTTTTATTGTCCTGTGACATAAGGTCCAAGGAGTTCTCCGGGGTCCTCCAGCAGTTTTACCGGCGTGAAGGCCACCGCGTCGGCGCTGACGATCTGAAATCTTGTGCAGCCCCGCCAGCCGTTGAAGGCCGCCGGAATCCCCTTTCCGTGAATATGGCCGTAACAGCACAGCTTCACCTGGTGCGCCTGCAGCAGATCCAGGATCTCCTGGCATTCGTATTTCTGAAACACCGGCGGATAGTGGAGAAACACCAGCTTCTCCCGGTCCCCCGCCGCGTTCAGCGAGGCCTCCAGACGCATGATCTCCCGGCGCATGATCTTCTTGTCATGCTCCACCCCTTTTTCTTCCTCGAAAAACCATCCTCGGGTCCCGCAGAGAGCCAGATCGCCATAGAGGAAACAGTTGTTGTTCAGGATCTGAATGCTGTCGATCCCCTGCTCGGCAAAGAATCTATACGCTTTGGAGGCGGTGGTCCACCAATAGTCATGGTTGCCTTTCAGGATCAGCTTCTTCCCCGGCAGCTCGTGGATAAACCGGAAATCCGCTCCGGCCTCCTGCAGCCCCATCGCCCAGCTCAGATCGCCGCAGAGAACCACCACGTCCTCGTCCTTCACCTGAGCAAAGCCCTGTTTCAGTTTTTCCGCGTGGTCCTTCCAGACCTCGCCAAACACGTCCATAGGCTTGTCACCGGCCAAGGACAGGTGCAGATCTCCGATGGCATACAAAGACATAGCTTACTCCGTATAAAATCTTGAAAAACGCAGATACTGGACTCGACCACATCAAAGTAATGGAGGAAGTCCCATGAGTAAAAATATTCCCGAGCTCAATCCCGGCGTGGGCTGCGACGTGACCGCCTGCAAGTACAACACCATCGACTGCAAATGCAGCGCCGACAGCATCAAGGTCAAAAACGAAAAGGCCGTCACCAAGGGCGAGACCTATTGCGGCACCTTCTGCCCCAGAGGCAGCTGCTGAATGCTAGGAGTGCGGAGGACTCCGCACTTACATAAACGCGTCTTCGATCAGTTCGATGCTCACAGGCCCCCGGTCGCCGTCAGGCGCGTAGATCTCGATCACGTCAAACCGGGGCTGCTTCTCCGAAGCATGCTCGCTGAGCCACAATTGAGCCGCGGCCAGGATCCGCCGCTGCTTTGCGGGGGTGACGAATTCCCGGGCCTCGCCGTGGCTCTTGTCCTTCCGGAGCTTGACCTCCACGAAGCAGAGATATTTCCCTCGGCTGGCGATGATATCGATCTCGCCCTGACGACAGCGGTAGTTGCGTTCCAGGATCCGATATCCCCGCCATCTGAGCCACCGCGCCGCCCGCTCCTCTCCGAAGCGTCCCAAATTCTGCCGGTCCATCAGTGCATCTTCCTCAGAAAGCTGGGCCGGTGGATGGGCGAGGGGCCGTATTCCCGCAGGGCCTGGTAGTGGAGCTTCGTTCCGTAGCCCTTGTGCTGTTCAAAGTGGTATTCCGGATAGCGCTCCGCCATCTCCAGCATGTACCGATCCCGGCTGACCTTGGCCAGAACGGAGGCCGCGGCGATATCCGCGCACCGCCCGTCTCCCTTGACGATCGGGCGGCTGTTTATCAGGATGCCGGTATTCCGGTTCCCGTCGATAAGGGCCAGCTCCGGCTGAGGGGCCAGCTGCTCAATTGCCCGGTTCATGGCCAGAAAGGTGGCGCCGAGGATATTGTGTTCCTCGATCTCCTCCACGGACGCCCTGGCGATGCCATAGCTCACGGCCTGCTCCCGGATCTGATCGAACAGCTCCTCCCGCCTTTTTTCCGTCAGCTTCTTGGAGTCGTTCAGGCCGGGGATCTCAAGCCCCCTGGGCAGGATCACAGCCGCGGCATAGACCGGCCCCGCCAGAGGCCCCCGGCCGGCTTCGTCCACCCCGCACAGCAGGGAGAAGCCCTCCTCCGCGATCTCATTTTCCAGCTTCCACAGATCCATTGTCCGGCGTCTCCAGCGTCAGACGGCCCAGCTTGCCCTCGTGGTACTCGCTGAGAAGGGTGTTGGCCATCCGTTCCAAATCGTACTCGCCCCGGGAGATCAGAAAGCCCCGTTTCTTTGCCGCCGCTTCCAGCAGCTCGAAGCCATTGGCTTCCGGATCCGGGCTGAATTTATAGCGCTCCTCCAGCGCCTGCGGATAGAGCGCCCGGAGCCGGAGCATGAAATTGGCCCCCAGGGTCTCCTTGTCCAGCACCTCCGCCCGGATGGCGTTGGTGATGGCCAGAAGCTCCCCTACCTCCTGGCTGTCAAAGCGGGGCCACAGGATCCCCGGCGTATCCAGCAGGTCCAGGCCCCGGTCAATGCTGATCCACTGCTTGCCCCGGGTGACGCCGGGCTTGTCCCCGGCGACAGCGGCCTTGCGCCCGGCCACCTTATTGATGAAGGTGGACTTGCCCACGTTGGGAATGCCCAATATCATGACCCGAAGCGGACGGCCCACCTGACCCTTGGCCTGATACTCCGCCAGCTTGTCCTTCAGCAGCTCCCGCACCGCCGGCACGAAGCTGTTGACGCCCTTTCCGGTCCGGGCGTCGGTCTCCAGCACGGCAAAGCCCTGCTCCTCAAAGCTTCTGCGCCAGGCTTTCGTCGCCTGGGGATCGGCCAGATCCACCCGGTTCAGGATCAGAAGCCGTGGCTTGTCTCCGGCCAGGCGGTCGATATCCGGGTTCCGGCTGGCCCGGGGGATCCGGGCGTCCAGGATCTCGCACACCGCGTCCACCAGCTTCAGATTCTCCTCGATCATCCGCTGGGCCTTGGTCATGTGCCCGGGAAACCACTGGATATTCATTTTTTCAAAACCGCTGCGATCCATTATTTCACCCATCCCAGCTCTCCCAGGGGGTAGATCACGCAATAGGCCCGGCCCAGGATCATCCTCTCGTCCACCATGCCGATCTCCTTCTTCCGGCTGTCGGTGGAGGCGTTGCGGTTGTCGCCCATGACGAACACACAGCCTTCCGGCACGGTCTGGGGACCGATGAAGTCGGACTTGGTGTAGGTAGGCTCGGCGATATAGGCTTCCTCAACGGGCTGGTTGTTCACGTAGACGATGCCGTTGATAAAGTCAATGTTGATCTCCTGCCCCTCGGTGGCAATGACTCTCTTGACCAGAGCCTTGTTGGGATCGTAGCTGTCGGTCTTGAAGACGACCACGTCCCCGGCCCTGGGCGTGTAAAACAGCCGGGAAACCAGCATCTTGTCCCCATTCTGCAAAGTCGGGTTCATGGAAGAACCGCTCACATCCACCACGCGGAAGAAAAAGACAAAGGCCACCACACAGATGATCAGAGAGATCATCAGGCTCTGGATCCAATCATATACGTCCTTGCGGATCCGCTCCTGGTTGGGGGCCTTCTCCGCCTTCTTTTTCTGGCTCAGTCTGCTCATAGCGTTCTCCTGAAAAAATGCTCGTTTTTCTCTTAACTTAGGTATTATACACCAAAAACTCCTCCGGTACAAGAGCGAATCTGGGCTCTGCCGGCCTTGTCAGAAATCCTCCGCCGTGGTACAATTTGTCCGAACAAGACAGGAGGAGCCGCCATGAAGCTGAGCATCATCATCCCCATCTACAACGTAGAAGCCTATCTGTCCGGCTGTCTGGATTCCGTACTGGATCCAGGCCTGCGTGATTATGAGATCATCGCCGTCAACGACGGCTCCACCGACGGTTCGGCCCGGATCGCCCGGGATTACGCCGCCCGGTATCCCGATCTGATCCGCCTCGTCGAACAGTCCAACGGCGGCCTCGGCTGCGCCAGGAACACCGGTCTTGCCCATGCCCGGGGCGACTATGTGCTCTTCCTGGACAGTGACGACAGTCTTGCTCCCGGAGCCTTGCCGGAGATCCTGGAAGCCCTGGAGCGGGACTGTGATGTGATCGTATTCGACTTTACCAGTGTGGACGAGCAGGGCGGCGTCCTCTCGGAGACCTCCGGCAGCGGCGGTCCCGGCGTGTTCAGCCTGGCGGACTACCCCAGGCAGCTTCTGGAGGCGCCCAACGCCTGGAACAAGCTCTGGAGACGCAGCCTGTTTACCGAAAGCGGGATCCGCTTTCCGGACCGGCTGTGGTTCGAGGACGTGGCCACCACACCGCGGCTGTATCTGCGCGCAAAGAGCATGACCCACGTGGCCCGGCCCTGGATCCGGTATCTCCAGCGGGGCGGCTCCATCACCAGGGCCAAAAACCCCGACCGGAACCTGGAGATCATCCAGGCGGTGGACAGCTCCCTGGAGGATTTCCGCCGTCAGGGCGCTTTCAGCCGCTATCGGCCGGAGCTGGAGTATATGACCCTGTACCATCAGCTGCTCACCGCTTCGGTACGGGTCAGCCGCATTGATCCGGACAGTCCCGCCGCCGATACGCTTCTGCAGGATTTCCTGCGAAAGATCCCGGACTACCGCCGGAACCCCTATCTGAAAACCATGAGCCCCCGGCATCGGCTGCTGCTCTGGCTGATCCTCCGCCGGCAAAGGCGCGCGGTGGCACGGCTGATGGAGCTCAGCGACCGGTTGCGCAAAAAAGGCTGATCCCCGATGATAAAACACAGAGGCTGTGAAACGGACTTCACAGCCTCTGCATTTTATTTCAGCTTTTTATTCACGTTCAGGATCAGCCGGGACAGCTCCTCCAGGCCCAGATAGTTCAGGCCCATGATCAGCCGCCGGTTCCTTGGCGTCTGCCGGAAGCTGACACATTCGCCGAGCTTCGGGATCTGTTCCCGCACATAGCTTCTCATGGCCGCCAGGATCTCCCGCTTCTCCGGGCCGCTCTGACTGCTCACCCGCTTGATCCCCTCCAGGAGGACGTGGTTCAGCAGCAGATAGCGGAAATCCTCCTCATCGCAGCCCTCCTTTTCCATGAACTGACGAATGAGGTCCAGGATCTTCAGCAGATCCAGATTCTTTTGGGAGTTGTTGTTGTTCATGGTAGAGGGCATTCCGGAGCGGTAGTGATACAGAGGCTCCGCCAGATGCACCGTCTTCTTCGAGCGCTCCAGGGCCATCAGAGAGAAGGCAAAGTCCTCATACCACTGGCCCTCGGGAAAGCGGATCTCCCCCACCATGGAGCGGCGAAACAGCTTGTCGCAGGAGGATCCCGCGGCGGCGATGGGACGCTCCTCGTCCCAGCTGGAATAATGCTCCGTGCTGCCGTCGGGGAAGAAGCGCTCGAAGTCGCAGACCACCAGATCCGCGCCCTGCTCCTCCGCCAGGTTCAGCATGCGCTGATAAGCCAGGTCCTCGACCCAGTCGTCACTGTCTGCAAAGGCCAGCCAATCCCCCCGGGCCATCTCGATGCCCCGGTTTCTGGCCCGGCCCTGACCGCCGTTTTCCAGCAGGAGACTGCGCACCGTATCGGGATATCGCGCCTGATACTCGTCGATGATCTCCTGGCTGCGGTCCGGCGAGCCGTCGTTGATCAGAAGGATCTCGTAATCCTCCAGGCCCTGCCGCAGCAGGGAATCCACGCACGGACGCAGGGTAGACTCCGCCTTGTAGACCGGCACGATCACACTCAGCTTCATGCCTCTTCCTCCTTACCGGTTCGGTACCAGATCAGCCCCAGCACCAGGGCCAGATAGATCGATACATTGGGCCGGCGCACCAGGGCGCCGGAAAACTGGGCCAGGCCCAGCTGCAGCACCAGGCACAGCAGCAGCGCCACATTCTCCGCCGTCAGGCTTCCCTTGAAGTCCCGCCGCAGCTTTCGGACCACTCGGATCAGGAAGAAGAGCAGAAAAACCGCATACAGTCCCAGGCCCAGATATCCGTAATAGAAGAACACGGCGGGCCAGTCGTTCTCCATGTCGTAGGTGCCGTCAAAGCCCACCTGAGAGACCTCAAAGCCCACCAGATGGGTCAGCGGATCCTGCTCCTCCCAGATCAGAGAGGAATAGCTGATCTTGATGACCCGGGTGTCGATGAGCTTTGCCACGTCGGTGGACATTTTGTAATGCTTCAGCACCCGCTCCATGCCAAAACGGTCGATGATATCCGGCAGCCAGCCCATATACTGCCAGTAATAATGCTCGAACACCGCCCGGACCTCCGGATCGGCATAGCGCTCCTCCGGGCTCATGTGGGTAATGTCGATGCCCTTGGCAAGCAGGGTGGCCTCGATCTCCCCCACCCTGGCGTCCCTGGCCAGGACCTGATTGACCCGGCAGCGGGGCGTGTAGGGATAGATGACCACGGCGAAGATCATCAGGAGCACCAGGACCGCCACGGTGAACCAGCGCAGCTTCTGCCGGAACACCAGGCTCTCCATGCACAGGAAGCCCACGAAGGCGGCGAATATGGCAAACAGGCCGAAATAGCAGGCCTTGGTGCCGTTGGTGAGAAAGCAGGCCGTGATCAGCACGGGAATGAGCACCGTGACCAGCTTATTGTCGGTCTTCACCGCCGCCATGGCGCAGAACACCGACAGCGTCACCAGAATGATGCTGTTGGCGGTGCGGTTGTTGTCGATGACCCAGCCGCTGTAGCCCAGGCCCTCGCCATAGGTCACGTTTCCGGTGCCGGTGACATAGGCCAGCACCACAAACAGCCCGACGAGAGCCGCCGCGGTCAGCAGGCCGCGGATCCCCTGCCGGGCAGTCTGCTCATCCCGGATCAGATATACAAAGGAGACCGCCATCACCGGCGCCTGAACCACCTTGGCCAGATAGGCGATATCGAAATACGGGCTCAGGTAGCCCACCCGAAAGCCGTTTAGCACGTGCAGCAGGGCAAAGACGGCGACGGCGGCCATGGCCAGCAGAAAGCCCTTCTTCCGCTTTGCGGTAAACAAAACCCACAGCGGCAGCGCAAGCATCAGCGCCAGGCGGATATAGCCGGATACCGTGGCCACGGAATTCTGGTTAAAATACGCGACGGCGTCCAGCACCGGCTGAAATGCGATCAGCAGCCAGAGCCAGTGGCTCTTCCACCAGATGCGGATCTTTTCCATAGGATAAACCCCCATATAAGTTTTATGGCGCCTTCGCACGGAAGACGCCATAAAACACGAACAGAACTTACAGACGCTCTTTGACCTTCGCCTTCCTGCCCACGCGGTCGCGCAGGTAGTAGAGCTTGGCCCGGCGCACCTTGCCCTTGCGGACGGTGGCCACGGAGACGATGGAGGGAGAATGCACGGGGAAGACCTTCTCGCAGCCCACACCGTAGGAGATGCGGCGGACGGTGATGGTCTCGTTGATGCCGCCATGCTTCTTGGCAATGATGGTACCCTCGAAAGCCTGGTTACGCTCACGGTTGCCTTCCTTCACGCGGACGAGGACACGCACGGTGTCGCCCACGTTCATCTCGGGCAGCTCGGGCTTCATGTACTGCTCGCTGAGAACTTTGACCAGATCCATAATGATGATCCTTCTTTCCTATAGACGTTCAATACCGGAGGACTCTGCTCTCATGGCAGGCACGGCAGCGGACCGCCTTTCTATGCTTGATGCACAAGCTATGGTATTGTACCACAGCTTTCTTTGCATTGCAAGAGTTTTTCTGTCCGTTTTTTACTTTTCCCCGCACAGAGAAAGCACTCTTTGCAGGATCTGACCGTTGTAGTCCGCCAGATCGTCCGGACATTTCTCCATCTTGTAGGCCCCGACCAGGGCCCCGACCAGATCCTCCGTGCCCTGCAGACCTTCGATGTACTGTTCCAGATGCTTCGGGCAGATCACCGGCAGGCCCAGAACCATGGCCTCCATGATGTTCATGCCCTGGCCCTCGTAACGGGAGGTGGACAGCAGCGCGTCCATCCGGTCCATGTAGGCGAAGGGATTCGGCTGACTGCCCAAAAAAGTCACCGCATCCGCCAGGCCCAGTCGATCCCGCTGCTCCTCCAGCGCCCGGCGGTCCGGCCCGTCGCCGATGATATACAGCCGCAGGTCGCTCCGCTGCCTGTGGGCCTCGGCAAATACGTCCAGCATGATATCATAGCCCTTCTGGTGGCAGAGCCTGCCCAGGGCCGCCACGTTGAAGCAGGCGGGATCCAGCCGGAAGCCGGGGACCGGTTCGTTCACCTTCCGCCGGATCTCTTCCACATCAATGTAGTTGGGAATCACGGTGAAAGGCTTGTCCGTGATCCCGGACATGGCCCGGAACGGCTCGATCAGCGCCTCGGACACGGGGACGAAGCCGTCGTAATATTTGAACTTGCCCCGGAAAAAGTGCCAGAGCACCCGGTATTTCCACTCGTTGCGCAGCTTGATCGCCACGTCATTGTGGATCCACATGACCCGCTTCTTTGCCGGAACACTCAGGGCGCCCATGGCACAGGAAAACTGGTAGGAGTTAAAATCCACCGCCAGGTCGTATTCCGCGTCCTGCGGAAAACCGGCCCTGAAAGCGGGATCTGACTCCACTCTCTTCTTTCCGAAGTCAAAGGGCAGGAAGGAATAGACGCGCGGCAGGGGCTTCATGCGGATTACGCGGACCGACTCCGGGAGATCCGCTTCCCATTCGGAACCGGGCTCCGTCAGGTACAGATCCGCCTGAACCTTCGAAGTATCCAGATTCCGCAGCAGATTCACGATGGATTTCTGGATGCCGCCCACGCCCAGGTCGCTCTGAAAGAACGCGATACGTTTCATGGCGGCCTCCTCAGCGGTACACCTGCATCCCGGCATCATAGGTCTCGATCCGCGTAAACTTGGCAAAATCCGGGGCCAGCTCCGGCTTCAGCTGCCGCAGCGCCTCGGCCAGCAGCTCCGGGTTGATGGTGGGCTCCTGGGCGGAGATCACGGCACTGACCTCTACCAGGCCCTCCCCCGCCGTAAAACCCAGTTCCCGGATGCCGGGGCGGATATCGGTCTCGCCCATGCCCCGCTTGGTCTTCTTGGTGATGACGATCTGCTCCTGCCGGTAGAAGTCCTCCAGCCCGGCGGCCATCTCCCCCGGGTCTCGCTCATCGTACTCGAACACGCCCTCCACCCGGAGCCACTTGAGCTCCGCGGTCTTCCGAACCGGCAGATAGGCCTCGGTGACCACGATGCCCTCAGGCATGACGGCTGTGAGCCGTCCGGGCAGAGCCGCCAGATCCGGATTCTCCTCCTTGAGCCTGAAATCCATGATCTCGCATAGGCTCCCGGCGCCGACGGACAGGGGCAGCGCGATGGCGATCTGGGGATGGGGATTGAAGCCCTCGGAATATTTCAGTTCGTAGCCGGCCCGGTTGAAGGCCCGCTGCATGGTGTGCATCAGATCCAGATGGGAGATATAGACGGCCCGTCCGGTCTTTTCAAAACGCAGTCTCAGCTTCTCACTCATCGCACTTGAACCCCCTGTCCAGAAGTCTGGCCGCTCCGCAGGCGGAGCACTGGTGCCGGCAATCCGGCGACAGCTCCGAGCGATAGGCCTTCTCCCGCTCCTTCCAGAGATGCTCCTTCCTCACGCCCATGTCGATATGATCCCAGGGCAGGAGCTCGTCCTTCCCGGCCTCCCGGTGAGCATAGAAATCCACATCCAGGCCGCAGGTCTCGAAGGCCTTGATCCAGCGCTCATAGGAGAAATAGTCCGTCCAGGCGTCCAGCCGTCCGCCCTGGCGCCAGACCTCCTCGATGGCGTCCGCCACCCGGCGGTCGCCCTTGGAGAGCACCGCCTCGATGAGACTGGTCTCCGCGTCGTGCCAGTTGTAGGTCACGTTCCGGGCCGTAATGGCCGAGCGCAGGAGATTCACCCGCCGCAGATACTCTTCCAGGGAGATCTGGGCCTCCCACTGGAAGGGGCTCTGGGGCTTGGGGATGAAACAGGAGGTGGAGACCGTGATCTTCACGCCCCGGTTCTTGTACTTGGCGTTCACCCGCCAGCAGTGGAGGATCTGGTTGGCCATCTCGGCGATGCCCAGGATATCTTCGTCAGTCTCGGTGGGCAGGCCCAGCATGTAATAGAGCTTCACCGTGTTCCAGCCTCCGGCAAAGGCGATGCGGCAGGTGTTCAGCACGTCCTCCTCGGTGACGTTCTTGTTCACCGCGTCCCGCAGGCGCTGGCTTCCGCCCTCCACGGCGAAGGTCAGGCCGCTTTTGCGCACCTTCTGCAGCCGCTCCATGATCTCCATGGAGAAGTTGTCCGCCCGCAGGGAGGGCAGGGACAGGCCGATGCTCCGGGGCTCACAGTATTCCAGCAGCCCGTCGCAGAGGGCGGGCAGGGGCCGGTAGTCGCTGGTGGAGAGGCTCAGCAAGGTCACGTCCTCATGGCCGGTGTTCTGCAGGGATTCGATGCCCTGCCGCACCAGGGTCTCGGGCTTCTTGGCCCGGAGGGGGCGGTACACGTGTCCGGCCTGGCAGAAGCGGCAGCCTCTGGGGCAGCCCCGGAACAGTTCCAGGCTCACCCGGTCGTGGACCACCTCGGTGGAGGGCACGATGGGCGCGGTGGGATAGGGGGCCTTGTCGAAATCCGACAGGATCCGCTTGGTCACCCTGGCCGGCGCGCCCTGTGTGGGCGAGACGGCGGCCACCGTACCGTCCTCGTTGTAGGAGACCTCATAGAGGCTGGGCACGTAAACGCCCCGGATCTGAGCGGCCTTCACCAGGAAATCCTGCTTGCTCCAGCCCGACAGCTTGGCCGTGCGCAGCAGGGTCAGAACCTCATTGTTGACCTCCTCCCCTTCTCCCACAATGAACAGATCCAGGAAGGGGGCCATGGGCTCGGCATTGCAGGCAGCGGTGCCGCCGGCGAAAATCAGCGGCAGCAGCCCGGGCCGATCGGATGTGCGCAGGGGGATACCGGCCATGTGCAGCATGTCCAGCACCGTGGTATAGGCCATCTCATAACCGATGGAGAAGGCCACCGCGTCGAAGTCCCCCACCGGGTCCCCGCTCTCCAGAGCATACAGCGGGATCCCCGCCCGGTTCATCTCCTCGTACATATCCCCCCAGGGGGCGTAGGCCCGTTCGCACCAGACAAAATCCAGGCTGTTCATGGTGTGATACAGGATGCTCATGCCCAGGTTGGACATGCCGATCTCATAGGTATCCGGGAAGCAGAAGGCCAGGCGGATATCCACCTTGTTCTTGTCCTTGATGATCTGGTTGTACTCCCCGCCGGTATAGCGGGCAGGCTTCTGGACCCGGGGCAAAATACGCTCCAAACGTTTATCCATCGTATTCTCCGTCCCAACTGAAAGATTGTATCTGTAGGTCATTCTATACGATTTGCCGCTTTTTTACAAGACCCCGCGGGCTCTCCTGGCACAAAAGAAGCCATACTGCGCCGAGCAGCAGCGCAGCGCCCAGGCCCCGCAGCAGCAGCCAGATCCCCGCAGCGAGCATCGCGCAGCCCACGGCCAGGCTCAGCCGCTCCGTCAGCCGTCGGCCGGCCGCGTCTCCCAGAACCGCGGAAGACAGATGCAGCAGGATCCTTCCCCCGTCCAGCGGCAGAGCGGGCAGCAGATTGTACAGCGTCAGCAGCAGGCTGAGCCCCGCGCTGTCGGCCAGCCACAGCTGCCCGCTCCGGTCCGCCAAAGCTGACGCCCACCAGGCCCAGCCGGTTCCCGCCAGCGGCCCTGAAGCCGCTATCAGCAGATGCCCCAGGACGTTTGTTGGTCCGGCATACTCCATGCACAGGCCGCCGCCGTCAAAGCGCAGGCCGCGCAGCCTCAATCCCAAAGCCAGGATCATCAGCAGATGTCCCAGCTCATGGGCGCCGGCCGCCAGAAGCAGGGCCAGAAGCCGATCCGGCGGGAGCAGATACAGGAGGGCCGCGGCCAGAAGGATCCCTCCGGAGGCCAGGTCTACCGACAGCCTTCTCATGCCCGCCCCTCCGTTTGCTGCAGGCCCAGGCTGATCGTCTCCGTCAATCCCTCCTGAGACAGCTCCCGGCCCAGAGTCCGGACCAGTTGGTCCAAAGTCCCCTGTCGGTCCAGAACGCTCTGCGTCAGCTGCCAGGCCTCTTCCCGGATCTGGGGATACCACAGCCGCAGACCCCAGGCCGCCAGCAGGAAAAGCAGTGCCAACAGGTACCTTCCCCTTTTCATACGCATCCCTCCCCCCGCAGTATATTTTCCCGGTGACAGGCTTATGCGGAAAGCCCTTCTGTGATTTCCTCCGAAGCATGCGAAAAACCGCCGATTTCAAAAGAAATCAGCGGTCTTTTTGGTCGGAGTGGGGAGACTTGTCTGCGTTTCCGCCTTGCGAGGAACGGCGAAAACAGATGTATCGACCAGTGTTTGCACTGGTCGATGAACGCCCCACCGGGGCGTTCGATTCCGATTCAAGTCTCTCACTCGCCCAAAAGAAAAGCAGAGGCGTGCGCCCCTGCTTTCTTTCGTGTGAAAGACCGCGTAAAAGGACACCAATGCATAGAAAGACCGCGTAAAAGTATACCAGCAGGGAGCTCTGCAAGTGGGAATTATCTTATTCTGTACAAAGCGAATAGAATCAGTTTATTTTTGGGAGACGGTGAACAGGGAATAGAAGTAACCCTTCTGATCCATCAGTTCTTCGAAGGTCCCCTGTTCCGAAACCTCGCCGTTCTTCAGCGCAAACAGGCCGGTACAGCGGCGGAGGATGTTCTCGTCCAGGTCGTGGGTGACGATGACGCGGGTGTAGCCGTCCAGCTTCAGGATGGCGTCCAGTACCTCGAAGGAGGTTTCGACGTCCAGCGAAGCCGTGGCCTCGTCCACGAACAGCACGGGCGTCTTGCGCAGCAGGGCTCTGGCGACGGAGATCCGCTGGCGCTCGCCGCCGGAGAGGCCGGCGCCGTTTTCGCCGCAGAGATAGTCCGCGCCTTTTTCGTCGATGAGCTTGCTAAGCCCGGACAGCCGCACGGCCCGGTCGATCTCCTCCTCCGGGAATTGGGAGAACATGGTGATGTTGTCCCGGATCGTGCCGTTGAAAACGAATACGTTCTGCTGGATGATGGAAACGAGGTCGTACAGCGAATCTGTAGAGACGGTTTTGAGCTCTTTCCCATCATAGAGGATCTCGCCCTGATAGTTTTTGGAGGACGCCATCATCAAATTCAGGATCGTCGACTTGCCGCTGCCGGAACCGCCCACCAGGGCGTAGCAGCCGCCGGCGCGCAGTTCCATGTCCACGTCGGACAGCACCGGCTTTCCTTCCTCGTAGGCAAATGCAAGATCCCTGAGCGAGATCCCCTCGGTGAGCTGCGGAGGGATATTCTCGCCCTCGTCGGGAACGTTCTTGTTCACGGCCTGCGCCAGCTTATCAATCAGCCCGAAGGCGGACATCATGCCGGCGAAAAACGTCGGGAACGCCTGGATGGGTCCCAGCACGTAGTTCAGCAGCTGAACGAACACAATGGCGGTACCTGCCGTGATGCCCTTGCCGGAGAGCGCCATCGCGGCGGCCACAAAGAACACGCCGAACTGCAGGATCGCTCCCGCAATGCCGGAGGAATAGCTTACCAGCACGGTCACCTTCGTGCGCTTTTTCGAGGCCTCCGCCACGCCCTCATTGCTGTGGTCATGCAAGGCGGCAATGCTTTTCTCCGCCTTGAAGCTCTTGATCACAGAGAAGCCCGTGAGCGCGTCCTTCAGCATGCCGGTGTAGCGCTCCTTCTGATCGGAAACAGCCTTCTCCGCCTTTGCCGCCTTGTTTCCCAGAACCACGGAGACGATGATGGGCAGCAGGGAGAAGCCGATGGCGATCAGGGTCAGCAGCGGGCTGCACCAGAGCATGAGGCCCAGCGCGCCGACAAAGGCGATGCCCACCTGTATCGTGCTCTGCAGCTTCCCGATAAAGTCCGTTTCGATGGTGTTCACGTCGTTGGAGAGGGCGGAGATATAGAGCGAGCTGTTCTCGCCGGAGAAGGCCTGGATGCCTTTCTCCATAAGCCTGTCAAAAACGTATTCCCGATACTGCTTCATGGCCTTTGCGCGGAACTCGGAGAGGAAGGACCTGTCCAGGATCCATCCCAGTCCAAACAGCGCAAACGCGCCTCCCGTAATGATCAGAAGCGTCTCGAAGCGGTAGGGGCATTCTCCGGAGATCAGATCGGCGACTTCTTTGATGAGCCATGAGATCACCAGCTCCGCCGCAGCGCCCAGCAGGGCGGCGAGAACGGTCATTGCCAGATTGAATTTGTTGTTCAGGAACAGTTCTTTGATGAACGGGCGGCGCAGCGCCTTGATTTCTTTTTTCGTCATGGCGGTTTGACTCCTTGTGCTTATTGATTTTGCGTCATTATTCTTCTTCGGCGATTTCCCTCCAGAGGGCGAAAAACGCCTCGTTTTCAAATTCGCTTACCGCATGACGGACGGCTTCCATGGCCGTCGCGCCCATGTCGTCGTGGGCGCTGGCGCCTTCGATGCGGCCGATGAAGCGGATGTCGCTCTCGTCATAGCTGGGAGCGGCGTCGAAATGTTCGGCAAGCTCTTTGGCTTTCCTTAAGGTGTCGTGAGCCTCTTCACTCTGCCCTGACAGGAACTGTGACCCGGCAAGGGCGGCGAGCATGACTGCGCTTACTTTGCAGAGGAAACTCGGTTTATCTCCTTCTTGCAGCCCAAGCAGGAGTTCGATCCCCCAACGCAGGATCGCCTGGGCGGAAGCGTGGTCGCCGCGCTCCAGGTACACATTCATATATCCGATCACTGTCGGGACCAGATCGGCGAGGATCTTCGCCAGGGCTTCGGACAGGAACGGTACCGCCTCCTCTACGTGATCGACCTGGGCCAGAATATGCCCGATCATATGGCTGTACTGCCCGCCGGCGTTATGTGCTTTCAAAAGGGCTATGGCCCTGTCCGTTTGTTTCAGGAATATATATGTTTCCGCTATTTTTCCGTACAGCGTCTGTTCGCTGATCTCAGGGTCGGTGTTCTGGGGCAGCAGCGAAAGGGATTTTTCCGTCAGCTCCAGTGCGCGGCGCAGCAGGGTCTTGTTCCCGCTCTCAAAGCCGCATGCACGGTACAGCGCGGCGCTCTCATTGACGATCTGAAAGGAGTGAGGATACTTCTTGAGCGCCCGTTCTGCATCGGCGAGTCCGTCCCAATCCTTGCTGCGGCGATATTCCTGCAGACGCTTGACCGTCGCTTCCAGGCGGTTGTCCTTGACTTCATAGCCCAGCAGTACGTCCACGGAGGTATCGAAAAAGTCAGCCATTTGGATGATCAGCTCCAGCTCCGGGATCGACAGCTTTGCCTCCCATTTGTATACCGCGCCTGCCGTCACACCCAGCGCCTCGGAAAGCTGCTCTTGGGTCAGTGACCGTTCCTTGCGGAAAGCGCGGATGTTTTCTGCCAGCATCATTTTCATGAGTTCGTCCTCCCTCCCTTTATGCTTTGATTGTACCACGAAGAAAGAGAGAAGTATACGCACCGCTCATACTGATTTGATTATTATTTATCTACCATCAGTATGAATTTCTTTTGAACGCGCGGAATTAGTATCCTCCATCTTTTGGAAAAATGCGCTGCGCAGGCTTTTGTGTTTTCCAGGAAGCTCAGGCGGCAAAAATGTCCTGCTATCAGAATTAATAGTACATAAAATGTGACTTTATCCGCAAAATTGCTTGAAAACGCGAAAAAACCTCTTTTGTCCTGGTAGACAAAAGAGGTTTCTTTGATGGTCGGAGTGGGGAGACTTGAACTCCCGGCCTCTTGGTCCCGAACCAAGCGCGCTACCAGCTGCGCTACACCCCGTCAAGCCCAATTATTATAATGACTCCACCCGGAAATGTCAAGCAAAATATTACTCCCCGATCGTCTTTCGGTCTGCAGGAGTCCTCGCCCCGGTTATCTTTCATTTTTCACGACGAATGTCCTTCGGCCTTACCGCATATGCTAAGCACGGGGTGATGCATCTTGTTCAAACAAAAGTGGAAACGTTATGCCTTCTGGATCCTGCTGTCCGAGCTGGTCGGCCTGGCGGCGGGCCTGCTCACCCGGAAGGCTGTCGAAATCTACAGCACGACTATCGCCAAGCCGCCGCTGTCTCCGCCGGCTCTGGTCTTTCCGATTGTATGGACAATCCTCTATGCGCTCATGGGGATCAGCGCCGCCAGGATCAGCCTGCTTTTACCCTCCCGGGAACGGAGCGGCGGACTTCGGCTGTTTCTCCTGCAGCTGGCGGTGAACTTCTTCTGGAGTATTCTGTTCTTCAGCCTTCAGGCCTTCGGCTTTGCCTTCCTCTGGCTGGTGCTGCTGTGGGTCCTGATCGTGCGGATGGTCCTGTGCTTCGCCGATCTGGACCGCCCGGCCGCCTGGCTGCAGCTGCCCTATCTTGTCTGGGTATTCTTTGCCGGGTACCTGAATTTCGGGGTCTGGCTCCTGAACCGCTGAGCTCCCGCGGCCGCTTGCTTCAAACTCGGAAGCTCGATAAAGCCCCGCCGATTTCAAATATCGGCGGGGCTTTTCTCAGCCTTCAATATACCACAGTCTGTCGCTGCCGTAGCTGTCGGGCAGCGGGACCCAATTGCCTTCGGATTCTTCGATGAACCAGCCGTCGGAGTAGTGCTCCATCCAGCCGTAGTCGCCGTAGTCGGACGAGATGCCCTCGTACCAATACTGCCAGGTATGGGGCTGCACATCGGTGTTGTACCAGAGCCAGCAATCGCTTTCGGCATCATACCAGCTGTCCGCGTCGGCGTCCCAATACAGGTACTTGTCCGCACGGACCGCATCGTTCACCACGTGGTAGCCGTCGTCCTGAAGCTCCAGGTACACGGGCTCCCAGGGAAGGACCTGCACACCGCCGGGTTCCTCCACGATCTGCACACTCTGGACGGCGGGCTCATCCGGGATGACTACCGGTTCCGCAGCCCTGTTCGCGAAATAGCGGCCGGCCGAAATAAGCAGCCCGAGGATCACGGCAAACAGGCCGAAACGCCATGCCTTCTTGCGGCTCGTATCCTTGCGCTCGGGGTCGTAGGAAGCGCGATCATAGGCGGCCGAGGCTCCCGATTCGTAAGACCGATACCCCCCGACCGCTCCGCCCGTGCCGGCGACGATCTCATCCAGCTCGGACTTGATTTCCATCGGCGCGCCGCAGCCCGGGCAATTGAGGTCCTGCTGGCCCCCCACGGTATTATCCAGCGTCAGTATGGTCTCTGTTCCGCAGTAGGGGCAGCGGCAGACCACGTTCTGATACTTCCCGTTTTCCTGGAAAGACACGCTGCCGTAATACCTGCCGTTTTCATCGTAATAGCCCTGCTCGTAGCTCGTGCCGCTGGTGGGATCCACCCAGGCGATGGGATAATAGACATAGTCATGCCGACGACCGTAGTAGAAGGTAGGGCGAAGGGTGCCCGAATCCCGAAAGCCCATGGGCTGATTGACCCGCGGCCGCCGCTGGGGCGGCGGAGTCGTCCCGGAACGCCTTCCGAAGCTCCCGGACTGTTGGGAGGAAGGCCAGCCGTTCCGGCTGGTGGAGGAATGAGAGCTGGGCCCCCGGGATGCGCTGCTCCTGCTCCCGGCGGATCCGAAGGAGCTGCCGGAGGAGTAGGAAGACCGGGAGGACGAGGAATGCGAGCTGGGTGACCGGGAAGAATAGGAACTCGCCGACCGTGAGGATGAGGACCGGGAGGAAGAGGACGATCTGGACGACGAGGAGGAAGATCGCGACGATGAGGAGTGAGACGAAGAGGAGCGGGAGCTGGAGCTGTGTCCCCGAGGCGGCATATGGCATTCTCCTTTCACAGACAGAGGGTGAATCATCTATGATCCCATCATATCATAAACGCAGAAATGTTCCAGTATTTTTTGTGTTTCCAAAGGAAAAGGCCGCTCTGGCCGAGACTCATTCGGCCGGAGCGGTCCTTTCCCGTTCCGCTTCTTTTTTTCGTTTCAGCAGGTAATAGCTCAGCTCCAGGATAAAGCAGCAGGTCCAGCCCACGGGATAGCCAAAGCCCACGATCCGGGGCGTGTTGGCCACAAAATGCGTCACCAGATACAGGTAGACCTGTCGGATCCCCACGAAGGCGGTGAGCATGAGGATCATGGGGCCGCGGGAATCTCCCCTGCCTCTCAGGGCCCCGGCCAGCACGTGGTTGACGCAGTTAAAAAGCAGGAAAGCCGTGTTGGTCCGGATGAACAGCACGCCGTATTCGATCACGCTGGGATCCGGGGAAAACAGCCGCACCGCCCCGGGGGCGAAGGCGTACAGGATCGCCACGATCACGCCGGTGACAGAGCAGGTCAGTACCAGGGACAGGCTTGTCCCCCGGTCGGCCCGCTTCAGGTTGTTCGCGCCCACATTCTGGCTGACGAAGGTGGTGGCGCCCATGGCCACGCTCTGCATGGGCAGCATGATAAACTGGTCCAGCTTGTTATAGCTGCTCCAGCCGGCCATGACATCCGAGCCGAAGACGTTGATATATCCCTGGACGAACACATTGGAGAAGGCCGTCAGCACCGACTGGATGGCGGCGGGCATCCCCACGGCGAAGATCCGTCCCAGGATCGGCCAGTCCAGCCCCAGCTCCCGCCAGCTCAGGCGGTAGATGTCCCGGGTCCGGGTCAGCAGCACAAGGATCAGCACCGCCGAGATAAACTGGGAGAGAATGGTGGCGATGGCGGCGCCGGCGATCCCCGTCTTCAGCACCAGGACGAAAAACAGGTCCAGGATAATATTCAGGATGCTGGTCAGGATCAGAAAATACAGGGGCCGGGTGGAGTCCCCCACCGCGCGCAGGATCCCGCTGCCCATGTTGTAGATGAGCAGGCCCGAAATGCCGCCGATATAGATGCGCAGATACAGCGCGGCGTCCGCAAACACGTCTTCCGGTGTACTCATCATTCGCAGCAGCGCCGGCACAGCCGCCGCGCCGGCCGCGGAGAAGATCAGGCTCAGGAGAAAGGTGGCGGCCATGGTAGTCTCGATGGCCCGGTGCAGCTTCTCCTGTTCCCGGGCGCCGAAATACTGGCCGATGACCACCCCGGCGCCGATGGAGAAACCGTTGAAGAAAAACACCAGCATATTGACGATCACGGTGGTGGAGCCGATGGCGGCCAGGGCCTGCTTGCTGACGAAGTTGCCCACGATGATGGAGTCCACCGTGTTATAGAGCATCTGAAAGACGTTCCCCAGCATCAGCGGAAGCGCGAAAAGGACCAGCTGACGAAAAATCGGGCCGCTGGTCATATTTCTTGCTGTGGTTTTGCCGCCATTCTGGCTGTGCTGTCTCATCTCACATAACGCTCCGTCAATGTTTTTCCTTCGATCCGTGCTGCTCTCTCAGCCGTTTCAGGGCGCCGGCCAGGCTGCGCCTTCTCAGGAAGGGCAGGAAGAAATGATGCCGCTGCCGGATCTGATCCTCCACGCTTTGGGCGTGGGCCTTCAGATTCTCCAGCCGGACCTCAATGCCCGTCTCCCGGGCAAATTTCCGCAGCCGTGCCGCCAGCTGGGCCGAGTAGCAAAGATCCACCGTAAAGACGCCGAAGAAGAAGCCGATCACGAAGGAAAAGGCCAGATTCTCCGCCAGCCAGTGCAGGGCGTCCAGCACGTAGGGGTGGATCAGAAAGTAGTACACCGCGCCCAGCACCGCCCAGAAAAAGGAGAACAGCGGGCACACCAGACCCTGGATATTGCCCCACATATCGGTATAATCCCAGAGCCGCAGATGGAAGGCCTTCAGGGCGATCAGACCGCCGATATACTCGATGACGGTCATGCTCACAGCCATGAAGGCGAACAGGATCGCCTTGCCCTGAGCGCTGGTTCCCCAGCCCTCCAGGTCTCCCAGCGCCGCCAGCAGATACAGCACGCACAGGCCGGTGCCGTACAGGGGCAGATAAGGTCCGGCACAGAAGCCGGGGTTGATCCAGCGGTGCTCCGGGTTTCCGGAGGAAAAGAACTTGCGAAAGAACACCTCAAGCACCCAGCCGAATACGGATCCAATGAAAAACAGATCGGCCAGGCATAAAAACAAACTCATAAATTCTCCGCTCCCCTTTGGGAAAAGCTCTCCGCGATCCGGGAGAGATCCAAACATTCAAAACGCTCCGGCTCGGGGATCCCGGGCTGGCACAGGCAGATATGGTACTCCCCCACCCACAGCTCCCGGAAATCCGGAGCCCCGTCCAGGGTGGAAAAAGACGCAAACCCCCGGCGCATCCCTTCGCCGTCTGCCTTGACGCGGCTCTCCTTTCGGGTCCAGAGACGGGTAAAGGCGGCATCCCGGTCCGGGGAGGCCAGGATCCACACCTGTTCCTCCGGGGTGAAGATCCGGCGTGACAGCGCGTCTCTCCAGGGGCTTCTGCGCTGCAAATCAAGCCCGATCTCCCGATCGGACAAGGCGCAGGCGGCCATGGTTCCGGAGTGGGACAGGCTGAAGAAGGGCCGCTCCCGGACCAGATACGGTTTGCCGCCGTCCCCGACCCGGAGCATCGGCGGCAGGGGAAGCCCCAGCTCCCGCAGCCCGAAGCAGAGCAGAAGCTCCGCCCCGATGGACTGTCTTCGGGCATTTTCCGGCTTCATGCGAGAGAGTTTCTCCCTGCGGTAGGCAGACAGAGGGAGGGGCCCCGGCTCCGGGGACAGGCGGCTCACGTCGCCATAGAACACCCAAAGCACGCCCTCACCTCCTCAACTGTACTCGCTACTACATTTTACCATGTGTGTCAAGGCGTAAAGAAGGGACGTGAAGCGCTCACGTCCCTTCGGGAAATTCAGAACTCCAGCTTTTCCAGCTCGATCAGGGCCAGAATGTAGATCTTCATGGCCTCCAGCAGCTCGTCCTTGCTGGCGGCCTCGTCCACGCCGTGGATGGGTCCCACAAAGTCCGGCCGGGGACGTCCCTGGTGCTCCGGCCCGAACGAGACCGCATTGGGGAAGTCCCGGGCGTAGGTGCCGCCGCCGATGGTGAAGGGCCTGGCGTTTTCCCCTGTGACGGCGTTGTAGGAGTTGATGCAGACCTGTACGGCGGGGTTGTCCAGGCTCATGTAGAAGGGCTCGGTATCCCGCTCCTCCACGATCTCGGCCAGGTCTCCCAGCTTCTCCCGGATGCCCGCGGCGATCTTTTTCCCGCTGGTGTTGGTGGGATAACGGCTGTCCACCGTCTGTACGATATGTCCGTCCTCCACGCTGATGATCCCGCCTACGATGGTCAGAGGCTCAAACAGGCCGTCGTCCGCCTGGACGCCCAGCGCAGAGCCGTCGGAGGCCCGGTGCAGCAGAGCGATGCGCTCCAGGAGCGCCTTCTCCTGCCCCTGCACAGCCTCGTTGTCCAGCAGATACTCGAGCAGTCGGCCGATGGCGTTCACCGTGCCCTGGGGATGGGCCGCATGGCCGCCCACGCCGTGAGCCAGCAGATGCCACAGTCCCGGCTCCAGCTCGCTGGCCTCCACGCTGTCGGTATTCGGCAGCTTCTCCGCCCTTACCAGAGCCTCGGCCTTGTCGGGGATGGCGTTGTAGGCTACGCCGCCCTTCAGATCCACGATCCGGTCCAGACCGATCCTGGAGACGATACGGCCATGGAAGATGCCCTTCTCTCCGTTGCAGAGGGGGAAGTCCGCGTCCGGGCTGAAGCAGAACAGAGGCGCGGGGTAGTTGGCCAGATAGTGCTCCACGTCCTTCATCCCGGTCTCCTCGTTGGCGCCCAGCAAGGCCCGAATGGGGTATTTGAGCTCCACGCCGCGCTCCAGCAGATATTTGAGCGCATAGAGGCAGACCACGCTGGGTCCCTTGTCATCCAGCACGCCCCGGCCGATGATATAGCCCTCCCGGTCGCGCATGGTGAAGGGATCTTCCTTCCAGCCCTCGCCCACCGGCACCACGTCCAGGTGGGTGATGGTGGCCAGATACCGGTCGTCATCCCCGCCCAGCTGGGCGTAGCCGATCTTATTCTCGCAGTTGACCGCCTTCAGCCCCAGCTCCCGGGCGATCTCCAGGCCCTTCTCCAGGGCCTTTTTGGGACCTGCGCCAAAGGGTGCGCCTTCCTCCGGCTCTCCTTCCACGCTGTCGATCGCCACCAGGCGGGCGATATCCCGGAAGATGGCCTCCCGGTTCTCTTCTATGAACAGGTCGATATCCCGAAGCAGTTCCTTTGCCATAACCATGCCTCCTGTGCACTTATTTTCTCCCTCACACTATACCACCGAAGCCGTCCCTTTGCAAGGCTGCGGCGGTGTGAAAAACCGCCCCTCCGTTTCGGAGAGGCGGTCTGCTTCACATTTTCTCTTTTCCGGCTTTGAAATCCGGTTCGGTTCCCTTCAGAAGCCGCTTGAAGTTTTCCCGGTGCTGGAACAGGGCCAGGCACATGGCGCAGATCGCCAGGATCAGCTTCGGTGTGGAGACGGCGAAGAGGATGGACGACACCGTGATCGCCACTGCCGCGGTCATGGAACCGGCAGAGACCTTTTTGGTCAGCAGCGCCACGATCAGGAAGGCAATGATGATAAACACGAACACGCGCCAGTCGATGGCAAGGCCGATGGCGGCCCCGACGGAGATCCCCTTGCCGCCCTTGAAGCTATGGAACACCGGGAAGCAGTGCCCGGTCATGCAGGCAATCCCGCCAATGGAAAGGCCCAGATCTCCCAGAAGCAGATAGCCCAGAAGCGTGGCAGCACCGGCCTTGAACATATCCCCCAGCAAGGTAATGACTCCGGCCTTCCAGCCGAATACTCTGGTCATGTTAGTGGCGCCGGCGTTTCCGCTGCCCTCTTCGCGCACATCCTTTCCCAGGGCAGCTCGGGAAAGGATAATGGAAGCACTGACAGAACCCAGCAGATAACCCGCCACAGCAATCAGACAGATCTTGGCTATAAGCATCGCAATCCGCTCCAGTTTACTTCATAATTTTGATATTGTTTCACATTATAGTCCAGGGTCACGGTGTTTTCAAGCCTTAAGATTGTCAGATTTGAGATAATCGGAAAAGCAGGCCCATGGCTCCGTTTGCTCCGGTGACAGCGTAAAGCATAGGCTCTCCCCGGTCCTCGGGTGCCGGAAGCGCAGCAGGCAGGACCAGAGTGCCAGCGGCCAGGGATCCTCCAGGGTACTGTATTTCCGCTCCCCGGCCAGGGGATGGCCGTGGGCGGCAAACTGGCAGCGGATCTGGTGGGTCCTCCCGGTAATAAGCCGCACGCGAACCAGGCTCAGTCCCTCACAGCGGCCCAGGGTCCGGTACTCCAGGATCGCCTCCTGGACCCCCTTGCCGGGGGTATCTGTGACGAAAGACATCTTCCGGGCCTTGTCTCGGAACATCAGGTCCCGCAGTTCTCCCCCCTCACCGCAGTCTCCATGGACTACAGCCAGATACTCCTTTTGAAATTCCCCGTCCCGGACCTGCCGGGAAAGCTCCGAGGCCGCGGCGGCGCTCCGGGCCAGGACCATCAGGCCGCCTACCACCCGGTCCAGCCGATGGACCGTGCGCACGTCCGCCCGGGGATCCCCCAGCTCCCGGCGCAGCAGCTCCGGAACTCCGCCGGGTTCATCTGTGGACAGGACTCCCGCAGGCTTCACGCAGACCAGGATGACCTCGTCAGAATACACAATTTTCATTCTCGATCCCCCGTGATCTTTTTCGCCATTGTACATCTCAGCTTGAGCCGCGTCAATATCGCAAAAAAGGCCTTGACAAAGCCGGACTCCGGGGGTATCATCGTCACATCAAATCGATAAACCGCTGAAGAAGAGTAAGTAGCCCTCGATTCGTCTTGCAGAGAGCCGCCGTTGGCTGAAAGGCGGTATTCGGGTCGTTGGTGAATGGACTTCTGAGGGTGACCGAAAGGCCCAGGGGCCGAGTAGCAGTCAACGGGTGATCCGCTCCCGTTATCCGTGCGGACTCGTATGATGGTACGAGAGAGTGGGCGCTTCGGCGTCAATTTGGGTGGCACCGCAGGTTTTCCTGTCCCTTGTTTGAGGGACGGGTTTTTTTATTGCTTACAGGAGGGATATCTCATGAAACATCTGGACAGACGATGGCGATGCTTCTTTTGATCGGGAAAGGTAACAGAACAATATGGATCGATCTGAAGGAGGATCTCATCATGAAAAAAGTCATTTCCGTTCTGCTGGCCCTGAGCCTGCTCCTCGTCCTGGCCGCCTGCGGCTCTTCCAATCCCTCCAATGGCGCGAAAACTTATAAAATTGGCATCTGCAATTATGTGGACGACGCATCCCTGAACCAGATCGTGGAGAACATCCAGTCCAGCCTCCTGGCCATCGGCGAGGAAAAGGGCGTAACGTTTGATATCATCATTCAGAACTGCAACGCCGACGCCAACGTGCTGGCCCAGATCATCTCCAGCTTCCAGGCCGAGGGCGTGGATCTGATGGTGGGCGTGGCCACCCCCGTGGCCGCCGCCATGCAGGCCGCCACCGAGGACAGCAAGGTCCCCGTGGTCTTCGCAGCCGTTTCCGATCCGGTGGGCAGCAAGCTGGTCGCTTCGCTGGACGCCCCGGGCGCAAACATCACCGGCACCTCGGACTATCTGGACACCGCCGCCATTCTGAACCTGATCTTCGCAGCCGATCCCGACTGCAGCAAGGTGGGTCTGCTGTACGACGTGGGACAGGACGCCTCCACCACCCCCATCGCCGAGGCCAAAAAGGCTCTGGAGGCCCGGGGCGTTACCGTGATCGAGCGCACCGGCACCAATGTGGACGAGGTGGTCCTGGCCGCCCAGGCCTTGATCGCGGACGGGGCCCAGGCCGTCTTCACCCCCACCGACAACACCATCATGACCGCGGAACTTTCCATTTACGAGCTCTTCGCCCAGGCCGGGATCCCCCACTACACCGGGGCCGACTCCTTTGCCCTGAACGGCGCCTTCCTGGGTTACGGCGTGGACTATGCCAATCTGGGCCGGGTCACCGGGGAGATGGCGGCGGATATCCTGCTCAATGCCAAGGATCCCGGCACCGTCCCCGTCCGCACCTTCGACAACGGCACCGCCACCGTGAATACCGATACCTGCGCCGCCCTGGGTCTGGACTACGACGCCGTCTCTCAGGTCTTCGCCCCCTATTGCACCCAGGTCCAGCCCATCGTCACGGCTGAGAGCTTCAGCGATCTGGGCTGAAGCAGCAGGAATTCATAGAAAAGAGGAATCATCCGAATGTCCGCAGCCAACCTGTTGAGTCTGGGCCAGACGGCTCTGGAGCAGGGTCTCATCAGCTCCCTGACCGTGCTGGCGCTGTTTCTGAGTTATTCCATGCTGAACGTGTGCGACCTGTCCACCGACGGCTGCTTCACCCTGGGAGCCACCGTGGGAGCCATCGTGGCCCTTGCGGGGCATCCCTGGCTGTCCCTGCCGGCGGCCATGGCGGCGGGGATGCTCTCGGGCCTGGTCACCGCTGTCCTGCAGACCAAAATGGGCGTGGACAGCCTGCTGGCCGGCATCATCGTGAACACCGGACTGTACTCGGTGAACATCGCCGTCATGGGCAACGCCTCGTTTATGAATCTGAATCAGACCGAGACCGTCTTCACCGTCTTGAAGGGGCTTCTTTCCGGTTCCGTTCTGGCCGGACAGTACAAGACTCTGGCGGCGCTGCTGACCGTGGGCCTTACGGTGGGCTTTCTCTGCTGGTTTCTTCACACCAGGATGGGCCTGGCGATCCGGGCCACAGGCGATAATCCGGACATGGTCCGCTCCTCCTCGGTAAACACCGCGCTGACCACCATCGTGGGTCTGTGCGTGGCCAATGCCTTCACCGCGCTCTCCGGCTGCCTGCTGGCCCAGAGCCAGAAATCGGTGAACATCGACATCGGCAGCGGTATGGTGACCATCGCCCTGGCCTCTCTGCTCATCGGCAACGTGTTCTTCAACCGCACCCGGCCCCTGGGCCTCCGGACTCTGGGGGCGGTGATCGGCGCCATTCTCTTCCGTCTGGTCTATGCTCTGGCGCTGCTGCTGCGGATGCCGGCCTATATGCTGAAGCTGGTGAGCTCGGTGATCGTGGTCATCGCCATCTCCGGGCCTTATCTGAGAAGCCGTCTTCCTCTCTGGAAACGGCAGCTGAACGCCCGCAGGAAAGGAGGCGCCGGGGAATGCTGAGTCTGCAGAACATCTCCATGACCTTTCACCCCGGAACGGTGAATGCCCGGCTGGCTCTGGATGATCTCAGTCTCCACCTGGCCCCCGGGGATTTCGCCGCCATCGTCGGCTCCAACGGCGCGGGCAAGTCCACCCTCTTCAACGCCATCGCCGGAAATTTCTTCGTGGACAGCGGCCGGATCCTGCTGGACGGCCGGGACATGACCTTTCTGCCCCAGCACAAGCGCAGCCGTCAGATCGGCAGACTGTTCCAGGATCCTCTCCGGGGAACCGCCCCCAATATGAGCATCGAAGAAAATCTGGCCCTGGCCTATCTGCGCACCAGTCCCAGCAAGGCCCCCTTCTCCCGGCTGTCCAACCGGGACCGGGAGCTGTTTCGGGAGCGTCTGCGGCTGCTGGACATGGGCCTGGAAGATCGGATGCGCCAGCCGGTGGGGCTCCTGAGCGGCGGCCAGCGCCAGGCGCTGACCCTGCTGATGGCCACCATCGTACCGCCCAAGCTGCTGCTCCTGGACGAGCACACCGCCGCCCTGGATCCCGCCGCCGCGGAGAAGGTGCTGAAGCTCACCCGGGAAACGGTGGAGCGGGATCGGATCACCTGCCTGATGGTGACCCATAACATGTCCCAGGCTCTGGAATACGGCAACCGGACCCTGATGATGGCCGGGGGCCGGATCGTTCTGGACGTATCCGGCGAAGAGAGACGGGCTCTGAGCGTAGGCGATCTGATCGATCGTTTCCGGAAGGAATCCGGCACCGAGGGCGACAACGACAGGATCCTGCTGGAATAAGGCGGGACATATATTTTACTACGAACGCCGGAAAAGGGCTGCGGAAAACCGCAGCCCTTTTCATGACCGTTGCAGTATTGTGCCTCAGGCTTTTTTCGCCTTCAGCTCCTCGATCTTGCCCAGGATCATCTTCTCGTTATACAGCAGGAACAGGCAGGCGCCGATGACGCAGGTGACGAAGGCCACCCCAGCGGTCAGGCGATAGCTGCCCTTGGTCTCGGACACGGTCAGGGAGGTGAAGACCACCATGGCGATGGCCTGGCCCATCTTGAAGGCGAAGGTGCGGGCGGCGAAGAACATGCCGCTGCGGTCCTCGCCGGTCTCCAGGCGGCTCAGCTCCGCCACGTCAGCCACGCAGGCCTGGGGCAGGATGCCCAGAATGGCCATGGGGATGGAGGCGCACACCGCGATGATAAAGCCCCAGTACAGGCCCTTGCCGCAGAGAGCGGTGATCAGGAACACCGCGGCGTAGGCAAAGAAGCCTGTGACGATCAGCTTCTTCTTGCCCAGCTTGGGCGCCAGCTTGTTTACCGCGGGATACAGGCAGACGCTGATGAAGGTCATGGTGGCAGTAAGCACAAAGGTCCAGGTGTCCTCGATCTCCATGAGCTTGGTCTCATAGAAGGCCAGGCCCGTCTGGAACAGGGTCAGAGCGAAGAAATAGATCACGTCGGAATACACGAAGCGCCGGAACTGGCCGTTTTTGAAGGTCTTGAGCAGGGAGCTGAAGGCCTTGGTCTGGCTGGGCTTGGAGTCGATGTAGTCCCGCTCCTTGATGTAGAAGGACGGGATCAGCATGGCGATGCAGGCGATGGTGGCCATAATGGCGACTGCCAGGCGGATGGAGCTGGCCTGACCCACGGCGCCCTGGAGCATGCCCGCCAGGTTGGGGAGCATGAAGGAGATGCTCTGGCCGGCGATAAAGGTAAAGGAGATGTAGGTGGAGACGTTGATGCGGTGCTCCTGCGTATCCCCCAGCTCGGCGATCAGCGCGTTGTAGGGGGTGCAGAAGATGGTCATAAACAGGTAGAAGACCATCAGCAGCACAAACAGCAGCACGTCGTTCACGCCCTGGCTACCGGTCTGGGGCAGGGTGAACAGGCCGATGGTAACGGCGGCGAAGGGAATGGCGATGGTGCGCATAAAGGGGATGCGGCGGCCGCCCTTGAAGTTGCTGCGGTCGGACCAGCCGGCGATCAGCGGGTCGGTGACGGCGTCGAAGATGCGGCCCACGGCCAGCACCAGGCCGAACAGCGTCAGGCGGAACAGAATGGGATCCTGAGTGATGCCGGAGGCGAAAATGCCGGTGTTGGGATTCTGCGCGTCGGGACTGCCGGTGTAGTAGTAGACCATCCAGTTGGACACCACGCCGGACAGCAGGCTCCAGCCGAACTGGCCGATGGCAAAGATCCACAGGAGCTTGTTGGTGATCTTTTTCACGTTTCTTTCCTCTCTTCTCCGCAGGCCTTCCGGGCCTGCCGTGATACCCCTCGGGTCCTACGGGAGATTGTACAGAGATTGGAAGGGAAAGTCAATGATTCTCCAAAAAATCCTTTCCGGCGCCGGAGCGGCCCGCGCTTTGCTCAGCCATGCTGATCCTGGAACCGGGCCAGCTCCCGATTCAGCTCCTTCGCCTCCGCCGAGGCCCGGAGCCATTGGAAGAGATTGGCCAGCGCAAAGATCAGCAGCACGCTCCCGGCCAAAGCCAGCACGACCTCCAAGCGGTCCGTGTCGATGACGGGGCTGGTATAGCCGATCAGCAGGATCACAGTCTCCAGCAGGACCAGCATCAGGACCTTTCGCAACAGCAGCTGCTTCACCGAAAGCTCATGCCGGGACCAGGTCACCAGCGTGGGCAGCAGGCAGAGACCGGCATATTTGACCGGCGCCAGAAGGCTGTCGTATCCCAGGCGGGCCTGACTGTCAAAGGCGGTGCCGAGCAGGGCCACCGCCACGGTGATCAGCGTGGACAGCATAAAAAACAGGATCAGCTTGTTGACAAGAAAGCGTTTGAATTCCATCCCTTTATTCCCCCTTCAGGGCCGCTTTCAGGGCCTTGACATAGCTTCGCGAAATGATGATCTTCTCCCCCGAACGAAGGTTGGCGGTAAAGCGTCCGTTAAAAGCGGGCTGGATCGACTGGATCTTCATGAGATTCACCAGCATAGCCTTGGAGATGCGGAGAAAGTGCTTGCTTTTCAGCATCTCCTCCAGCTCGTAGATTCGATAGGCGCTCTCGTACACCCTGTTGCTGGTATAGAGGAAGGTCCTTCCGTCCACGGACTCGATATAGCAGAGATCCGCCACCGCGATCTCGTACTGCTTCTGCTCCGCTGTGCCGGAGAGGCTCCCCTGCCGGGACTTGATGAAGGCAGCGATCTCCCGTACCTGGTCCGTCACCTCATGGCAGCGGATCAGGATCTCTTCTCTTTCCCCTGTTCCGATTTGTTCGATGCGAAGTTCCATAGGCCTTCCGCGGGCGATCAGTAGATATCCTGAACGGTAAATTCGCCCTCACCTTTCAAATAGCAGTTGAAGAAATCCAGCACCAGAGAGTTGACGATGGTCATGGTCTCTTCCGTGCCGCGTTCACCGCTGCCCAGCAGCTTCCCCAGCGTGGGAGAAAGCAGAGGCAGATCGGTAAAGTCCATGTGCTCGGTATCCCGGATCCCGGCGCGGAAGCCCTTCTCGGCTCCGCTGATCACGGTCGTATTGGGATAGGCATAACCCTGGGCTGTATACTCCAATTGGTCATTATACGATTCCCAGTTGTTCAAATCAAGCACCGGGAGGGGGTACTTTTCGTAGTTGACCGCAAGCTCCCCGTTTTCCACTGCCAGGTATTCTCCCAGCATGGTCCCGTCCAGATCGATGACAGCGGTAATATCGTCCCGCTCCCGGCCCACCTGCACCGAGGTAGCCCCGCCCATGGAGTGGCCCATCAGGCCGATTTTGGAGACGTCGGTCCTGGCCAGCGCCGCGAGGACGGCGTCCCGGTTCTTTTCGGGGATAAACCAGCTCTCGTCCGGCTGTCCGCCCGCGGCGGCCTTGATCTCGTCCAGGGCAAAGCTCATATCCGGCACCCGCAGACCCATCCAGTCCCGGTACAGCTCCAGCTGCCGCTGTTTGTCGGTTCCACTGTTCAGGTTCAGAGCGGTATTGATGAAGTCCATATCCACCAGCACCGTCTGCCCTTCCGTATCCTCCGTGAAGAAGGCGTGGTGGGGATGATCCAGCGCCGCGACCACGTAGCCGTTGCTGGCCAGCTCCATATAGGTAGAGGTGTTGCTCTGATAGTACCCAAAAGCCCCGTGGGAGAAGACCACCAGGGGGAAGCGCTCGCCCGGAGCGGCGTCGGCGGGATAGTAGAAGTGCACCGGCACCTCCCGGAAGCTGCCGTCCTGCTCAAAGGGGTCGGTCCGGCTGCTGTCGATCAGGATCGCGGAGCTCTCCCCGATCTCATGGTTGCCCGTCACCGGCAGGCCTTTGTAGCCGGTGAAAATAAAAGCCGGGAGCAGCAGCAGCGCGCAGGCAAAGATACACAGTATGCAGCCTGCGACGGCGCCGCCGGCCTTCTTCACGCCGTCCTCCTTGTTTCTTCCAATCAGCCAGGACAGCCCGGCGATGATGCAGAGGATCACAAGGAAACCCAGCACGGGCACAAAGCGCCACTTCTGACCGGCAGAGGTCAGCAAATGCAGAAGGATCAGCGCGATCTCAGCGCCCCGGACCACCAGCCGGTCCCGGCGCCAGATTTTCTTCTCGGGACGGTTCCGGCAGGTCCTTACGGCCAGCGCGATCTCCAGAACAGCAAGTACAAGCAAAGCGGTGATTCCCATATTGATAGCCTTCCTTTCTCTTGGAATGGCTCCAGTGTATCCTTTCTTCTCCGCTTTTCAAGGGTTTCGGGGCCAAGATGCATTTTCCGGCCGCAAGATGCACCGGACATGACAGAACCGCTCTCCGGAAACTCCGGAGAGCGGCTTCGTGCGTTCAGAATGGATTCAGTTCAGCAGGGCCTCGATGGCGGCCTTGGGGATGACGCCGATGGACTTGTTGACGACTTCGCCGTTCTTGAAGACCATCAGGGTGGGGATGCTGGCGATGCCGTACTTGACGCTCAGCTCCGGCTCCTCGTCCACGTCGATCTTACCGACCTTGATCTTGCCCTCCTGCTCCTCGGCGATCTTGGCAATGGTGGGGGCCAGCATGCGGCAGGGACCGCACCAGGTCGCCCAGAAATCCACCAGGACGGGGATCTCGGACTGCAGAACCTCTTTCTCGAAATTGTCCTCGGACAGAATAATCTCAGCCATAGTATTGCTCCTTTCGGTTTTCCTTCGGCTGTCCGGCAGCCGAATCTATTTTGCACAATCAAATCCTACCATATTCCCCGGGAATTTGCAAGAGCTAACCGCCCGGCCTCCGTCCTCCGCCGGCAGCTTTCAAAATTTATTTCCATTCCCCTCTTTAATTCCTACTAACTTTATGGTATATTGAATTGCGAGCAAGAAAGGGGGTCATCCTTTGAATGTGACCAGTCGCGGGCGCTACGCCCTGCGTGTGATGCTGGATCTGGCCCAGCACCCGGAAGACGGCTATGTATCCCTGAAAACCGTGGCGGAACGGCAGGACATTTCCATGAAGTACCTGGAGGCCATTGTGTGCAGCCTGAAAAAAGCGGAGCTCGTGGAGAGCTCCCGGGGCAAGGAGGGCGGATACCGCCTGGTGAAATCCCCTGCCGAGTACACCGTGGGCGAGATCCTGCGCTGCCTGGAGGATAACCTGGCTCCCGTGGCCTGTATTCGGGAAGATGGGGTCCACTGCGACCAGGCCGCCGGCTGCATGACCCTGCCCATGTGGCGGGAGCTGGACGAGATCACCAACGCCTATCTGGACCGGGTGTCCCTCCAGGATCTAATCACGGGAGACAAGTGGAAAAGCCATTGACAATCCGGAAAGCTGTGATATAATTCCCATTGAATTGATAGGAATATAAAGAAAGGAACGACATTCTATGTTTGTATATGCCGACAACGCGGCGACGACCCAGGTGAGCAAGACCGCTCTGGACGCCATGCTCCCCTACCTGACCGAGATCTACGGCAACCCCTCCAGCCTGTACTCCTTTGCCCAGAAGGCCACTGAGGCGCTCCAGGAGGCCCGTGAGACCGTGGCCGCCTGCCTGAACGCCGATCCCCGGGAGATCTACTTCACCTCCGGCGGCTCCGAGGCCGACAACCAGGCCATCGTCTCCGCCGCCCGTCTGGGCGCCCGGAAAGGCAAAAAGCACCTGATCTCCACCAAGTTCGAGCATCATGCCGTGCTGCACACCCTGGCCCGTCTGGAGAAGGAGGGCTTCGAGGTCACGCTTCTGGACGTGCATGAGGACGGTGTGGTCCGTCTGGAGGATCTGGAGGCCGCCATCCGCGAGGATACGGCCCTGGTCACCATCATGTTCGCCAACAATGAGATCGGCACCGTGCAGCCCATCGCCGAGATCGGCGCTCTGTGCCGGGCCAGAAAGATCCCCTTCCACACCGACGCCGTCCAGGCCGCCGGCCACATGGCCATCGACGTGAAGGCCATGAACATTGATATGCTCTCCATCTCCGGCCACAAGTTCCACGCGCCCAAGGGCGTAGGCGCGCTGTACGCCAGAAAGGGCATGGTCCTGACCAACATCATCGAGGGCGGCGCCCAGGAACGGGGCAAGCGCGCCGGCACCGAGAACGTGGCCGGGATCGTGGCCATGGCCGCGGCTCTGAAGGAATCCTGCGTTCATATGGAGGAAAACACCGCCAAGATCATCCCCATGCGGGACAAGCTCTTCGCGGAACTGAGCAAGATCCCCCACAGCAAAATCAACGGCAGTCTGGAGCATCACGTGCCCGGCACGGTGAACATGTGCTTTGAGGGCATTGAGGGCGAGAGCCTGCTGCTGATGCTGGACGACGCGGGCATCTGCGCCTCCTCCGGTTCGGCCTGCACCTCCGGCTCCCTGGATCCCAGCCATGTGCTGCTGGCCATCGGACTGCCCCACGAGGTGGCCCACGGCTCCCTGAGGCTCTCCATCGGCGAGTACAATACCATGGACCAGATCGACCACATCATCGCCACCGTTCCCGGCATCGTACAGTATCTGCGCAACATGTCCCCCGTCTGGGACGAGCTGCAGAAGGGCGAACGCCCCCACCTAATCTAAGTCTACAGCTTTGAATATATAACTGGAGGTAATCTCATGGCTCTCTATAGTGAAAAAGTAATGGACCATTTCCGCAATCCCCGGAACGTGGGCAAGATCGACGACGCCGACGGCGTGGGTGAAGTGGGCAACGCCAAATGCGGCGATATCATGCGCATGTATATCAAGGTGGACGACAACGGCGTCATCACCGACTGCAAGTTCAATACCTTCGGCTGCGGCAGCGCCATCGCCACCAGCTCCATGGCCACCGAAATGATCATCGGCAAAACGGTGGAGGAGGCTCTGGACCTTTCGAACAAGGCCGTGGTCGAGGCTCTGGACGGGCTGCCGGTGCACAAGCTGCACTGCAGCGTTCTGGCCGAGCAGGCCGTGCGCGCCGCTGTCAAGGACTACTACGACCGCCGCGGCATCTCCTACGATCCCGAACTGTTCAAGGACATGGATGAGGAAGAGCTGCATCATCACGTCGGTCTGGACTAAAGCGCCGTCTCAAATCGGAATAGCAAAAGCCCCGCGGTTTCCCTGCCGCGGGGCTTTTTGTTATTCTGCACAATTTTTCTTTGATCGATTCTACACAAATGCTAAATTCTAACCAATCTATTGATTTTGAACCCTTGGGGCAGTAAAATAGGTTCAGCGTTTTACGCCCGTTTGTGACCGCTTTTTTGGGGAACGGCACAGTTCAGGGCAGTTCTGAAAAGATTGGGGGAATCAACAAAACCATGAGGGATTTGAAGCATCTGATCTACTTTGAAAACCTCCTGCGGGAGGCCAGCAACCCGCTGATCGCACAGGCCAAAGAAGAGGGCAAGGTCTGTATCGCCTATACCTGCGAGAACGTTCCCGAGCCGCTGCTCAATCTGCCCGGCACCTTTTCCATCCGTCTCTCCGCGCCCAATACCGGCTCCATGGATATCGCCACCTACTACATGACGAACCTTCTCTGCGAGCCCAGCCGGGCCCTGCTGGAGCGTGCGATCGAAGGCGGCTTCAATTTTGCCGACTGCGTCATTACGCCCGACGGCTGCACCATGATCAACCGCTCCGTCGAGAACATGGAGCTTCTTCACACCATGGGCGAGGGCAATCCCAGGTTCTTCCACGAATATATGGAGATCGCCTTCAAGAACACCGAGAGCGACGTTCAGCTGGCGGTCCTTCAGTGCACCAACCACATCCTCACTCCCCTGCGGGAGAAATACGGCATCGACGTTTCCGACGCCGCCATTCGTCAGGCCGTGGCCGACCACAACAAGCTCTGCCGTCTGATCCGGGCGATCGGCGACTTCCGCAAGGAGGAGCACCCCCGCATCACCGGCTATGAGTTTCACGTTCTGTGTCTGGCTACCTACGTCTGTCCCTCCTATCTGGTCATCGACAAGCTGGAGGAGACGCTGGAAGAGCTGAAGACCCGGGAGCCCGAGGAGAAAACCGCCCGGGCCAGAGTCCTGGTCGTAGGCTCCGAAGTGGACGACAGCGGCTTTATCAAGCTCATTGAGGAGCAGGGCGCCTTCGTCTGCTGCGACCGCTTCTGCTTCGGCTCCTATCCCGGCCGGGTGGAGATCGAGCTCAACGACGAGGAAGACGCGCTGACCCAGGTCTGCCGCCACTACATCCAGCACTGCCAGTGTCCGCGTATGATGAGCATGGACAAGGTCTACGGCCGCAAAGCCTATGTGGCGGAGCTGGCCAAGGAGTACCATGCCGACGGCATTATCTATGAGCAGGTGAAGTTCTGCGACCCCTGGGCCTACGAGAGAACGCTGGGCTCCTCCATGCTGCACCTGGACTACGGCTTCCCCGTGCTCTCTGTGGACCGGCCTTACAACATCGCTTCCTCCTCCGGCCAGATGCGCACCCGGGTGCAAGCCTTCGTGGAGAGCATCGAGATCAAGAAGATTCAGAGAGGTGAGAAAGCATGAAGACTGTGGAAAAGGTCGTCAATCCCGTCAAGCGCGCCGGCGAGCAGTCTCCCGGCAAGATCTATGACGAAAAGCTGAAGGTCCGGGCCCGCCGGGAATGGCGCGGCGTAAAGGACACCTTCTATGACTATACCCGCTGGCTGTACCTGATGTTCGTTCTGGCCCGCTTTATCGTGGTCCCCCGGAACATCAAGGGCTTCTTCCGCTACCGCTGGATGATGAGCTACCTCTTCGTCCCCCACGGCATGGACAAATTCACCATCGGCCTGAGAAACGAGGCTCTGCGCATCGCCCACACCTCCTTTAACTTCGTGATCGCCGACGTGACCCAGGCCATCGCCAACTGCTTCCGCGGCGACCGCCGGGTGGGCAACGACAAGGCCTACTCCGACAAGTGCGTCATCACCGACGAGAACTCCATGGTCACCTTCATGATGCATGATGGGCTTCGACACCAAGAAGGTCCACACCATTCTCCGCGAAGTGCCCACCATGTTCGCCTCCAACATCTTCCATCAGTTCAACGTCATGCACTATCTGGATATCGCCCAGCAGTACGGCATCCCCGGCGACGTGTGTCCCATGCCCGAGGCCGAGGCCGGCATCTCCATCGACGACGACTTCTGTGTTCTGGGCTGCTGCGCCGTACAGAACAACACCACCTGCGACGGCTCTCTGATGGGCAACGGCATCATTGCCAAGCGCCTGGAACGGGAGTACGGGATCCCCACTTTCCAGCTGGCCACTCCCCTGCGCCACAAGGAGCCGGACGTCATGGAATACGCCGCGGGCGAAATCAAGAAGGCCATCGCCTTCGTCGAGGAGCACACCGGCGAGAAGTGGGACTGGGACGTGTATTTCAAGGCCGCCAAGCGCGTCAACGACGCCACCCGCTGCCGTATCGCCCAGATGGAGATCAACTCCACCCCCTATCCCCAGTTCTTCGGCGCCGCCTTCAGCCTGTACAACGACACCAACTACATGGGCAACTCCGGCCGCAACGCCGACTTCGTCACCATCGACCACAAGCTGCTTGACCTGGCCCAGAAGGGCTACGCCGCCAAGCGTATGTACGCCAAAGAGTACCGCCACCGCGCCATCGTCTGGGGCGTGCAGCCGCAGTATGTCATCGACATGCTCTACTGGTTGGTCCAGTGCTGGGGCGTGGTGCCTCTGACCGATATGCTCTCCGTCATCAACACCGATATGATCGCCGAGGAGGACACTCCGGAAAACCGGGAACAGGCCTACCGCGACATGGCCATGCTGAACATGGAGATGATCATGCGCAACCACACCCACGGCGGCTACAAGGTGCTGCTGGACGATCTGTGGGAGCTGTATGCACGGCTTCTTCGAGGAGCAGGCCCGGGAGCGCGGCATCCATATCATGTGGGTCTCCCACGACCTGTGTGATCCCCGGGTGTTTACGCGCCAGGCCATCCGCGATCAGGTCAACTCCTACATGCGCACCGTCATGCGGGAGGAGCCCCTGGATCCCTCCCTGGAGAACATCCCCGACAACGAGGCATACTAAGAAAAGGAGACGTCGTTCATGGCTAAATTTCTGAAACTCCCCCTCTATGCGCTGCTGGCCGTTCTGGGGTTCTTTGTAGTCACCTTTACCATCTACTTCTTCAATCTGGATATGAAAGGCCTGGCCCTGCTGGCCCCCCTGCTGGAGAAGTGGTACGATCATCTGGAGCATAAGCAGTATATCTGAGCGTCACAAAGAACGCGGGCTGTGGAGAAAGACCTCCCCAGCCCGCGTTTTTTCTATTCTTTTTCTCCGGCTCAGCCGACCAGATTCCTCACCCAGAGCCGGCGTCTGACCAGCACAAAGCCCAGAGCGCACTTGACCAGATTCAGGCTCTCCACGGCGATATACATGGGCAGGATGGGCAGGGCCGTAAAGCGGGAGAGGACGAAGGCCAGCGGGATGCACAGCACCCAGGTGAACAGGCTGTCAAACACGAAGGTAATGATCGTCTTGCCGCCGGAACGGAGGGTGAAATAACAGGCGTTGGCATAGGAATTCATGGGCATCAGGCAGGCGCCCACCAGCAGCAGCTGCACCGCCAGCTTCTTGACGCCGTCGGTCGTGTTGTATACCTGCGGCACCAGCGGCGCCAGCAGCGCCATAGCCAGGCCCACCACAATGCTCAGCACCACGGAGAAGGCGATCAGCTTCCGGTCCTCGTCCACCGCCCGTTCCGTATCTCCGGAGCCCAGGATCTGTCCCACCAGGATGCCGATGGCGTTGCCGGTGGCAATGAAGGCACAGAAGAACAGGCTGGAGATCGTGGTAGAGATGTTGAAGGCGGAGACCACCTCCAAACCGCGTAGGGAGTAGCACTGGTTCAGCGTCGTCATGCCGCCGGACCAGAGGACCTCGTTGAGCAGCAGCGGCGCGCTCATCACCGCGACCTTTTTCAGCAGGTCTCCCGGCACCCTCAGGCTTTGGTACAGGCCGGGGATGAAGGAACACCGCTCCCGGTGGCTGTGGGCCCAGAACACCACGATGAAGCACTCCACAAAGCGGGACAGGACCGTAGCCACAGCGGCTCCCACCACACCCAGAGCCGGCGCTCCGAGCTTACCGAAGATCAGGATATAGTTGAACACCAGATTCACAAACACCGCCGTGATCCCGGCCTTCATGGGCAGCATGGTCTCCCCGGTCTCCCGAAGCGTGCTGGTATAGACCTGGCACAGCGCAAAGGGCAGCGTCTGGATCAGCATCACAGCCAGATACTCCCTGCCGTAATGCAGAGTCGCCTCCAGGTCCAGGTCTTCCTCCCCGGCGTGTAAAAACAGCCCGATCAGGCGGTCCCCAAGGCCAAGCAGGATCGCCAGCGCCAGTCCGACCACAAGGAGGCCGAACCAGAGCTTCAGACGCATGGTGTTGCGCACGCCCTCCTTGTCGCCCTTCCCGTAAAACTGGGCGGTAAAGATCCCCGCTCCGGCCAGGCCGCCGAAAATGCAGAGGTTAAACACAAAGAACAGCTGATTGACAATGGCAACGCCGGACATGGGCTCCGTGCCAACCTGGCCAACCATAATGTTGTCCAGGAGACTGACAAAGTTCGTGATCAGATTTTGAATCAGGATCGGCAGCAATACCGTGAACAGTCTGTGATAGAAGGCCCGGTCCCCGATATATCGTCTCAGATTCAAAGCGCTCACCTCCGCTTTCGGCGTATTCTACACGATGGCGGCGGAAAAAGCAAGTCCCGGCACGGTTTTCCTTGGACAAGGCCGCCGTAAAATGCTATAATGATCATCGGATTGGAGGTTATTTTATGCTTTTGGCTGTCCTGATCAATTTTGCCGTCTTCGGACTGACCGCGGGGATCTACGTCTCCTGCTTCCGGGATCGGGACGGGAACTGGTCGCTGAATAACGGGCTCCAGGCCCTGCGTTTCTTCACGCTGTTATCCAATCTGTTCTGCGGTCTGGTCTCCCTTCTCATGGGTCTGGCCCTTCTCGGCAGCGTTCCCCGCTGGCTTTGGCTTCTCAAATACCTGGCGACGCATACGGTTACGGTAACCCTGCTGACGGTATTGGTGTTTCTCGGGCCTTCCCTGGGGTATTCGGAGATGTTTCGGGGCCGTGATCTCTATCTGCATCTGATCGGCCCGGTGCTTGCCATCCTATCGTTCTGTTTTCTGGAGCGCATCTATCCGCTCTCTTTTTCCGCGTCTCTGATCGGCCTGATCCCGGTAGCCCTGTACGGTCTGTTCTATCTGTACAAGGTGGTGCTCTGTCCCGAGGGGCAGCGCTGGGAGGACTTCTACGGCTTCAACAAAACCGGGAAATGGCCCATCAGCTTTGCCGCCATGCTTCTGGGCGCCTTTGTGATCTGCCTGCTGCTCCGGCTGCTGACCCGAATCTGAACACAAATCCTGCAAGAGACAACTGCAGGCTGTGAAAGCGTTTCTTCACAGCCTGCAGTTTTTTACCATTTGTAGTTGTCCGAATAGCCGGAGGAGGGCTCGCTGCTGCTCTCTCCCGGGTCCCGGTAGCGATAGGGCTCCTCTCCCAAGGACGCCCAGGTCCCGCCGCCGGAATACGGTTCCCCCGGGTAGCCCGCTCCCACCGGCTCCGGCGGGACGATGTAATCGTCCTCTCTGGCCATCTTGCGCACCAGACGCAGGGCCGTGACAAACATGGCGATCACGAAGACCAGGAACAACAGCAGCAGCCATTCGCTCTCCATGGTGGCAATAAAGTCATAGGCCCCATGGATCAGCGCCGGGATCAGGATCGACAGCCGCCTGCACTGCCGGGAGCGTGGCTCGTCCCCATGCTGTTCCGCACGCTTGGCCATGCCGTACCAGGCGCCCATGAACACACCGAAGCAGGCATGTCCCGGCACCGCGGTCACCGCTCTGGCAATGGCAGTGGAAAGGCCGTAGGCCAGCACATAGTGGATGTTCTCCCAAAGGGCAAAGCCCAGAGAGACGAACACCGCGTACACCACGCCGTCGAACTGGCAGTTGAAGTGGGGCGAGGTCCAGCTGCGATTCTTCAGTACCATGTATTTAAAGCCCTCTTCCGCGAAGGCAACAATACCGATATAGAGAATGATATTGTAAAGAAGCGTACCCTCCGGGACAAAATAGCTGAGCAGCAGATCCCCCAGCTGCTCGGTCACCGAAGCCAGGAACGTGGAGACGATCCCCGCCACAGCCAGCATCAGAAGCATTCCGACCGGTTCCTTTTCCAGGCGGTCCGCCCGGTAGATCTGAATGAGCAGGATCACCGCCGGAATCACCGCCGCGGCTACCAACGCCAGATTCATATCGCCACCCTCTTTCTGTTTTCCCTATTGTTCCACAAATCCCGCAAAAAAACAAGCCCTGAATTCACAGGGCTTATCAAGCTGTCGGCAAAGCCGGGAGGCTTTGCCGACAGAGTGGGATCACGCTTTGCGGCGCGAAAAACGCTGCGAGGCTTTCTCTCTAACGGAGTTTGCCTGTCGGATCCTGCGAAGGTCCCGCAGGTGATTCAGCAGGCAGAGCCTTTCTTCTTCAGCGTCCGGAGCGCGGCGCCAAGCAAAAGCAGGCTGGCGCTCAGCATGACGCCCCAGAGCATCGGCTGCTCGCCGTCTCCGCTCTCGCTCTCCGCGTCGGGAACGTACACCCGCATCACGCCGGTGTTGTCCACGCCCAGAGATTCGGTGGGATCCAGGTTGGGATTGTCGTGCATGTCCTCCGCGGAGCGGATCTGGCCCAGGACCTTCTCGCTGCCGATCAGGCGCACATTGGGAACCGAGGCAAAGCGGTAATAGTAGTGGGCCTGATAGGTCTCAAACTGATAGCCCACGCAGTTCTCCCGCAGGATGTTGATCCGGTTGTCACCGATGGAGACGCAGGACTTATCCAGATGGAACCATTCACCGGTCTGAGGATCATAGTCGGCCACGGCGACGTACTCATCTCCGTACTTGAGCCACAGGCGAACGGTCTCCTTATACTCGGCGCTCAGAGGCGTGGCCAGATCGGGAACCCGGTCGGCCGGAGTCTCCCGGTCCCATACGTTCCAGTATCTGTTGGAAGTATTTCTGTCGAACTTTGCGGTATTGACATTATAGGCCCGGTCGTAGTACCGGAAGTCATAGCCGATATAGTCGATCTGGTAGTCCCCGGTGCCCAGCAGCACGGAGGGGTGCTCCCCCTCATGGGTCAGGCCAAAGGCCTCGTCATAGAGATAGAAGGTCTCGTCGCTGAAAATGAGGTGCATGGGGCTGCGGTAGTAATAGTACTGGACACAGCGCGGATCGGTGGAAGGATCGGCATATTCCGGCACCTGATCAAAGGGCAGCGCCGCCTGGGCCGCCTGCATCTTGGCCTGGTAATCCGGGTCTCTGGACCAGGACAGTCCGTAGCAGGTGGTCCCGATCGCGTAGTCCAGATTTTCCAGGTAGGTCTTTTTGCCGGTGATCAGATCGTCCAGGTCGTAGCGGGAATAGTAGCCGGCGACCATCCCCAGCTCCTGCAGGGCCACTCTGGGCCAGAGGTCAAGATCGGCCTGGTGACGGTACATACCGTCGGCCCACTTGAAGATGTCCACGTAGCCGGGGCTTCCGCCCGGATCAAAGATCGGCTTGTTCCAGTAGAAGATCCGGCGGTAGGTGGCGGAGGTGATCGGATCGTACTCGTCGTCCGGGATCACGTTGGCAACCACGTCGTTTACCAGCTTCCAGTGGTTCATATCATTCCAGAAGTCCTTGCGGACCGCTGTCAGAATGTAGTCATAGCGCATGCCGTAGTTGGTCTGGTCCTGCTGAGTGGCGCAATAGGTCTGCCGCTCCTCATCCCAGGTCATGAGACGAGGGCTGTTCTCGCCGGCAAAGCGCACCGCAATGGGGATCACGCTGTTGGCCGGGATCTCGCCGGTATGGTTCACTCCGCCTCTGGAGGCCTCAAGCAGCTCATAGACCAGATTGTCGCAGATCTCGAAGTCGTAAACCTGAGAGTTGTCGTTGATGCGGCTGCGGATCTCCCAGACCTGGTACAGATAATCATTGGGGTTGAACGCAACCTCGTTTCCGTTTTTGTCAACGATGTGCTGTGCGCCGATGGCGGCCTTCACAGCCTGGTCCGAAGGCGCGCTGCCCCAGGGCCAGCGCTCGTACACGTCGGGAACACGCTTCTCGGTGGTGTGGATGGTGGCCTGGGTGTTGATGTAAACCGGCCCGGCCTCGGCGTCCTTGACCCCGTCTTCATAGCCGATCACGTTGCCTTCGGTGTCGGTCAGGGTGGCATGGGCCGTCATATGTGCGTTCACCAGCTCGGAGACGGTCATGTCGTGGTAGGCGAAGGTCTCGCTGTTGGTGATGTAGCTGAATTCCACAAAGCCGTCAAAGCCGGATTCAATATCCCGGAAGTTGTAGATCACGATGTCGCCGTCTTCGTTCTCGTACCAGGCGAAGCTCATATCAGCGTCCAGCGGCAGGCCGTTTGCCAGAGCCTCCTCCACTTCCTCCCGGGACGGGATGGACATCTCCAGCCGGTCGTCGTACGCGCCATCGCGGTTGCGGATAATATGGGCGGGGATCGTGATCTTCACCGAGGCCTCGTCCGGATCGGGAGAGCCCAGGAAGGTGGCCACACCCGCGCTCGGGCTGTTCAGGCCGAAGGCCACGCGGAAATTGAAATGGTGGTCCGAATTGCGGCTGGCAGCCGTCCAGACGTACTCGTCCCCTTCATGGTCCACGATCTTGTTCGGATCCTCTCCGTCTGCGAGGGCGGCGGGATCATAGTACTGCTTCCCATCCACGTCGACCCACTCGCCGCCATAGAACACGGAAGCGGTCAGATAGGTGATCGGCGCATCGTCGCCGTCGCTCTGAGGCGGGTTCTCAAACAGCGCCGCGCGCAGCGGGGTCCACTCCGTGACCAGAGCGTCGGGAAGCGGATCCATGTGCAGCAGCTGGATCTGGACTTCTGTTGTTCCGCTCTCCGGCTCTTCGTAAGCAGCCGGCTCCGGTTCCGCCTTCGGCTCTACAAGAGCAAAGCGGCCGGGTGCCTGTACGGCAAAGCGGATCGTATCCGCAGTATCCTCCACCGCTTCGAAGGGCAGCGTTTCGACTGTGCCGTTTATATTTATATGGTAGAGTACCGCCCATTCGCTGCGCGTCGCCAGAGAGGCAGCCTGAACGGTAACCGTCAGAGTCTCGTCGGGGTCGATTCCTCCAACGGTCATCTCCCACAGCAGGACAGCACTGTCGGCTCCGACAGAGGCCAGGATACTCTCTTGGTCCTCAACATCGAACAGGGCCAGGGAGGCGCCGGAAGGCACGCCAAGCAGCGAGGCCCGGATCTCCTCCGCCTCGCCCTCATGAAGCACTGTCGCGATGTCCAACCGCACCGGCTCATCCGTCTGTTCGGCGGTCTCGGGTTCCGTCACCTCGCTTTGAACGCTCAGTACGTCCGGTTCCGAAGCCACGATCGGCTCCGGTTCCGTTGTCTGTTCGTGTTCCGGAATCGGCTCCTCCCCCTGCTCTTCGGGCCTCACGGTGCCGCAGGCCAGGCAGATTCCGTCCTCGCCGTACTCATGCTCCGGACACAGCTGGCCCTCCCCGGCGTCGTCGGCAAACGCCATCGACGGCGCCATGCTGAACAGCATGACCAGCATCAGCATGAACGACAATACCTTCTGTCCGATTCTTCTCACCATAGTCTTCCTCCCGGGTTATTTTCCACCCCACTGGGGAATTTTCGGGACCGCAAAACACACCCGCTTGTCCGCCTGTATGCTCTCCGTCCCGGTATATTCGCGTCCTGTCCCGGGCGCGAACCGTAGTTTGTATCTCTTTCTTAACGTCTCCTGTAGCGACCGGCCCTTTTCAGGCCACAGGACACCAGATTACATATATAATAGTCTCTTGATTCACCATGCAAATGCACTGACCGTTAACAAACAAATTACAAATTTATACCGCTTTGTCGTAAATTCAGATCACCGGGCATTTTGGAAAGCCCTGTTCTTTCCTCTTCCCCCGATCAGGAGATCAACCGGGCTCCCCGAAAGCGCCTTTTCTTATCATAAAGGAACGTCCGCGCGAAGCTCATCGGATCTTCAGCGTGGTCGGCCCCATTCCTCCACTGAAACAAAAAAAAGCGCTGCCTCCCGACAGCGCGGAGCTGTTTGGAAGCAGCGTTTTTTCAAATTTCCAGTTTGATTCTTTGGACCATAATGGCCGATACGACGCCGATGACCACACCGGCCAGCACGCCGGAGAGGATCAGAAAAGGCAGATAGTAACGAATGATATCCGTCTCCAGCAGGATACAGGCCATGAGGATCTGTCCCACGTTGTGGAGAACCCCGCCGGCCACACTGACGGCCACGGCGGAAAATTTCTCCGAGTGCTTCAGCAGGATCATCCCCAGAAGGCTCAGCACCGCGCCGGCCAGGCTGTAAAACAGGCTTGCAAAATTGCCGAACAGGACGCTGATGAGCAGCACCCGGATCAGGGAGATCCCGGCGGCCTCTTTCCAGCCCAGCTTGTACAGGGCGAAGACCACCGCAATGTTCGCAAGACCCACCTTGACGCCGGGGATGGCCACGAAGGCCGGGATCTGGCTTTCAAGGAAGGACAGGACCATAGCCAGGGCGATCGTCAGGGCCATGACCGTCAGTTTTTTCGTGCGCATCGGCATCACCCCACCACGATATCCACGCCGGGCTGGCTGCCGCCCACCACGGTCACGGTTACCCGGTTGGGCAGGCAGATGATCGCCTGCCCTTCCCGGCTGATCCTTCCCTGGGAGATGCAGATCTTATCCGGGCAGTCCGCCTCTTCCATCCAGGCCGCACCGTCCCGGATCACCAGAACATTGGTGCCGCCGTTGAGCGGATAGGTCCCGTTCTCGGTCAAGGCGTGCCGCTCCGTCTCCACCCCGTCGACCCGGACGACCACAAAGCCGTCCTTCGCGCCCCGGGAGGACACCAGCAGCCAGAAGGCTCCGGCCAGAATCAGCAGCCCCAGAATCAGGATCAGATCGTTGCGAAGTCTGTTTTTGTTTCCCGCGCTGTTCATCAGAAGGCAAGCAGCGCCATGGACACGATGGCGGCCGCCAGCAGCGCGATGGGCAGACCGCGGAAGGCCTTGGGCACATACTGCTCCTGGATCCGGCTCTGGACCCCGGCCATGAGATAGAGAGCCACCAGGAAGCCCAGGCCGACTCCCAAAGCGCTCAGCAGGGTCTCCACGAAACCCAGGGCGGCGGTATTCACCGCCAGGCCCAGCACCGCGGTGTTCAGCGCGATCAGGGGGAAGAAGCCCCCAAGAGGCTGTTTGAAGATGGCGCCCAGGGCCCATACCAGGATCAGGATCACGGCCACGAAGCACAGCAGCTGCAGCGCACCCAGATTCAGGGGCGCCAGCACAAAGCTGTTCAGCGGCCAGGTGATCAGCGCGCTCAGCACGGTCACCAGGGTCACGCACAGCCCCAGAGGCAGGAGCTTATCCTCCTTCTTGCTGAAGCCCAGCAGCGGAGTCAGGCCCAGGAACTTCTCCAGGGCGTAGTTGTTGGCCAACACGCCGCCCAGGAAAATCAGAAGCAAAGTTTTAAAATCCATGGCTCATTCTCCTTCCTGCGGATCGCCCGCAGCCTGAGCGGTAAAGCCCTCCAGAGCCATCCGGTCCGGGAAGAGTCTCAAGCACAGGGCGGCCACAAAGGCATAGATCATCAGTCCGCCGGGGGCCTTCACCAGCACCGGGATCTTATAGTCGGCCAGGAAGTCGATGGAAAGCCCGGCAAAGCTGGCGGAACCGAAGATCTCCCGCACAGCGGCGGTAAGGAACAGAAGCAGCGTAAAGCACAGTCCGGTGAGCAGGTTCTCCTTCAGGGAGGGGGCCTCGGCCTGCCGGAAGGTCAGCAGGTTTACTGCCAGCACCGCCAGGTACACGCCCAGCATTTGGAACACGTTGGGCAGGAAAGCGGCAAGCAGCAGCTGCAGCAGAGATACAAAGCCCGCGGTCACCAGGATGGCGGCGGGAACTTTGGCGCTCTGAGGGAGGATCTTTCCCAGCAGGGACATCACCAGACCGGACAGCAGCATGGTGATCAGCGCGGCGCAGCCCATACCCAGGGCGGCGCGGACGTCAGTGGTGGCGCCAAGAGCGGGAGCGGCGCCCAGGAACAGGATCAGCAGCGGATCCAGCGTTTTCTTATCCTTCATTGCTCTCGCCTCCATTCTCAGTGACTTCCTCGGCGGAGCCCAGCTCCACGATCGGACGCAGCAGGTCGTAGGCGTTAAAGATGTCGTTCACCGCGGTGTTCACGGCCTCGGTGCTCATGGTGGCGCCGGAAATGACCGCCTGCTCGCCGGTATAGGCGTCCTTCGTCAGGCCTGCGAAGCCTTCCTTGTAGGAGGGTTCATCCAGGGTGTAGTTGGTAAAGTACTCCTTGATGAGGATCAGCTCGTCGGCGTTCATGGCCACGATCGCGCCGTTTTCATCCAGCACGTAGTAAGTCACGATGGCCTGGTTGGAATATCCGAAGCTCCGGGCGGACAGGGCCAGATATGTGTTGGCGCCGTCCTGCAGCAGATAAGCGCCGGTGACGGAGCTGTAGACGCCCTCCAGGGAGACGGGTGTCAGGGTGGCCTCGGGGAACATGCGGCCGAAGGCCTTGGCGTCGGACTGGCTGAAGTCGGTCATCGCGGCCTTGGCGTCCTCCACCAGAGGAGCCAGCAGGGCCTGGTCGACGTCGACCTTGCCCGCGTCCACGCTGTAGGCCATGGGATAGCCGGCGGCGTTCACGATCACCAGCACCATGTGCTCGCCGTCGGGGACGATATAGGCCGCGCCGCTGCCCAGAGTGGAGAGCATTCCGCCGGCGGCGGTGGGCTCTTCCGCGATCTGCACAACCGCAGCGTTGTTGGCCATTCCCGGGAAGACCAGGGGCAGCAGCTCACGCAGGATCTGATCCTCGCCCTTCACGCCTTCCTTCACCAGACCGTTCTCGATCAGGGCCGCAAAGCCGTCGGAAACGGCGTTCTTGAAGGCGGAGGAGGAATAGGTCACGCCCGCGACCAGCGCCACGTCCGGCATGGCGGAATCCTGGCCCACATAGGTCAGGGGGTAGCTGTCCACGCCCATATCCTTGGTGTCCGGATATTCGTCCACCTGGGCACCGGTGATCTTGCCCTCAGCGTCCACGCCGAAGGTCAGGGTCATAGGCTCGCCGGTGTAGCCCTGGGTGGTGCTGAGCTTCAGCGCGTAGCCCAGGCCGGAGGTCTCAGCGTAGATGCCAGTCACGGTGGCGGGCACATTGCTGAGACCGGAGGCGACGGGATCCGCCGCGTCATAGATCTGCTCGAAGCCCTTGGCCTCGGGCATTACCGCCATCAGGGGAGCCAGGGCGGCGGCGGTATTGTTTTTCTCGATCAGGGGGGCGGCAAACACGTTGACCCCCAGGGTCAGCCCGGCGAAGACCGCGAAGATCAGCACCAGGGCCAGTACGGATTTCAGAATGTCATTTTTCATCTCAGACACCTCCCAGGGGTTTCACGCGGGTCAGGCGCTCCAGATAAGGCGAGAGAATGTTCATGCACAGGATGGAGAAGGACACGCCCTCCGGATAGGAGAAGAATTGACGGATCACCACAGTGAGGATGCCGCAGCCCAGGGCGAAGAGCATTTTGGCTCTCAGGCTCAGGGGCGTGGAGGCATAATCGGTGGCCATGAAGATGGCGCCCAGGAACAGGCCGCCGCCCAGGGTCTGATACAGGGCCAGCTGGAAGCTGCCCTCGAAAATCAGAGACAGGACGAAAACGGTGCCGATGAAGATGGCGGGCACCTGCCAGCGGATCACCTTGCGGAGGATCAGATAGCCGCCGCCCAGGATCAGGGCCAGCACGCAGGTCTCGCCGATGGCGCCGCCGCGCAGGCCCAGGAACATATCCAGCAGGCTGGGGAGTTCTTCCGTGGCGCCCTTGCCCAGCAGCTCCAGCGGAGTGGCGGAGCTCACGGCGTCCACGCCCTGGGGCATAGCGCCGCCGGCAACGGCGGAGAAGGCCAGAAGCATGAAGATACGGGCCGTGATGGCGGGGTTGGCAAAGTTCCGGCCCAGGCCGCCGAAGAGGCATTTGACCACTACGATGGCGAAGACGGAACCCACGGCGCACTGCCACAGAGGCACGTTGGTGCTCAGGTTCAGGCCCAGCAGCAGGCCGGTGACCACAGCGCTCAGATCACTGACGGTGAGGCTTTTCCGGGTAATGACGCAGAAGAGAGCTTCCGCGAATACGGCAGCCAGGCAGCAGGTCAGCAGGATCCATAGGGCCTTCATCCCGAAGATCCAGACCGCAGCCACACAGGCGGGCAGCAGGGCCAGGATCACGTCCAGCATGATCCGTCTGCTGTTGTCCTTGCTGTGAATATGCGGGCCGGCAGACATGATGGGTTTATCCATGGCTTACTTCCCCCCTTCTTTCTGCGCTTTCTCCCAGTTGCGGATCCAGCCCCGGGCGGCGGTGTTGTTCTCCGCCAGCGGCCGGTGGGCCGGGCACACGTAGGAGCAGCAGCCGCATTCCATGCAGACGTTGACCTGTTCCTTCTGCAGGATGGCGGCGCGCTGGGCGTCCATCCCCTCGGGCAGCTCCATGGCGTTGGAGAAAGCGACCGGGTTCAGGCCCAGCGGGCAGACGGAGACGCAGCGCCCGCAGTGGATGCAGGGCGTAGGCTCGGCCTTCTGCGCGTCCTTCTGATTCATAATGACAACGGCGTTGGTGGCCTTGAGGATCACGGAATCCAGGGACTCCTGGGTCTTGCCCATCATCGCCCCGCCGAAGATGATCTTGCCCGGCTCCTCTTTCAGGCCGCCGCAGGCCTCCACCACATCGCGCACAGACACGCCGATGGGGACGATCAGGTTCTTGGGTTCCTTCACCGCGGAGCCCTCCACGGTGATGATCCGCTCCACCATGGGCATGCCGGTGACAAAGTACTCGGCCATCTTCGCCAGAGAGGAGACGTTGATGATCAGCACACCCAGAGAAGCCATACGCTGGCCCTTCTCCACCACCTTGCCGGTGGCGTTATACAGCAGCACCTGCTTGGCGCCCTGGGGATAGACGCTGCCAAGCTCCATGATCTTCACGGCCGGGTCGTCCCGGAACCGCTCCTTCAGAGCCTGGATGGCGTCGGGCTTGTTCTTTTCGATGCCGATGATATATTCCTCGCTGCCCAGGTATTTCTTGAGCAGCTCGATCCCCTTCTGGATCAGATCGCCGTGCTCCAGCATGAGACGGTGGTCACTGGTGATGAAGGGCTCGCATTCGGCGCCGTTGATGAGGATGGTCTGGATATGGGCCTTCTGGGCCGCGGAGAGCTTTGCCCACACGGGATAAGCCGCGCCTCCCAGACCCACCACGCCGCTCTGCCGTACGCACTGGAGAAACTCATCCAGATTCGCAGGCTCGGGCAGCTTCAGGTCGGGACACTTTTCCATCTTGCCGTCGGATTCGATGCGGATGGCCGTGGCCTTCCGTCCGCCGCTCATATAGGGCTCGATGGCCTTGACGGTGCCGGAGACCGAGGCGTGGATGTTGGAGCTGCCGCGGTCCTTCTCGGCCGCGATCAGCTGCCCTACGGTCACATGATCTCCCACCTGCACCACCGGCTCGGAATGGACGCCGGAGTGGGACGTCATGGGAGAGCAGGGGATCAGCACTTCCTTGGGCAGAGGCATGCGCACGGCCGCCATCGGCGCCGTGCTTTTCAAATGGGGTAATTTCAGGCTCGAGATGGTTCTTTTCAATACTCCCGCCTCCTAATCGTGATACATGGTATTCAAAACTCTTTGCTCAGTGATTGGCTTCCTCCGGGGCGATCAGCTCTTCGAGCCCCGGGGTCCAGCGCTGCTCCCCGTCGGGCATGATCCACAGGACCTCCACGCCCTCCAGGCTCTCTGCCAGGGCGCAGGACTCCTCATAGGGCATGCAGTACAGGGCGGTGGAGAGGGCGTCGGCCAGGCCGCTGTCCTTTGTCACCACGCTGATAGCGGCGTAGTAGGCCGCCGGATACAGGGTGTCCTTATCAATAATATGGTGGTAGCGCTGCCCGTCTACGGTATAATACCTCTCGTAGGCGCCGGAGCTGACACAGGCGGTATCCTGCAGCCGCAGCCGTAGGGCGAAGTCACCGTCGTTGGGCTGCAGCGGATCCCGGATCCCGGTGACCCAGCCGGTACCGTCCGGCCGGGAGCCCAGGATGCGGATATTCCCGCCGATGTTGAGCACATAGCTCTCCACGCCCTCCGCCTCCAGGGCCCGGGCCGCCATCTCGGTGGCGTAGCCCTTGCCGACAGCGCCCACGTCGATGGACGCCTGCGGGTCGGAGATCCGCGCGGTCCCCCGCTCTTCATCCAGCTCCAGAAGCTCGATGCCGCAGTGTCGGGCCGCCTCCTCCAGGACCTGAGGCTCCGGCAGTCTGGCCTTCGTCGGATCGGCGGAGGCCTCCTCCCGGCAATCGTGCCACAGATGCAGCACCGAGCCCAGCATCACGTTCATCTCTCCCCCGGTCAGCTCGTAAAGCTGGCGGCAGTAGAGCAGAAACTCCATCAGTTCAGGGGCGATCTCCAGCGCTTCTCCCCCGGCGTTTCTGTTGAGCGTGCACAGGTTGTTCTTCCCGGAATATTCATGGTAGATGTCAAAGAGCTGATGGTATTCTTCCAGAATATGCGAAACTTCGGCAGAACGGTCCGCAAACTGTTCTGCCGAATCTCCTGCGTAGCTATAGACAAACGAGACGGTATCAAAGAATCCGAAATAGGACTTTCCCACCGGCTCACTGCTTTTCTCCGCTCTGCTCCCGCAGCCGCAGAGAGCGGCTGCGAGACACAGGGCGCAGCAGAGGGCGACGATCCTTTGAACACGTTTCAAGTCGGTATCCTCCGCCGGAAGGATCTTACTTGGCGTTGCCGGCAGCCTTGACCAGAACGTTGATCATGCCGTCCACGCTGATGGAGACGGAGGCGTACAGGGTCTCGTCGGCGACGACATGGTGGCCCTCTTCGTTCACAGTGGTCTCAGTGCTCTCCAGCTCAGCGGGGGTCTTGCCAACGGCGTAGGCCACGAAGGAAGCGGCCTGCTCATACCACTCGTGAGTGGCGTCGGAGAAGGCGACCATGTTGTAGCCTTCCTTCAGCTCGCGCTTGGTACCGTTGAACTTGGTCTCAACGATCTCACCGGCGGTGTTGATGGTGATCTGGGGCTGGGTGGCGTCGGTCAGGGCGGCCAGGATCTTACCGTCAGATCCCAGAACCACAGCGCCAAACTCGGAGTACATCTTCACAACACCGTCAGCGTCGGCGGTGGCGGCGGTGGACTCGTCAGCGGTGGAGTTGATGGCCAGGCCCAGGGTGAAGGTGTCGGCAGTGGAGAAGCTCATGCCCTGCTCGTCGTTGCAGGCCTTGGCAACAGCTTCCTGGAAGTCGCTGATGGAGATGGAGACGGATGCGTACAGGGTCTCGTCGGTGGCAACGGTGTGGCCCTCGTCGTTGACGGTAGTGGCGATGCCCAGGATCTCGTCGGCAGTCTTGCCGATGCAGTACTGCTCGAAGTTGTCGGCCTGCTGATACCACTCCAGAGTGGCGTCGGAGAACTTGACCATGTTGTAGTCGTCGCCCTTCTCGTACTTGGACAGGAAGGTGGCGTCGGCAGCGACAGCGCCGTCGGTCACGTCCATCTTGTTCTGGGCGCAGTCGATCTGGCAGGCAACAATCTTGTTGTCCTTGTCCAGAACCACGGCGGCCACAGTGGCGTCGACCTGGGCGTTGTTGGTGTCAGAGCTGTCCATGTTCAGGGTAATGCCCATACCCAGCTTGTACTCGGCAGGAGCGGAGCCGCCGCAGGCGGCCAGCGCCAGGACCATCGTCAGTGCCAGGAGCATTGCGATCATCTTTTTCATTTTGTTCGATCTCCTATTTTCAAGATATTGTATCCCGATTTCCTCTTCCTCGGGATCATGGATATTTTACCATCGGGCAGGCAAATAGTCAATTGTTTAACGGGTAGTCAAATGCACAAATCTGGGCAAAAGTCAACGGAAAAAACGGGCTTTTCCCGTCAAAATGCCGAAAGACTGACTTTCCCCTTTTTCGGCGGAAAAGTGATATATTCCTGTAAAATTTTGTCGTTAGCGAAACTTAACTCTATGATTTTTCACCCTGTTCGTCTCTCTGTTCCCAATCCCTTCAGCATTCTGCCGGAGGAGTCCGAAGGCGCGGAAAGCGCCGCGGAGAGGGTTTCTCCGCGGCGCCCGGGATGCTCTTATTTTCCCGCCTCGGGGAGGCAGTGCATGTGGGTCTGGCCCAGGACCCGGAAGCCCTCGGCCCGGCCCTTCATAGAGCGAAGGCCGAAATCCAGACTGCGCAGCGTCAGATAGGCCCGGATGGCCTTTCTCTCCCCGCAGCCGGGAGGAAACTGGCTCCTGTGACAGTCAAAGATGGCCTTCTCCTGGGTCTTCCGCCAGGGTCCCACCGCCACATAGCGATTGGGCTTCGCCGTCATATACAGGGCCAGGGCCTGCACCGGCGCGGCCTTTGCGCCGTACCGGGCCATGATGTCTCCGTATGGCGCAAAGCAGGCAAGCTGCATGGCCGCCTCGCCCACGTTCAGATGGTCCCGGTGACACTCGCTGCTGACTCTGGGATCGGGGGCGAAGATCAGCTCCGGACCAAAGTCCCCGATCACCCGGGCCATGCCCTCCAGCAGCTCCTGTTGGGAGTAGAAGCCCCCGTCGCAGAGATCCAGAAAGCGCAGATCGGAGACGCCCAGCAGTCGGGCGCTCTGTCTGGCCTCCTCCTTCCGGAGCGCCGCCAGCTTATCTCCCCGGATCCCCTCCGGGGCGTTGCCGCTGCCGTAGCGTCCGTCTATACAGACAAGAAAGCAGATCTCCTTCCCCTCCGCGGCCAGCCTCGCCGCCGTAGCCCCGGCGCCGATCTCAATATCGTCCGGGTGGGGCCCGATGAACAGCACCCGCCGGAAGCTCTCCGGCCTGGGGATGGGAGCGGCGAAGCGCAGGACAGCCCCGGTCAGGCTCATGCCTTGCGCTCCTGCAATTCCCTGCAGATCCGGTCGTACTCGGCCTCGTCCAGCTTGTAGTGCTTCTTGTACAGGATATAGGACAGGAACATGAGCACGCAGGGGATCACGGTCATGACCAGCAGCAGGCCCAGGCTCTGGCCGGGCTGCACACCCTGGAGCAGGGCGGAAATCTCGCTGGCCTTCCGCTCGGCGGTGATTTCGCCGGCGTTGGCGGCCTGCTCAAGGCCGGAGATGCCGTTGGTGTACTGGAGGATGCCGGAGACCATATAGGTGCCGGTGGCGATGGCCACGGTCAGAGCCGAGGCCAGCTTGGTCAGGAAGGGCCGCAGGGAGGACACGATGCCCTCATCCCGGGTGCCGTGCTTGTACTCGTTGTACTCCACGGTGTTCATGATGGAGATCATCATGATGAGATAGAAGCCGTACTGGCCGAAGTTCGCCAGCATGTAGCCCAGGGTCAGGAACACGAACTTCAGGTCATAGCCGGCCACAAAAGCAGCGCCCTTGGACAGCGCCAGAGAGGGCACCAGCATCAGGGCATAGCCGATGCCGGAGACGATCATCAGCACGTCCATCAACTTCTTGCGCTGCATGTGACGGGAGATGGCGGGATAGAAGAGCATGAGCAGGCCGGTGACCATCATGCCCACCATCTGGAACACGGTGAAGAAGCCGCCCTCATAGCCGAACTCCACGTAGATATAGGTCTGGCCCACGCCGGCCATCACGATGCCGTTGCCGATCTGCTGCAGCAGGAAGATGACCGCGATCCACACCAGCTGATCGTTGCCGGTGATGGTGGTCCAGATCTTCTTGAAGCTCACGGGAGGCACCGGCTCGTCATTGTAATTGCGCTGCTCCTTGACGCCGAAGATGGTGATCGCCAGGAACAGTGGCCCCAGGATAGCCATGATCAGGGCAATGGCGCCGTAGGCGGTCACCGCGTTGCCGCCGATGGTGTTCTCGCCGGCGGTGAACATGGGGATGAAGGCCGCAGCCGCCATGCCGCCAATACCGGCGAACAGGGTGGCCCGGGAGGTAAACTGGTTGCGGGTGTTGGCGTCCGAGCTCAGGGCCGGCACCATGCCCCAGTAGGAGATGTCGTGCATCGTGTAGGTGATGGAGTAGAGGAAGTACATCAGTCCGAAGAACCAGACGAAGGCCCAGCCCTCCAGGCGTACGTTGAAGGTCAGATAGATGACCACGGAGGTGGTGACGATGCCGATGGCCAGCCAGGGCTTGAACTTGCCCCACTTGGTTCGGGTGCGCTCGATGATATTGCCCATGATGGGGTCGTTCAGGGCGTCAAAAATTCTGGCGGCCACCATGATGCCCGTAATGGCGGACAGCTGAGCGGCAGTCAGATGCCGGGTAAAGAGCACGAAGGTCAGCAGATAGCTGGTCACCAGATTGTAGATCATATCTCTGCCGATGGTGCCCAAGGGGAAGGCGATCAGGTTTCTCCTGGTAATGCGTTTGTCTTCCATTGCTTCATCTCCCGTATGTATGTATTGGTTTCGCTTTGCCTGTGTTTATTGTACTCCACCGGCGCTCCCGGTGCAAGGAGAATCGGTGTCAATCCCGGTTTTTTCCGGGCTCAGTCCTCCCGGCGCTCGGCGAAGTACAGGCCCACCTGCTTGAGCGCCTCGATCACGTCGGAGACCTTCCGGTCTTCCAGGGTGATGGCCCGGGACAGACCGGGGGTTTCCCGGGAAATCAGGTCCCAGGGCCCCTTCAGATCCGGGATCTCCTTCAGCTGTGCGGCTTCGAAGACCTTCCTCAGCGCCCGCAGATCCCCGCTGTGGCTGAAGGCGTAGATCTCGCCGAATTTGTATTTGCCCAGCTCGTTGCCGCGCTCGGAGGCGAAGCCGAAGCGGACCATTCCGTCGTGGATCAGCAGCGGGCCGAACAGGTCCAGCAGGTGTACCGCGTCGTTTTCTGAGATCCCGTCCAGGTAGTACACATCCACATGGAATTTTTCAATCGTTCCCTCGGGCAAGGGATTTTCATCCCGCAGATTGCTCGGCTGTTCCAGAAACAGAGAGAACAGCTCGCTGCCCTCCCGGCGCAGGAAGGTCCGAAACAGGCTGTCCAGCCGCTCGGCGCTGACATTGGCGTAGAGCCAGCTGCCGTCCCGGCGGTAGCCCTCCTGCAGGCTCTCGGAGCCGGGGATCTGAGCCCCCTGGATGATTTGATACATCGTTCTCCCTCCTCAGTACGGAAAGCGGTATTCGCCGTCGAAATAGCCATTGAGGAAGGCCTGGGCCAGACTTTCGGGCTTGATGGCGGCCCGGGCCTCGTCGATGGTGAACCAGCGCCAGGCGTCCACCTCCCAGTTGGGCTGGGCCTCGTGCTCTCTGACCGTGACGGTGAAGTTCAGCATCAGGGTGTTGGTCGGCGGAAAATAGTGGCTGTGGTTGAAGTGAACGGAGCTGACCGTCATGCCCAACTCCTCCCTGACTTCCCGGACCGCGGCGTCTTCCGCGTCCTCGCCGCGGTTTACATAACCCGCCACCAGCACGCCGTGGGGGCGGCCGTACTGGCGGATCAGGATCACCCGCTCCTTCTTCTCGTCCATGACGATCATACTCACCGCGGTGTTGAACACCGGGTAGCGGAAGGCCCGGCAGGTCTCGCACCAAGGCACGATCCCCTCGGTCTCATGCTGTTTCAGGACCAGCTTTGTCCCGCAGTGCATACAATAATTCATCTCCATGCCCCTATCGCTCCTTTCCCTTTTCATGCCCAGTATATCACAGCCCCCGAACCTAAAACAAGGGACCCGGCCAAAAAGCCAGGTCCCGTTTCATTCCTCTTCAAACGTGATCTCTCCGTGGTCCTTCTCAAAAGCCGCGATCCGATGAACGATCATCTGCTCCAGTTCCCTGTTCTTGGTCCTGCCGTTGTACTCGGCGATAAAACCCAGCTTGTCCATGAGGATCGGGTCCACCCGCAGCGTAAAGTGACTTTTCTTTTCCGTCATTGTGACGCCTCCCTGACGTAGTATTGACAGAATTGTAAAGTCAGATTAAGATAATGTGTGATTTTGACTTCAACATGAAGTCATCGGAGGAAAGAAAATGTATCAAAAGTTGTATTTGTCTTTGTTCAACCGGGTAACGGATGCGATCCGGGCCCTGGAGACCGAGCAGCCGGTGTTGGCCCGGCAGATCCTGATCCAGGCTCAGCAGGACTGCGAAGAGCTATATCTGAAACAGTCCCCGGATGACAGGTCAAACGGCCAGCAGTAACCGCAGCAAGTCCGCCTTCGTCCCCTGCATTCCGAATTTTCAATTCCAAACTATGTATAAAATGGTCTTGAGCGTGATCCGCCGTTTTGGATCACGCTCAAGTAAAGTTTGGGGTATCGGTTGTATGTTCACCCTGTAGGCTTCATTCGCGGCGCTGCCGCGACATCAGGGCCGCCGGTGTTTTCTGTTTCCGAGCGGGACCGCCCGCCCTTGTGAGACTATACTACCACAGCCCGGGTGAAAAGTGCTGAACGAAGGCTGAACTCTTTGTTAAATCTTTGTTACGTTGTTACCAGATTCTCTCAGCCGTTGAGTTCCTTTGCCAGTCGGATCACCCGGCTGACGTTGATGCGCAGGCGCTCCTCGGTCACGGTGCCGTTTTCCAGGCCCGACAGGATCGCCTTCACATCGTCGGCGCAGCCAGGCATCGTCAGATCATTGCCGGCTGCGGCAATGCGATCGGCCCGGGGCGCTTTATAAAGGCTGCCCTTTGGGGGCTTGAGCATGCCGATGATCCAGTCGGTCATCACCACGCCCGTAAAGCCGAACTCCTGGCGCAGGATCCGCTCAATCAGGCCCTGCCGCTCGGAGGTGTGGATGCCGTTGAGCAGGTTGTAGGAGGTCATCAGGGTCTTGGGCTGGCTCTCCCGGACGCAGATCTCAAAGCCCTTCAGATAGATCTCCCGCAGGGCCCGCTCGGAGACCCGGCTGTTATTGAAGTAGCGGTTGGTCTCCTGGTTGTTGGCCGCATAGTGCTTGATGGTCACCGCCCGGCCGGGGTGCTTCTGCACGCCCCGGGTGATGGCGGCCGCGAATTTGCCGGAGATCAGGGGATCCTCGGAGAAGTACTCAAAGTTCCGGCCGCAGCGCACATCCCGATGGATGTTCAGCGCCGGGGCCAGCCACAAGTGGATGCCGAAGCGGCGCATCTCGTCGCCCACCAGGTCTCCGCAGGCCTCAGCCAGGCTCAGATCCCAGCTCTGGGCGATGGCGGTGCCGATGGGGATGGCGGTGCAGTACTGATGCTTCACCTCGCCCTGAATGGGTTTCTGGTTCATCTTGGACATGACCCATTTGGCCGGACCGGGCAGGAAATCGCTGATGCCGGCGGGCATGGTCTCGCCGATGGGATGCACGCCCTTCTCGTCCACGGTAAAGTCCTTGTTGAGCCGCAGACCCGCAGGTCCGTCGGCCATGACCAGGGACGGGATCCCCCTGTCCTTCAGGCCGCCGTAGGTCTCACCGGCGGCGCCGGCCACAGAGATGGCAGCGTTCCCGATCACGCTCAGCGCGCCGCCCTTCTCGCTGAAAGCGCCCACGCTCATGTAGGCCAGCTCCTCCGGGCTGAGCTGGGCAGCCTCGGGCTCCACCCGGGTCTCGGCCTCAAACAGAGGCTGCTCAGGCAGGCTGGCGGCGGAGATCTTCAGCACCTTCAGGAAGCGATGTTTCTTCCCCTTGGGCAGCTTCTCCGGCGCCCAGTCGGTAAATTCCGGCTTGCCCAGGCAGCGGACGGTATGCTTCAGAACGGCGTCCTTGTCCAGCCGCAGAATCACGACCGCGTCCGTGCTGCGGCTGCTGTTTCCCAGACGCAGGGTATAATCCCCCTTCTCCAGGACCCAGGCGCCGCGGAAGTCGTCAAAGGAGGCCAGATCGCGGACGCTGAAGCGCAGCGACACCGTTTCGGTCTCGCCGGGCTGCAGTTCTCCGGTCTTGGCAAAGGCGGCCAGGACCTGATAGGGCTTGTCCAGCACGCCCGCGGGCTGAGAGGCATAGAGCTGCACCACTTCCCTGCCGGGACGCTTGCCGGTATTGGTCACCGCCGCCGTGAGGGTGATCCACTCGCCCTCGGCTTTGGCCTCGCCGGCCTTGATGGCAAAGTCCGTGTAGCCCAGGCCGAAGCCGAAGGGGAACATGGGCTCCTTGCCCACGGAATCGAACCAGCGATAGCCCACGTAAATGCCTTCCCGGTACTCGGTGTTGTCCTGCTGGGCAAAGTCGCCCAGATTGCAGCCCTCGCCCCAGGCGCTCCAGGTGGTGGTGAGCTTGCCGGAGGGATAGCTTCTGCCCAGCAGCAGATCCGCCAGCACCGGACCGGTGACCACGCCCAGCTGGCTGAGGATCAGAATGTTTCCGACCTCCTCCAGGGGGCTCAGATCCACCGGGCCGCCCACGTTGAGCACCAGCAGGAAGCGAGGGTATTTCCTGTTCAGCGCCAGGATATCCCACTTCTCGGTCTCCGTCAGCAGCAGATCGCCGCCCACGGCCTGACGGTCGTTGCCCTCGCCGGAGATCCGGGAGAGCACGTACACGGCGGTGTCGCCCTCGCCGTAGAGAGGGATCCGGTACTCCGGCTCCGGCATCACCGCGCCCATACCCTCCAGCACGGCCAGGGTATGCTTCTCCTTGGCCCGGCGCTTGATCTCCCCGATAAAGGCGTCCTTGGCGGCGCTGCGGAACAGATCGTAGTCATCCAGCCAGTACTTGGTGGTGATGGTGAAGCCCTCCTGCTCCAGAGCTTCCTCAATGGTCAGAAAGCTGCGGGAGTTCACGTCGCCGGAGCCGGTGCCGCCCTTGACGGTATACCGGGCACCGCTGCCGTAGAGGGCCAGCTCGCCGGGTTTCTCCAGGGGGAAGGCCCCATTCCGGCGCAGCAGCACCGTACAGCCCGGGGCGAGGCTCCGGAGAAGCTCCAGATGTTCCTGTTCGTAGTCGTACATTCGATTTCTCCTCTCAGATATTTCCGGACGGCCCCGACAGGACCGTATGTGGTTCAGTAGGGAAATTCTCTCAGCAGCGTATGCTCGGGCTGACCCCAGGTGCGGTAATCCGGCAGGATCCCATAGCACATGATCCCCTTGGAATCCGAGCGGTAGCTGCGCCGGTGGACGCAATTGGAAGTATTGCCCTCAATGGTCTCGATGGTAAAGCCCCTGCTGTCCTCCGTCACACTGGTAATGACGCCCACATGGGTGCTGAAGCCCTTTTTGGTCCAGGCAAAGAACACCAGATCGCCCACCTTGGGCACATATTCCCCGGGATAGCCGATCTGGTCTTTTTCCTCCAGGTCCTCCACCCACCACTGGCAGTAGGAATACTCGGGCATGGCCTCGGTGGGCACCTGCGCAAAGTGCAGGCAGAAGGACAGGAACATGGCGCACCAGTCGCCGTAGGGCACGCCCCACCAGTCGCCGTAGATGGTATAGCCCTTATGCTCGCCGTCGAATATGATCCAGTCCGACTTGCTCTCTTCATAGCCCAGCTGCGTCTCGGCCACGGTGATCACATCCTGCGCCCAGTTTCCGCTCAGCTCCAGATCGTCGAACATATGGTCCCAGGGCTTTTTCGGCGGTCTGACATGCCAGGGCGTCAGATCGCCCGGATCCTCCACCGTCAGCTCCGGAGGCGGTACCGCCAGGGCCGGCTGCGTCAGCACCGAGGCCGTCAGGAGCCCCGCCATCAGGGCCGCCAGGATCCGGCGCCCGGGGGCTCTTCTTTCTCTCTCTTTCGCGGCACGTCACTCCCTTCTCTCTCCCGCGCCGCCGCAATGACGCGGGTGGGTCCTCTCTCTGTTTCCGGCCTTCGCCGGACGACTTTTTTATTTTACCAAGATTTTTTCAAAGAAGCAAGGGCGGAAACGAGAAAGTCCGGGTTCGGCGCAAAACGAAGAGGGAAGCGTTGCGGTATCGTCTTCGGCGATGGATCCACATCCGTCCGCAAAGCGGGCGCCACAGCTCTTCCCTCTTCTCTTTTCTCTCTTCACGTGTTTGCCGGTCCGCCCGGAGCCTCAAACCGGACGTCCTCCCGCCGAACCTTCTCCCAGGAGAAGTCCGGCAGCAGATCCCATGCCGTAACCGGCTCTTCCCGGTCGATCAGGCCGGCGAGGAAGGCCAGGCGGCCCAGGATCTCCTCCGGCCGATGCTGCCCGCGCAGAACCTGGGTGCTCAGGCTGCCCAGGCGCTTGGAGAGCTTGCCTTCTCCGTCTGTCAGCAGCGGACCGTGGCAGTAGTCAGGCGCGGGATAGCCCAGCGTCTCGATGAGCCATTTCTGCCTTGGCGCGGAAGCGAGCAGATCCCGGCCCCGGACCACTCTGGTCACGCCCATCAGGGCGTCGTCCACGCTCACCGCAAGCTGGTAGGCAAAGACGCCGTCGGCCCGACGAAGAATGAAGTCCCCCGCGTCCCGGCGCAGATTCTGCTCCACCGGCCCGTAGTGTCCGTCCAGCAGGCGCACCTTTTCATCCGGGCATCTCAGCTTCCAGGCCGGGGCTTTCCCGGAGGTGAGGCGTTCCCGCCGCTCCTCCCGAGTCAGGCCGGCGCAGGGGCAGCCCGGGTCACGATCCCGCTCCCCGGGGTGAGGCGCCGAGGCCGCTGCCAGGCGCTGTGCCCGGGTGCACCAGCAGGGATAGGCCAGGTCCCGCCGCCGCAGAGTCTCGAAGGCGGCTTCGTAAAGTTCGGTCCGGGCCGACTGGGCATATTGCGGCTCCTCCGGGTAGCCCCGATCCCAGTCCAGACCCAGCCAGCGCAGGTCCGAGATCATGGCCTCGCTGTACTCCTTTTTCGAGCGGGCCGGGTCCAGGTCCTCCAGGCGAAAGATCAGCTCCCCGCCCAGGCTCCGGCAATCCAGCCAGGCCAGCAGCAGGCTCAGCAGGTTTCCCATATGCAGATAGCCCGAGGGGCTGGGGGCGAAGCGCCCCACCACAGGCTTGTTCATGGCAGTACTCTCCTTGTATTCATAGGAACTTTATATCACGCTCCTCCGCCCTTTGCAACGGCAAAAACGAGGCGGGAGTTCTCGTTCCCGCCTCGTTCCAAAGCATGAAGAAGTTTTTCTCTTTTACAGCAGGCCGCCGATCTGAATGAACACCGGAGCAAAGACCAGCGCCACCACGGTCATGAGCTTGATCAGAATGTTGATGGAGGGGCCGGAGGTGTCCTTGAAGGGATCGCCCACGGTGTCGCCCACCACAGCCGCCTTGTGGGCAGCGCTGCCCTTGCCGCCGTGGAAGCCCTCCTCGATGTACTTCTTGGCGTTGTCCCAGGCGCCGCCGGCATTGGACATGTAGATGGCCAGCAGCACACCGGTGACCAGCGAGCCGGCCAGCAGCCCGCCCAGAGCTGCCGGTCCCAGCAGGATCCCCACGAGCAAGGGGACGCATACCGCCATCAGGCCGGGGACCACCATCTCTTTCAGGGCCGCTTTGGTGGAGATGGACACGCAGGAGGAGTAATCCGGCTTGCCGGTGCCCTCCAGGATGCCGGGGATCTCGTGGAACTGACGGCGGACCTCCTCGATCATTTTGTTGGCCGCCTTGGATACGGAATTCATGGTCATGGCGGAGAAGCAGAAGGGCAGCATGCCGCCCACCAGCAGGCCGATCACCACATTGGGATGCAACAGGTCGATGCTCTCCAGATGCACCTCCTCGGCATAGGATACGAACAGCGCCAGGGCGGTCAGAGCCGCGGAGCCGATGGCGAAGCCCTTGCCCATGGCGGCGGTAGTGTTGCCCACGGCGTCCAGCTTATCGGTGATCTCCCGGACCTTGGGGTCCAGACCGCTCATCTGCGCGATGCCGCCGGAGTTGTCGGCGATGGGGCCGTAGGCGTCCACCGCCACGGTGATGCCGGTGGTGGAGAGCATGCCCACCGCGGCCAGGGCGATGCCGTACAGGTTCCGGGTCACGGCGTAGGAGATGTAGATGCCGATGGAAATGAGCACGATGGGGACCCAGGTGCTCATCATGCCCACGGCCACGCCGCTGATGATGGTGGTGGCGGAGCCGGTCTCGGCCTGGTCGGCGATGCGCTTGACCGACTTGTAATCCTCGGAGGTGTAGACCTCGGTGACGTAGCCGATGATCAGGCCCACCACCAGGCCGGAAATGACGGCCAGGGAGTAGTACCGGCGGCCGAAGAAGGTCTGGCTCAGGAAGTAGGAGCCCACGGCCACCAGGGCCGCCGAGACGTAGGATCCCATTTTCAGCGCCTTGTGAGGATTGGCGTTCTCCTTGCCCCGGACGAAGAAGGTGGCGATCACCGCGGCCACGATCCCCACGGCGGCCACCGCCAGCGGGTACAGCGTGCCGGCGCCGTCGAAGGAGCCGGGAATGAAGACGCCAAGGGTCAGGGCGGACACCAGGGCGCCAACATAGCTTTCAAACAGATCGGCGCCCATTCCGGCCACGTCGCCCACGTTATCGCCCACGTTATCGGCGATCACGGCGGGGTTTCTGGGATCGTCCTCGGGGATCCCGGCCTCCACCTTGCCCACCAGGTCCGCGCCCACGTCGGCCGCCTTGGTGTAGATGCCGCCGCCCACCCGGGCAAACAGGGCAATGGAGGAGGCGCCCAGAGAGAAGCCGAAGAGGATCTGATAGTTGCCGGTGAAGATGTAGATCAGGCTGCAGCCCAGAAGGCCAAGCCCCACCACGCACATGCCCATCACCGAGCCTCCGGAAAAGGCCACGGCCAGAGCCTTGTTCATGCCTCCGGTCAGCGCGGCGTTGGCCGTGCGCACATTGGCCCTGGTCGCCACGCTCATGCCGAAGTAGCCTGCGGCGATGGAGGCCAGCGCTCCCAGCAGGAAGCAGACGGCGGTACCGAGGTTAATGAAGATCGCGATCAGTACAAAGAGGGCGACGATAAAAATGGCAAGGATCTTATACTCCGAAAACAGGAAGGCCCGGGCGCCCTCCCGGATATGTCCCGCGATCTCCTGCATTTTCTCATTGCCGGGAGAAGCCTTCGTAACGAACACAGCCTTATAGAGCGCAAACAGCAATGCCAGAAGCGCGGCGGCGGGAATCAGCCAATGAAACGCCATAGGATCAGCCCTTCTTTCATGATATGTGTCTCTGACATTTGTGTATTTTATCCTAAAGGCATCTATTTTTCAAGCTGTTCGGACTCTCGTTTTGTTCATTTCGCTCATATTTATGGAATGTTCCAAATGTTTTCCCCTTTCTTCGGGGAAACTTCGTCAAATGATACAAGGTTTTGTTTCTTTTTGTCTTTTTCCGCCGGATCCAAACGGTCAGTTTTCACAGGGTCGCTCTCCGTTTTTGGTCATTCTTCACAATTCACGCCAATTTGTTTTTGCTTTCCCCCGCCGTTTTTGGTTGAAAAGCAGAACAATCCCCCGCTCTTTCGGAAGAAAGGCTTTGGTCAAATCGCCCAAGCGCCTCGTCCCCCGGGCAAAACAGCCGAAACGGCAGACCCGGAGTGGGTCTGCCGTTTCGCAGTCTGTTCTTTTGTTCAGTACTCGCCCTGCCAGCGGGGCGGCGCGGGGATCGCTCTCCCCTGCCGCAGGCTCTCGGGCACATCCAGGATCCTCTGGTTGGCGCTGCCCCGGTAGACCAGATCCAGGCTCCGCTGGCTCAGGACGAAGGGCCCGTCCACCAGCACGTCCAGCAGTCCCAGCAGCCTGCGCTGCTCCGGTGTTCCCTGCAGCAGCTGCTCAAAGGTGTAGCCGGTATAGCTGGCAATCTCGTAGCCCTCGGCCTTCAGGATCTCCGCCAGCTCCGCAAAGCCCTCGGGCTGGGCGAAGGGCTCGCCCCCGGAGAAGGTCACGCCCCGGCACAGGGGATTGTCCCTGGCGATTTGGGCCAGATCCCGGGTCTCCATCGGCGTCCCGGCGTCGAAGTCCCAGGTCTCGGGATTGTGGCAGCCCTGGCAGTGATGCGGGCAGCCCTGGCAGAAATAGGTGGTGCGGATGCCGGGGCCGTCAACGATCGAATCCCCGGCCACGCCGGCCATACAGATGATCATGTCTCAGCGGCCGTCAGTGCAGCTGTTGCCGGTCAGGCTGTGCTTGACGCGATCCCGCTCCTCCGCCTTCTTGGCGTCGTTCCATTTATCCATGGTGCCCACCAGGTAACCGGTGATGCGGCGGATCCGCTCAAAGCCTACGCCCTTACCCATCTTGGCCATTTTCGTTTCAGCAGTCATTTTATTTTCCTCCTTGTCCGGAAACTTTTATTCAATACCGATAAACGTTCTCATCTGGGGGTATTTCTTGATCAGTTCATCCACCCGCTGGGGATCCACGGCTTCGCCCTCACGGCGACCGCAGCGGGGGCACACGTCGCCGATCACGCCCACATAGCCGCAGATGGGATCCCGGTCCACCGGGTGGTTGATGGAACCGTAGCCGATTCCCTCGTCGTGCATGCATCTGACGATGCTCTCAAAGGCCTCCACGTTCTTGGCGGTGTCGCCGTCCAGCTCCACGTAGCTGATGTGGCCGGCGTTGCACAGGGCGTGGTAGGGAGCCTCGATGTGGATCTTCTCATAGGCGGAGATGGGATACCACACGGGCACGTGGAAGGAGTTGGTGTAATACTCCCGGTCGGTGACGCCGGGGATCTTGCCGTAGCGCTTCTGGTCCTCCCGGATGAAGCGTCCGGCCAGGCCTTCGGCGGGGGTGGCCAGCAGGGTGAAGTTCATGCCCATCTCCTGGGACTTTTCGTTGCAGAACTTCCGCATCCGGCCGATGATCTCCAGGCCCTTCTTCTGCATCTCGGGATCCTCGGCGTGATGGTGACCGTACAGAGCGGTCAGGGTCTCCGCCAGACCGATGAAGCCGATGGACAGGGTCCCGTGCTTGAGCACCTCACGGACCTCGTCATAGGGCCCCAGCTTGTCCGAATCCAGCCACACGCCCTGGCCCATCAGGAAGGGGTAGTTGTACACCCGCTTCTTGGCCTGGATCTCGAAGCGGTCCAGCAGCTGCTGGGCCACCAGCTCCAGCATATCGTCCAGCTTCCGCAGGAACTCCGCCTCATCTCCCCGGCTCTCAATGGCCAGACGGGGCAGGTTGATGGAGGTGAAGGACAGATTGCCTCTGGAGTAGGAGATCTCCTTGGTGGGGTCGTAGACGTTGCCCATCACACGGGTGCGGCAGCCCATGGTGGCCACTTCGGTCTCGGGATGGCCGGGCTTGTAGTACTGCAGGTTGTAGGGGCTGTCCAGGAAAACGTAGTTGGGGAACAGCCGTTTGGCGGAGACCTTGCAGCTCAGGCGGAACAGATCATAGTTGGGATCGCCGGGATTGTAGTTGACCCCTTCCTTGACCTTGAAGATGTGGATGGGGAAAATGCAGGTCTCGCCGTGGCCCAGACCGGCGTCCAGCGCCAGCAGGATATTGCGGATGACCATCCGCCCCTCGGGCGTGGTGTCCGTGCCGTAGTTGATGGAGGAGAAGGGCGTCTGCGCGCCGGCCCGGGAATGCATGGTGTTCAGGTTGTGAACAAAGCCCTCCATGGCCTGGTAGCAGCTGCGCTCGGTCTGCTTCAGGGCTCTCTGCCGGGCCCGGGCCACCAGGTGCTCCAGCCGGGGCAGCTCCAGACCGTAGGCCTGGGCCAGGTCAGCCGCCACCGCCCCGTCGAAGCCCTCGGGCGGGGTCAAGCTGTTGTCACCCAGCAGCTTCTCTTCCGCTTCCACCAGCTGCTTCACCTCGTCGGTGAGGCCGTCACGGTCCAACTCGTCCTCCACGATAGCCGCCAGGGCCTTCTTGTACTGCCGCCGGAAGGTCTTCTTTACGCCCAGGGCCATGCCATAGTCAAAGTTGGGGATGGACTGGCCGCCGTGCTGGTCGTTCTGGTTGGACTGGATGGCGATAGCCGCCAGGGCCGCGTAGCTCTGGATGGACTGGGGCTCCCGCAGGAAGCCGTGCCCGGTGGAGAAACCGTCCTTGAACAGACGGATGATGTCGATCTGGGTGCAGGTGGTGGTCAGAGCATAGAAGTCAAAATCGTGGATGTGAATATCGCCCTCCAGGTGGGCCTTGGCATGCTCGGGCCGGAGCAGATAGGCAGCGTTGTAGGCCTTGGCGCCGGCAGAGCCGATCTGCAGCATGGCGCCCATGGCGGTATTGCCGTCGATGTTGGCGTTGTCCCGCTTCAGGTCGGACAGGCGGGCATCCTTGCTGGCGATCTCGTCGATGGTGCGCATCAGGCTGGTCTGGGATTCCCTGGCCTGGGTCCGCTTGGCCCGGTACAGAATATAGGCCTTGGCAGTACCGGAGAAGCCGTGGCTCATCAGCTTCTTCTCCACCGTGTCCTGAATGATCTCAATCTGCGGAGGCTCGGCGCCGCAGCGGCTGACAAGGTCACTCTCCACCGCGTCCGCCACTCTTGCAGCGTCCGCCACGGTGCCCTCGCCGCTGGCCTTCATAGCCATCAAAACGGCCATCGCGATCTTTTCTTTATCATAGGGGACGATCCGTCCGTCCCGCTTTACGATCATCTGTATCATGTCATTTCCCCCGATCGTTCCATATCTTGTTGTTCCGCTTCCGGGTACGGCACTAAATATAGTATTTGGAACCGCGTTTGTCAAGTCCTGAATCCAACATTTAGTTTTCTTCGCCACATTTTATCCGGGTGTCCCCTCTTTGCCTCTGAGGTGAAAACGCTTTGTCACCTTTTTTCAAATCATTCGTCAATCCTCGTATGGCCCGGAGCGCAGACAGGTCCGAAGCCGATCGAGCGCCCCGGTCGGCTCCGGACACCGAAGAATGTTTTATTTTTCTCAGAGGTCAGCTCCTCAGATCCGGCGGATCGCCAGGGTCTCCAGCAAGCGCAGGCCCAGCCGCTCCGCCATGTCCAGCGCGGCGGTCTCGGCGCGGTCGCCCAGCTGCTCCGGGCTGTGCGCGTCGCTGCCCAGGATCACGGCGTTGCCCTCCTCCGCGGCAATACGCCAGAACCGCGGGTTGGGATAATGACGGCCTTCCCGGATCCCCAGGAGGTTGAGCTCCAGGGGCGTATCGGTTTCCCGGGCGGCCCGGCAGAGCTTTCGCATCTCCCGCTCATACACCTTCCGGCTGCCCACGTAGCGGATCAGGTCCGGGTGGGCAAAGCAGGTAAACAGCCCCGTATCCAGCGCCTCGGAAGTCTGGGACACATAGCGCGCCAGGGTTTTTCCGTCCAGGGTGGGCCGGCCGCTGTAGGGCTCGCCGATCTCATTCCCTAGGAAATGCTGGCCCAGGATCATGTATTCCACGCCGCTTTCCCGCAGCAGTTCCAGAAGCCGGGAGAAGTATTTGGGATAGTACTCCGCCTCCACGCCCAGCCGGATCTCCAGCCTGTCCCGGTACTCCGCCGCCAGTGCGCGCACCGATTCGGCATACTCCGGCAGCTCCTCCGGTTTCATGCGCATGGGCCGGCTCCGGGGCCGGCTGTCGAAATACTCATAGGGCGTGTGGTCGGAAAAGCCCAGGATCCGCAGCCCGGCTCTCACAGCCTGCTCTGCGTAATCCCGGTCGCTGCCCGTCGCATGACCGCAGCGGAAGGTATGCGTATGGTAATTGGCGATCATAAATTCCCGCTCCGTCTCTTCAGATATTCTCATTTTACCACGAAACGAGAGGCGCGGCAATCCTCCTTTCGGCTGCCCGCCGGATTTCCCGCTTTCCCTTGTCAAGCGTCCTCCGATCGTGTACAATATTTACAGCGTCCGCGGGGAGCCTCCGGGTTCCCGGGAAATGACGCGTCCCGCAGCAATCCGGTAGTAAACCGGTCGGTTTTTATTTCAAAACCCAAAGGTGGGATCCAAGCATGAAACAATTTTGGGCTATTCTTCTCTCCGCTGTCCTCCTCGTTTCCCTGATCCCCTGTGCCGGAGCGGAGGACTCGCAGGACTTCACCATCGACGAGCAGATGGTGTTCAGCGATATGAGCCGCTCCTACCTTCAGGGCTACCAGCCCAGCACCTCCTACAACCGGCTGAATCTGGTAATCCCGATCCGCTCCGAGCACGCCGTGGGCAGCATCAACGCGGAGCTGATCCCGGCGCAGGAGTCGATCGCACCCTTCAAGCTCCAGAACATGGGCGTCCGGGCCCAATCGGTGGAGGACGGGCTGTGGGCGGTGCGCTTCAGCCTGGAACTGTTCTCCGACCGGCGCAATGGCGACTATCCCTGCACCGTCCGCGTCAGCGGCGCCGACAGCAGCAGCCGGGAGCTGAGCACCGACTTTGAGATGGTCATCCATATCCGGGACGGCAGGCCCAGCACACAGCTTCCCCAGCTCTCGGTCGAGGATGGCGGCACCCGGCTCCTTGCCGGCAGTGACGGGACCCTGTCCCTGCTCTTCTCCAACCCCAGCCCCAGCCTGGGCTTTCAGAACCTGTCTGTGAGGATCACCGATCCCGACGGAGAGATCCTGTCCCAGGGCTCGGACACGGTGGCCCTGGGCGATCTGATGCCCGGAGAAAGCAAGGAGATCCCCTTCCCCGTCACGGTGACCCCGGAGGCCGCGATCGGTCCCCACAGTCTGAACTTCGCCTTTATCGGCCACGTTCTGGGGCACGAGACCCGGCTGGAGCTGGGCTGCACCTTTGAGGTGCTTCAGGAGGTCCGCCTGGAGCAGGGCGGGCTCCGGATGCCGGATCACACGGCGGCCGGGGAAGACCTTGCCCTCTCCCTGCCCCTGATGAATCTGGGAAGCTACGAGATCAGAAACGCCATGATAACCGTCTCCCTGCCCGGGATCGCCGAGGGACAGAAGGTGCTGGTCGGCGTCATTCCGCCCGGAGAGACCCGCCTGGCAGAGCTTCTGCTCCCCGTTCCCGGGGAGGCCGGCGGAGAATATCAGGGCAGCCTGACCGTCTCCGGCGAGGGCCTGGGCAGCAGCGCCGCCTCCTTCCAGCTGCCCCTCAACCTGACGGTGGAGGCCGCCGACGGTCCGAAAGCGCCGGAGCCTCCGGAGGACAAAGGGGAGCATCCGCCTCTTGCCCTGTTCCTTCTGTCCGCCCTGTGCGCCTTGCTCCTGGCGGCACTGGTGGTTCAGGGTGTCCTTCTGCGAGGCAGGATCCGCCGGCTGGAGGAAAGGCTGCAATAGGTTCCCGGCAGACAGTGAGATTTCTCCGCTGTCTGCCGGTTCTTTCGTTTTCCTCCTTTTCCGTTAATTTTCCTATTTCTTTTCCTCCGCACTTGTGCTATTGTAACAATCAGCGCGCTGGCGGCGTCCGCCGCCGGAAAAGGGAGTTATCGTCTATGGAACTGTTTGATATTCTGGGGCCTATCATGATCGGGCCGTCCAGCTCTCACACCGCGGGCGCAGCCCGCATCGGGAAAATCTCCCGGATCCTGCTGGGAGAAAAGCCCGTGGAGGCCAAGGTCCATCTGCATGGGTCCTTCGCCGAAACGGGGATCGGTCACGGTACCAACCTGGCCATCATTGGCGGCCTTCTGGGCATGAACCCGGATGACCTGCGGATCCCCTTCGCCTTCGAGGAGGCGGAAAAGGAAGGGCTGCGCTTTTGCTTCGATACGGTGGAACTGCGGGACGTTCACCCCAACACCGCCGTGCTGGAGCTGACCGGCGAGAAGGGCGGGCACCTGACGATCCAGGCCTGCAGCATCGGCGGCGGTGCCATCGAGGTCACGGCCCTGGACGGCTACGAGGTATCCTTCACCGGCAACTACAATACGCTGGTGATCCGCAACCAGGATGAATTCGGCACCCTGGCCGGAGTCACCACCATTCTCAGCCAGTTCCACATCAACGTGGGCAATATGAGCCTGCACCGGAACAAGCGGGGCGGGGACGCGCTGATGATCATCGAGACCGACCAGCACATCAAGCCCTCCCAGGTGGCCTTCCTGGGAGAGCTGCCCGGGATCCGCGCCATCACCTACTACGACAAGGAGGATGAGGAATATGGATTTACGCTCCATCGCTGAGATCCTGGAGGAGAGCCGTAGCACCGGTCTCCCCTTCTGGGAAGTGATCCTCCATTATGACATGGACGAGCGCCAGGTCAGCCGGGAGGAATCCATGGCCAAAATGCTCATCACCTGGCAGGCCATGCAGGACGCGGCCGACGCCTATACCGGCACCCGGCGCAGCGTCAGCGGCCTGGTGGGCGGCGACGGCATGCGGATGCGTCAGTATCAGCTTCGGGGCAAATCCCTCTGCGGCGGCTATGTGGGCGACGTGATGGCCGAGGCCCTGTCCATGGCGGAGTCCAACGCCTGTATGCGCCGCATCGTGGCGGCCCCCACCGCCGGGGCCTGCGGGGTCCTGCCGGCTGTTCTGCTGCCCTTGACCCGTTATGCGGAGCTGACCCAGCGGCAGATCCTGGAGGCCTTCTATGTGGCCAGCGGCGTGGGCGTGGTCATCGCCCGCAACGCCGGCATTTCCGGTGCCGCCGGCGGCTGCCAGGCGGAGATCGGCACCGCCTCGGCCATGGCCGCGGCTGCTCTGGTCCAGCTTCGGGGCGGTACGGATCAAATGATCGCCCACGCGGTGGCCATCGCCCTGGCGAACCTGATGGGTCTGGTCTGCGACCCGGTGGCGGGCCTGGTGGAGATCCCCTGCGTCAAGCGCAACGTGATCGGCGCCATGAACGCCGTCAGCGCCGCCGACATGGCCCTGGCGGGCATCGAGAGCAAGATCCCCGTGGACGAGGTCATCGAGGCCATGGGTGAAGTGGGCCGGCACATGCCGGTGGAATACCGGGAGACCGCCCAGGGCGGTCTGGCCAACACCCCCACCGGCCGGGCGGTCAAGGAAAAGCTGCTGGGCAGCAATTCATCGGCAAAGTAACGGCAATACAGACCGAAGAAACCGAAACGGCCCCATGGAGAAGCCAGTTTCGGTTTCTTCTTTTCTTCCATGGACGCTCTGCCTGTTTCCCGGTAAATAACACGTGACGGTGCGGGATGGTCTGTGGTATGATAAGCGCAGGCATCCACTGGAAAGGAGGCGCCGGGATATGTGGGAGAAAACCTATATCGCCATTGACCTGAAGAGCTTCTATGCTTCGGTGGAGTGCCGGGAGCTGGGTCTGGATCCGCTGAGCACCAACCTGGTGGTGGCGGACAAAAGCCGGACGGACAAGACGATCTGTCTGGCCGTCTCCCCTTCCCTGCGGGCGCTGGGCATTCCGGGCCGGGCACGGCTTTTCGAGGTGGTGCAGCAGGTCAAGCTCATTAACGCCTCCCGGCTGGCCAAGGCCCCGGGGCGGGTCTTTCGGGGCAGAAGCTGTGACGCCGGAGAGCTTGCCCGGGATCCCTCTCTGGAGCTGGACTACCACGTGGCCACGCCCCGGATGTCCTACTATATGCAGTACAGCACCCGGATCTATGATATCTATCTGAAATACGCGGCCCCGGAGGATATGCACGTCTACTCCATCGACGAGATCTTTCTGGACGCCACCGAATATCTGAAAACCACCGGGCTCAGCGCCCATGATTACGCCATGCGGATGATCCGGGACGTGCTGACCACCACCGGCATCACCGCTACCGCCGGCATCGGTCCCAATCTGTACCTGTGCAAAGTGGCTCTGGACATCTGGGCCAAGCACAGCCCGGCGGACAAGGACGGCGTGCGGATCGCCGCCCTGGACGAGAGCACCTATCGGCAGTATCTCTGGGCCCACACCCCCATCACCGATTTCTGGCGGGTGGGCCGGGGCATCGCAAAAAAGCTGGCTGATTACGGCATGTACACCATGGGCGACGTGGCCCGCTGTTCTCTGGGAAAACCGGAGGAGCCCCGGAACGAGGAGCTGCTGTATCGGCTCTTCGGCGTGAACGCGGAGCTGCTCATTGATCACGCCTGGGGCTGGGAGCCCTGCGAGATCCGGCACATCAAGGCCTATAAGCCCGAGGGCAGCAGTCTGAGTGTGGGTCAGGTGCTGCAGGAGCCCTATCCGGCGGACAAGGCCCGGATCGTGGTCCGGGAGATGACCGACGGGCTCATTATGGACCTGGTGGAAAAGGGTCTGGTCACCGATCAGGTGGTGCTCACCGTGGGCTACGATATTGAGAACGTGACCCGGGACTTCACCGGCGAGATCACCACCGACTGGTACGGCCGGAAGGTCCCCAAGCAGGCCCATGGTTCGGAGAATCTGGACAGGCCCGGTTCCAGCACCCGGAAGATCCAGGAGGCCATGATGCGCCTCTACGACCGGATCGTGGATCCGAAGCTGTTGGTGCGCCGGATGTACGTGGTGGCAAACCATGTTGTCCCGGCGGCATCCGTTCCCCGGGAGGCGGAATTTGAACAGCTGGATCTGTTCTCCGACCCGGCGGAGGCGGAAGCCCGGAAGGCCGAGGAACAGTCCGCGCTGGAAAAGGAACAGCGCTTGCAGCGGGCCATGCTCTCCATCAAGCAGCGCTACGGGAAAAACTCCATCCTCCACGGCACCAGCTACGAGGAAGGCGCCACCGGCCGGGAGCGCAACGGGCAGATCGGAGGGCACAAGGCATGATGGAACGATCCCACCTGTATGACGATATCCTCTCTCTTCCCCACCACGTGTCCGAGACCCATCCCCGGATGCCGATGCTCAGCCGGGCGGCTCAGTTCTCCCCCTTCGCGGCCCTGACCGGCTACGACGCCGCCATTGAGGAGACCGCCCGCCTGACCGACGAGCGCCGGGAGCTGACGGAGGAGGAGCAGCATCGGATCAGCGAAAGGCTCCGGCAGCTGCAGGAGCAGATCCGTCAGAGGCCGCCGGTGAAGCTCCGCTATTTCCGTCCGGACGACCGCAAGGCCGGCGGCGCCTATCTGAGCATCAGCGGAAGCGTTCGAAAAGTGGACGAATACGCCGGCGTTCTGGAGCTGGAGGACGGTCTTCGGATCCCCTTCTCGGATATTCTCAGCCTGGAATGATCCGATTCTTCCCCATAAAAAGCACGGAGCAGAGCCTGCCGATAGCGCAGGTCCTGCTCCGTGTTTTGTTTTCCCGCTCAGCCCAGGCAGAAGCCATCGTCGAAATAATGGATCCCTTCTCTCAGGACTTCCTCATTCCAGGTGACGGCGCCGCCGAAGACCGAGATGCTGTTGTTGCCGTCGTCGCAGTCATAGATACGACAGCCCTCGAAAAGCACGTCCTCGCAGCTGTCGATCACAGCGCCGCCGGAGGAGCACTCATAGATGTCGCTGCTGCGTACGGTGAAGCCTTCACAGTTCCAGGCCCAGATGCCCAGGACTCCGCAGCCGAAGAGCCCGCAGTCCTCCACGTGCACGCCCAGACAGCTGCTGAAGTCCAGCACGTTGCCGGCGCAGTAGCCCGGCTCTTCGCTGTGCCCGGCGGTAAGACCGGCGATCCAGATATTCTGGCAGTCCCGGAACGCGAACACCGCCGCATAGCGGGGAGAAACGCTGACCAGGGTCTGTTCCCGGCCGGCGCCCCGGATGCACAGGTCATGGACGCCTTCCAGCGTCAGGCAATAGCCGTCGTAGACCGGCTCCCAGCCATACCACTCGCCGCCCCGGGTGCCATAACCCTCCACGGCGCTCAGATCGTACTCGCCGGGCTCCAGAAGGATGGTAGTATTGGGGGCGATGGCCGCCAGCAGCTCCTCGGCGCTGCTGACCTTCACCTCGAAGTTGCCGTCCGGCAGCTCTGTGCGCACCGGTTCCTCCGGCGTCAGCTCCACCGGGCCGTCGTACTCCGCACGCCCCAGCTCCATGTGGTCCAGATCGAAGCTGATCAGGTCCTCCCCCGCCGGATCATGGGCGAAAAGCTTCCGGTCCCGGGCGTAGAAGTCCTCGCTGCTGCGACGTTGGAAGGAGCATTTGTCCACGGTAACGCTGCGTCCCTGGAGTTCAAAAAAGCAGTTGAAGACCCGGTTGTCCTCCACCCGGCAGCCCAGGAGGGACACCTGCTCCGACCACTGGTTCTGCAGCAGCTGATTGACCCGGTTGCCCGTGATCTCGCAGTTGACCAGCGCGAAGCCCTTGCATCGCTCGGTGTAGATCAGGCTGCCGCCGGGGTAGTCCCCGCTCAGCCCGCAGTCACAGAGACGGCAGTCCTCCAGGCGCAGGTCCTTGCAGCGGTTGGCGGTAACGGCACCGTCGCTGCAGCTGTCGATCTGGGTAGAGCGCAGAAAGACCGACTGGCAGTTGGCCGCCGTGACGCCCATGGAGCCGCAGCCGAACAGACGGCAGTCCTCCACGCTGACGTTCTCGCAGTCTGACAGATTCAGCACGCCGGAGGCGCAGCCGCCCGGCTGCGTGGTGTGGCCCAGGGTCAGATTCTCCAGTCTGAGATCCCAGCAGCCGGAAAAGCTGAGCACCTCGGCATACCGGGGCCGGGCCAGGATGGAGACCTGTCCCCGACCGATCAGGCTCAGCCCGTACACATCGGAGATATCCAGCTGACAGCCGCCGTAGACCAGTTCCCAGCGATAGGGGCCGCGCAGATCCTCCTCGCCGTAGTCGGAGGCCGCAGACAGATCATACTCGCCCTCCTGCAGCACGATCACAGCATTGGGGGCGATGGCCGCCAGCAGCTCATCCACCGTGCTCACCAGCACCGCTCCATCTGGCAGGGCCTCTTCCGTTGCCGGTTCCTGTGTGCTCTCCGTCTCCGCCGGCGCCGCCCCGGTACCGCAGCCGGTCAGGATCAGCAGACAGAGCAGCAAAGCCAGAAGGCTGTGAAAGCCGTGATGGTTCATTCTCTCGTCCTTCTTTCCTCTTGATATCCCGATCCTACACCCTTTTCTCCCAATTGTCGATGGCCTCCCGTCAATCTTTATATTTTCTAAGAATTGACGCCGCCTTTGCTCAAAAGAAGCGGCTGCGAGTTCCGGCCAGGAGCAGCACGATCAGGACCAAGAGATACGCGCCCAGCTTCAGCAGCGGGAAGAGGTTGAACTTCCCCTTCAGCTTCACGGAAGCCGAGGCGATGGAGAACAGGGTAAAGCCCAGGGCGATCCCGTATAGGACCGGGCTTCCCGCCCGGAAAAAGGCATAGGCTGTCAGGCCCTGGACCAGACCCACCGCAAAGGTCACCCAGCCCATCATCCGGGCAAAGCGTCCCCTCTTTTCCGGATCCTCATATCTCTCCATCAGCTTGTCGGACAGCTCCAGGGGATTCAGTTCCTTCTTCCCGCCTGCATACATAAGGCCGGTCACGATACTGAACACGCACAGCAGCCCATAGAAGCCTCCGCACAGCCAGGACGGAACATTTCCCGCAAAGAAACCCGCCATGGATCACCACTCCCTATCGAGAAATATTATGTTAAGTTATTTATGTTTACTTTATTATGTTAACCTTTCTCAGGTCCATCCCACGTTGTTTACCAGTCCGATGGAAATATATCCGTCCACAAGGGCCCGGAAATCCGTACCCTCGTCGGCGTCCTCGTTATAGATCCCATCCACACGGAAAACCATCTGTCCGTCGGGAAGCGTCTCCAACAGGCGGTAGCGATCCCGATAAAAGGCCCGGCGCGAGACCTTTCGATCCCGGAGGATCCCCCGAAACTCTTCCAGGGGGCAGCCGGGGAAATTCACGTTCAGCACCTGTCCGGGGCCGGTCGGCGTCTCGATCGCTTCCTCCAGGACCGGAAGAAGCTGCGCATCCGTCACCTCGTGGACAGGACAGGCGCACTCGGAGAGCGCCACGGACCGGCAGCCCTGGTTAGCGCCTTCAAAAGCGGCCCCCAGCGTGGCGGAATACTGGATATCCGAGGCGGCGTTATACCCGTAGTTGATCCCCGCCACCAGCAAATCCGGTTTTCCCGGCAGAAGGTTCAGGCAGCCCAGGCGCACGCAGTCGGCCGGGGTACCGTCGCAGGCGAAAGCCCGCACGCTCTCCACCGGGAACTCCGCCGGGCGGACCCGGATCGGGTGCCGCAGCGTAACGCTCTGGGACGCGGCGCTGCGCTCTCCGTCCGGAGCCACCACCCACACTTCGCCAAACCGCAGGGCCGCCCGGGCCAGGCGGATCAGGCCGTCGGACAGAAGCCCGTCGTCATTGGTCAGAAGGATCCTTCTCACAGGTCCCTCACTCCCCTTTCCGCCGCCGGTACAAATACTCGTCCAGCTCCTTGCGCACCTTCTCCGGGATCTCCCGGCCCACCGGGCAGACCGCGGCGCAGGCCATCCGCCGGGTCAGCTCCGCGATGAAGCCGATATCCTCCGCCAGATGCTCCATGTCCATCAGCTCCGGCCGGTCATAGCGGCCGTGGATCGGAGCGTGATCGCTCTTGGCGATCCGGGCCAGGGACACCGCCGGAACCCCCTTGTCGGCAAAGCTGGTGGAATCGCTGGAATAGACGCCGACCCGGGTGGAGATGGGATAGCCCAGCTCAGCGCCCATATAGCTGAGATAGTGGGCCAGCTTCTCCTCGCCGGAGACACAGGCAATGGCCTTGCCCATCAGCGAGCCGATCATATCCAGGTTGATGTTCAGGGCGATCTTCTCCAGCTCCGCCTCGTGGTCCCGGACATAGGCCTTGGAGCCCAGCAGGCCCCGCTCCTCACTGCCGCAGAACACGAAGCGCAGGCCATAGTTGAGATCCTGATCCTTCAGGGCCTCCATCACGCCCAGCAGACCCACGCAGCCGGACAGATTGTCATAGGAGCCGTGGGACAGGGCGGTGCTGTCATAGTGGGCGGTGAGGGTGATCCACTCGTCCCGGCGTCCGGGGATCCGGGCCACCACGTTGTGGGAGCAACCGTCGTATTCCCGCTGCCGGATGGTGATGCGCACCCGCCGCACCCTGTCTCTCACCAGGCGAACCGCGGTTTTGGCGTTGAGCATGGCGCACAGCAGCTTCTTCTCGCCGTTCACCACATGCTCCCGCAGGTCCCGCCGGTCGATATCCTCATGCTCCGCGTGGAGCTTTCCGTACTGGAACAGGATCCCCTTCGCCCCGGCCTTTACCAGATCCTGATAGGTAAACCGGCCGATCCCCAGGGTATCCATCAGAACGATCTTGTCCCTGGCCCCGGCGATGGACACCGGATCCTGGCCGGGCATGTAATACAGTTCCCCTTCCACGCTTCCGCTGCCGCAGCAGCGCAGGCCCTCGCAGGGGATGGGCTCGCCGTCGGCCAGCACCTGGGCTTCCTCAATTTGGCCCATAGGGACCCGGAATTCCTCCAGCCAGGCCTGAACGCCCAGAGCCTCGCACCGGGCCTTCAGATACTCCGCCGCCCGCAGCTCCTCCGGGGTCCCGCTGGCATGCACGTAGTCCAGGTCCTCGAAAATCTTCCGCATTTTTTCCGCATCCATAGCCGGTCTCCTCTCTGTCTTTGATAGTCCGATTATACCATAGCCGCGCCTGAGGCGCAACAGAGCCCGTCAGGGGAGGCTGGCGAGTCCGAGTCTGCTTCCCAAACTTGCTCTTTTCCGGCCCGGAAAACTGTGCTATACTGTTATTTGTTCCCAATAACGACAGATCATCCCAACAAAGGAGGTCCCCTATGGATCAAAAGCGTATGGAAGAGCTGATGCAGAACGAACAGGTGCGCGCATTGGTGCATTCCGTCATCGACGGCTTTATGAAGCAGGGCGCCAAGGAGCAGGAGCGGAAGCTGCGCAATTTCCGCGAGCTGAACAAAACGGCGGTAAAAGGTCAGACTCTCTTTACCGGCTCCTCCCTGATGGAGCATTTTCCCATCACCGAGCTGTGGGCCGCCGCGGGGCTGCCGGGCCTGGTGTACAACCGGGGCATCGGCGGCTACACCAGCGACGATTTTGTCCGGGCCCTGGACGTACAGCTTCTGGATCTGGAGCCGAAGCTGGTGTTTCTGAACATCGGCACCAATGACATGCGGGAATGGCCCGACGGCCGGGATTGGGAACAGGGCATCCTGGACAATTATGAGATCATCCTCCGGCGCTGCCGGGAGGCCCTTCCGGATACCCGGATCGTGATGATGGCCTTCTATCCGGTGAACCCCGAGGTTGCGGGAGACACGCCCTTTGCTCAGGGCATGCTGAAGGTCCGAAACAAGGAGAATCTGGCGCGCATCAACGCCAGGCTCAAGGCCTTCGCCGCGGACCACGGCTGCGAGTTTGTGGACGCCAACGCCGGCCTCACCGATGAGAAGGGCAATCTGAAGGCCGAATACACCGTGGAGGGCGTGCACATGTACGCCGACGCCTACCGGATTGTCTTCAACAATCTCCTGCCCTACCTGCCAGGCAGAGAATAAGCAGCCGCGGAACAAAGCGCAAAAACGGAGGCCGTTAAACGGTCTCCGTTTTTTGTGCGCCGCCGGGTTCTCAGCTTCCGAAGAACAGGTTGGCGGCCTGGTTATACAGGTAGATGGTCTTCACCAGATCCCGGAGCAGCTCGGAGGCGCCGGAATAGCTCAGGGTCGAGGTGCAGTAGCTCAGCCCGCAGAACTGAATCCGGGCCACCTCTTCCCCGGCTCTGGTCACCAGCAGCTCATGCTCCGTATCCAGCTGGGCCGCGGGAACTCCGGGCGTCTGCACATACCAGTACCCGCCGTTGTTCACCGGGGTCGCCTCGGTGCCGTCGATGGTGAAGCAGTAGTCGCCGATGCTGCCGGAATCCAGCCGGAAGTAGTTGCGGATCACACTGCTGCTCTCCACCACCAGACTCAATCCGTAGTAGCTCAGGCTGCCGCCGGCCTGCAGATCCACCACCAGGGCATAGGGGGCCAGATCCGTCTCCGTCACGCCGGTGACGGTGGGCAGCTTCTCTTCTTCCCGGAAGAAGGCGTGGGCATAGACGCCGTAGTCAGCCATCGCCCGGGCCAGTCCTGCCAGGTTTTGGTTGGAGGACCCGGACACAGCGTTCAGATAATCCTTGATGCTGGTGGTGATCCCATCCTCGAAGATCGTATCCGTACTCTGATTGTACAGGGGGACCTGTCGGCCGGAGCCGGTGAACACCCGAAGGCTGACCGGCTCGTCCATGTCCGGCGCCGCCTTCAGGGCGGTGAATTTATACAGCGTCTGGGACCCCGCCTGGGTCGTATCAGCCTGGGCAATGAGCTGCGTCTCGTCGCCGAAGATCACATAGGCGTCCTCATCGGCGGTCAGCTCCTCGGGCAGCACCAGGTAGAGGTTCAGGCCGATGCTGCCGGTGGTGGTGATGCTGAAGCCGTAGATCTCCGCCGTGGGCCGGGCAAAGAGATCGTCGATCACCAGGACCCGGGCAGCGGTCGCCATGCTCTCCGGCTCGGCCATCCAGTCGTCGGAAATCAGCACGTTGCCCTCCAGGATTCCGGCCACCAGATCGGCGTAAACAGTCTCGTTAAAGCTCTCGCTCCACTGGGTGCTGGGCGCAAGCTGCACGTAGTTGCGGTCCGTTTCGTAATACTCGATCCCCAGCCTGGTCACCATCCCGCTCGGATTCATTCCGTAAAGCAGCCGGTAGAGATAGTCGGTCACCGCAGCGCCGATCCCCTTCATAGCCGAGGTCAGGGTCACGTTCTCCCCGGCGACGGCATTCAGAGCGTTCGCCTGGTCCACGTCCACGCCGATCACCCGTCCGCCGCAGGTTCCGGCCGCCTGGGCCACGGAATTGCCGATCCCGCCGCCGCAGGCGAACACCACCTGGGTGCCGTCTTCAAACCAGCCCTCCATAGCCTCGGTGATCCGGTCGTCAGGGAAAAACTGGTTGGCGTAGGCAAATTTGATCTCCGTATCCGGAAGGTTCAGCTCTCTGGCCGCGAAATCCGCGCCCTGGATGAAACCGTAGCCGTAGCGTACCACGGCGGGCACAGCCATTCCGCCCAGGAAGCCCAGCCGGGTGTAGCCCAGCTTCACCGCCGCATAGCCGGCCAGGAAGCCGGCCTGCTCTTCCTCATAGCTGACGCACTCCACGTTCTCCGGGATCTCGTCCAGGCCGGCCAGGTGCAGATCGGTCTCGGAGAGATCCAGGCCCAGGAACATCACTTCCGGGTGATCCGGCGCCAGGGCCGCGATGCTCTCGGCAGCGCTCATGCCCGGCAGGATCAGCACATCGCAGCCGTCGGCGATGGCCTGCCCGGTGGTGGAGACGAGCTGATCGGGATCCGTAGGGACATAGGAAGTGAGATCGAGGTCATTGCCTGCGCAGAAATCTGCCGCCGCCCCATAGGCCGCCTGGTTGAAGGCTTCGTCGTTGACCGGGCCGCCGTCGGTCACCACCGCCACCCGGAAGCCGGTCACCGTGACGAAGACCTCGGCAGAACCCAGAATCTCGTTGCTTTCCGCATCGAACAGGAGAAATTCCAGAATCTCCATGCCCGGCCGGCAGGGATTGACCGACCAGGTATTCTCCGCGCAATAGGAGACGCTGGCGCAGCCGGTCCTACACCGATAGCCCACATAGCACGGTCCCAGGGAGGGATCCGTGGTGACGGTGATCGTCCCCGGCTCGCCGAAGCGCTGGATGCTCAGCTCCGCGGGACTGACCTGGATCAGTCCGCTGCCCCGGGGATAATCCGTGGGGCTCATGGGATAGGCCGCGGCGAAGTCTTCTCCGTCATAGGGAGCCGTCCGCTCATGGTGGGGATCCCGGAAGTGCTCCATGTTCCGCAGGAAATAAACATGGGACGGGTCGGGCCCGGAATCCCAGGTGGCATCCACATTGTAGTACACATCGCCCAGGCGCACGATGTTCCAGCTGTGGTCCACACTGGCCACGACCCGGCAGTCCACGTCAAGGCTCAGAAGCAGACGGTACAGCAGCACCGCGTAGCCCTGGCACACCGCGGTCCCGTTCATCAGCGCCGCATATGCCGTGCGCTTGAGCCCGTAGCTGTCGTCGTACAGATTGTCATAGTCGTAGGTCACATGGCTGCAGACGTAATCATACACGCCCAGAATTTTTTCATAGGGCTCCTCATTGTAGAGATCCAGCGAATCCAGCAGCTGGTTCACCGCGGCGTCCAGCTCCTGCTCCTGCTGGGCGCTGGTATAGTAGGCCATGGTGAGGCAGAACACGCCGCCCTGATAGCTGCTCTGGGCGCCTTCCCACTGCCACTGGAGATAGTCTCCCGCAGTGGGGTCTCCGTTGTGCTCCATCGCCTGATCAAAAGCGGTGGAGTAGCTGATGCTCTCCGTCCCGGTATAGCAGACGCGGATGTTCTCCTCCCGGGCCTGCATGCCCTCCCGGAAGGCCGTGACCACCTGGTCAAAGCTGGCGCAGTTCGTGATCGCGCTGTTCTGTTCCGCCGTCTCGAGTCTGGCCTGCAGTTCACTCTCCGAGATCTCCCCTGCGTACAGAGGGTTCACCCGGAGCTCCATCAGCTCCTCCGGGATCGGTCCGGCCAGGGTCTCCGTCCCGTCCTCGGGTATTTCGGCTTCGGCGGCGAGCTCCTCCTCCGGCAGATCGACAGGAGAGACCTCGAGCAGTTCCTCCGCCGGAGCGCCGTCGCTCTCTTCGGCAAGCGCCGCCGGCATCAGGCCCAGAAGCAGCACCAGGCACAGCAGCAGCGCAAGGGTTTTCTGAACGGTTCTTCTCATGATTCCTTCCTCCGCTTCCATGATTCATGTGGCTTTTCTCTTTCCATCCGGGACGGACACGTCCGTCCGCCGGTCTTGTACGCGCCGACGGACAGGGAAAAAATCTCATATCCGACAGGTCCATTATAAATGGCTTTCTGTTCTATCGCAACCCTTATTTCCGCAAATGAGCGGCCCGATCCGGGCCGTTTCTCTCCTAAAAGCACAGCGCCCGCCACCGCTTTACTGGTGCTGAAGGTCCTGTGCTGTGTATCGGGATGAAGGGATTCCCAAGACCTTCGTTATCAAAAAAGCTGTCAAAGGGTATCTCGATCAGAGAGAAAATCAGGGGCAGGAAAAGATTAAAGAGACTAAAGAGGAAGGCCAAAAATCGGATGTCTAACAACAGAGAACAGCGCCGCCGTGATTGGTGACGCTGTTCTTACCCGACGATATTCGGCAAAGATCGGCATGAAAATGCCATCCACCTCAGAGTGTGCTGCAACAGCAGAAGGCATTTCTATTTTTTTAAAAAGCATCCACCTCAGATTTTAGATATCCACATCTTACTTTTTTCGTGACTTTCCCGCACTTCTATGGTATGATGAGCCCGAACGACAGGGCCGCGGCCCGGAGAAGCGGAGAGGTTTCATCGCCATGCACGAACTGGGAACCATTTATTACGTCATTGATACGGTTGAGAAGCTGATGGTGGAAAACCAGCTGACCAAGGTGGCCTCCATCACCCTGGAGATCGGTGAGGTCAGCGGCATCGTGCCCCAGTATCTGACCGATTTCTGGCTCTACGCCCGGGCCAAGACCGAACATTTCCAGGAGACCGAGCTGAAGGTCGAGACGCTGAAGGCCGTCACCTACTGTCAGGACTGCGGGAAGACCTATCCCACCCTGCAATACGCCAAGATCTGCCCCTACTGCCAGAGCGGCAACACCTTCCTGGTCACGGGCAACGAATACAACATCAAGGAGATCGAGGCCATGTGAGCCCGCTCTCAACGAAACAACCGGCTACGAAGAAGAGCCTGTCTTCGCAGCCGGTTTTCCTTTATCCCTCCCAGGGGACTTTTTCTTTTTTTGGTTTTCGGAGCTTTTGGATCCGGGCCTTCCAGGCTTTCCGTCGATTCTCCCTCTTGTATTCTTTCGGAAACTGAGCGAAAAACTGCTCGTCTCCCAGAAGCCGCCGAAATTCATCCATCTCCCGGCGCCAGCGGATGGCGAGGCCCGCGAACATGAACAGTCCGATATACAGCAGCATCAGGATGGACCACCAGTAGCCCAACTGCTCGGAATAATCGAACAACAGCAGCGCCGGAACGATCGCGGCAAAGAAGAGCAGGCGGATCAGGATATAGGTGAGCATGGGGCTGCCGCCCCTGCGTCCGCGTCTCATCTCCGTCCCCTCCTTTCGATTTTTTCTCAGGCGATGCCGAACAGCCGCTTTCCGTTTTCCCAGGTGATCGCCTCCACCTGCTCTTCGCTCAGCCCCCGGATCCGGGCAATGGTCTCGATCACATAGCGCAGATTGCGGGAGTCGTTGCGCTTGCCCCGCATGGGAACAGGGCTCAGATAGGGGCTGTCGGTCTCGATGAGGATCCGGTCCTCCGGGCAGATTTCCAGCACCTCCAGGGCCTTCCGGGCGTTCTTGTAGGTGATGGGGCCGTCGAAGCCCAGGTACCAGCCCCGCTTCAACAGCTCCGCCGCCATCTCCGGACTGCCGGAGAAGCAGTGGAACACGCCCCGCAGCCCCGGGTAATCCTTCACGATCTCCAGGGAATCGGCGTGGGCCTCCCGGTCGTGGACGATCACGGGCTTGTCCAGCGCCAGCGCCAGCTCGATCTGCCGGCGAAAGACCTCCTTCTGCAGGTCCTTGTAGCTCTGATCCCAGTAGTAGTCCAGGCCGATCTCCCCGATGGCAACGCACTTGGGGTGCCGGGCCAGCTCCAGGATCTGCTCCCAGCCCTCGGGGCTGTACTTGTCCAGATCCGAGGGGTGATAGCCCACGGCGGCGTAGACGAAGTCGAAGCGCTGGGCCAGCTCCAGGGCCAGGCGGCTGCTCCGTTCGTCGCAGCCCGGGTCCACAATGAGCCCCACGCCAGCGGCGTGGACCTGGGTCAGAAGCTCCTCCCGGTCGGCGTTGAAGCTGCCGGAATCGTAATGGGCATGGGTATCAAAGATCATCGTCTCGCCTCCCGCGATCATCGTCTGGCCTCCCGCAGCCATCGTCTGGCCTCCCGCCGGGCTTTTTATGATTATATCGCAAACCGCGGCCCGGTGCAAGCACCGACCCGCGGCGGATTTGTCGCACAATCTCCCGGTTGCTTTGCCGTCCTTGAGATTCCTCTTTTCGCCCGGGGTGGCGGGCCGATTCTGCCTTTTCCACGTCCGTTTCCTCCATTGTCAGCAAAAGGGCGCTGTGATATAATCAGAGCACCATTGAAGTCACGATCTGAGAACACACCGGAAGGGGTACTGACTATGCGCTATGAAAACGACAGAATGACCGATATCCGTATCGCCTATATCGGCGGCGGGTCCCGGGCCTGGGCCTGGACCTTTATGACGGATCTTGCCATGGACCCGTCTCTCAGCGGGACCATCCGCCTCTATGACATCAACGAGCAGGCCGCCCGGAACAATGAGATCATCGGCAACCGCCTGAAGGCCCGGGACGACGTGCCAGGCAAGTGGGACTACCGCACCTTCACCGATCTGGACGAGGCTCTGGACGGGGCGGATTTCGTGGTCATCTCCATCCTGCCCGGCACCTTCGACGAGATGGAGTCGGACGTGCATCTGCCCGAGCGCCTGGGCATCTACCAGTCCGTGGGCGACACCGCTGGCCCCGGCGGCATTCTCCGGGCCCTGCGCACCATTCCCCTCTACGTGGACTTCGCCCGGGCGATCCGGCACTGCTGCCCCGACGCCTGGGTCATCAACTACACCAATCCCATGGCCCTGTGTGTGCGCACGCTCTATGAGACCTTCCCCGGGATCAAGGCTTTCGGCTGCTGCCACGAGGTCTTCAACACCCAGAACGTGCTCCGGGACCTGCTGCAGCTGTCCTGCGGCCTTTCCGGGATCCATCGCCGGGAGATCCTGGTAAACGTACTGGGATTGAACCACTTCACCTGGTTCGACAGCGCCTCCTACAAGGGCATCGACCTGTTCCCCATCTACCGGAAGTACATCGATGAACACTTTGAGGAGGGCTACAACGATCCCGAGAAGCCCTGGACCGAAAGCACTTTCAACTGCGCCCACCGGGTGAAGTTCGATCTGTTCCGGCGCTACGGTCTCATTGCCGCCGCCGGGGACCGGCATCTGGCCGAGTTCATGCCCGGCGAGATCTATCTGAAGGACCCTGAGACCATCCGCTCCTGGAAGTTCTCCCTGACGCCGGTGTCCTGGCGGAAGGCGGATCTGGTGCAGCGGCTGGAGCGCAGCGGGCGTCTGGTCCGGGGCGAGGAGGAGATCTCCCTGACTCCCACCGGCGAGGAGGGCATCCTGCTGATCCGGGCCCTGTGCGGTCTGGACCGTCTGGTCAGCAATGTGAACATCCCCAACCGCGCCCTGCAGATCGCGAATCTCCCGGCCCAGACCGTGGTGGAGACCAACGCCGTGTTCTCCCGGGATGCGGTGCGGCCCATTGCGGCGGGCTCCCTGCCCGAGAACGTGCACGGGCTTATGCGGCCCCACGTGGAAAATCAGGACCGGGTGCTCAAAGCCGCTCTCACCTGCGACCGGAACCTGGTCTACGAGGCCTTTCTCACCGATCCCCTGGTACAGGGTCGGGCCACGGAGGCCCAGGTTCGGCAGCTGGTGGACGATATGATCGCCAATACCGCCCGGTATCTGCCCGCGGGCTGGAAGTAACCCCGGCAGGAAGGAGCGCACCATGGACGTTCTGATCAAGCCCATGGAGACCGAGGAGGAGATCCGTGGCAAGGCCCGGGTCCACTGGCAGGCCTGGCACGAGGCCTACACGGGTCTCATCCGCCAGGACTTTCTGGACCAATGGACCCTGGAGGCCTGTACCCGCCGGGCCTTTCGCTGGACCGACGGCACTCTGGTGGCCAAGGACGGCGACCGGGTGGTGGGCTTTATCTGCACCGGTGATCGGGGCCAGGAGGCGCCGGGCGTCGGGGAGGTCTTCGCCCTGTACGTGCTGGCGGAGTACTACGGCAGCGGTCTGGGTCAAAGGCTGATGCAGGCGGGGCTGGAGGCTCTGGGGGATTATCCGGAAATCTGCCTCTGGGTGCTGAAGGGCAACGCCCGGGCCATCCGCTTCTATGAAAAATGCGGCTTTCGCTTTGACGGCAGCGAGACGGTCAGCCCCGCCCACGGCAGCGCGGAGCTGCGCATGGTGCTGGAGCGCCGGCCATAAAAAGGCGTTGTCTCAAAATAGCTAAAGAGGCTATTGAGAGGCAACGCCTCTTTCATTTGGCAAAGATTGTGGAAAAAGGCGGCCTGTTCAAGCCCTG
>CADAHL010000011.1 GCA_902787755.1 Oscillospiraceae bacterium
TTTTCCCCGGATTATGTTTCTTCCCATTTCTCGCTTCTTCTGAAGAACAACAATCTGCCGCATATCCGTTTTCATGAGCTTCGGCACAGCTGCGCCAGCTTGCTCCTGAATAACGGTTTTACGCTGAAAGATGTGCAGGAATACATGGGTCACGCCGATATTCAGATGACCGCAAACATTTACGGGCACCTGGATATGCAGAGAAAAGAGCTTCTGACGCAGAAAATGGCGTCCAGCCTCTTCTAACACAGCGTTAGAAAAGTGTTAGAAAAACGTTAGAAATCGGCCCTTTGTCGAAGGAAAGTGAGAAACGGCGAAAAAATAAACTTGCTCAAAAAGTTCTCAAAAATATAAAAATTGACCCCAAATCTTTCGATTTGAGGCCAAGATGTGGTGCGCGAGGCGGGACTTGAACCCGCACGCCCGGAGTGAGCACTAGAACCTGAATCTAGCGAGTCTGCCAATTCCACCACTCGCGCATCTCTGGAACGCTTGATTATGATTATGATAGCATTGAAGCGGCTCAATGTCAAGAATAATTTTTCATTTTCCTCGTTTTTTTCTTTTTCTCCCGCCTTTCACAGCCCGGGATTGGGGGCCGGAAGCCGGGCTCGACCCCGTTTTTCCTTTACTTCTCCCTCATTCGGTGCTATATTTGACACAAACCCGGTTTTTCTCCCGGATATCTCAAGAATGGATGTGACTTGCATGCCCCTGTCTCGCCCCGCCGTCAAACAGCAGGCCCGGGATCTGATCGCCGACAAACGCCGGACCGTTCTGATCACCAGCCTCATCTTCCTGGTGCTGATGGCCTTTCTCGGCGCCCTCTCCTATCAGATCATCGGATACACCCCCAAGGAACTGGAGCGCTATGCAAACTACTTCTACGCCGGGGATCTGGAACGAGCGGTGGAATATCTGGCGTCCCTGGAGCCCACGACCGGGGAGTCGGCCGTCAACACCCTGCTGAACCTGGTCTCCGGGATCCTCTCCCTGGGTTATCTCATTTTCCTTCTCCACCTGGTTCGGGGCGAAGAAGCGATCCCTCAGAACCTGCTGGACGGTTTTGTCTATTGGTGGAAGGTCATCCTGCTGGATTTTGTGGTGGGGATGCTGGTCTTCTTCTGGAGCATGCTCTTCATCATCCCAGGCGTCATTGCGGCCTACAAATACCGGATGGCCCGATATCTGCTGCTGACCCATCCGGAGTACTCGATCTTTGAATGCATCGGGATGAGCAAGGCCATGACCCAGGGCCACAAATGGGAGTTGTTCGTCCTGGATCTGTCCTTCCTGGGCTGGGAACTGCTGGCTGTGGTGCCCATCGTGGGCTGGGTCCTGAGCATCTGGATTGTCCCGTACATCAACACCACCAGCGTATTGTACTATGAGCGTTTTGGCGGCGCGGAAGTCGTTGTGAACGACGATTCCATATTCTAAGCGTCTTCCACATCACGTATCACCCCGGGCGAAGCCCTGTGCTTTGCCCGGGGTTTTTTGCTTCCACCCCACCGCCTTTCCCTATTCGCTTTTCACTCTTCCCTTTTCACTCTTCCCTTTCTACACCCTCTCCTCCACCCGGACAGCCAGGACCGTCATATCATCCGAGGCGCCGTAGAGGGACTCGGCCTGCTTCAGGACCGACCTGGCCAGGCCCTTCATATCCTCCTGCTCGGGCTGGAGCAGAGTCTTGAGCCAGTCATCCTCCCCGTCAGCCAGCACGCCGTCAGAGGCGATCAGGGCCGTGCAGCCGGGCCGCAGACGCATCCGTACCACGTCCGGGGCGATTCCCTCTCCCGTACTGAGTCCGGCAGCCAGCGTCTCCCCCTTCACGCGACGAATGCTCTTGCCGTTCTTCACGTAGGACGGAGCCGCGCCGTACTTGTAAAAGCAGGTCTCCCCGCTGAACAGATCCACGCACATCAGATCCACCGCCGTGCAGCCCCAACCGTCTCCGCCCTGGAGCAGCAGCACCGAGTTCAGGATCTTCATAGCCACCGCCGGATCCACTCCGGAGCGGAGAAACTTCTCCAGGATGGAAACCACCCGGGCGCTGTCCTCCGCCGCCGCATCCCCGGTACCCATGCCGTCGGAGAGCAGCACGCACAGTACCCCCGCATCGGTCTTGAAATAGCTTCCCTTGTCGCCGCTGACCGCCTCGCCCCGTTTTTTCATGGCGGCGATCCCCACAGAAACCGCCAGGGGCTCGGCCTCCAGCAGCGTCAGCCGGGAGGCACCCTCCCGCCAGGGCTCGGGCAGACACAGCCGGGTCCCGGCGATGGCGGAGAGCTTCTCCAGATAGTCCTTGTTCCGGGTCAGGGGCGTGAGCCGCCCGCTCTCGATGACCACATGCAGCCGCCCGCCCCCGTCCCGGTACACGGAGGTCTCCGCGTCGATATCCAGGCTCTTGAGATAGCGTTGAAGCCGCCTCTGGGCCAGAGGATCGGCGCCGTTGATGCTGCCCAGCTCCCGGCTCAGCTCCTCCAGCACCTGCGCCACGTCCGCATACTGTCCCCAGGCGATGCTGCGGTTCTCTCCGAGCCTGGCCCGGAGCTGCCTCCGGTAGCTGAGCGCCCGGAGCTCCGAGTTCACCGCCGCCACAAAGGCGTCCAGGCCCACGCATTGGGACCGGAAATGCTCGGGCAGATCTCCCGTCTGCAGGCTTCCGTTTGCGGTCATGGCCCGGGTGGCGTCGTTCATGGCGGAGAGCGTATCCAGGTATTCCGCATTCCAGCAGCGGTTTTTGAACTTGCAGCCCACGCAGACCTGATCCGCCGCCCGGTCGAAGACCCGGGCGACGTTCTGGTCATTGGAGGGCTCCTCCACGCTCTGCCGCACGGTCTCAAACAGGTCTCCATAGGCCTGGCTCAGTTCCTTCACCCGCCGGGCCACGAAGCGGCGGAGTCCCGCTTCCCCGCTGCCCCGGTCCGGGGGCTGGAGGATCAGCCCCACCTGGCTGAGCAGAGACGAGGGCAGCAGCAGAAAAATCACAGAGGCGCAGAAGGTCTCGAACAGGGCGCTGAGATAGATCTCCGTGTTCCAGGCGCAGACCACCGCCAGGCAGTCGGCGCACACGAAGGACAGCGTAAACAGGAAACGCCCGTGGCGGCTGAAGGCTCCCGACAGCAGGCCGCAGAAGGCATAAGCCATGGTATAGAAGGGCGCCCCGGCGCCGGTCACATCCAGGCTCAGCCCCAGCACCGTGCCCACCGCGGCGCCGGTGAGCATGCCGCCCTTCAGGGCCGAGCACATCACCAGCAGCAGCGCCAGCACACGGCCCGGGGAGAGAGTATCAAAGAGCAGGAGCCGGGACAGGCTCATGAGCACCGAGGCCGCCAGGATCATCACCGACACACTGTGGCGCAGCTCCTCCGCCTCGCTGCGGCCCAGGCGCTCGGTCATGGCTTCCCGATAGAACCAGCAGCAGGATCCGGCCAGCACCGTTTCCAGGATCAGGGACGCGACCCAGGGCGGATCCTGGGCGCTCTGGGTAAAGCTGCCCAGAAAACCGGTGAGCGCGCAGACCAGGGCCGCCGCCGCGGGCATAAAGAAGCTCTTCCGGCTCAGCGGCAGCTCATGGAACACGAACGCGACGGTGTACACCAGCACCGAGGCCGCCACGTAGCGAACGCCCCACTCCAGCCCGCCGGTGACCAGATATCCCAGGGCGGAGCCCAGCAGGGCGCAGACGCCCAGCAGGCCCGATCCGGCGGAGGCCGCCAGCGCCACGCCGAAGGGGGCGCCGGTGAGCCTGACCCTGGCCCCGGCCAGGGTGAAGCCCAGCAGGAAGGCCACCCCGCAGCGGCCCGCCAGCAGGGCCGTTTTTTCCGTCTTCACCCGCGGCACCGGCAGCGCCGCCTGTTTCTCCTGTGCTCCGAACGACATATCACTTGACCTCCCTGCATATGATGGCCCAATTATAGACAGGCCGGGCAGAGAAGGCGGTCAAAGGCCGCTGTTGAATCGGACAAGTTCTCCGGGGGAAATGAGAGGAAAACGCCGCCCTCCCATTCCCCGGCACAAAGCCCGGGGATTCGAAACGCTTCCGGCGCAGCGCATAAAAAAGCCGCAGGAGAAAGGAGCTTCGGGTCCTTTCCCCTGCGGTTTTCGATGGAATTGTCACCAGCAGGCGATATTGCTGTCGGTGCGGGATTCGGTGCCGCCTGCCAGCACGCCGTTGGGCAGACGCAGGATCATCTGGCCCGCGGCGGAGGCCAGGGGGCTGGAGCAGTTCATCATCTGGTTTCTGGCGTAGATGGGGAAGCGCTGGGAGGGGTAAGTCTGCCGCAGCGGATCGAAGGGAAGGGGCATCGGGCTCACCTCCCTGTCTGATCGGAAAATAGCGGAACGATCAGAGCACAGCCTTGCGCAGAGCCTCCACCCGGTCGGTGTTCTCCCACTTCACGCCCAGCTCCTCCCGGCCCATGTGGCCGTAGGCGGCAAGCTTCCGGTAGATGGGACGGCGCAGGTCCAGGTCCCGGATGATGGCGGCGGGAGAGAAGTCGAAGACCTGCTGAACGGCCCGGGACAGCTTCTCATCGCTGACGGTACCGGTGCCGAAGGTCTCCACCAGGACGCTGACGGGCTGGGCCACGCCGATGGCGTAGGCCAGCTGGATCTGGCAGCGCTTGGCCAGGCCCGCGGCCACCACGTTTTTGGCGGCCCAGCGGGCGGCATAGGCCGCGGAGCGGTCCACCTTGGTGGGATCCTTGCCGGAGAAGGCGCCGCCGCCGTGGGGAGCGGCCCCGCCGTAGGTGTCCACGATGATCTTTCGGCCGGTCAGGCCCGAATCCCCCTGAGGGCCGCCGATGACAAAGCGGCCGGTGGGGTTGATGAAATATTTGGTATTCGCGTCCAGCAGCTCCGCCGGGATGCTGGGCAGGATCACCAGCTCCAGCATATCCTTCCGGATCTGCTCCAGCGTGACCTCCGGGGAATGCTGGGTGGACAGCACCACGGTGTCGATGCGCACAGGGCGGTGCTCCTCGTCGTACTCCACGGTGACCTGGGTCTTGCCGTCGGGCCGCAGATAGTTCACCAGACCCTCCTTGCGCACCTGGGTCAGGCGCCGGGCCAGCTTATGGCTCAGGGAAATGGCCAGGGGCATGAGTTCCGGGGTCTCGTCGCAGGCGTAGCCGAACATCATGCCCTGGTCGCCGGCACCGCCCACCTGGTCGTTGGTACCCAGGGCGATATCCGCGGACTGCTCGTCGATGCTGGTGATGATGCCGCAGGTGTCGCAGTCGAAGCCGTACTTGGCCCGGTCATAGCCGATATCCCGCACCACCTCCCGCACGATCCGGGGGATGTCCACGTAGCACTCGGTGCTGATCTCGCCCATGACGTGGACCAGGCCGGTGGCCACAGTGGTCTCACAGGCGACTCTGCCGTTGGGGTCCTCGGCCAGGATGGCGTCCAGCACCGCGTCGGAGATCTGGTCGCAGATCTTGTCGGGATGACCCTCGGTCACAGATTCGGAAGTAAAAAAGGTATGCATAATCTCTCTCCTATTCTCACCACATCTACAAAGGGCAGAAACGAAAACGCGCTGTCAACCGACAGCGCGCGCCAAAATGCCTTTTGCAAGCCTCATCTTTCGTCTCACCGCCGGATTTGGCACCTTGAACAAACAGGTTGCCGGGCTTCACAGGGCCGTTCCCTCCACCACTCTTGATAAGGTGTTCAATTTTCGAATGACAGTATAGCAGGTTTTCCCTGTTTGTCAAGGCTTTTCGTGCTTCGTGCGCAGGATCCCAGGTCAGGCCATTTCCCTGAGCACTGTGCGCTAAGCACTGTGCGCTGAAAACGCCCGGGAGAAGCTCGTTTCCTCCCGGGCGTTTTTTCTCACTTGATGTGCCAGATGTTCCGGGCGTACTCGTCGATGGCCCGGTCGGCGGCGAAGACGCCGCTGAGAGCGGTGTTCATGATGGCCAGGCGGCCCCGCTCCTGGGGGTCCCGGATCCGCTCATAGAGCTTTCTCTGAGTCTCCACATAGGGCCGGTAGTCGGCCACCAGCATATACTGATCGCCGCCGTACAGCAGGCCGCTTACCAGGTCGGAATAGCTCTTGCCGTCCCGGAAGCCCTGGCGGAAGCGCTCGAAGATGCGCATGATCTCGCCGTCGGCATTGGCCGCGGCATTGGGATCGTAACCCTCCCGGCGGATCCGGGCGATATCCTCGGTGTGCAGACCGAAGAGGAACATGTTCTCGTCGCCCAGGCGCTCGTACATCTCCACATTGGCGCCGTCCAGGGTGCCGATGGTCACCGCGCCGTTCATCATCAGCTTCATGCAGCCGGTACCGGAGGCCTCCTTGCCGGCTGTGGAGATCTGTTCGGACACCTGAGCCGCGGGCACGATGGCCTCGGCGGCGGAAACCCGGTAGTTCTCCACAAAGCAGACCTGCAGCTTGCCCTTGCAGATGGGATCGTTGTTGATGTCATCGGCCATCGACAGCAGCAGCTCGATGATCCGCTTGGCCACCTTGTAGCCTGCGGCGGCCTTGGCGCCGAAGACGAAGGTCCGGGGCACAAAGTCCTGATTGGGGTTATCATGCAGCTGCATCTGCAGGCTGGCAATGCTCATGGCGCACAGAAGCTGACGCTTGTACTCGTGCAGCCGCTTGACCTGCACGTCCATGATGCCGTCGGTATCGAAAACGAAGCCCTGGTTGTTGCGCTTGACGAACTGGGCAAAGCGAAGCTTGTTGTCGTGCTTGATCTGGTTCATCCGCTCCCGCACCTGGTTGTCGGAGGCAAACTTCACCAGCTCCTCCAGCTTCTCCGGCTGGGTCAGATACTCGGGTCCGATCAGCTCGCAAACCAGCTCATGCAGGCCGGGGTTGATCTGGGCCAGCCATCTGCGGTGGTCGATGCCGTTGGTCACATGGGTGAAGCGCTCAGGCCGCAGGGTGTACACGTCGTGGAACAGGTCGTCCTTCAGGATCTCGCCGTGGAGCCGGGAGACGCCGTTGACCATGTAGCAGGCGGCCAGGCACATATTGGCCATGTGGACCTGTCCGTCCCGGATGATCAGGTTGCGGCCCACCCGCTCGTCCCAGTTGAAGTTGTAGACCAGGTAGTCGCACCAGCGGCGGTTGATCTCGCACATGATCTCCCAGAGTCTGGGCAGCAGCTGCTGCACCAGCTCCTGGGGCCACTTCTCCAGAGCCTCGCTCATGACCGTGTGGTTGGTGTAGGCCACGCTCTGGCGCACGATGTCCCAGGCCTCGTCCCAGCCCAGACCGTACTGGTCCATGAACAGGCGCATGAGCTCGGGGATGATGAGGGTGGGATGGGTGTCGTTGATCTGAATGGTGTGGTGCTTGTGGAAGGAGCGGATGTCGCCCCAGACCTGCACGTGCTTGCGCACCACGTCCTGGGCAGTGGCGGAGACGAAGAAATACTGCTGCTTTAACCGCAGGGTCTTGCCCTCGATGTGGTCGTCCGCCGGATACAGGACCTTGGTGATGACCTCGGCCATGGTCCGCTGCTCCATACTCTTGACATAGGCGCCCTCGGAGAAGAGGTACATATCCAGAGAGTTGGGGCTCTTGGCGTCCCACAGGCGCAGGGTGTTCACCTCGTTGCAGCCATAACCGGCGATCAGCATATCCCGGGGTACGGCAATCACCGCGTCATATCCGGTGTGCTCGGCATGATAGCGGCCGTAGTTGTCCCAACGGGGAGAGATCTGGCCGCCGAAGCGGACCTCCACCGCGTCTTCATAGCGGGGGATCAGCCAGCTCTCCGAAGCGGTACGCCAGTTGTCGGCTACCTCGGTCTGTCTGCCGTCCTGAAACTGCTGCCGGAAAATGCCCAGCTCATAGCAAATGGAATAGCCGGTGGCCGCCAGGCCCAGGGTAGCCATGCTGTCCATGTAGCAGGCCGCCAGTCTGCCCAGACCGCCGTTGCCCAGACCCGCATCCGGCTCTGTCTCGAAAATGTCCGTAGCATTCCGGCCCAGGTCCTCCAGAGCCCCGGAGAGGGCTTCGGAAATGCCCAGGTTGAAGGCGTTTTTCATCAGGCTTCTGCCCATGAGAAATTCCATGGACATATAATGGACTTCCTTCTCCGCCCGGCGGGGATCCTCCACCGCAAGAAAGCGGCTCATGATCTCCCGGATCACCATGGCCGAGGCCTGGAACACCTGATCGTCCGTAGCCTGGGCGGCGGTGGTCGCAAAATGGGCGCAGAGCTTGTCCTCAATGGCAGAGCGGATCTCGTCGCGGGAAATTTCACCAATCATATGGGATAGTACCTCCAGAATGTAAGTAGCGAACAGTTGTCAGTGAATAGTGAATCGTTGTGGTATCGCCTGCGGCGATGATTACAATCCGTCCGCGGAGCGGACACCTTCACTATTCACTATTCATTATTCACTATTCACTTTATATTTTGGTCCACTTGGGCACCAGCATCGGGAGCTTCTCGCTGCCGGTGAGCACGGTGCCGTCGGAGAAGACGCAGTCCTTGTCGACGATGACGTTGGTCAGCTGAACCCCTTCGCCGATCACGGTGCCGCGCATGACGATGCAGTTTTTCAGCTTGGCGCCGGCGCCGATCTTCACGCCGGAGAAGATGGTGCAGTTCTCAACCTCGCCTTCGATGATGCAGTTGTCGGCCACCAGGCTGTTGCGGGCCACGGCATGCTCGCCGTAGTAGGTGCTGACGCCCTCGTGCTCCTTGGTGCGCACGGGCCGGTCGGCCGGAAAGAGCTGCCGGCGGATCTCCGGGTTCAGCATGTCCTTGCTGGCGTCGTAGTACTCGTCCACGCTGCGCACGATCTTGGCGTAGCCCGGGTGGATATACACGCCCATTCTGCCGCCGCGGGTCAGGAACAGGGTCATGGCGTCCTGATGGAAGCGGTGCAGGTTCTTGGCCTGGCAGTCGTCCAGGAGCTTGAGCAGCACGTCCTTCTTGAAGATGTAGCCCTCCAGGGTGGGCACGCCCTCATGGTCGTTGCCGGTGCGGTAAAGGGCGATCTGCTGAACCATGCCGTCCTTGTCCAGGATATAGCGGTTGTGGGAGGTCTCCAGCTCGTGGTCGGCGCAGATGGCGGTGGCCTCGGCCCCGGACTTCTCGTGCTGCTGGATGGCGGCGCGCAGATCCAGGTTGGCGCAGAGGTTGCCCAGCATCAGAATGATGTTCTCCTGGGGGATGGAGCGCACGTAGGAGCCCACAGCGTTCAGAGCTTCCACCGTGCCGTTGTAGTTGCCGGTGTGGTACTGGGGCACGCCGAAGGGGGGCAGCATCTTCAGACCGCCCTTGGCCCGGCTCATATCCCAGGGCTTGCCGCTGCCGATGTGGTCCAGCAGGGACTGGTAGTCCCGCTGCATGATGACGCCCACGTTCAGGATCCCGGCATTGCGCAGGGAGGACAGGGCGAAGTCGATGAGACGATAGCGGCCGCAGAAGGGCAGGCTGGCGGCGGTGCGGACAGCGACCAGCTCGCGCAGGGCGGGCTCGTCATGATAGGCAAAAATGATACCATGATAGTCTCTCATGATCAGACCTCCTCACCGTTATAGATCATCGCGCCGGCGGGCACCTTGGCGCCATCGCGGATGGCCACGTCCGGCCCGCAGGTGGCCACGCCCCAGCCCTCGGAGCCGTCAGGCGCGGTGCCCACGTGGGCGTTTTTGCCGATATGGCAGTTCTCGCCGATGATGGCGTACTCCACCACCGCGCCGGGTTCCACCACGGCGCCGGGCATCAGCACGCTGTAGACAACCTTGGCGCCCTCGCCCACCACCACGGAGGGAGACAGCACGGAGTTTTCCACGTGGCCGTTAATGTCGCAGCCCTCGGTGACGATGGAGTGGATGATCTCCGACTTCTCACCGGCAAAGGTGGGCGGGCAGACCGGGCTCCGGGAGCCGATGGGCCAGCTGGGATCGTAGAGGTTGATGAGGGTGGTGGACAGCATATCCATATTGGCGTCCCACAGGCTGGTGATGGTGCCCACGTCGCGCCAGTAGCCGTCGAAGCGGTAGGGCCACAGCTTCTCGCCGTTATTGAGCATGTTGGGGATGATGTTCTTGCCGAAGTCCTTGCTGGACTTGGGATCGGCCTCATCCTCGATCAGGTACTTGCGCAGCTTCTTCCAGTTGAAGATGTAAATGCCCATGGAGGCCAGATCGCTCTTGGGCTGTTTGGGCTTCTCCTCGAACTGGCAGACGTAGCCGTCCTCGCCCAGATTCATGATGCCGAAGCGGGTGGCCTCTTCCATGGAGACCTGCAGCACGGCGATGGTGGCAGCGGCGCCCTTCTCGATGTGCTCCTTGAGCATCTTGGCGTAGTCCATCTTGTAGATGTGGTCGCCGGAGAGGATCAGCACGTTCTCGGGATCGTAGTTCTCAATAAAGGCGATGTTCTGATAGATGGCGTTGGCGGTGCCGGTGAACCAGGAGCCCTGCTCATGGGCGCCCAGGTACGGGGGCAGGATGTACACGCCGCCGTCGGACACGTCCAGATCCCAGGGTTGGCCGGTGCCGATGTAAGAGTTGAGCTGCAGGGGCTTGTACTGAGTCAGCACACCCACAGTGTCAATGCCGGAATTGGCGCAGTTGGACAGAGGGAAGTCGATGATGCGGTACTTTCCGCCGAAGGGGACACTCGGTTTGGCCACGCTCTGGGTCAGGGCGTAGAGACGGGAGCCCTGCCCGCCTGCCAAGAGCATGGCAATACAGCTTTTCTTCATAAACAGCCTCCTTGATGGATTGATATTTCCGTGCGGCCACCGGCCGCAGTCAGTACGTTGGGGAGTGAATAATGAATAACGAATAATGAATAGTTAAGGTATCGCCTTCGGCGATGATTTTAAAATCCGTCCCCGAAGGGGACACCACAACTGTTCACTTTTCCCTATTCACTATTCTCTTAATTAAACCGGTTCATGGTCTTTTCCGGGCCGTTTTCGATGTAGAACTCCACGGCCTGGGCCGCTCTTTTGCAGGCGGCCTGCATGTCCTCCGCGTCCTGGTTGCGGAACACGGACAGCACCCAGTCGGCCATATCGTAATCCGGGTGGGGCGGGGCGCCCACGCCCAGGCGGATCCGGGGGAACTGGTCGGTCCCCAGGGCGGCGATGATGCTCTTGAGCCCGTTGTGGCCCCCGGCGGAGCCCTTGGCGCGGACCCGGAGCTTACCGATGGGCAGACTCACCTCATCGGAGACCACCAGCACATGCTCGCTCGGGATCTTGTAGAAGCGGGCCGCCTGGCCCACCGCCTCGCCGGACAGGTTCATATAGGTCTGGGGCTTCATCAGCAGCACCGGCTGGCCGCCCAGCTCACACTGAGCGGTAAGCGCCCGGAAACGGAGCCGGTCGATGGAGATGCCCTTCTCCTTCGCCAGAGCATCGCCGGTCATGAAGCCGGCGTTGTGGCGGGTGCCCTCGTATTTGAGCCCCGGGTTGCCCAGAAAGACTACCAGCCAGCCCGGAGCCTTGGATGCAAACAGCATGGAAAAACCTCGATTTAGGTACTCAATTATCAAAAATGCTGGAGATGGAGACCTCCTCGTAGATCCTCCGGATGGCCTCGGCAAAGACGGAAGCGGTGGTCAGATACTCGATCTTGTCGCTCTTGGGCTTGTCCTTGGGGTAGGGAATGGTGTCCAGGAAGAGCAGCTCCTTGATGCAGCTGTCGTTGATGCGGTCCAGCGCCGGACCGGAGAGCACGCCGTGGGTGGCGCAGGCGTAGACCTCCTTGGCCCCGCCGATCTCTTTGATGGCCTTGGCGGCGCCGCACAGGGACCCGGCGGTATCCACGATGTCGTCCAGCAGGATACAGGTCTTGCCTTCCACGTTGCCGATGATATTCATGACCTCGGACTGATTGGCCCGCTCCCGGCGCTTATCCACGATAGCCATGTTCACGCCCAGCTTCATGGAGAAGGCCCGGGCCCTGGCGGTGCTGCCCACGTCGGGGGACACCACCATCACGTCCTCATTGCCCTTGCCGAACTTCTGGACATAGTGTTTGACGAACAGATTGCCTCCGGCCAGATTGTCCACGGGGATATCGAAGAAGCCCTGGATCTGGGCGGCGTGCAGGTCCATGGTCAGGACCCGGTCGGCACCGGCGGCGGTAATGAGATTGGCCACCAGCTTGGCGGAGATGGGATCCCGGCTCTTGGCCTTGCGGTCCTGTCGGGCATAGCCGAAATAGGGGATCACAGCGGTAATGCGCCCTGCGGAGGCGCGGCGCATGGCGTCGATCATGATGAGCAGCTCCATCAGATTGTCGTTCACGGGGCCGCAGGTGGACTGAACAATAAACACGTCCTTGCCGCGTACGGGCTCAAATACGGAGATTGAGCACTCTCCGTCCGCGAATTGAGACACGCTGGCGTCGCCCAGACCGATGTACAGATGGGAGCAGATCGCTTTGGCCAGCTCGGGGTTGGAGTTGCCGGTAAAAACCTTGATCTCCTTGCCGTGTGATATCATATCTCTATTCCTCCGTATATGTAATTGTTTCCGGCTGCGGGCCGCCCGCGCCCGGGGGTATCCATTGTATCACATTCCCACGCAAATGGAAAGAGGAAAGCGGGAACAAGTGCCTCCAAAAAGGAAAGAAAATAACGATTTACAAGACAAGGAAATTTGTATATAATATCCTATACGACATGCTGGGGTGGTCTGTCCCCCCGGAGAATGGAAAAACACGGATCGGGAGAACAATATGCTGGAATTTGAAGAATACAAGGGAAAACTCAACGCCGCCAAGCCCACGCTGGAGGTGCTGCGGGGCGCTTTGAAGCTGGAGGCCGCCCAGAAGGAGATCGAAGAGCTGGAGGCCGCCAGCGAACGGGAGGGCTTCTGGAACGACGTGGCCAACTCCCAGAAGGTCCAGAAGCGGCTGAAGGTCCTGAAGACCAAGGTGGAGGGCTATCAGAAGCTCTGCAGTGCCTGGGACGATCTGTACGCCCTGTGCGAGATGGCCCTGGAGGAGAACGACGACTCCATGCTGGAGGAGCTGAAGGAGGGCTTCGAGGACTTTTCCGAGAAGGCCGAATCCATGCGCCTGAGCACTCTGCTCACCGGCGAGTACGACGCGAACAACGCCATTCTCACCTTCCACGCCGGCGCCGGCGGCACCGAGGCCCAGGACTGGGCCAGCATGCTCTACCGCATGTACAACATGTGGGCCGAGCGCCACGGCTATAAGGTCAAGGTCATGGACTATCTGGACGGAGACGAGGCGGGGCTCAAGAGCGCCACTATCATGATCGAGGGCGAGAACGCCTACGGCTTCCTGAGAAGCGAGCATGGAGTGCACCGGCTGGTGCGGGTCTCCCCCTTCGACGCTGCCGGCCGGCGGCACACCTCCTTTGCCGCGGTGGAGGTCATGCCCGAGATCTCCGCGGACGACACCGAGATCGAGCTGCGGGACGAGGACATCGAGATGCAGGTCTACCGCTCCTCCGGCGCCGGCGGTCAGAAGGTCAATAAGACCTCCTCTGCGGTGCGTCTGATCCACAAGCCCACGGGCATCGTGGTCTCCTCCCAGGTGGAGCGGAGTCATTTCCAGAACCTGGAAAACTGCAAGAACATGCTGAGGGCCCGCCTGGCAGAGATCAAGGAGCGGGAGCACCTGGAGAAGATCAGCGATATCAAGGGCGTGCAGATGAAGATCGAATGGGGCAGCCAGATCCGCTCCTACGTGTTCATGCCCTACCAGCTGGTAAAGGATCTGCGCACCGAGTATGAGACCGGCGCCATCCAGAGCGTGATGGACGGGGACCTGGACGGCTTCATCAACGCCTTCCTGTCCATGAGAGCGGCAAGTTAATTCGGAATTCGGAGTTCGGAATTCGGAATTATGGGTCGAGAAAGCTGCTTCCGGTGTAAATGAAACAGGGTGGTTATTTCCGATACCCATACAGGGAGGGAAGGCTCAAGGGCTTTCCCTCCCTGCTGTCGTTTATTCCCGCCGCCGATCGGCGCGAACCGCTCGGGTAACCGCAAGGGCGAAGCGCAGCAGAGGACGCCCCTGCGGCATAACGGTACGTTCTCGTTAAACTCCGAACTCCGAACTCCGAATTCCGAATTCCGAACTTTCACAATCTCCTCCCCTTCCGAGTAGGATGAAGTGGCCGGAGGCTCCGGCCATGGGAGGAACAATCATGTTGATCGTACAGAAATTCGGCGGCAGCTCCCTGGCGGACCCGGAACGCCTGCGGCGGGCCGCCGGGATCAGTCTGGAGGCCCGGCGCCGGGGAAACCGGGTGGTGACCGTGGTCTCCGCCGCCGGAGACAGCACCGATGAGCTGCTGGAGCGGGCCCGGGCTCTGACCAGGCATCCGGACCCCCGGGAGCTGGACGCGCTGGCCGCCACCGGCGAGCAGCAGTCTGCCGCCCTGATGGCCATCTGCATCCAGAGCCTGGGCGGAAAGGCCCGATCCCTCACCGGCTGGCAGGCCGGGATCCTCAGCGATCCCCGGCACGGTGACGCCAGGATCTGCCTGGTGGTCCCCGCCCGGATCGAGCAGGCCCTGGCCGCCGGAGAGATCGCCGTGGTCACCGGTTTTCAGGCGGTGAGTCCCCAGGGGGAGATCACTACCCTGGGCCGGGGCGGTTCGGACACCAGCGCCGTAGCTCTGGCCGCCGCCCTGGGAGCGGAGCGCTGCGAGATCTACACCGACGTGGACGGCATCTATACCGCCGATCCCCGTCTGGTCCCCGGAGCGAAGCTGCTGGAGCAGATCGACTTCCGGGATATGCTGGCCCTGGCGGAGGCCGGGTCCCAGGTGCTGCACCCCCGATCGGTAGCCCTGGCGGAGGCAAACGGCACGGAGATCCGGCTGCTGTCCTCCTTCCGGCCCGGACCGGGCTCGGTGGTCCGGAATCTTGCGGAGCAGGAGCGGCCCCCGATCGCCGGGGTCACCCGGGACGCAGAAAAGAGCGTCGTCACCGCCGTGGGCCGGGCCGTGGGGCCGGATATGCTGGAGCATCTGGAGGAGGTCCTGAAGGAAAACGGCATCGTCCCGCTCCGGGGCGAGGCGGGAGGGGGCCGGCTGCAGATCCAGGTCGCCCCGGACCGGCTTCTCCCCGCCCTGGCGCTTACGCACAGAAGCATCTTTGAAGCATAAAACTCTGCCCCCGTTCCCGGGTTTGGGAACGGGGGCAGGTCTTTCTGCGGACTCGATCGCTTCCTGTTTACTTCTCCTTCTCGATGACCACCCGGCTGCCGTGGAGAGAGAGCCTTCCGCCGCAGTACAGCGCCACCGCCAGGCTCAGCAGCTTCCATTCGCACTCCTCCATCACCCGGTTGCCCAGGGTCTCCGGGGTGTCCTCCGGCCGGACGTCCACCGCCTTCTGCAGGATGATGGCGCCCACCCGGCCGTCGTTGTCGGCAAAATACGCGGTGGCGCCGGTGATCTTCACGCCCCGCTCCAGCACGGCCCGGTGGATGTCCCCCTCCGTGTCGGCAAAGGCCGGATACAGGGCCGGGAAGGTGCCGATGATGCGGTTGCGGAACTGATAGGGGATCACGCCCAGGGGCACGTCGTAGCCCGCCAGGATCACCAGCTCGATATCCATGTCCTTGAGCTTGTTGGCCACGGCGATGGAGTGGCTGGTCATGGTGGGGAACAGCTCCGGATCCACCACATAGGCCGGGACGCCCGCGTTCAAGGCCCGCTTCATGGCGTTGCAGCCCTTCTGGGGGCAGATCACCGCCACCAGCTCAAAGTTCGGTATCTCCTTGAAATACATGGCGTCCAGGATCGCCTGAAGCCTGCCTCCCTCGCCGGAGGCCAGCACAGCCGCACGAACCATGGTCCATCCCCCCAATTCCTCAGGAAATGCTTGTACAGCATAGAAAAAACAGCTATAATAAACTCAGATTATTATACTGTCTCCGACAGGTTCGGTCAAGGAAAGTGACAAGATATGACAAAAATTTATCTGATCCGTCACACCCACGCGGAGGGAAACGCCTGCCACATGATGCAGGGCTTCTGGGACGGCGGCGTGACGGAGCTGGGCAAAAAACAGGCGAAGGCGCTGGAGGCCCGATTCCGGGACCTGCCGGTTGACGCGGTCTATGCCAGCGATTTGTATCGGGCCCGGTACACCGCCGCGGCCATCGCCGGCCCCCACGGCCTGAGCCTAGTGACGGACCCGGAGCTTCGGGAGCTGAACATCGGCCCCTGGGAGACCCGGTTCTACGCCAATCTCCGGCAGGAGGACCCGGAGCGGATGCACCAGTTCCGCTATGACCCCGAGCACTTCTCTCTCCCCGGGGCGGAGACCTTTGCCCAGGTGGCCGAACGGATGCAGCGGGCCATGGAGCGCATCGCCCGGCGGCATGAGGGCCAGACCGTGGCCGTGGTGAGTCACGGCGCCTCCATCCGCTGCTTTCTCTGGCGGGCCTGCGGGCTGCCTCTGGCGGACGTGGAGGGCCTGCCCCTGATGCGCAATACCGCCGTCACCACCCTGGCCTGGGAGGACGGGCGCTTCCTCCTGATCGGGATGAACGACGCCAGCCATGTCGCCGACCTGAGCCCGGCCCGGACCCCGGATCTGCGGCACGAGCCCCTGGATCTGTGGCGGGACGCCCGGTACTACAAGGACTGTTATCGGAACGCCTGGCTGGCCGCCCATGGGAATCTGGACGGCTACTTCGCCGACTGGTATCTCCAGGCTGCCCGGGAGCATCAGGCCGCCGACCCCATGGCGGTGCTGAAGCTTCTGGACGGGGACGAGCCGGTGGGCCTGGTGGATCTGGACACCCGGCGCGGCGCGTCGGAGGGCTGGGGCTGGCTCAGCCTGCTCTATCTGAAGCCGGAATACCGGAACCGGGGGCTGGGGATCCAGCTTCTGGCCCGGGCGGTGTTCCACTACCGCAGGCTGGGGCGGAGGGTCCTGCGCCTGAACGTGGCCGAGGAGAACGCCCCGGCCCTGGCCTTCTATCGGAGAGAGGGCTTCCGGCTGGCGGAGTCCCGGCCCGACGGGCTGCTGACCCTGGAGAAATCCCTGGGAGGACCGGAGGAATGAAGGAACAGAAGGCAAGGATCCAAAAGCTGGAGATCGCTCCGGGACGGCGGATCCTGGTGATTTCGGATATCCACGGAAACGTGCCCTATCTGGAGGGCGTGCTGAAAAAGGCGAACTTCGGCCCGGAGGACGAGCTGATCCTCGACGGAGACTTCCTGGAAAAAGGCAAAGAGAGTCTGAGGACCCTGCGGATCGTGATGGCCCTGAGCAGGCTGGGCAACACCCACGCCCTGTGCGGCAACTGTGACGACTGGTACGATATCTTCCGTCCGGACTGGGACGATCGGGACGACGAGCACATCCTCCGCTACATGCTCTGGCGCAAATCGGGCCTTCTGTGGGACATGTGCAACGCCGCCGGCGTCGACCCCTTCGAGATGGAGGATTTTACCTCGGTGAAGAAACAGCTGCTCCGGGCCTTCCCGGAGGAGTGGGACTTTCTCAGCCGGCTTCCCCACGCCATCGAGGCCGGGCGCTTTGTCTTTGTCCACGCCGGCATGCGCCCGGACAAGCCCCTGGAGGAGCATACCGTGGAGGAGCTGGACCGGGTCCCGGCCTTTCTCCGTTCCGGTCTGCGCTTCGACCGCTGGGTGGTGGTGGGCCACTGGCCGGTGGTGCTCTACGGCGAGGACCGGGTCTGCGCCAATCCCATCATCGGCCGGGACAAGCACATCATCAGCATCGACGGCGGCTGCGTTCTCAAGGACGACGGGCAGTTAAACTGCCTGATCATCCCCCACCGGGACAGCGAGGACTTTTCCTGGGTCTCCTACGATCCCTTCCCGGAAAAGACCGTGCTGGACGATCAGGCCGGGAGCCAGCGCTCCTACTACATCCGCTGGGGCGACAGCAGCGTTCGGGTGCTGGAGCGGGGCGAGGAGTTCTCCCGCTGCCGCCACGTCCGCACCGGCTACGAGATGGATATTCTCACCAAGTATCTGTTCTCTCCCGGTGAGACCACCGACTGCAACGACTGCACCGACTACGTTCTCCCTCTGAAGGAGGGCGACCGGGTCTCGGTCATCGAGGAGACCGGCCGGGGATATTTTGTCAAGCACAACGGCACCTCGGGCTGGTACTACGGAAGGCTCATATAACAATTCGAAGTTCGGAATTCGGAATTGAGCAGACGCGCTGCTATGCCGCGGGGCCGACGCCTACCGATAGGCACGCAGCCCGGCGGCCCGCGCGGGTCGACGTCTCCTGCCCCCTCTTGGGCAGGCAAGTGCGGCCGAAGGCCGACAGGACCCCTTTCGTCGGCTGCGCCTACACCTCCCCCTGAGGGGGAGGCAAGCTACACCGATCCTCAATTCGTCGCGAGGCGGCACCGCAACGATTCATGATTCACCCTCGCAGAGGCTGGCCCCTGCGGTATGACAGCAGGTTCTCCCTGAATTCCGAACTCCGAACTCCGAATTCCGAATTTTAACAGAGGTGGTTTTATGACAATTTTAGACCGGCCCTGGCTGATCCTGGCCTTCTGGCTCATCCTCATGAGCCTGGTGCTGCTGATCTTCATGGGTCTTGACAAGCAAAAAGCCCGCCGGGGCGCCTGGCGGGTGCCGGAAGCCCGGCTGTTCTTCCTGGCCCTGCTGGGCGGCGGCCTGGGCGGCTGGATCGGCATGCGGCTGTTTCACCACAAAACCAGGCACTGGACTTTCGCCCTGGGCTTTCCTCTGATCGCCCTGATCCAATGGGGCGCGGTCCTGTGGCTCTGGCTGAGATAGGGGCAACTTGGAGACGAACTCTGAACGAACAAATGGGGGTCTGCTTATGAAAACCGACCAACGCATTTCCACCGGCATCGACAGTCTGGACAAGACCATCGACTTTCTCCGCGGCGGGGAGACCGTCACCTGGCAGGTGGAGAATATCGGGGACTACGCCTTCGCCGCCACCCAGTTTGTCACCCGGGTAGCCCTGACGGGGCAGCGCATCGTCTATCTTCGCTTCGGCGACCACGTGGAGGTGGTCTCCGCTGAGGCGCTGAAAAACCGGGGCGCCAACATCCGGGAGTACCGGCTGGATCCGGCGGTGGGCTTTGAGACCTTCTCGGTCCAGGTCCACCGGATCGTAAGCCGGGAGCCGGCGGACACCTTCTTCATTTTCGACTGCATCTCCGAGCTGCAGAAATACTGGTTTTCGGATCTGATGGTCTGCAACTTCTTCGTGCTGACCAGCGCCTTTCTGCAGAAGCGGGGCTCCCTGGCCTACGTGCCCCTGGAGTATGAGCGGCATATCTATGAGACCATCTCCCGGATCCGCCACGCCACCGGCGTGCTGCTGAACATCCGCACGGTGAACGGCTGTACCTATATCCACCCGGTCAAGGTCCAGGGCCGCCGCACCCCCACCACCTATTTCCCCCTGAAGCTGGAGGGCGGCCGGGGCCGGATCATCACCTCCAGCGCCGAGACCTACGCCATTTTCGACATCTTCACCCAGACCGGGGAGCGCCGGGACTGCTGGGACAGCATGTTCGACTCGGTTCAGGCCGGCCACACGGAGCCCACGGACCCGGACGGCGTGGCCCTGAAGGAGAACATCCTCCGCTGTCTGCTGGGCACCGAGCCCAAACGCCTGGAGCTGTGCCGGAAATACTTCTCCGTCCGGGATCTGATGGAGATCAAAAAGCGGGAGATCGGCACCGGCTGTATCGGCGGCAAGGCCGTAGGCATGCTGCTGGCCCGGAACATCATCCGGGACACGGATCCGGAGCTCTACGCCCGGCGCATCGAACCCCATGACTCCTACTTCATCGGCGCGGACGTGTTCTACACTTACGCCGTGCAGAACGACACCTGGGAGATGCGCACCCGGATGGTGGAGCTGGAGGACTATATCCGCCTGGCCCCGGAGTTCCGGGAGAAGCTGCTTCACGGCAGCTTCATGCCCTCCATCAAGGAGCAGTTCCTGTCCATGCTGGAGTACTTCGGCCAGTCCCCCATCATCGTGCGCTCCAGCTCCCTGCTGGAGGACGGCATCGGCAACGCCTTCGCCGGCAAGTACGACAGCGTGTTCTGCCCCAACCAGGGCAGTCTGGAGGAGCGCTACCGGGATTTTGAGAACGCGGTGCGCACCGTCTATGCCAGCACGGTCTCTCCCGAGGCCTTCCGCTACCGGGCCGACCGGAACCTGATGGATCGGGACGAGCAGATGGCCCTCTTGGTCATGCGGGTCTGCGGCGACATCCACGGCGACTACTACTATCCCCATGTGGCCGGGGTGGGCCACTCGGTGAACCTGTACATTAACGGCCCCGAGGCGGCCGGCAACAACAAGGGCATGCTCCGGGTGGTCTTCGGCATGGGCACCCGGGCGGTGGACCGGGAGGCGGACGACTATGCCCGCTTTATTCGCCTGGACGATCCCACGGCCCCGCCCATGGTGGAGTACGGGGACGAGTACCGCTTCTCCCAGCACCACGTGGACGTGATCGACCTGAAAAACGACCGCTTCTGCACCGTGGATCTGGAGCAGATCCGAAAACCGGACCTGCACACCGACGCCTCCCTGTTCCTGGAGCCGGATTTCGCCACTCTGGCCCGGTATCGGGAGCTGGGTCTCCGGGAGCCGGTACCGGAGCTGATGAGCTTCTCCAAGCTGCTGAAGAAGACCGACTTTGCCCCGGTGATGACCCGGCTCATGCAGATCGTGGCGGAGAAGTACGAGTACCCGGTGGACGTGGAGTACGCCTGCAACTTCCTGCCCGACGGGGACTACCGGGTGAACCTGCTCCAGTGCCGCACCATCCAGACCCACGGGCTGGGTCAGGCCGGCGTCATGCCCAAGGTCCGGGCCTTCTACTGGCGCATCCACGGCAACTTCATGGGCGGCAACGCGGCCATCCCGGTGCGCTACGTGGTCTCGGTCCAGGTGGAGCCCTATCTGGATCTGCCGGAGACCCGGAAATACCAGGTGGCCCGGCAGGTGGGCAAGCTGAATCTGCTGCTGCAGGGAAAGAACGCCATTCTCATGGGCCCGGGCCGCTGGGGCACCACCACCCCCAGTCTGGGCGTTCCGGTGAGCTTTGCGGAGATCAGCAAGTTTTCCTGCATGTGCGAGGTGGCCTACAAGTCCCACGGGCTGCGGCCGGAGCTGAGCTATGGCAGCCACTTCTTCCAGGACCTGGTGGAGAGCGGCATCTTCTACGCCGCCCTGTATCGGGGCGAGGAGGGCTGCGACTTCGATCAGGCCCTGCTGGACGCCTGCCCGGATCTCTACACCGAGCTGACCGGGGATGAGGCTCTCCGGGGCGTCATCAAGGTCTACGACCTGGGCCAGCCCGGCGGCATCCTCTACGCGGAGATGGCCGGTCAGGACTGCTTCCTGGGCGCGCTGTGAATGCGGAGTTTGGAATGATCCGTAAACCCAGCGGGTTCGTCCTCTCATAAGTTGTTTCCTTCGCCGCCCAACGAACCGCCGATATCACGACAAAGAATCCCCGAAGGATCCGGGAACGGATCCTTCGGGGATTCTTTGTGCGGTTTCAATTACCCAATTTCGCCCTGTCGATTCCCTCAGGCTGCGGAGAACAGACCCGCCAGAGCGGCGGGGCCTTCGCCGGTGAAGTCGCCCAGGGTGATGACGGCGATGTAGCTGCCGACCTTGATATAAGCCTGCTGGGCCTGGTAAGTCATACCGTTGACGTCGGCCTGGATCAGCATGCCGTGGCGGGTCTGGCCGCCCAGGTCAATGGTGTTGATCTCCCAGGAGATGTTGCTAAAGCCCGCGTCCTCCAGCTGAGACTCCAGGTTCTGGGTGCTCATGTCCACGAAGGTCTCCTCGTCCATCACCGTACCGTACAGCAGGCCCAGGTTCTGGATCAGGATGTTGATGGTCTGGGTGCCGTCCGGCTTCTGGGCGTAGAAATCGTAGAACATGTCGATCTTGTTCATCTGCTCCTTGAAGGTCTCGCTCTGGAACAGCTCAGCGGTCTGGCCGACCATCTGGGCCAGCTCGTCCTGGCTGGCGATATACCAATCGCTGTTCAGGTCGCAGGCGATGCCCAGGGAGCTGTTCTCATAGTGGCCGCCGGAAACAGAACCGATCTGCAGCTCGGCCTCGGAGGGGGCGGGCTCGGCAGGGGTCTCAGGCTCTGCGGGGGTCTCAGGCTCGGCCGGAGTTTCGGGCTCGGCGGGCTTTTCCTGGACCGCCTGGGTCACCGTGGAAAAGGATCCGCTCACGTCTTCTTTGGTCTGGCCGCAGGCGCACAGGGCAAAAACCATGGTCAGAGCCAGGATCAGGGCTAACAGTTTTTTCATGTTTCTTTTCTCCTCATGTATCATTATTTTTGGGGTCGCTGTTTGATTGGCCGGGCTCGGCGCTTCATGACCTAAGCGCTCTGTTCGACGCCGCAGACCAGCACTTTGTTCCCGGTCACCCGGAACCTTACGTTGTATCCGGCAAAGCGCAGTCCGTAGATGCGCTCCGGATCCTTCTGGTACCGGGGCCGGGGATCGTTTTTCAGGATGCCCCGGAGGGCGGGGCGCTTTTCCGGCGGGAGCCTCTCCTCCAGCTCGGGCGGGAAGTCCAGCTCCAGGGTCTCTCCCGGATCCGGGGCAAAGCCCGAAAGGGCCTCGGGATGGCAGTCGGCATAGGGAAGATAGGGCTTGATGTCGTAGATGGGGGTGCCGGCCATCAGGTCGGCGCCGGCCACCCGCAGCACTTTGCCCTCCGGGCTGTCCTCGATCGACAGCAGCCGTACGCAGCTCAGGCCCAGGGGGTTGGGCCGGAAGGGCGATCGGGTGGCGAAGACGCCCAGCCGGGTATTGCCGCCCAGACGGGGCGGGCGCACCGTGGGAGACCAGTCCTGCCGGACGGCGCCGGAGAATTCCCAGATCAGCCAGACGTGGCTGAAGCCCTCCAGGCCCCGGAGAGCGTCGGGGTTCCGGAACTCCGGCTCGAAGACCACCAGGCCCTCCAGCTCCGGCACGATCCCCGCCTGCCTGGGCAGCCCGAATTTCTCATCCAGATCGCTCCTCAGCCGGGCGATGGGCCGAATGTTCAGTTCTCCTTCCATCGCTACGCGCCTCCCATGCCCAGAAGCCACACGGACACGCCGTTGTTGAGCATGTGCAGGAAGATACTGCACCAGATGCTTCCGGTATTGTCATAGCACCAGGCCAGCAGAAAGGCCGCGGGCAGATACTGCACCACGAAGATGATCTGGCTGGGGTCCACCAGAGCAAAGCTCCAGACGTGATAGGCCGCGAAGACCGCAATGGTGACCACATAGGCCAGGGCCTTGTTTTTCCGACGGATGGTGCCGAACAGGCCCGCCCGGAACAGCAGCTCCTCGGCGATGGGCGCCAGGAAGATCACCACGCCGGCCATGGGGCCGTAGCTCTCGTCCAGCATCTCCATCACGGCGTCGTTGTTGGGGTTCAGGTCCTCCACAAAGGGGTAGAGGATCAGGTTTACCGCCATATTTCCCAGCAGGATCAGCCCGTAGCACACGGCGATGATCCGCAGGTTCAGGGCCAGGCGGTCGCACAGGGGGTCAAAGTCCCGGCGCAGCGCCGTAAAATTGACCGCCACCAGTACCAGGCAGCTGACGCCGTAGTAAACGAGGTTGATCTCCAGCTCGTCAAGCCCGGGAAACAGCAGCACCAGCGCCACGGGCAGGCCGATCAGGTGCATCGGCAGCCACAGCAGGGTCAGGATCCGCTGGGCAAGGCTCAGGCTGCCCGGCGCGGGAAGGGGATGTTCTCTCCTGCTCATGCTCTCGCCTTCCTCTGCAGGTCGAAGAGCAGGTTCATGCACTCCAGGGGCGTCAGGGTGTTCAGGTCCGTATCCCGCAGGATCTGCCGGACCTCGTCGGCCCCCACGTCGGCCAGGCTGATCTGGTCCTCCTCCCCGAAGCTCACCGGCGGGGCGATACCCTCGGTCTCCAGCTCCTTGAGGTAGCCCTTGGCCTTCTGGATCACCGCCTCCGGCAGCCCTGCCAGCTTGGCCACCTCGATGCCATAGCTGTCGTCCGCCGCGCCCCGGACGATCTTGCGCAGGAACACCAGCTCGCCCTTCTGCTTCTTGGCGGTGATGTTGTAGTTGCGCACGCCGGGGACCTGACCCTCCAGGGCGGAGAGCTCGTGATAGTGGGTGGCGAACATGGTCTTGGCCCCCAGCTTCCGCTTGTCGGCGCAGTGCTCCAGCACCGCCCGGGCGATGGCCATGCCGTCAAAGGTGGAGGTGCCTCGGCCGATCTCGTCCAGGATCAGCAGGGAGTTGGCGGTGGCGTGGCGCAGGATCTGGGCCATCTCGTTCATCTCCACCATAAAGGTGGACTGGCCGGAGGCCAGGTCGTCGGAGGCGCCGATCCTGGTAAAGACCCGGTCCACCACCCCGATGGTGGCGCTTTTGGCCGGGACGAAGGAGCCCATCTGGGCCATCAGCACGATCAGGGCCGTCTGGCGCATATAGGTGGATTTGCCCGCCATGTTGGGGCCGGTGACGATGGCCACCCGATCGTCGGAGTCGTTGAGATAGGTGTCGTTGGGGACGAAGAGCACGTCCTTCATGGTCTGCTCCACCACCGGATGCCGGCCCTCCAGGATCCTCAGATCCCGGGAGTCGTCCACCTCGGGGCAGGTGTAGTTGTTGCGCACCGCCACCTCCGCCAGGGAGCACAGCGCATCCAGCCGGGCCACCGCGTCGGCGGCGGCCTGGATCCGGGCCACCTGCCGGGCCACGTTGTCCCGCAGCTGGGTGAAATACTCGTACTCCAGGTCGTTGATGCGGTTCCTGGCAGACAGCAGATCGCTCTCCAGCTGCTTGAGCTCCTGGGTAAAATAGCGCTCGTTGGAAACCAGGGTCTGCTTGCGGATATAGTCCTCCGGCACGTTCTCCAGCCCCGCGGACCGGGGCACGTCGATGTAATAGCCGAAGATCTTGTTGTAGCCCACCTTCAGCTTTTTGATGCCGGTGCGCTCCCGCTCCCGGGCCTCCAGCTCGGTGACCATCTGAGCGCCGTGATCTCGGATGCCCCGGAGCCGGTCCACCAGCTCCGAATACCCGGGGCGCAGAATGTCGCCCTCCCGCACGGAGAATGGGGGATCGTCGGAGATGGCCCGGTCAATGTCCGTCCGGATATCCTCCAGCGCGTCCATTCGGGCGATGTCCCTCAGCTCCCGGCAGGAAAAGCCCTGCAGCAGCTCCTTGAGCCGGGGCAGCATGGCGCAGCAGTTGCACAGCGAGCGCAGATCCCGGCCGCCGGCGGTGCCGTAAACACACCTTCCCACCAGGCGCTGCATGTCGTGGATCTCCCGCAGGGCCAGGATCAGCTCCGGCCTGGTCACGTTATCCTTCGCCAGGGCCTCTACCGCCGCCAGGCGGCGCTTGATGGCCACCACGCTCAGCAGGGGCCGCTCCACCCAGGAGCGGAGCATCCGGGAGCCCATGGGAGTCCGGGTCTTGTCCAGCACCCAGAGCAGACTTCCCTTCTTCTCCCCGGTGCGCAGGCTCTCGGTCAGCTCCAGGCTGCGGCGGGTGGTCCAGTCCAGCTCCATATAGCGTCCGCCGAAGAACACGTCCAGCTTCCGGATGTGCCCCAGGTCGAACTTCTGGGTGTCCTCCAGATAGCGCAGCAGCGCCCCGGCGGCGCACACGGCGGAGCCGTCAGCGCCCAGCCCGGCCTGGTCCACGTCCTCAAAGCCGAACTGACGGCAGACCGTGGCGGCGGCGGGCATATACTCAAAATATTCTCCAGGCTCCTCCAGCATGGCGTTCAGCTTGCCCCGGAGAAACTCGGTCAGGCTCTGCTCCGCCAGGGCTCCGGCGGACAGCAGGGCTTCCCGGGGGGAGAAGCGGCCCAGCTCGTTCATCAGATGATTCACCGGGTCCTGATCGAAGGCGGCCACGCAGAATTCGCCGGTGGACAGATCACAGAAGGCGGCGGCGCCTTTTCCGGCCTCCAGGGAAACCGAGCAGATATAGTTGCTGCGCTTTTCGTCCAGCATGGAGCTGTCGGTGACGGTGCCGGGGGTGATGATGCGGATGACCTCCCGCTGGACCAGGCCCTTGGCCAGGGCCGGGTCCTCGGTCTGCTCGCAGATGGCCACCTTGTAGCCCTTGGCGATGAGCCGGGCGATATAGGCGTCGCAGCTGTGGTAAGGCACGCCGCACATGGGGGTGCGCTCCGCCGGGTCCTCCACGTTCCGGTCCCGGGTGGTCAGGGCGATGTCCAGTTCCCGGGAGGCCAGGATGGCGTCATCGTCGAACATCTCATAGAAATCCCCCAGGCGGAAAAACAGCAGGCAATCCGGGTACTGGGCCTTGATCTCCTGATATTGCTTTTTCATGGGAGTCAATTCTGCCATGATAATTCGGAATTCGGAACTCGGAATTCGGAATTTCTTCCAAATTGGAGCCGAACGCCTTCTCCTTTCCTGGTGGTTCGGTATTCAAAGCCAGGAATCTCTTCCGGCCCGGAATCGAACGCCATTTTTCTCTATAGCGCGGAAATTGCTTTCTTGTCTCAAAGGCTCTTTCGCAGAGTTCTGGTAATGGCTGTCAGAAGCCGGATCAGCTCCTGGCAGTCGGCATACAAGCTCTCAAATTCCCGGGTGCGAATGTATCCTCCCTCATGAAGCAGCTCCAGCCAATAAGCCGTTTCGTCCGCTTCCTTGAGCGCGATGGTCAGCTTGGTGTAAAAGTCCGCTCGGGATTGTGCTCTTGCCGCTTCCCGGATGTTGGCGCCAATGCTGGTGCCGCTGCGCAGGGCTTGCCGAGACAGTACAAATTCGTGTTTTTCTTCGCTCAAAAAGCGATATAAGCCCACGATCCGCAGGGCAAAAGCCTTGCTTTTCTCCGCAATCACACTGGATCTTTCCATTCTGCTCAATTCCGAACTCCGAACTCCGAATTCCGAATTTCACCATACAGCGCCCAGGTGTTGGAGGCGGTGATGGTCACCTCCGCGAACTGCCCCACCAGGCTCGGCTCGCCCTTCAGGTGCACCAGTCTTCCGCCGTCAGTGCGGGCGGAGAGATTGTACTCCTCCCGGCCGGTCTCGCCGTCGATGAGCACCCGCAGGGTCCGGCCCTCGTACTCTCTGTGCTTCTCGCCGGAGATGCGGTTCGAGAGCTCCGTCAGTCGGTCGAAGTGCTTCTGCTTGTCGGCCCGGGTATAGGGATCTGGCATGGAGGCCGCCGGGGTCCCCACCCGCTTGGAATAGATGAAGGTGAACATGGCGTCGTAGCGGACCTCCTCCACCAGGGAGAGCGTATCCTCGAACTCCTCCTCGGTCTCCCCGGGGAAGCCCACGATGATATCCGTGGTCAGCACCAGATCCGGCATGTAGGACCGGGCCAGGCGCACCTGCTCCAGATACTTCTCCCGGGTGTAGCTGCGGTTCATGGCCTTCAGCACCCGGTTGCTGCCGGACTGGACGGGCAGATGGATGTGGTGGGCGCAGTGCCGGCTCTCGGCCATGGTGCGGAAGAGCTTCTCGGTGGCGTCCTTGGGATGGCTGGTCATGAAGCGCAGCACATAGTCGCCGTCAATGGCGTCCACCATGCGGATCAGATCGGCGAAATCCACTCCCAGGCCCAGATCCTTCCCGTAGGAGTTCACGTTCTGGCCCAGAAGGGTGATGTCCTTATACCCGGCGGCGATCAGCTCCCGGGCCTCGGCCACCACCTCCTCCGGGCGGCGGGAGCGCTCCCGGCCCCGGACGTAGGGGACGATGCAGTAGGTACAGAAGTTGTTGCAGCCGTACATGATACTCAGCCAGGCCTTCACGCTGCCGTCCCGGCGCTGAGGGATCCCCTCCACCACGGCGCCGTCGCTCTTCTCCGTGGCGAAGACCCGCTTTTTGCCGGTCATGGCCCTCTCCAGCAGCTCCGGAAAGCGCCAGAGCTCGTGGGGTCCGAAGACCAGATCCACGATGGGATAGGACTTTTTGATCTTCTCGGCGATGTGGGGCTGCTGCACCATGCAGCCGCAGACGGCGATGATCTGATGGGGCCGGGCCTTTTTCGTGTGGTTCAGCGCGCCCACGTTCCCGAAGACCCGCATCTCCGCGTGCTCCCGCACCGCGCAGGTATTCACCACGATCACGTCCGCCTGAAACTCGTCCCGGGTAAAGCCGTAGCCCATCTCGGCCAGATAGCCTCTCAGCTTTTCGCTGTCGGCCTCGTTCTGCTGGCAGCCGTAGGTGTCCACCATGGCCAGGGGGCGCTGCCCGTCCGCGGTGACCCGGTCAAAGATCCGCCGGCAGATCTCCTCCTGCCGGGCGATCTCCTCCGGCGCGATCTCTTTTCTTTCGTAGCTCATAGTTCTATCCCTCTGCAGATAATAATTCATGGTATTTTACCACAAAGGGTATGGAAGTTTCAACACAAATCAGGTATAATCAAGGGCGCGATTTCCGTTTGTGAATTTCGATCTTCCCTTGAAGGAGCAAAACCCTATGCCTGTTATCAACATTCTCCCGCCCCACGTGGCGGATATGATCGCCGCCGGCGAGGTGGTGGAGCGCCCCGCCTCCGTCATCAAGGAGCTGATGGAGAACGCCTTCGACGCCGGGGCCCGGAACCTGACCGTGGAGCTTCGCAACGGCGGCGCCACCGGCATCCGCGTCATCGACGACGGCTGCGGCATGGCCCCGGAGGACGCCGGGGTGGCCTTCCTGCGCCATGCCACCTCCAAGCTCCATGACGAGCACGGGCTGGACGCCATCCGCACCATGGGCTTCCGGGGCGAGGCTCTGGCCGCCATCTCCGCCGTATCCCGGATCGAGCTGGTGACCCGCCGTCCCCAGGACAGCGAGGGCGTCCGGGTGACCCTGGAGGCCGGGGAGATCCAGGAGATGGGCCCCACCGGCTGTCGGACCGGCACCAGCATGAGCGTGCGGGACCTGTTCTTCAACACCCCCGCCCGGCTCAAGTTTCTCAAATCCGACCGGGCCGAGGCCTCGGCCTGTATCCAGACCGCCCTGCGCTGCGCCCTGGGCCGTCCGGAGGTCTCGGTGCGCCTGATGCGGGACGGGAAGGAGGAGTTCTTCTCCCCCGGCGACGGCAAGCCCGAATCCGCCGTCTATGCCCTGCTGGGCCGGGATCTGGCCTCCACCCTGCTGCCGGTGAGCAGCGAGGGGCAGGGCCTGCGTCTGCACGGCTTCATTTCCTCCCCTTCCGCGGGCCGGGGCAACCGGGGCGCCCAGTTTTTCTTCTGCAACGGGCGCTATATCCGCTCGGCGCTGTTGCAGGCCGCCCTGGAGCAGGCCTATAAAAATACCCTGCTCTCCGGCCGCTATCCCGCCTGCGTTCTCTATCTGGAGCTGAGCGCGGGCAGCGTGGACGTGAACGTCCACCCGGCCAAGACCGAGGTCAAGTTCTCCCAGGAGAAGCAGGTCTTCGACCTGGTCTACCAGGCCGTCACCGCCACCCTCCAGGGGGAGGACCGGCTGACCGCCCCCGCGGGAACGGAGCCGAAAGCCCGGGAACCGATCCCGGCCAAGCCCCAGCTCCCCGCCCAGATGAAGCCCCGGCAGGATTTTTATCAGACCATGAGCGCTCAGGACTACCGGGCCGCCATGGAAAAGGGCCGCCCCGCCCCCGTCGTCGAGAGCCATACTGTCCCCGCCTCCCCCGCGCCCCGGGCAGTCCGGGAGACGGAGCTGCCGGGGCTGACGCCCCCGCTCTTTGACCGGGAGGCGGCCCCCCGGCCGGCCGAGCCTCCGGTCCAGGCCGATTTGTTCCCCTCAGATCGGGAATATTCGACACAAATCCCCTCTTTTTCCTCGATTTCGACCCTTTCTGCCCCGATTTCCGGGCAAAAAGTTGTGGAAAACCCTGTTCAAAATGTGGAAAGCTCTTCCATCCCCGACCACAAGATACTGGGGGAGGCCATGAAGACCTATATCCTGGTGGAGATGGGGGACGAGCTGATCCTCATCGACAAGCACGCCGCCCATGAGCGGATGAATTTCGACCGGCTGAAGGCCCGGGATCGGGAGATTCTGTCCCAGCGTCTGCTGCTGCCGGTGCCCATGCGGGTCTCCGGCGAGGACGAGGAGCTGCTGGAGCAGTACGGAGCGCTTCTGACCGAGCTGGGCTTCGAGATCGAGCCCTTCGGCGCCGGTCAGGTGGTGCTGCGGGCGGTCCCCTCGGACCTGGATCCGGGCGAGAGCCAGGCCGCCGTGGAGGAGGTCCTGGAGAAGCTGCGCCGGGGCAAGGCCCCCGACGCCCAGAGCGCCCGGGACGAGATCCTGCACACCGTGGCCTGCAAGGCCGCCATCAAGGCCGGCTGGGATACGGACCGGCAGGAGCTGGAGGCCATCGTGAAGGAGGTCCTCAGCGGCCGGGTGAAGTACTGCCCCCATGGCCGGCCCGTATCCGCCGTCCTGACCCGGAAGGATCTGGACAAGATGTTCAAGCGGATCGTATGAAAAAAGACACGCAGATGCTTGTGGTGGCCGGCCCCACCGCCACGGGCAAGACCGCCCTGGGCATCGCTCTGGCCCGGGCGCTGGGGGGCGAGATCGTCTCCGCCGACTCCATGCAGATCTACCGCCGGATGGACATCGGCACCGCCAAGGCCACAGCCGGGGAGCAGGCTCTGGCCGCGCACCACATGATCGACGTGTGTGAGCCCTGGGAGAACTACTCCGTCTCCCGCTACGTGGACGAGGCCTCCCGGGTCTGCGACCGGCTGATCGCGGAGGGAAAGCTGCCCATTGTGGTGGGCGGCACCGGGCTGTATATCGACTCTCTGCTCTCCGGCCGGGATTTCGCCGGGCGGCAGGAGGAGGATGAGAGCCTGCGGGAGCGGCTGAACGCGGAGTACGACAGGCTCGGCGGCGAGGCCATGCGCCGGCAGCTGGCGGCCTTTGACCCGGAGCGGGCGGAAAAGCTCCATCCCGGGGATCGGCGCCGGATCGTCCGGGCCATCGAGATCTATGAGCTCACCGGGAAGACCATCACCCAGCACGACCGGGAGACCCGGCTCCTGCCGCCCCGGTATCGGGCGGAGAAGCTGTGCCTGAGCTTCCGGGACCGGGAGTGGCTTTACGAGCGCATCGACCGCCGGGTGGACTGGATGGTGGCCGAGGGACTCTTCGACGAGGTGGAGGCCCTGCTGCGGGAGGGCCTGAGTCCGGACTGCACCGCCATGCAGGCCATCGGCTACAAGGAGGCCGCCCTGGCCCTCCGGGGCGAGCTGTCCCGGCAGGAGGCCGCGGACCTCATCAAGCAGTCCAGCCGCCGCTACGCCAAAAGGCAGCTGACCTGGTTTAAACGCGACCCGGAGGCCTGCTGGTTTCTCTGGGACCGGGAGCCGGATATCCAGGGCGCCGTTGAAACGATAGTGAAAAACGAAGAGTGAAGAGTGAAGCGTTATGGTGTCGGCTTCGCCGACGGAATGAATATGCGCAGTGTCTCTTTTGCCTTTCTCTTTTCACTCTTCTCTCTTCACTCTTCGCTTCGACAAGATTCCCCTCTCGCTCCGTACTATGATAAGGTCATCCGCAGCCCTGCGGACATCTTACATAAAGGAGCAGAGAACAGATGCAGAAGACACAAAACCTACAGGATGCTTTCCTCAACCAGGCCCGAAGGGACAGGCTGAACGTGACCATGTTCCTGATGAACGGCTTTCAGCTGCACGGGATCGTGCGGGGCTTCGACGGCTTCACCGTGGTGCTGGACTCGGAGGGCAAGCAGCAGCTCATCTACAAGCACGCCATCTCCACCATCGTCCCGCCCCGGCCTCTGAACCTTGAGACCGAGGGCTGAGCGCCGGTTTCCGGCCCTGGTGGCCGCGGCGTTGTTTCTGGCGGTGTCTGCCTGGACCGGGGCGGGGCTTCACGCCCGGCTCCGCCCTCCGGTCAGGACCGCCGTCGTCCTGCCGGGCAGTGTCACGGAGACGCTGGAGCTCCGGGGCCTGGCCCTGCGCAGGGAGCGCGCCCTTCTGGGGCGGGGCCCGGTCACTCTCCTTCCCGAAAACGGGCAGAGAGTGGCCGCCGGTCAGGCTGTGGCGGAGCTGTGGGACGGGGAACTTCTCTGTGCCCCCGGCTCCGCTCTGTTTTTTTCCGACACCGACGGGCGGGAGGATCTGGCTCCGGAGCTTCTGGAGGACCTGGACGCCCGGGGGCTGGAGGCTCTGATGGCCCGGAGATCCCAGGCGGACTGGAACGCTTTCGGCCGTCTGGTCACAGGGCGGGACTGGTATTTTGCCGCGCTCTGCCGGGAGGAGCCGCCGCCCGGAGACTACGAGATCCTGTTCGAGGGCACGGACCGGGCGGTGCCCGCCCGCCTGCTGCGGGCAGAGGACGGGCTCGTGATCCTGCGTCTTACCTGGCAGGAGGGCCTGATGAGCCTGCGCCTGGCCCGGGCGCAGCTGATCCTGCGCCGTCTGCAGGGACTTCAGCTCCCCGCGGACGCCGTCCGGACTCAGCCGGACGGCACAAACACCGTGGAGCTTCTCACCGTCCACGGGCCGGAGACCCGGGCGGTGACGCTGATCTACCGGGACGAGAGCCTGGCGCTGTGCGCGCCGGAGGAGCTCAGCCCCGGCAGTACCGTGATCATTGGATAGAAAGAAGGATCGCCGTGAACATTGCGGAAAACGTGGCGCTGGTGCGCCGGAATATAGCCGAGGCCGCCCTGGCGGCAGGAAGAGATCCGGAAAAGATCCGCCTGGTGGCCGCCACCAAGATGAACGCCGCCTCCCGTGTCCGTCAGGCCATTGCCGCAGGCGTGGAGATCTGCGGGGAGAACCGGGTCCAGGAGATGCTGGAAAAGCAGGCCCAGGGGGCCTACGAGGGGGCGGAGCTGCACTTCATCGGCCACCTGCAGAAGAACAAGGCCAAGCAGGTGGTGGGTCTGGCAAAGCTCATCCACAGCGTGGATTCCACCGAGCTGCTGACCCTTATCTCCCGGCTGGCGGAGGCCCGGGGGCTGGTCCAGGACGTGCTTCTGGAGGTGAACATCGCCGGGGAAGCGGCCAAGTCCGGCTTTGCCCCGGAGGACGTCCCCCAGGCCCTGGCCTTTGCCTCTCAGCTGCCCGGCGTCCGGGTGCGGGGTTTGATGGCAATTCCTCCCATCTGCTCGTTTCCCGACCAGAACCGACCTTTTTTTCTCCGGATGCGAAAGCTTTTTGTTGACAATGGAGGAAAAAAATACGATAATGTATCTATGGATTTTCTGTCCATGGGTATGAGCGGCGATTATCAGGAGGCGATCGCCTGCGGAGCAGACCTCGTCCGGATCGGAACGGCTGTTTTCGGCCCCCGCGATTACTCGAAATGAAGCGCAATTTACGGAGGATTCACCATGGGATTCATGGATAAGCTACAGCAGCTGGTACAGCCCTATGACGACGAAAGCCGGGATGGGGATTTCTTTGACGGCTCCAACGACGAGAGCCGGCCGGCACAGCCCGTCAGCAGCGCCTCGGAGATGTTCGAGTCCGCCTTTGGCGCAGGCCCGATGGAAGCGCCGGAGCCAGCGGCGAAAAAGCCCGCCCGGGAACAGTCCGACGGCAGCCTTCTGGGCAGTCTGGGGCTGAAAAGGCAGTCGACCGCGCCGAAAGCCCGCTCCCCCTTCCGGGAACGGACGGTGGACGTGGGAGGCACGGAGACCAGCGTGGTCCTCTTTAATCCCCGGACCTTTGACGAGGCCGGCGCCCTGGCCGGGCACATCATGGCCGGCCGCTGCGCACTGATGAGCATGGAGGGCGTGTCCGAGGACAATGCCCGCCGCCTGCTGGACTTCCTGTCCGGCATCGCCTTCGCTCTGCAGTGGAAGATCACACCCATCTCCTCCGAGGCCTATTTTGTCTCCCCCAGGGGCATGGATCTGTTCGGCCGGGCCGACGACGGCGCCGAGCTGGGCGGTCAGCGCCTGTAACAGAAAGAGAATAACAGAAACATATAAATTGAAAGGTGGATAAGGATAATGATTACTGCGCAGGAAATTCGCGAAAAGGTGTTTGAGACCTCCCGGATCGGCGGTTACGACCGCGCCTCTGTGGATGATTTTCTGGAAGAACTGGCCGAGGACGCCGCCAGCGCCCAGAAGGAGAACGCCTCCCTCAAGGCCAAGATGAAGGTCCTGGTAGATAAGATTGAGGAGTACCGCGCCAACGAGGAAGCCCTGAACCTGGCCATTCTCTCCGCGCAGAAGCTGGCTGTCCAGATCGAGAGCGAGGCCCGCGCCCGGGCCGCCGCCATGCTGGAGGACGCCGATCGTCAGGTCAAGGCCCGCGTCGGCTCCATTGAAGAGCAGGTTCAGACCCAGGAGCAGAAGCTGGCTGAGGCCAAGGCCGCTGCCGATAAGTTCCTGGAGACCGCCCGCAGCCTGTGCCAGGCCCAGATGAAGAAGCTGGACGCCATCGATCAGGAACGCGCCGTGAAGAAGGAAGCTCCCGCTCCCGCCCCGGCTCCCGCTCCCGCTCCGGCGGACGATGTGGACGACGCCGTGCGCAGCATTGAGGACACCGTGGCCCGTCTGCAGCCCGAACCGGCCTTCCGTCTGGATCTGGACGAGGAGAAGGACAACTCCACCACCGGTCTCGAGAACACCCAGCCCTTCACCCTGTAAGAAGGCTCCGCAAGGCCAAATGACCCAACCCGGGGCGCACGCGTCAGCGCGCGCCCTGTGTTTTGGTTTTTCACGCTTTTCCGATTTTACTCATAACTCTAACCATTTTAGGAGACGCTATCTATGTCCAAGGATTACAACGCCACTTTGAACCTGCCGAAGACCGAGTTTCCCATGCGGGCCGGCCTGCCCAAGCGGGAGCCGGATATGCTCCGCCGCTGGGAGGAGATGGACCTGTACCATGAGATGCTGAAAAAGGCCGAGGGCCGTCCCCGCTTCTCCCTGCACGACGGGCCTCCCTTCTCCAACGGCAACATCCACATGGGCCACGCCCTGAACAAGTCCATCAAGGACTTTATCGTCCGCTCCTACGCCATGCGGGGCTACTACACTCCCTACATCCCCGGCTGGGACAACCACGGCATGCCCATCGAATCCGCCATCATCAAGGAGCAGAAGCTCAACCACAAGGCCATGAGCGTGGCGGATTTCCGTTCCGCCTGCCAGGCTTACGCCGAAAAATACGTGCAGAAGCAGATGGAGGGCTTCAAGCGCCTGGGCGTCGTCGGCGACTGGGAGCACCCCTACCGCACCATGTCGAAGGGCTTTGAGGCCGACGAGGTCCGCATCTTCGGCAAGATGTACCGCAACGGCCACATCTACAAGGGTCTGAAACCCGTGTACTGGTGCCCCAAGGACGAGACCGCCCTGGCCGAGGCCGAGATCGAGTACCAGGATGATCCCTGCACCACCGTGTTCGTCAAGTTCCCCATGGCCGACGACAAGGGCAAGCTGGGCCATCTGGATCACGCCCGGCTCTTCTTCCTGATCTGGACCACCACCATCTGGACCCTGCCCGGCAACATCGGCATCTCCCTGCACCCGGATGAGAGCTACGCCATCGTCAAGGCCCCCAACGGAGAGATGTATATCCTGGCCGAGCCTCTGGCCGAAAAGGTCATGCGCGCCGGCGGCTTCGACAGCTTTGAGATCCTGGAGACCCATCCCGGCAGATTCTTCGAGTACATGCTGGCCCGGCATCCCTTCCTGGACAAGACCAGCCTGCTGATGAACGCCGACTACGTCACCATGGATTCCGGTACCGGCTGCGTGCACACCGCCCCTGGCTTCGGCGCGGACGACTATCAGACCTGCATGCGCTACGGCACTGAAATGGTGGTGCCCGTGGACGATCAGGGCCGTCACACAGAGTACGCCGGCAAGTACGCCGGGCTGAAGACCGAGGAGTCCAACGCCGTCATCCTGGCCGACATGAAGGAGAGCGGCGCGCTGTTTGCCTCCGAGCAGATCGTGCACAGCTATCCCCACTGCTGGCGCTGCAAGAGCCCCATCATCTTCCGGGCCACGCCTCAGTGGTTCTGCTCAGTGGATTCCTTCAAGGAAGCCGCCGTCAAGGCCTGTGACGACGTGAAGTGGCTGCCCGCCTGGGGCAAGGACCGCATGGCCGCCATGATCCGGGAGCGCAGCGACTGGTGCATCTCCCGTCAGCGCCGCTGGGGCCTGCCCATCCCCGTGTTCTACTGCGAGGACTGCGGAAAGCCCGTGTGCACGGAGGAGAGCATCGAATCCGTGGCCGGCATCTTCGAGAAGGAAGGCAGCAACGCCTGGTTCAGCCGGGAGGCCGAGGAGCTTCTGCCCCAGGGCTTTACCTGCCCCCACTGCGGCGGAAAGCACTTCACCAAGGAGACCAACACCCTGGACGGCTGGTTCGACTCCGGCTCCACCCACTACGCCGCCATGCAGCGCGATCAGGGCTTCTGGCCCTGCGACATGTACATGGAGGGCGGCGACCAGTACCGCGGCTGGTTCCAGTCCTCTCTGCTGGTGGCTGTGGGCGCTCTGGGCAAGGGCGCGCCTTACCGGGAGTGCCTGACCCACGGCTGGACCGTGGACGGCGAGGGCAAGGCCATGCACAAGTCCCTGGGCAACGGCGTGGATCCCGCCGACCTGATCAAGGACTTCGGCGCGGATATGATCCGGCTGTGGGCCGGCTCCGCCGACTACCACGTGGACGTGAGATGCTCCAAGGAGATCTTCAAGCAGCTCAGCCAGAACTACCTGAAGTTCCGCAACACTGCCCGGTACTGCCTGGGCAACCTGGACGGCTTCGACGCCAACGACCTGGTAGCGCCCGAAGAGATGCTGCCCCTGGACCGCTGGGCCGTGACCAAGCTCAACGAGCTCATTGAGAAGGTCGAGACCGCATACGCAAACTATGAGTTCCACGTGGTCTCCCATGCCATCAACGACTTCTGCGTGGTGGAGCTGTCGAGCTTCTATCTGGACATCATCAAGGACCGGCTCTACTGCGAGGAGCGCAACGGCCTGAAGCGCCGCAGCGCCCAGACCGCCCTGTGGCTGATCCTGGACAGCATGACCAAGATGTTCGCCCCCATCCTGGCCTTCACCTGTGACGAGATCTGGCAGATGATGCCCCACCGGGAGGGTGACGACAGCCGGAACGTGCTGCTGAACCTGATGAACAAGCCCTTCCTGGACTACGCCCTGGATGCGGCCGAGATGGCCCGCTGGGATCAGCTGATCTCCCTGCGCGGGGACGTGAACGCCGTTCTGGAGACCGCCCGGGCCGCCAAGCGGATCGGCAAGCCTCTGGACGCCGCCGTGGTCCTGCACCCGGAGGACGACCAGGCCAGGGAGCTGACTGAGCGCCTGTCCGACATGGATCTGGATGATCTGTTCATCGTCTCCCGCTGCCTGATCGCCGACGACGAGCAGGAGGACGCCATCACTGCCAGGGGCAGCGCCTGGCCCGGCCTGCGCATTTCGGTCACCGAGGCCCCCGGCGTCAAGTGCCCCCGCTGCTGGAAGCACTCGATCCACGCCGATCCGGAGACAGAACTTTGCCCGCGCTGCGCTGAAGTTCTTGCAAAACTCTGAGGAATAGAGTAGAATAAACCAAGCTGATTCAGCAAGCCGCCGCAAACGCCCCCTGCGGCAGATAGGAGAGAGATATGCTGTACGCGATCGTAGCATTGGTGGTCGTTTTGATCGACCAGTGGGTCAAGTTCTATACCGCCGGTTTCATTCATTTTGATGACGCCGGAACCCCGTTGATCAACGGCATTCTGAGCCTGGTCAACGTCCACAACACCGGCGCGGCCTTCAGCCTGTTCAGCGGCGGAAACGCCCGGATCTATTTCATCATCATCACAGGCGTATTCACCGTGGCTGTCATCATCGCCCTGGCGACCAAGTTCGTCTCCGGCCCCGTGGCCCGCTGGAGCCTGGTGCTGATGACCGCAGGCGGCCTGTCCAACTGCATCGACCGGGTGATCTACGGCTACGTGCAGGATATGTTCAAGTTTGAGCCTCTGCCCTCCTTCCCCGTGTTCAACGTGGCTGACATCGTCATCACCGTGTTCTGCTTCCTGTTCATTCTGGCCCTGTTCTTTGAGAAGGACCGCCGGAGCAAGGACGATTATGATGACGCCTTCTCCACCGAGGAAGAGGAAGAGATTGAGGAGCCTGTCCGCAAGCCTGTGAGCCGCCGCGCCGCCAGGCGCGCCCGCGTGGAGGAGGATGAGGAGGACGACGAAGACGAAGAGCCCGTCCGCAAGCCTCAGCCCAAGCCGGTCCGCAGAACGCAGACCGACCCCGCCCGGGACAGTCTGGCTGCCGCCGAGAAGCCTCAGTTCTCCATGGACTTCAGCGCCCTGGACGACGTGCCCACCAGCCGTCACGGCTCCGCCCCCGCCAGGCCCGCCAGAACCGCGCAGCCCGCGGCCGCAAAGCCCCAGGCGGAAGCCCCTGCCGCCAGAGCCGCTCAGTCCGCGGCTCCCGCCCGGTCCCAGGCTCAGCCCGCCTCCAGGCCCGCAAGCCGCCCCGCGGCCAAACCGGCCTCGAAGGATGAGTTCTCCCTGGACGATATTCTGGCAGAATTCAGAGACAATTGATGGAAGACGAAATTCTTCTGATCCAAGCAGAGGAGAGCGGCGAACGCATCGACGCTCTCCTCGCCCATACTGTGGAGGGTCTGAGCCGCAGCGCCGCCCAGCGGCTGTTGGAGGAGGGATACGTGCTTCTCCACGGCCAGCCGGTCCGGAAGAACTACAAATGCATCTCGGGCGACTGCTTTGAGGTCTGTCTGCCCCCTCCGGAGGACGTGGAGCTGGTGCCTCAGGACATCCCCCTGGCGGTAGCCTACGAGGACGGGGATCTGATCGTGGTGAACAAGCCCCGAGGCCTGGTAGTGCATCCCGCCCCCGGCCATCCCGACGGGACCCTGGTCAACGCCCTGCTTTTCCACTGCGGAGACAGTCTCTCCGGCATCGGCGGAGAGAAACGGCCGGGCATCGTCCACCGGATCGACAAGGACACCTCCGGTCTGCTGATCGTGGCCAAGAACGATTTCGCCCACCAGGCGCTGTCGGAGCAGCTGAAGGACCGGAGCCTGTCCCGAACCTACGAGGCCGTCGTCCGGGGCAATCTGCGGGAGGATTCCGGCACCGTGGACCGCCCCATCGGGCGCCACCCCACGGACCGAAAGCGTATGGCCGTGACCGAGAAGAACAGCCGCCCCGCGGTGACCCACTGGGAAGTGATCGCCCGCTATCGGGGCTATACCCACGTCCGCTGCCATCTGGAAACCGGGCGCACCCATCAGATCCGGGTCCACATGGCCAGCATCGGCCATCCCCTGCTGGGGGATTTCACCTACGGCGCCCCCTCGCCGGACAAGGGCCTGGAGGGCCAGTGTCTCCACGCCAGGCAACTGCGCTTTGTTCACCCCCGGACCGGGGAAACGGTCCTGATCGAAAGTGAGCTTCCGGAATATTTTACCCAGGTCCTGGCCCGTCTGGGCGAGGTGATCGGATAGGAGGATCCCTATGAAAAAATACGCTCTGCTCGGCGGCATCCTGGTCGCGGTCATTCTGGTGATCGTGCTGGCGATCCGCATCGTCTCCGGCGCCGCGGCTCTAGCCGGCGGTCTGTTCCAGACTCTTCTCGGAATCGTCATCGTGCTGGCCCTGGTGGTCATCGTGGTCTGGATGTTCTCCTACGCAAAAAAGAGCAGAAAATAAGAGCCGCCCCTATGGGCAGCTCCCACAGAAAAAATGCCGAGGCAGCGCGTTATGCGCTGCCTCGTTTGTCTTATCAGTAATTCTCTTTGCGGACCTCAAAGTAGCTCTGGGGATGATTGCAGACCGGGCACACCTCGGGGGCCTTGGTGCCCACCACCAGGTGGCCGCAGTTGCGGCACTCCCAGACCTGGACGCCGCTCTTCTCGAACTGCGTCTTGGTCTCCACATTGGTCAGCAGCCTGCGATAACGCTCCTCATGGGCCTTCTCGATGGCGCCCACACCCCGGAATTTGGCCGCGAGCTCGGGGAAGCCCTCTTCCTCCGCCTCCCTGGCCATCCGCTCGTACATGTCAGTCCACTCGAAATTCTCACCCTCGGCGGCATGCAGCAGGTTCTCCTCGGTGGTGCCCAGCTCGCCCAGCTCCTTGAACCAGAGCTTGGCGTGTTCCTTCTCGTTGTCGGCGGTCTTCAGAAAGATCTCCGCGATCTGCTCGAAGCCGGCCTTCTTTGCCACAGAGGCAAAATAGGTGTACTTATTTCTGGCCTGGGACTCGCCCGCGAAGGCCTCCCACAGGTTCTTTTCGGTTCTGGTTCCCGCGTATTTGTTCGCCATAGAATACCCTCCTCAGAAATGGCTTGATATAGATACTATACCCCGAATCACCGGTATTAGTCAACTGATACTGTTTTCAAATCACGCGCTGCAGGTGCCGCTGCGGGATCGAACGCTGCCGATGGCGGATTGCGACAAACGCCGCCTCGTCTACGATCACCCGGATCATGAATCCGGCGTAAGGTCGCTCCCGTTTAAATCCCCTTGGGAATCAAAAAGAGCACCCCACCCTGACGGGTGAGCTGCTCTTTTTGGCGCAGAAGGAGGGATTTGAATTGAAGGCGTTGATTCCAATAGTACTTTTTTGATAAAAACGAGGCATAATAAAAAGATTATCAGCTAAAATCTAAAATCCGTACCTGTCAGAGTGCTTGTTTCCAATGGTTCCAATCTATAAAGGGTCAAAGTAAGGGTCAAAAAACAGGAGGAAAAACCATGGAACAATCACTGTATGAAAAGCTGGGCGGAAGCTATGTAAAGGTCGGAGATTATCTTCTGCCCGATCTTACAATTGACGAATTTGAGCAACAGACCATTGGCAAATATGGCAGAATGCGAAAACGCTATCTGAAAGAATACCGCCGCGTACTTTACACCAATTTGTTGGTAAACGGTAAACTGTTTCGGCACCTGGCCGAGATCGACCAGAGCTGTGAGGAACAGCTGGAACTAATCATCCAGCGGATGGCAAAGCAAGAGGGCGTGACCGAGATGCTCAAGGCAGTCGATCAAATGGAGTGGGTGCGCCGCATGAACAGCATTAACAATCGTGCGGAAGAGATCGTGCTGAGCGAGCTCATCTACTGCTGAGGGAGGTGCTGAAATGCTGATTCTGGAAGACCTTTACCTCGGTGATGTTCACCCCAGTGAGCGCAGCTTCAAGCGCAACAGCCAATATGCGAAAGCTCTGGATGACCTTGTGAAAGCCGGAGACGCGCTGACTGACACCCTCACCGAAAAGCAGAAGGGAATGTTTGAAGACTACATGACCGCACAGCGGGAGATAAACGTGCTTACCGATTGCGAGACGTTTATCTACGCATTTCGATTGGCAGCTAAGATCATAATTGATGTTCTGACAGAAGGGAAAATGAAAGAAATCTGAAGAGAACAAGGAGGGCTTGTAAAACTGCAGGCCCTCCTTAGTCAATTATGGAAAACACGATCCCATTGACCACTTCGTTGCTGATATGTTCAATGCTGATTCTGAGGCAATAATAG
>CADAHL010000012.1 GCA_902787755.1 Oscillospiraceae bacterium
ACGAAAGGACCATACCCCCGGAAAGGTTTTTCTTGCAAAAAACGATCCTTCGGGGTATAGTAAACCCGTGGTGCAGCGAAAGCTGCTGTGTATGGTGCCCGTAACACCTGCGCAGGCACATGGGAGGTGCGAACTCTCATGTGCTGCCACACTTTTTTGTTGTCATGGGTATTATACCACATGTGGGGTATGATGTCAAATCAAAACCCGGGATTTTGTGAGCAGAAACCCTGGAGTCAGTGACAAAGAGGTCACAAAACCGGAACAACAGAACAGGTTCGCCGCTGCCCTTTCGGGGTCCCATGGCGGTGTCATAACAGCAACAGGCGCGGGTCGTTTACGGCGGCCCGCGCCTGTTGTTTCCGGGGAGCCAGTCATGCTTCCCGCTTCACAGTACTTGCTTTATTTGTTCTTCTTGTATTTCTGATAGATCCGGAACGCGCCGAAGCAGAGGGCCAGACCGGCGAGCACGTCCGCGCCGATCAGGATCGCCTTCCAGGCTTCCAGGCCGCCCTGGCTGTGCTCCTCATCGTAGGCCCAGGAGTTGACCGTGGTGTAGAGGATGTTGTGGGTGGCTTCGCGCATGTAAATGACGTTGGAAGCCGCGGTCTTGTCACTGACCTGGTTGGGGCCGCCGGCGAAGGTGGAGAGCATGGCATCCACGCCGTTGGCAAGGGCCTCATCCGCGTTCATGAAGCCGTGGCCGTTGTTGCGAAAGAAGTCGGACACCACGAAGCCGCGGAAGCCCCATTCATCGCGCAGGATCGTCTTCATCAGCGCGCTGGATTCTCCGACCCACTTGTTGCCGATGTAAGCCCAAGAGGCCATCACGCCGGTGGCGCCGCCTTCCTTCACGGCGATCTCAAAGGGCTTGAGGTAGATCTCACGCATGGACTGCTCGGTGGCCCAGGCGCAGACCATCTTGCCGTTGCAATCGTACATGGCGTAGTGCTTGATGGTGGAGTACACACCCTCCTGCATGGCGGCCTTGACCGCGTCGGCGGCCATCCAGCCGGCCAGCACACCGTCCTCGGAGAAGTACTCATAGTTGCGCGCGGTGAAAGCGGAGCGGTGAGTGTTCATGCCCGGGGCATACCAGCCGGTGGAGCCCAGCTCCTTGGCCATCTTGCCCATGACCTCACCCCAGCGGGAAGCCAGCTCGTGGCTCCAGGTGCAGGTAATGACCACCTCTACGGGGAAGCCGATGGAGCCGCCGCCGGTGAAATTGTTGTTGATGGCGGCAGGGCCGTCGGAGTCCACACACTGCACCTTGCCGATGGAGGCGATGGCGGGCGTCTGGTAGCCGGAGAGAGCGATCATGTCGGCCATCTCGTCTACAGTGAGCTGATCCAACAGCTGCTCCCACTGGGGATCATCGTAGCTCTTGCCGCGCAGGTCCTTGAGCATCAAGCCGTTCTTCGCGCCGGTGGTGGGCATGGTATCGTTAGGATCAATATAAGCGGCAGGATCGTAGTTTGCGTTCAGGTGGTAGCCTGCGATGTACTTCTCGGGCAGATCCAGGTCAGCGGGGGCGGCGGTAGCCGTCTCGTAGTTGGCAAAGCCGTCCTTACGGGACAGGTACTCGACTTCGCCCCGGGCGTCCTGAAGCTGGTTCACGGCCGCCGCGTCGTCGGAGGGCCGGGGGTTGGAGCCGTCATACTTGACGGTTTCGGGCTGGGTGTAGACCTTGCTGTCCAGCTCCCGGTGGGAGTCGGCCTTGATGGCGATGCTGTAATCGCCCTTTTCCAGCACATAGCAGCCGCTGCGCTCGTCGTAGGAGGCCAGCTCCTCCAGGTCGAAGGAGATGTGGACCGTCTCGCTCTCGCCCGGATCCAAAAGGCCGGTCTTCTCATAGCGCACCAGGTTGGCGCTGGCTTTTTCAATGCCGCCGTTGGTGTAGGGAGGATCAAAGTAGACCTCCACCACGTCCTTGCCCGCCGCAGAACCGGTGTTCTGTACGGTCACGTCGAAGGAGATACTCTCCCCGTCCACGCTCAGTTCGGACATGCTCTGGTTGAAGCTGGTGTAGCTCAGGCCGTAGCCGAAGGGGTACTGCACCAGACTGTCGTAGTCGATGACGCCTTCCTTGTCGGCAGTCTCATAGAACTTATAGCCCACATAAATGTTCTCCACATAGTGAATGAAGGCGGGAGCGTAGTTGGTGGGAACGCCGGCGTTCATGCCTTCCACGGTCATGTCCAGCATGTTGGCATAGTCGCGCTTCTCGGCATTGTTCCAGTAGGGGGTCTGGGTCATGTCGTACACAAAGGTGTCGTTGGTACGGCCGGAGGGGTTCACGGTGCCGGCCAGGATCTCGCCCAGGGCAGTGAAGCCCACGTTGCCGGGGCCACCGGCCCAGATCACGCCCTTGATCTGGGGGTACTCCTCGCAGAAGCCCAGCTCGAAGGCATACGCGCCGTTATACACGACGATAACGTTGTCAAAATTGGAGCACACCAGCTCGACCATATCCCTCTCGGTGTTGTTGAGCTCCAGATAGTGGGCTCCCTCATCCCAGTCGGGGTAGGCTTTGCTGTTGTCGGTGTAGATCTCGCAGGCGGCCATATCCTGGGGAATATCGTTGTGACCCTCACCCGCCATACGGGAGATGACGATCAGCGCGGTATCGGAGAAATCCTTGGCCCCCTGCAGCAGCTCGGCGCTGTAATTGGCTGCGGGCGGCTCAGGCAGGTTCCAGTTCTGGGCCGTGATGGAGACCGCCGCGCGGTTCTCGGCGTAGCCGAGATAGAACTCCGTCAGGGCGGGGTTCACTTCAAAGCCCGCGTTCTCGATGCCCTCGATGAGGCTGACCTTGTGGTACAGGTCGTTCAGGCCGCCGGAGCCGGCGCCGCCGTAGACGGGGTTGGTGGAGGCCCAGCCGAAGAGATTCAGGCGCTGGGTGTTCTGAAGCGGCAGGACGCCCTCGTTCTCCAGAAGCACGAAGCCCTCCTCGGCGATCTGGGTGGCAACTGCCTCAGCCTCTTTGGCAAGGCTGTCCGAGATCGTGGTGGGGGTCGCGCCGCCGCCGACCAGGCTCAGCAGTGCGGACATAGGCCCCAGGCAGATGAGGTTTGCCACAATGACGATCACCAGCAGCGCGGCCATCCAGCTCTCGCCGCGGATGAATTTTTTCTTGGCCTGGGGCAGCTTTTTCACCGCCACAGTCACGGCGATGGCTGCGACAAGCGCCACAGCGATGGCGATAAAGTAAGGTACGAGTCCCTGCAATACGCCGATCAGATCTTCCATCTCAAATGAAATCATGCTTTTGCTCCTCTCATATTTTGGTATTGTGTGTTTGATCTGCTGTTGTCAATGTACCAAAAATAGTCGGGGATGTACCAGAACACATTTGTGAAACCTGTATATTTGCTGGACAATTCTTCAAAAACTGTCTATAATTGTATTACCGATGAAGGAAGCGGGAGGCGTTGACCATGGACGACAAGAGAAAGAGTCCGGATCGGCGGACGCTTGTGACAAAAAACCTCATCAAGGACGCCATGCTCCGGCTTCTGCGGCAGGACGGCTTTGACAAGATCAGTGTCGCTGCCCTCTGCCGGGAGGCGAATGTGGGGCGGGCCACCTTCTACACCCACTATACCGGTCTGATGGATGTGATCGACGAGCTGGCGGACGAGGCCATCGGCAATGCCGCCGGATCCACCACAAGCTTTGCGCAGCTGGAGTTCCTTTCCGATCAGGTGTCAGGGATGGAAAAGGCCAGCGAGCTGGAGCGCTTCGTGGAGTTTCTGCCGCTGTGCCAGCGGGTGGCGGACGATCCGCGGTATAAGCCCCTGTTCCGGGACGACCAGATCGCGGAATACATCATCATGCGGGTCTATCGACAGGAGTGCCCGCACATCGTGCCGGAGATGATGCGCGAGATGCATATCACCCAGCGCCAGGGCGAGCTGCTGTTTCTCTATTCGGTCATGGGCGCCTTTGCCGTCAACCGTTCCCTGCGCTGGAACAAGGACGAGACCTGGTACGAGATGCAGCGGATGATCCTGACCTACGCCCACGCGGGAAACGAAGCCGTGATAAAGTTAGGGCAAGGCAGGTAGATAACGGGCGTTTTGCAGGAAGGTTTAGCTCATTGGGAACCTTCTCGCAGGAGATTATTATGGAATTTAATGATTACAGTGAAAGCACAATCCGCCAACAGAATCAGAAGATGATAGCTCAAGACGAAGGATGTCAAAAAACGCTATCTGAGATGCGTGTTGTCGAAGAATTCCTGGATGATTTGGGTTTTCTATCTTATGGTCGAGATTATATTCTTTGTGGAAGACATACTTTTTCATTACAGATTCTCTCTACCTCAGCTGAACTCACAGCGGGTAGTATTATTTCATGCTGCGAATCCGGATGTATTGCCGACGCCTATTCATTGCTGCGAAAGTATCGAGATGATTTGTTTTTCTATCTATATGTTATGGTTTACAGCACATGCGATACATTAAATTGCAAATCACCTGCAGCCGTTCAGATGGAACATAATATTGAGCAGTGGCTCAGCAATGGCCTTAATGACTTATACATTGGAACAGTTCTTCAAGCCATAGGTCAATCCCCGCAGGTGAAGGATGCTGTACAAAAATACAAATTGAGGTCTTATTTCAAAACTCTTGGAGCCAAACTTAACAACTATGTCCACGGCAATGGGATTGCTTTTTACAACCAGAATATTTATGCACTTCAAGAGAAAACGATGCAAGCTCAACTGGGTGAGTTACTAAAGGACATACGGTTTATCACGATTACATTTCTCTTTCTGCTTGCTCTTTGTTCGCCACTATCCATCATGTCAACAGACTATGTAGACCACCTTGATTGTAATATGACTCCTCCAGATCGATCTGAGTACTGGGTCGCGCCATTTGTAACTGAGTTTTTCAAAAGAAACGCTGACCTGATTGATGAAAGTTGTATGAAGTATATACATGATAGTACCCTTATGGAGTTTGATTGAAATGGTTTCAAACTTGATTGCTCCGCACCACCTATTAAGTTGAACCCCTATTCGGTGAAGTCTACGTGGTTTTGAAAGCCTGCTGCAGCATAGATGCAAACGCCGGAGATAGAACCATTTTATATGAAAAGAGCACTGGTCCAAAATCCAGTGCTCTTTTCATATATTTTGTACGTTTTTCCGTGAAAGCCGGAAATCGGTTTTTCCACTTCCGACGTTAATTTTGTACGTTTTTCAGGTCTTGAGTAACGGATGGTTTTTCCGGTTACGGATGGTTTTTTCCGGTTACGGATGGGGGACTTATTCCTCTTCCCAGTTGTGCCAGACGTTCTGGACGTCGTCGTTGTCCTCGAACATCTCCAGCATCTTGCGCATATTCTTGAGATCGGTCTCGTCGGTGAGCTTGATGGTGCCGTTCTGAGGCAGCATCTCCACCTGGGCCTCCATCAGCTTGTAGCCCTTGGCGGTCAGCGCCTCGGAGACAGCGGCCACGTCGTCAGGCTCGGTGTAGACGGTCATGATCTCGCCGTCAGCCTCGAAGTCGGCAGCGCCGGCCTCCAGCGCGTCCATCATGACGGTCTCCTCGTCCAGTTCCTCGTCCTCATTGTCGATGACGATGACGCCCTTCTTGTCAAAGGACCAGCTGACGCAGCCGGCAGCGCCCATATTTCCGCCGTACTTGTCGAAGTAGTGGCGCATCTCGCCCGCGGTGCGGTTGCGGTTGTCGGTCATGGTCTCCACGATGATGGCCACGCCCTGGGGACCGTAGCCCTCATAGACGATCTTCTCGTAGTTCTCGGTATTGCCGGCGCCCAGAGCCTTGTCAATGGTGCGCTTGATGTTGTCGTTGGGCATGTTGGCGGCCTTGGCCTTGGCGATCACGGCGGCCAGCTTGGAGTTGCTGCGGGGATCCCCGCCGCCGCCTTCCTTCACCGCAACGATCATCTCTCTGGCGATCTTGGTGAAGATGGAAGCGCGCTTGGCGTCTGCCGCGCCCTTGGTTTTCTGTATATTGTGCCACTTGGAATGTCCGGACATAGCTAACAACTCCTCTTTCGTGTTTCATTTAGAACAGAGTTACTATATCACATTTCCCCGTAGATGGCAAGTACAAGAAATGAGTTTTCCGACGTCGCCCAACGGGGCCTCAAAAGCGTTCCCGGATGATCAGCAGCAGATCTTCCGGGCCCGCTTCCCTGTTCTGCTCCTCGATCGCTTCCACCGTGGAGTGCCAGCGCCGGGCCAGGGTCCACAGATCTCCGTCTCCCCTGGCGGCCAGCACCGCCGCCGGAAGCTTCGCCTGATCGAAAGGCGCTTCCGAATCCAGCTCCAGCCCGGTCACCCGCTCCAGCCGTTCCTCCGCCGCAGCGCACAGGCAGACGGTCACCGGAAGTCTCAGGGCATTCGGTGTCAGCTCCGGATCGCCGGGACTTATCGACAGCACTTCGTCGCCCTTTGTCAGAGTCGTCTGTCCGGCGACGCTTCTGCGGATCACCGCAAGCTCCCCGGTCTTCGTCCGATAGATCAAATCCACCGGCGCCGTCAGGCGCAGCACTTCCCCGTTCCGTTCCGTCTGGACCGGACCGGGCAGCAGAGCCTCCGGGGCAGCCCAGTCCTCCGGCAGCTCCGGCGCTCCCTCCGCTATGGCCGTGATGCTCTCCCGGGGCGTTCTGCAACCGACAGTGATTTCCTGCCGCTGCACATCCAGCGGCGCCAGATTGGAATAGGCGTCCACGGGCAAGCAAAAGCGCTGGCTGCTGTAAGCCGTCATCTGGAGCAGCCCATGGACCTCCGTCTCCAGGACCCGATCTCCGGCGATGGTATCGCTGAGCTCCGTATAACAGGAGCACACCGCGGGCGTGATCAGAAACTGCTCGGCGTCCTCCACCGGCAGCTCCAGGATCTGGGAGTAGGGAACGCTCAGCGTCCGGAAGCCCGGGTTCCCTTCGGTGTCGAAACCCAGCTCGATCCGGCATTGGCCCTTTACGATCGCCCGGCTGCCCAGGGGGCTAACGTCCTCCACCGTCAGGGCGGTCTGCACGTAGAGCAGGTCTCCGGGCCGCTCCGGAAGGGGCAGCTGCTGGCTGAGGACGAAGCTCTTTTCTCCGCTCGCCACCGCCATGGGGGTGGTCCTGTCCTCAACCCTCAGGTGCAGGCCCCGGCTCTCCTCCGCCTTGGCGTCATAAACCATACTCTCCGGTTTCCAGGCATACAGCACCGCCGTTATCTCAAACAGGGCGGAGATCTTCCGCGGGTTCACCAGTCTGGCCTCCATACTGCCGATAGTCAGCTGCACCTGGCTGCGGTTCTCCGGCACGCTCTCTCCCGGTTCAAACTCGATCTCAAAGGGTCTCGACAGGCTGACGGCGTTCAGCTTCCCGGACTCGCCCAGGCCAAGCACCACCGCCCGAAGCTCTCCCTGCACCAGCAGGCCCCGGGCCGTGGGTTCCTTGCTCTTCAGCCAGACAGCGGGACGCACCAGGGCCACCCGGGACAGATCCTCCATGGAATCCGGCACCACCGCCTCCAGGCTCACCGGCAGACGTCTGCGCTGCTCCGGTATCTCCGTAATGATCTCCCGCAGGCTCTCCTGCAGTTTGATTTCCATAGGCTACCGCTCCTTTTGCATGTGTTTGTACAACCTATGCAAAGGGACCGATGGGTATTCATCCGCAGCGCAGAAACCAGATCCCCAGCCCGATGAGCAGCACCGCCAAAACCATCCACCAGAAGGCCGGCGGCAGCAGCAGGGCCAGTATGATGACGATCCCCGCCACCACGGCCAACCTCCCCCAGATACACTTTCCTCCTCCGCGTCTCCGCATGACAACCGCCTCCCGCAAGACTTTTTTCCAGTCTATGCGGGAGGCGGCTTTTCTGTGAGCGCGCTGGACGCACTATGTATTATTTATCCTCCCAGCTTTTGTACTGGGCGCTGAGCTCGTAGAGGCGCTCGTAGGAGCGGTGGCGGCTTTCGGAGATCTCCCCCGCCTTCACCGCCCGTGTCACCGCGCAGTCCGGCTCCCGCCGATGGGTACAGTCCGGGAAGCGGCATTGGCCCAGATAGGGCTCGAACTCACGGAAATCGTATTGCAGGTTTTCTTTGGGGATGGGCTTCATCATCTGCAGCTCGAAGGAGGCGAAGCCCGGCGTATCCGCCACAAAGCCGCCCTGCCCCAACGGGAAGAGTTCCACATGGCGGGTAGTATGTTTGCCCCGGCCCAGCGCCTGACTGACCTGGTCGGTTGCCAGTTCCAGGCCCGGGATCAGTCTGTTGAGCAGACTGGATTTCCCCACACCGGAGTTGCCGGTGAAGGCGCAGATCCGGCCGGAAAGCAGCTGTCGAAGCTCCTCCAGGCCCTCCCCTGTCTCGGCGCTGGTCCGCACGCAGGGAAAACCGGCCCTGCGGTACAGCTCCACCAGATCCTCCCCTGGATCCAGATCGGCCTTGTTGACCACCACGATCAGCTCGCAGTCGGCCTCGGCGGCGATGGCCGAGACCCGGTCGACCAGATAGGGATCTGTCACCGGATTGGTGTTGGCGGCCACGAACACCAGCGCGTCCACGTTGGCCACCGCCGGGCGCACAAACCAGTTGCGCCGCTCCAGGACGCTGTCGATCCGCCCCGAGCCATTGGGCTGGCGGCTGCAGATCACCTGGTCTCCCACCAGAGGCGAGGTCCCATCCATGCGAAATTTCCCCCGGGCCTTGCAGATGACCGGGCCCTCCGGGGTATCAACCGTATAAAAGCCGCTCAGGGCCTTGACGATCCTTCCTTCTGCCATCAGCCCTCCGGTCCCAGCGACACCCGGAGGATCACCTTGCTGTGTTCCTCGGTGGTGGTAAAAGCCTCGATGCTCTGCCCGATGACCGTGCCGGCGGGCAGCTCGGCCTGCTCATAGGTGGAGCCGCCGTAGCTGAGCGAGTACATCTCCATCTGTGCGATGGCGGCGTTCTCGGACAGTCCGATCAGGTTCGGCATGTTCACGTACAGCAGATCCGGTCCGGTGCTCACGTTCAGATACACGGTGGACCCCATGCTGATCTCGGTTCCGGCCTCGGGGCTGGAGGAGATCACATAGTCCTTGGTAAAGCTGTCGGAGACCTCATTGACCAGTTCCACATTGAAGCCCGACTGGCGCAGCACAGCGCTGGCCGAGCGGTAATCCATGTTGATCACATTGGGCACCTGGGTCATGGAGTCGTTGGTGCTGACGGTCAGGTGCACGTCGATCTTCTCCGGCGTGACCATCATGCTCCGTCCGGCATTGGGGCTCTGGGCCAGAACCTCGCCCGGCTGGGCCGTATCGTTGACCACGAACATGACCTCGAAATGGTACAGGGAGCGGATGGTAGGGTCGTTGATGAGGCTGTCATAATTGCTGCCCACGAAGTTTGGCAGAAAGATCCGTTCCGCAGGAGCGAAAATATCACGCAGCCAGAAATTCCACAGGAACACAAACAGAGCGATGGCCGTGACCAATACGCCAAAGGTTCCCGCCAGAAAGCTGACCCGGCCGCTGCGCCGCCGTCTGCGGCGGTAGCTGTCCCGGGACAGCTCGCTGGAAGAGCGGATGGGGGCCACCTCCGGGGTTTCCAGCTTCTCCGCTTCCTCCTCCTGCTGGCGCAGACGGTTCTGGGTAAAGGTATCCAGATCCTGCAGAAGCTCCCCGGCGTTCTGATAGCGGCGCTCCATATCCGCGCACATGGCTTTCAGGGTCACAGTCTCCAGTTCCTCCGGGATCTCCGGAATGATCTGCCGGGGCGGCACCGGGTCGGCGTTCATGTGCTTGATGGCGATCTCCCCCAGGGTCTCGCCGGTGTAGGGGAGCTGACCGGTCAGCATCTCGTACATCACTACGCCCAGGGAATACAGGTCGCTCCGGGTATCCGGCAGCAGCCCTCTGGCCTGTTCGGGCGCGATGTAGTGGATGGAGCCGATGGCCTCGCCGTTGGATTCGTGGATCTCGTTCTCCAGGGCGGCGATGCCGAAATCGGCCACCTTGATGGTCCCGTCCCGGAGCAGCATGATATTCTGGGGCTTGATGTCCCGGTGAATGATCCCACGCTCATGGGCATGGCCCAGGGCCCGGGCGATCTGCTTGGTAAAATGCAGCGCCTCCCGCCAGGGCAGCGGCCCCTTCTTCTCCATATATTGCTTCAGCGTGATCCCGTCTACCAGTTCCATGACTATGTATTCGTTCTCATCGCTGTGGCTCACGTCGTAAACAGCCACGATATTGGGATTGGAGAGCATGGCCACAGCGTGGGACTCCGCGCAGAAGCGGCTGCGGAACTCCTCGTCGCCGATCATCTCCCGGCGCATAATCTTTACCGCCACAGGCCGGTTCAGCCGGTGATCCGTCGCCCGATAGACCACGGCCATGCCGCCCTCGCCGATGATCTCCTGCAGCTCATAGCGCCCGTCCAGCAGCTGGCCGCTCAGATTTTCGGTTTCCTGGTTTTCGTTCATGATATTTCCTCGCTACCTTTTGACCGCGATCATGGTCACGTTGTCGCTGGCTCCACGATCCAGAGCCAGCTGCATCAGCCGCGAACAGATGGCCTCCGCCGTCTTCTCCTCCAGGCAGACCTGCTGGAGCTGTTCGTCCTCCACAGTGTTGGACAGGCCGTCCGAGCACAGCAGCAGCACCTCGCCGGGCTGAAGCGTGAACTCAAAGATATCTCCCTCCACCGGTTCCGGAGAACCCAGGGCCCGGGTGATGACGTTCCGTCTGGGATGGGTCCTGGCCTGGTCCCGGGTGATGGCGCCCATCTCCACCAGATCCTCTACCAGGGAGTGATCCCTGGTGATCTGCCGGATCCCCCGGCGGGAGATCAGATAGGCCCGGCTGTCCCCTACGTTGATAATATACCCATTTCCCCGGTTCTTTATCACGCCGCCCACCAGGGTGGTGCCCATACCCTCATATTCCTCGCTGAAATGAGAGTAGGTATAGGCGGCGCCGTTGGCCTCGTCGCAGGCCTCCTGGAGGAGCCGGTGATAATCGAAGCGTCGACGCTCAGGCGTATTCAAGCGCTCGTAAACACGGTTGACAAAAGCCTTCACCGCCAGAGAACTGGCCAGCTCCCCGGCCCTGGCTCCACCCATGCCGTCGCAAAGGCCCAAAACCAGGCAGTCCCGGGTCGGGCACTTTTCGATCAGAAAGCAGTCCTCATTATTTGCACGGACCGCTCCCTTGTCTGTCATTCCAAAGCTTTTCATGGCGTTTCGCCGGTCAGTTTCCTTCCCTGGCCTCTCCTTGCTTTTGGATTTTCCGCCGCAGCTGACCGCAGGAGGCGTCCACATCGCTGCCCAGGCGCCGGCGGACCGTTACGTTCACGCCCTCATCCTGCAGGATCTTGATGAAGGCCTTCATATGTCCCTGGGTGGAGGGCTGGAACTGCCGCTCCTCCACGTGGTTCAGAGGGATCAGATTCACATGGGCCGAAACCTGTTTGGCCCGTTTGGCCAGAAGCCTTGCGTGGTACTCGGTATCATTGACCCCGTCGATCATGGCGTACTCAAAGGAGATCCGCCGACCGGTGCGCTCAAAATAGTTCCGGCAGCTGTCCATCAGCAGCTCCACGCCCCGGCCCCGGTTGGCGGGCATGATCTTCGAGCGGGTCTCGTCGTCCGGCGCGTGCAGGGACACGGACAGGGTCAGCTGCAGATCCCGATCCGCCAGATCGCCGAAGCGTTCGGTGATGCCGCAGGTGGACAGAGAGATGTGCCGCATGCCGATGTTCATGCCCTGGGGGTGATTGACCAGCTCCAGGAACCGCATCACGTTGTCGAAATTGTCCAGAGGCTCGCCGATGCCCATGAGCACGATATTGGAGATGGTCTTGCCCGAGTCCAGCTGGGAAAACAGCACCTCGTCCAGGATCTCGGAGGGCGTCAGGTTTCGCACCAGTCCGCCGATGGTGGAGGCGCAGAAGGCGCAGCCCTGGCGGCAGCCCACCTGGGAGGACACACAGACCGTGTTGCCGTGCTGATAGCTCATCACCACGGTCTCCACGGCGTTGCCGTCCCAGAGCTCCCACAGGTACTTGATGGTCCCGTCGATCCGGGAGACCTGTTTGGACAGCACCTTGGGCCGATAGAGGTGGAATTCCTCCGCCAGCTTGTCCCGCAGGTCCCTGGGCAGATTGCTCATCTCCCCGAAGTCCCGCACGCCCTTCCCCAGCCAGGCGAAGATCTGCTTTGCCCGGAATTTGGGCTGTCCCAGCCGCAGGAGCTCTTCCTCCAGTTCTTCCGGAAGCAGCGCCGCAATATCTTTTTTCATGATTTTCTCAGTTTGCATACAAAAAAGCCGTCCGTTCCGTCGATCTGAGGCCAGAAGGTCAGCATTCCCTCCGGGGCCTGTCTCCGCCCCAGGGAAAAGCCTTCGGCATGAAATTCCGGATGGGAAGCTAAAAAGCTCCGGATCTGCGCTTCGTTTTCCTCCGGCAGCACCGTGCAGGTAGAATAGAGCAGCACGCCACCCGGCTTCACCAGAGGCGCCAGATGCTCAAGGATCTCCGCCTGGATCGAGGGCAGCTCCCGGAGCTCTTCCTCGGTCTTCTGCCGGATCTCCGGCCGCTTGCGGATGACGCCCAGGCCGGAGCAGGGCACGTCCGCCAGCACCGCGTCAAAGCTGCCCAGTTCCCGGTCGTCCGGGGCCCGGCCGTCCCTCGCCCGGGTCTGGAGGATCGTAATGCCCAGGCGCTCGGCGCCGCTCCGGATCCGGCCCAGCTTCTTCTCGTGCAGATCGCAGGAGAGGATCTCTCCCCGATTCTCCATCTCCATGGCGGCGGCAAAGCTCTTTCCGCCGGGCGCCGCGCAGGCGTCCAGCACCCGCATTCCGGGCTTCAGGCCCGCTGCCGCCACCGCGCTTCTGGCCGCCCGATCCTGCACGTAGAACAGGCTCTCCTCGAAGCCGGGCAGTTCCCGGACCGCTCCGCCGGTCAGCGTCAGGCAGCCGGGAAGCTCCGGGTCCGACTCGAAGTCGATCCCGATCCGCTCCAGCGCCCGCTCATAATCCCGGGGCTCCACCTTCAGGCGGTTCACCTGCAGGGTCAGCGGCGGAATGTCGTTGTTGCAGCGCAGAAAGCCCTCCACGAAGGCTTCATCGTGATCCCGCAGCAGCCGGCGCACCAGCCACTCCGGGTGGGACCAGCGGATACTCAGCCGCTTCGCCGGATCCGTTTCCGAAATCGGCGGCGGATCGTTTTCGCTGATCCGCCGCAGGACGGCGTTTACCAGTCCGGAGGCCCGTCCATAACCGGCAGCCCTGCATAGGCTCACCGTCTCGTTCACCGCCGCCCGCTTGGGGATCTTATCCAGAAACAGCAGCTGGTAAGCCCCCAGCCGCAGGACGTCCCGCAGCTTGGGCTCCAGCTTTCCCCGGCTGTAGGCGTCGATCACGTGGTCCAGCCACACACTGTTCTGCAGTACGCCCAGACACAGCTGGCTGGCTAGCGCCGCGTCTCTTCGATCCAGGCCCTGGCTGCGGATCAACGCGTCCAGCACGGCGCCGGACCAGGCGCCGTCTCTACGGCAGCGCTCCAGCGCCAGAAGGGCCGCTTCTCTTGCATTTCCCGCCATCTCAGTCCACCGTCAGCGGGTGGCCCCGCAGATAATCGGCGGCGCTCATGGCCTTCTTGCCGGGCGCCTGGACGCGGGTGATGCGCAGGGTCTCTCCCCCGCGGCAGGCGATCTCGATCCCCTCTTTCCCGGCGGAGACCAGCTCCCCGGGCTGCTTGTCCGTTCTGGTGTCGGTGTATTCCGCGCCGAAGACCTTCAGGGTCTGGCCGCCCAGCTCCATGGTGGCTACCGGCCAGGGCTGCAGACCATAGATCCATTTCAGGACCTGCCGGGGAGTCCGGTCCCAGTCGATGGGGCTCATGGACTTGTCCAGCTTTGCCACATACGTGGCCCGGCTGTGGTCCTGGGGCGTTCTGGGGGCACGGCCCGCCTCCAGATCCCGCAGCGTTTTTACCAGAAGCTCCGCGCCCAGATCCGCCAGCCGCTCATAGAGTTCTCCGGAGGTCTCGTATTCCCCCACCGGGGTTTCGGCCGTATAGATCACATCTCCGGCGTCCATGTCGTGGGCCAGGTACATGGTGCTCACGCCGCTGACTTCATCGCCGTTGAGCACCGCCCACTGGATGGGCGAGGCGCCCCGGTATTTGGGCAGCAGAGAGCCGTGGACGTTGATAGCGCCCATGGGCGGCACGGCCAGCAGCTCATCCGGCAGGATCCGCCCGTAGGCCACCACCACCAGGATGTCCGGCCGCAGCTCCCGCAGGATCTGCAGGGCAGTGCCGTCCCGCATCTTCTCGGGCTGAAACACCGGGATCCCATGCCGGAGGGCCAGCTCCTTTACCGGCGGCGCCTGCAGCAGCGCATGGCGGCCCACCGGCTTATCCGGCTGGGAAAAGACCCCCGCCACTTCAAATTGTTCCTCGATCAGCTTTTCCAGGCTCCGGGCCGCGAAGTCCGGCGTGCCCATAAAGACGATTCTCATGCAGTCTCCTTTCCGGGGAAGGACCCTCGGGAAACCGGGACGCCCGGTCTCAGTCCTCTTCCCCGGCCCAGTTCTCCAACTCCTCCTGGGTGAGCATCCGCTCCACCTTGGAGGTGAAAACGATGCCGTTGAGGTGGTCGATCTCGTGGCAGAAGCAGCGGGCGGTCAGGCCCTCTCCCTCAGCCTCAAACCAGTTGCCGTCCCGATCCTGCGCCCGCACCTTCACACGCATGGGACGCTTGACCAGGCCGTACTCGCCGGGAACGCTCAGGCAGCCCTCGGGGCCGTCCTGCTCGCCCTCGGTCTCCAGGATCTCGGGGTTGATGAGCTCGTAGATAAACTCCTCCTCACCCTCGGGGACGTTGGTCTCGATGACCAGCACCGCCCGGCGGAGTACCCCCACCTGAGGCGCGGCCAAACCCACGCCGTTGGCGCTGAGCAGGGTCTCCTTCATATCATCCAGCAGCTGATGCAGCCGCTCGTCAAACTTGGTTACCGGGCGGCACTGCTTGTACAGTCCCGGCTGTTCCTTGGTCAGAATATTCCGCAGAGCCATGTTTCTTTCTCCTTCATTGGATTCGGCAGGGGAAACGCCCCTCTGTCCTTAATCTCCGGGATCGTTGTCGGCGTACACGCTGACGCCCCGGAATCGTTTGTCCGTATTGGCCTCGATCACCGTCTGAGACAGCGCGGCTCTGAGATTTCTGTCCGCGCGGCAGGCGATGTGGACCCGGTAACGATAGCGGTCGTTGACCTTCACCACCGCCAGCGGGGTGGGGCCCAGGATCCGGGCGGAGCCGGTTCCGATCCGCTTCTCCAGGCTCGACCGCACCGCTTCTCCCGCCCGGATCACCTGATTTTCGTCCCGACCCGACAGGGTCACCGCCAGGAAATCCGCGAAGGGCGGAGCGTTCTGCAGCCGCCGCAGCTCCAGCTCGGACTCGTAAAACGCCTCATAGTCCTGGCGGGCCGCCTGCTCTATGGTCTCGTTGCCCGGCGTAAAGGTCTGGATCACCGCCCGGCCCGGCTTCTCGCCCCGGCCGCTGCGGCCAACCACCTGGGTGATGAGAGAGAAGGTCCTCTCCCCCGCCCGGTAATCGCCGGCGTACAGACTCTGGTCGGCGGAGATGACCCCGACCAGGGTCACATTTTCAAAATTCAGCCCCTTGGTGACCATCTGGGTACCCACCATAATGGGGATCTTCTCTTCCCGGAAGCGCTGAAACAGCAGCTCATGGGAGCCCACCGGCGCCACCGAGTCGGTATCCATCCGCAGGACCTCCACTCCGGGGAAGCGCTGTTCCAGTTCCTCCACCACCAGTTGGGTCCCGGCCCCGACCCGCTTGAGCATCCCGCCGCATTCGGGGCAGGCGCTGTCGGGACGGCGGTTGTAGCCGCAGTAATGGCAGCGCAGCCGCTCTCCCACGCTGTGGTAGGTCAGGGAGACGCTGCATCTGGGGCAGCGATAGGTATAGCCACACTCGCCGCAGCTGATGAGCTTGTGGGTCCCCCGGCGGTTGAGAAACAGAATGCTCTGTTCTCCGCGGTCCAGATTGGTCTGGATCTCCTCGCACAGGAGCGTGCTCAGATCGCCGCTGTTGCCGCGCCGGAGCTCCCGGCGCATATCCACGATCCGCACCTGGGGCAGCTGTCGCTCATTGTACCGGTTCTCCAGTCGGAACAGGGCATAGCGCCCGATCTGGGCGTAATAGCGGCTGACCACGTCCGGCGTAGCCGAGCCCAGAAGCAGCAGGCAGTTTGCCCGGACACAGCGATATTTCGCCACGTCCACTGCGTGATATCGGGGAGAATTCTCAGATTTATAGCTCTCCTCCTGCTCCTCGTCGATGATCACCAGGCCCAGGTCCTCCGCGGGCGCAAACACCGCGCTGCGGGTGCCGATGGCAAGTTTGGCCTTCCCGGAGCGGACCCGCTTCCACTCGTCATAGCGCTCTCCGGTGGACAGGCTGGAGTGCAGCACGGCCACCTGGTCGCCGAAGTGGGAGGAAAAGGTCTGGAGCATCTGGGGCGTCAGGGCGATCTCCGGCACCAGCAGGATGGCGGATTTGCCCCGATCCAGCGTCTGCCGGATCAGATGGATATACACGCTGGTTTTGCCGCTGCCAGTGACGCCGAAGAGCAGCGCCGCGCCGGCCTTGCCGGAGGCCGCCATGGCATTGAGCCCCTCGAAAGCCTTCTGCTGTTCCTCGTTCAGGACCGGCAGAGGCTCCGTCTCTCCCAGATGGATTTGGGGCCGGCGGTAGGTCTCCTTCTCGTAGAGCTCCACCACGCCGGCCTTCACCAGCGCCTTCAGGGAAGCCCGGGAAGCCCCGGCGAACTGCAGCAGTTCCCGGCTGGGCAGGGTCTCGAAGCTCTGCAGGAGATCGATCATTCCGGCCTGCTGGGGCGAACGGCGGCGCTTTTTCTCGGCATAGTCCGCGCTCTCCTCCGTAGGCAGCAGAAGCCGGGCCATCTCGATCATCTTGTCGTTCACCCGGCGTTTGCCGTCCTCGGTAAACCAGAGTCCGGCGGGAAGCATGGCCTTCACCGCGTCATAGACGGTACAGAAAAAACGCTCTCTCATGAACAGCGCAAGCTTCAGCTGCTCCTGAGAGAGCACCGGCTCCTCATCCAATACGCTGAGGATGGGCTTGAGCGTCTCATACTCGCTGTGATCGGCCAGGGCAAGGATCACGCCCTCGCTCTTCCGGTTGCCCCGGGAGAAGGGCACCAGTACCCGCACGCCGGGCACGGCTTTTTCTCCCAGCTCCTCCGGGACCAGATAATCGTAGGGCCGGTCGATCCAATAGGTCGCGGCGGACACTGCGATCTTGGCGACAAGCTGCGGCATATCGGATCACCGTCCCTTCTTTTTCCTTCGTGAATCAGTCTTTCTTTTTCAGGGTGAGCTTGCCGGTGTAGACCTCGTCGATGGCGGTGGACACAGCCTTGCGCTCCAGGGGAATCTCCTCCTCTTCGGCCTTCTGGGACAGGACCCGGGCCCGACGGGCCACCAGGTTCACCAGCTGATAACGGCTGCCGACCTTCTCGACCAGCTCAGCAACAGGGGGATACAGCATCATAACAACATACACTCCTATATTTTAGATTTGGATTAACTATGGAAATAAGGGAAAGCTGCGCTTCAGTCCTCTGTCCGAAGCAGCTCCATCCGGTCCTTTGCCCGGAGATGCTCGGCGGTCAGGATCGCTTCGAACTGCCGCCCCGCCTCCTCCAGGTCGTCGTTGACCAGGATGTAATCATAAAAGTCCGCCTCCGCGTACTCCTGGCGGGCCCGCTCCAGTCTGCCCCGGATCGCCTCCGGGCTGTCGGTGCCCCGGCCCTCCAGACGGCGGCGAAGCTCCTCCAGAGAGGGAGGAATGATGAAGATCAGCACCGCCTCCGGCAGCTTCTGCCGGACCTGGCGGGCTCCCTGGACCTCGATATCCAGGATCACGTTCATCCCGGCGTTCAGCTTCTCGGTTACATAGGCCCGGGGGGTGCCGTAGGAATGGGAGACATAGGTGGCATGCTCCAGCAGCTCGTCCTTTTCCACCATCTCCTGAAAGCGTTCGGGGCTGATGAAAAAGTACTCTCTCCCGTCCACTTCGCCGGGACGAGGCTGCCGGGTGGTCACGGAAGTGGAAAAACAGATGTCCTGCCGATTGCCGATGGCCTTGAAAACCACCGTGCTCTTCCCGGCCCCGGAAGGTCCGGAGATCACGATCAGTTTGCCCTTCTCAGTCATTGCTCTTGGCCTCCTCCTGTTCGTTTTTATCCTCAAACCTGGCTGAAATGGTCTCAGTCGGGAGCGCGGAAAGGATCACGTGGCCGCTGTCCATCAGGATCACCGACCGGGTGCTGCGGCCAAAAGAGGCGTCAATGAGCAGGCCCCGATCCCGGACGTCCTGAATCATGCGCTTGATAGGCGCGGAATCCGGCGACACGATGGCCAGCACTCTGCCCGCGGAGATCAGATTCCCGAAACCGATGGGTACAAGCTTCATGCCTCGCTCCTCACTCGATGTTCTGGATCTGCTCCCGGATCTTCTCGATCTCGGCCTTGATATCCACCACGATGTAGGCGATATCGGTGTTCTGGCACTTGGAGCCGATGGTATTGGCCTCGCGGTTGAACTCCTGGATCAGAAAGTCGATCTTTCTGCCGATGGGGGAACCAGCCCGGATCATATCCCGCAGCTGGGAAACGTGACTGCGCAGGCGGACGGTCTCCTCATCCACGGCCACCTTGTCGGCGAAGATGGCGGCTTCGGTCAGCATCCGGCTCTCGTCGATACCGGCGCTGCCCAGAACCTCCCGGAGCTTGGCCTCCAGACGCGCGCGGTAATCCCGCACCGTCTCCGGCGCCTTCTCCTCCACCCGACCTACAAGCTCGCTGATGCGATCCAGCCGGGACAGCACGTCCTGGCCGAGCTTCTCGCCCTCCCGGAGCCGCATGGCGTCAAAGTCATTCAATGCGGCCTCGGTGATGCTGACAATGCCCTGAGACAGAGTCTCGGCATCCACCTCCCGCTTCTCCACCGACAGCACGTCGGGGAGCTTTGCCGCGCCGGACGCGCCCAGATCCATGGGCAGTGCGTGGTCCTCCGCGATCTGGCGGATCGCCGCCAGATAACCCTCCAGCAGCTTTTCGTTGACCCGGACCACCAGATCGTCGCTCTGGGAGGAGTCCACCGTCACGAACACGTCCACCTTGCCCCGGGCGATGTGGCTCTGCACGCAGGACCTGACCGCCTCCTCGGCAAACAGAAAGCTCTTGGGCATCCGCACGGAGCAGTCAAGGAAGCGGTTGTTGACGCTCTTGAGCTCCACGGAGACGGACAGCCCGTCCACCACGGCTTTGGCAGAGCCATAGCCGGTCATGCTTTTGATCATACCAAAGATCTCCTATCCAATGATATCAAAACTGATCTTATCTTTTTCCCTGGCCCTCCGCTGGGTAAGCACCATGAGCCCCGCGCCCAGAGCCAGCGCCAGAAAACTGACCAGGATGCACAGGCCCTCGCCTGCGCCCAGAGCGGCGGCCAGACCGTAGCCCAGGAAGAACAGCACCAGGGGCATCACATACACCAGGGCCGCCGCCTTGAACACCGTGGCCGTGCGGCTCTCGATCACCACCCGCTGACCGGGTCTGGCACCGATGCGGTTTCTGGCCACGGCCCGAAGCTCGCTCTGGAAAATACAGGCCTCGCAGCTGCCGCAGTTTCCGCCGCAGGCGGTGGACCGGGTCACGGCGACCTCCGCCATGTCATGGGGCAGCAGCTTCACCACGATCGCGTCCTGTGTCATGACTCCGCCCTCCTGATCTCCACCGCGATGGTGTTCTCGTAAAGAGCGCCCACGTCGGGATAGCCGTCCACATAAATCTTCACCACCGGCATATAGGTTCCGGTGGAATCCAGCAGATCGGTCAGATCCGCCTCGGCGCGGATGATACTCTCCTGCGCCTGGGCGATGGCGTCCAGCTGTTCGGCGGTACCGCGCAGGGTGACTTCTATACTCTCGGAAACGAAGTTGGCCTCCATCCCCTCGGCCAGATGGGTGTAGGTGAGGTTGTCCACCCGGAAGGTCCGGGTCTCGAGTCCTACGATCTCCACCGTCACGCTGGCCTCGGTCACGCCGGTCAGATTCCGCAGCTCGTTGGGGATCGAGATGGCGTAGGTCCCGGAGTAGGAGCTGGCAAAGTCCGTCAGGTCGATGGTCGCCAGGATGACCCTGTTCATGGAGTTGAGCACGCCGGAGTCCCCGGCCAGGATCACGGTCTCCGGCTCGATCTTGATCTTGGTGTTGGCACTGCTGGCCCCCGCCCCGGCGATCAGGTCCACCCCCAGGGGGATCTCCTTGGTGGCCAGGATGGGCAGGGTGGCCTGAATGGTATCGGCAGACATGGTCAGCTCCGCCGTGGACACCGCGGCCCCGCTGGTATTCATCAGGGTGTAGCCCTGTTCCACGGTATAGGTGCTGTCCACCACCTCGTCCTTCCCGAAGGTGACCCAGGCGTATTCGATGTCCCGGAGGTAGATCTCCGGTCCGGAGACCGTGATCGTAGCCGGGTCGAAGGTGGGCGTCTCGGCGGTGTGGCCCTCGGCCAGAGTCCCCTCGAAGCCGCCCCGGACCGGCACGGTCACCGAGGTCTGCTGGGAGACATAGAAGCTCACCGTATCCGGGGTCTTGGAGGAGACCGTCAGGTTCCTGCGATCAATACCCGCGGGATAGACGATGGTATAGGTCAGAGAGGCATAGGCCGGCTGGGAGAGCTTGGAAACGTCCACCTGGGCCACCAGATCCGCCGCGTTGAGCAGGTTCAGCACTCGCCGGGGACCGGAAATATCCACATTGACGGTGCTGGTGCTCACGTCGGTGACCAGAAGATTCCGGGAATTGAGCAGGGTCTCCTCCCCCACCAGCTCCACTGGGATGCCCCGGAAGGTCTGGGTGGATTCCTCCTGGTCGGTGCTGGTCACATAGATCCAGATGGCGAAGGACACCAGCAGCGAGATGATCATCCAGAACGGCTTGCTGTTAAAGATGACACGGAAAGGGTTACTTTTCTTCATTGTCTCTCCCCTTTGAACGCAGTTTTGATCCAGTCCAGCGCTTTGGTGCCGAAGCCCCGGTCATCCTCCGCCTGGATCAGCTCCGCGTGCAGCAGCTTGTCCAGCGTGGCCGGAGACAGATGGCGCTTGAGCATGCCGTCCATGGCCATGGAGATGGCCCCGGTCTCCTCCGAGACGATGACCACCACCGCGTCGGACTGCTCACTCAGGCCGATGCCGGCCCGGTGACGCATTCCCAGCTCCTTCGACAGGTTGGTGCTCTGGGTCAGAGGCAGGACGCAGCCGGCGGCGGCGATGCGTCCGTCCCTGATGATCACGGCCCCGTCATGCAGAGGGGCTTTGTTGAAAAACAGATTCTTGACCAGCTCCGCCGACACGTCGGAATTGATGAGGGTGCCGGTGTTCATGATGGAGGACAGCCGGACCCGCCGCTCGAAGATGATCAAGGCGCCGGTGCGGGAAGCGGACATGTCCGAACAGGCCAGCACCGTCTGGGCGATGGCGGTCTCCATCACAGGACTGGCGGCGGCGCGGGAAGACGTGAAGCTGCCGCCCACCCGCTCCAGAAGCCGCCGGAGCTCGGGCTGGAAGAGAATCACCACCGCGATCAGGCCAAGCTCCACGGCGTTGCGCAGCAGGAAGTTGATCATGTGCAGCTGGAGCACATAGCTTGCGCCCAGTACCACCAGCAGCAGCAGGATCCCCTTGGTCAGATTGTAGGAGTTGGTCTTCCGGACGAACATGATCACCCGGTAGATCAGAAACGCGACGATCAGAATGTCAATGGCGTCAGCCACGCGCATGGCGGACAGATCGCTCAGCGTCTCCTGGAAAATAGTGCGGATCAAATCCATAGTCTTCCCTCAATGCAGCGCCCTCCGGGCGCACTTCTCTTTTTACTATTTGAATATTATACCGCATCTTGAAGAAAAAGGCAACCGAAAGATCATTCTTTTTCCCGGGATCTTCCCCGGTTTCCGAGACGGGAGAGCGTCTCTTCGATCCGGCCGCAGGCCGCCCGGACCTCCTCCGGCGCGGTGAAGGCGGAGAAGCTCATCCGAAGGGTCCCCCGCTCCAGGGTCCCGGCGCTTTCATGGGCCAGCGGGGCGCAGTGCAGCCCGGCCCGCAGGCACAGGCCCTCCTCGGCCAGCGCTCCGGCCAGCTCCTCGCAGTCTGTCCCCGGCGACTCAAAGCTCAGAACGCCGCTCTGGGCCTCCCCGGCATACACCCGCAGGCCCAGCGTCTCAAGCCTCTGTACAGCCAGGGCCAGCAGTCCACGCTCATGGGCAAGGATCGCACTCGGCCTCTTTTCGCGCACATAGCGCAGGCCTTCCAGGAGTCCCGCGATCCCGCACACGTTGTGGGTCCCGGCTTCCAGCCGGTCCGGCAGATGCTCCGGCATTAGGGGAAGCCGGCTGTCGGCCCCGGAGCCGCCCTGCAGCAGCGGTCTGCCCGGCTCGGCGCAGAGCAGCAGGCCGGTGCCCTGAGGGCCGTAGAGGCCCTTGTGGCCCGGCATGGCTATAAAGGCCGCCCCCAGCGCGCCAAAATCCACCGGCAGGGTCCCCGCGGACTGGGAGGCGTCCACGATCAGCGGAACCCCGCGGCTTCGGCACAGGGCCGAGATCTCGTCAATGGGCAGAATATAGCCGAAGGCATTCGAGACATGGGTGCAGACCGCCAGGCCCGCGCCGGGCAGCAGACGCTCGAATCGCTCCAGCGTATCCGTCGGATCAAACAGTCTCCGCCCGGCCACCCGCAGCTCAGCCCCCAGGCTTCGGAGAGGGCGGATCACGGAATTGTGCTCAAAGCCGGAAGTCACCACCGGCATCCCCGGCTTTGCCAGAGAATGGATCGCCAGATTCAGGGCGTGCGTGGCGTTCATGGTGAACACCACCTGCTCCGGTTCCGGGACGCGAAACAGCTCCGCCGCCTCCGCCCGACAGTCATACAGCGTCTCCGCCGCCAGCATGGCGGGCCTGTGGGCGCCCCGGCCGGGACTTGCCATGGTCTGCATGGCCCGCTGCACCGCCGAAATGACCCGAGACGGCTTTACAAGCGTGGTGGCTGCGTTATCCAGGTAGATCACCGCTCCACCTCCCGGTACTCCCCGCCCTGTGGCTTCATAAACACCTTCCCATAGGGGATCCGGTTCCGTTCCAGCAGCGACAGCGCGCTCTCCAGATCCTTCCGCAGGCTGACGGCATAGCCGCAGCCGCTGGTCGTCAGCCCTGCAGGAGCCTTCACCACCACCGCGGTCGTCCCTGCCCGTTCCAGGGTTCGGGCAGCCCTCTGAGCCGTGCTCAGAGAACGGCACAGGATCAGATATTGTGTCATTGTCTTCTCCCCCTCCGCCGCATCCGCAGCGCAAGTTCTCCGCCGAAAAAGCGTCCGCCGGGCCTGTGCCCGGCGGACGCTCCTGCTCCCGGCGGCACAGTCCATCCTATGCGCGGCGGGAAAGAATGTTCAGTTTTCTTCGATCAGCGCAACCGCCTGCGCAGCGATGCCCAGGCCCTGGCCGGAGAAGCCCAGTCCCTCCTCGGTGGTGGCCTTCACGCTGACCCGGGAGACCTCCAGACCCATGGCCCCGGCCAGGATCTGCCGCATCTGCGGGATATGAGGCGCCAGCTTGGGCCGCTGGGCGATCACCGTGCAGTCCACGTTTCCCACGCGGTATCCGTGTTCCGCCAGAACGGCGGTCACCTTTCGCAGCAGCTCGATGCTGTCCGCGCCTTCATAGGCCGGGTCATTGTCCGGAAACAGCTTCCCGATATCCCCCAGAGCGGCCGCTCCCAGCAGCGCGTCCATCAGCGCGTGGGTCAGCACATCCGCGTCGGAATGGCCCAGCAGGCCCTTTTCATAGGGGATCTCCACGCCGCCCAGGATGAGCTTTCGCCCCTCCACCAGACGGTGCACGTCATAACCCTGTCCGATCCTCATGCCTTCGAGAGCCTCCCCTTCAGGATGGCCCGGGCCACATCCAGATCCCAGGGCGTGGTGATCTTGATATTCTCGTCGTCGCCGGGCACGGTCTGGGTGGTCACGCCCATCCGTTCCATGGCGGAGCAGTCGTCGGTCAGAGGCAGCTCCCGCTTCACGGCGTCGGTCAGAGCGCCTTTGATCAGATCCGCGGAAAAGACCTGGGGGGTCTGGACCCGGACGATGTGGCTCCGATCGGCGCTGCCGGTGATGCCGCCCCGGTCGTCCACGTTTTTGAGAGTGTCGGTGCTGGGAACCACCGGCACGGCCGACAGATGGTCGTGGGCCGCCATCACGGTTCTTGCGATCAGCTCCTGGGTGATCAGAGGCCGGGCGCCGTCGTGAATCGCAATGAGCTTTGCCGAGGGCTTAACCTCGCTGACGCCGGCCAGGCTGGACTCCATCCGGGTCTTGCCCCCGGAGATCACCTTACTGACCTTGTCAAAGCCGTGCTCCTTGCACAGATCCGCCACCTGGCGGATCTTCTCGGTCCTGGTGACCACCACGATCTCATCCACCAGCTCGGAGCGCTGGAACGCGGCCAGGGTCCTGGCCAGCACCGGTTCGCCCTCCAGATCGGCCAGCAGCTTGTCGCTGCCCATGCGCTGGGAGGAGCCCGCCGCCACGATCACCGCGGAACAGCTCGGTCTCTCATCCTTGGGGCGCAGACGATTGCGCAGCCGCTTCAGGGCCTCAAAGGCCTTTCTCTTGTTCATACAGGCTCCCTTCCCCGCCGATCACAGCTTCAGCTGGCGCATCCGGCGGTAGTTCATCATACCGTCCTGCATCTCATCCAGGTGCTTGAGCAGCTTCCCCGCGCCATAGGCGGCGCAGGAGATGGGATCGTCCACCACGGTGGTACGGATACCGGTGGAGCGTTCGATCAGCCGGTCGATGCCATAGAGCAGGCTACCGCCGCCGGACATGATGATGCCGTTGGTCTCCAGATCGCCCACCGACTCGGGCGGCGTCTGCTCCAGCACCTCATGCACCGCCTCCAGGATCCGGTTCATGGGATCCACGAAGGCCTCGATCAGCTCATTGGCGCTGACCTGGATCACCTTGGGCTTGGCGTCGGTCAGGCTGCGTCCGCGCAGCTCCTCCACGCCCATATCCGGCCGCTGCATCACACAGCCGATGCTGCGCTTGAGCTCCTCCGCGGCGGTCAGGCCGATGAGCATGTTGTATTTCTTCCGGATATACCGCACGATGGCCTCGTCAAAGCTCTGGCCGGCCACCTTGATGGAATCGCAGGACACCACGCCGCCGTTGGCCACCACGGCCACCTCGGTGGTGCCGCCGCCGATATCCAGAACCATGTGGCCGTTGGCCTTGCCGATATCCACACCGGCGCCCAGGGCGGTGGCCAGAGCGGTTTCCACCATATAGACTCTCCGTCCGCCCGCCTCGATGCAGGCGTCGATCATGGCTCTCTCCTCCACGCCGGAGATGGAGCTTGGCACGCAGACCAGCACCCGGGGCTTGAACAGGCTGACGGTGGTGACCCGGCTGATCAGCTCCTTGAGCATCTGGGCGGCCATCTCATAGTCGGAGATGACGCCGGCGCTGATGGGGTGGAGCGCGGCGATATTGGCCGGCGCTCTGCCCAGGACCTTCTGCGCGTCGGTGCCCACCTTCTTGATCTCACCCCTGACCCGGTCCACCGCCAGAACAGTCGGCTCCCGGGCGACGATGCCCTTTCCCTCTTCAAACAGCAGCGTGGTGGTGGTACCCATATCCACGGCAATATCTCTTTCAAATACGACCATAGTTATCCCCTTATCTGTCTATGTACAAACCGAGCGTATCGGCATATTTCTACGGATATACTATCGCAGGAAAAACCGATTTCGTCAAGGCATTTTCCCTGAAGTTTACAAATTGCTGCGATTTCAGAGTCCCCGCAGCTGCCGCAGACGGACCCGCAGAGCGGAATACCGCCGGGTCTGACGGAAGTTGTCGATCATCCGATACGCCGTGGCGTCGTCCCCCACCAGGATCAGCAGCTCCCTGGCCCGGGTCACCGCCGTGTAGAGCAGATCCCGGGTCAGCAGCATGGGAGAGGAGTTGCTCAGCGCCAGGATCACAGCCCGGTACTCCGAGCCCTGGGCCTTGTGGACCGTCATGGCCCAGGCATGCTCCAGCTCATTGAGCGTATCGAAGCTGTACTCTGCGATCCGGCCGTCGAAGTCCACGGTCAGCGTCTCGCCGTCCGGGTCGATCTGCAGGATCCGGCCGATGTCGCCGTTGTAGATCCCGCTGCCCACGGCGGTATTGGCGGTGTTGCGCCAGGTGATGTCGTAGTTGTTCCGGATCTGCATGACCCGGTCCCCTTCCCGGAAGGTGGCGTCCCCGAAGGCTTTTTCCCGCTTCTTTTTGTCGGGGGGATTCAGGACCTCCTGCAGACGCTTGTTCAGCGCCGCCGTCCCCAGCTCGCCCTTCCGGGTGGGACTCAGGACCTGGATATCGCCGGAGGGAATGTGCATCTTCTCCGGCAGCCGCTTGGAGACCAGTTCGGTCACCGTCTCCACCGTCCCCGCGGCCTGAAGCCGCTTGAGCCGGAAGAAGTCCCCGGAGTTTTCCGACAGATCCGGGTGCTCGCCCCGGTTGATCATGTGGGCGTTGCGGACGATACGACTCCCCTCATTCTGGCGAAAGATCTCGGTCAGGCACACTTTTGGCACCACTTCGCTGCGAATAATGGCAGAAAACACGTTCCCAGGCCCCACCGAAGGCAGCTGATCCGCGTCGCCCACCAGTACCAGACGGGCGTCGGCGGGCATGGCCCGAAGCAGAGAATCCAGCAGCAGGATATCCACCATGGAGCACTCGTCCAGGATCACCGCGCCGCAGTCCAGGGGCTCGTTCTCATCCCGGCCGAAGATGACCCGGGCCCCGTCCTCGGCGAATTTCGCCTCCAGCAGACGGTGGACCGTGGAGGACTCCCGCCCGCTCAGCTCGGTCATCCGCTTGGCGGCCCGCCCGGTGGGCGCGGCCAGCAGCGTCTTCAGTCCGATCTGGTCGAACATCTCGATGATCGCCCGCAGAGCGGTGGTTTTGCCCGTGCCGGGGCCGCCGGTGAGCACCACCAGCTGATGCTCCAGCGCCAGTTTCAGGATCTCCCGCTGGTTCTGGGCGTAATGGATCTTCTGCCGCTCTTCGATGCGCCGAAGCAGGGCGTTCAGATCCACATGCTCGTCAAAGCGCTGCAGGCTCATGTGGGCCAGACGCTGGGCAGCGTCTGTCTCGGCCTCATACAGCTCGGGCAGATAGCAGGCGTGGACCTTGGCGATATCCTCGCAGACGATCAGTCCCTGCTCGCTCAGTTGCCGGATCTGCTCCTCCGCGTCGGACTCCTCCACCCCGATGAGCTGGGCCGTGGAGGCCGCCAGCTTTTCCCGGGGAATAAAGCAGTGCCCGTTGGAGCAGTTATGGCGAAGCTCGAAGCGCACAGCCGCCTGGATCCGGGCCGGGCTGTGCTCGTCCATGCCCATCTCTTGGGCCAGATGATCCGCCTCGCCAAAGCTGCCCCCGATATGGGAGGCCGTCACGATATAGGGGTTCTCCCGCAGGACGTCCAGAGCCTCGTCGCCGTAGTATTTATACATCCGCATGGCCAGCACCGGGCGCAGCCCGAAGGAGCACACGAACTCCATCAGCCGCCGCACGCCGGTCTGTTTCCGGAAGCTCCGGCAGATCTGCTCGGCCTTGGCAGGCCCGATGCCCTTGATCTTGGCCAGCTCCTCCGGAGCGTTCTCCAGGATCTCCAGGGTCTTGTCCCCGAAGCGGTGGACCAGCAGCGAGGCCGTGGCCGGGCCGATACCCTTCACAGAGCCCCCGGCCAGATACTCATAGATAGCCGTCTCGTCCACCGGCATCAGCCGCTGGGCGAATTCCGCCTTGAACTGCTTTCCATGGACGCTGTGGGTCATCCAGGTGCCGGAGAGGATCAGCCGTTCGCCCTGGGCGGCATAGGGAAAGGTCCCCACCACCGTGTGAATCTGGTCGTTCCCGTCCCGCAGGCGCAGAACGGTATAGCCGTTCTCCTCGTTTTTATAGATTATGGATTCGATACTGCCGCTCAGTTCCAGCAGTTCAGTCTCCTGATCCAAGCTCGTTCTCTCCTTCCCGCTGCAGCAGCGGACGCAGATATTGGCCGGTAAAGCTTTCTTCGCAGCGGGCACAGTCCTCCGGCGTGCCGGCGAACACCAGGCTGCCGCCGCCGTCCCCGCCCTCGGGGCCCAGGTCGATGATGTGGTCGGCCACCTTGATCACATCCAGGTTATGCTCGATGACCACCACGGTATTTCCCGCGTCGGTCAGACGGTTCAGAATGTCGATGAGCTTGTGCACGTCCGCAATGTGCAGGCCGGTGGTAGGCTCGTCCAGCACATAGACCGTGCTGCCGGTGCTGCGTTTACTGAGCTCGGTGGCCAGCTTCACCCGCTGGGCTTCGCCGCCGGACAGGGTGGTGCTGGACTGGCCCAGCTTCACGTAGCCCAGACCCACGTCGTACAGGGTCTGGATCTTGTTGAGGATCCTGGGCTGATTGGCGAAGAAGCCCACCGCTTCCTCCACCGTCATATCCAGGACCTCGGCTATATTCTTGCCCTTGTATCGCACCTCCAGGGTCTCCCGGTTATAGCGTCTGCCGCCGCACACGTCGCAGGGCACGTAGACATCGGGCAGGAAGTGCATCTCGATCTTCAGCAGGCCGTCGCCGGCGCAGGCCTCGCAGCGGCCGCCCTTCACGTTGAAGGAGAACCGGCCCTGTCCGTAGCCCCGGAGCTTGGCGTCCTGAGTGGAGGCGAACAGGTCCCGGATGTCGTTGAACACGCCGGTATAGGTGGCGGGGTTGGAGCGGGGCGTGCGGCCGATGGGGCTCTGGTCCAGCGCGATGACCTTGTCCACGAACTGCAGGCCCTCGATCCCGTCGCAGCGGCCCGGACGGACCTTGCTCCGGTTTTTCTCCATCGCCAGGGTCTTGTACAGGATCTCGTTGATGAGGGAGGACTTCCCGCTGCCGGACACGCCGGTGACGCAGATGAGCTTGCCCAGCGGGATCTCCACATCAATATGCCGCAGGTTGTTCTCCGCAGCGCCCCGGATCACCAGGCTCCTGCCGTTGCCGGGCCGACGGGTCTCGGGCACCGGGATCTTCTTCCGGCCGCTGAGATACTGGCCGGTAATGGATTCCGGGCAGGCGCACAGATCCTCCACGCTGCCGGCAGCCACTACCCGGCCTCCGTTCACGCCCGCACCGGGGCCGATGTCGATCACGTAATCCGCCGAGCGCATGGTCTCCTCGTCATGCTCCACCACGATCAGGGTATTGCCCAGATCCCGGAGCTGGTGCAGGGTTTTCAGCAGCTTGTCATTGTCCCGCTGGTGCAGACCGATGCTGGGCTCGTCCAGAATATACAGCACGCCCATCAGGCTGGAGCCGATCTGGGTGGCCAGGCGGATGCGCTGGCTCTCGCCGCCGGACAGGGTGCCGGCCGCCCGGGACAGGGTCAGGTATCCCAGGCCCACGCTCCTGAGGAAGCCCAGCCGGGAGCGGATCTCCTTCAGGATCTGCTCGGCGATCATCTTTTCCTTCTCCGTGAGCGTAAGGCCATCCACGAACTCCAGGGCCTGGACGACGGACAGGTCGCAGAAGGAGGAGATGTTCATCCCGCCCACGGTGACGGCCAGAGCGGAGGGCTTCAGCCTTCTGCCGCCGCAGTCGGGGCAGGGGGTCTCGGACATACACTCCTCGATCTCCGCGCGCATGGAGACGCTCTGGGTCTCCCGGTAGCGCCGCTCCAGGTTGGGGATGATGCCCTCGAACTCCCGTTCCAGCACGCCGTAGCCGCTGGCCTTCTCATAGCGCAGCTGGAGCTTCTCTCCGGCCGTTCCGTAAAGGATGGCGTGCAGCGCGTCCTTCGACAGCTCCTTCACCGGCTGAGAGAGCTTGAAATGGTAGCGCCTGGCCATGGCCTCAAAGTACATTTTGGAGATGGAATCTCCCCGCACATTGTTCCAGCCGCTGGCGGATATGGCCCCGTCCTGGATGGACAGATTGGGATTGGGGATCACCAGCTCCGGATCCACCAGCATCTGGCTTCCCAGGCCGGTGCACTTGGGGCAGGCGCCGTGGGGATTGTTGAAGGAGAACAGCCTCGGCGTCAGCTCCTCGATGGAGATGCCGCAGTTGTCGCAGGCGTAGTTCTGGGAAAAGCTCAAAAGCTCCTCCTGTCCCACCAGCTCCACGAACAGCAGGCCGCCGGACAGAGCCAAAGCTGTCTCCGCGGAGTCGGTCAGGCGGCGGGCGATCTCGGGCTTGATGACCAGACGGTCCACCACGACCTCAATGTTGTGTTTTTTGTTTTTCTCCAGCTTGATCTCTTCGGACAGGTCGTAGACGATACCGTCCACCCTGGCCCGGACGTAACCGGATTTCTTGGCGTCCTCCAGGACCTTCACGTGCTCGCCCTTCTTGCCCCGGATCACCGGGGAGAGGATCTGGATCCGGCTGCCTTGAGGCAGGTCCATGATCTGGTCCACGATCTGGTCGATGCTCTGCTGGTGGATCTCCCTGCCGCACCTGGGGCAGTGGGGAATGCCCACCCGGGCCCAGAGCAGACGCAGATAGTCATAGATCTCCGTCACCGTGCCCACCGTGGACCGCGGATTCTTGGAGGTGGTCTTCTGGTCGATGGAGATGGCCGGAGACAGGCCGTCGATATAGTCCACATCGGGCTTGTCCATCTGACCCAGGAACATCCGGGCGTAGGAGCTCAGGCTCTCCACGTAGCGCCGCTGACCCTCGGCATAGATGGTGTCGAAGGCCAGACTGGACTTTCCGCTGCCGGAAAGGCCGGTAATGACCACCAGCTTGTCCCGGGGAATGGTCACGTCGATGTTTTTCAGGTTGTTTTCTCTTGCGCCTTTGATAAAAATGCTATCCTGCATACAGGTACCTCATACGCCTGGAAATGTGTAAATTGTCCGAACATCTTATTATACTCTCCTTTCCCGCCGGATTCAACACCGAAAAGGCATAAAAATACCGCTCCGTCTTTCAGGAGCGGTGTTGGCTTTCACTTCTGGATCTCAAATCGGCGCAGCAGATTCTCCACGCTCTCGTCCATCACTCGCAGGATCCGCTCCGTGGTGACCTCCTTGGGCATCTTCATCCCCAGATCCATCCACTGAGAGATAAAACCGATGGCGCACTTGGCATAGAAGGTAACCACAAACTCGAAATCCTGCCGATCGATATTCATGCCCTCGGAGACGATCACCGCAAAGCTGCGGATGCAGGCGGCCATCTTCTCCTCCAGATAGCGGAGCATATAGATCCGGCTGTTGGAGTTGTACACGTTCAGGGTAAAGCTGCTGTTGTCCTGCAGATACTGCATGAAGATGAACACGTCCTCACGCCAATGCTCGTACACCACCTCCCGGGGCAGCACCCGGTTGGCATCCTCCTCAAAGACCCACTCCAGCAGATCGTACACATCGTCAAAATGGTAATAGAAGGTCTGCCGGTTGACCCCGCAGATCTCCACCAGATCCTTGATCGTGATCTTGTCCATGGGCTTGACCGTCATCATCTGCTTGAGCGCCGCGGCCAGCGCTTCCTTGGTTGAACTGGACATTCTCACGCCCCCTGCCTTGTCAGAATTCGCGGATGATTATATCACGCCGTCGGGCATAGCGCAATTCTTTTTTCCTCAGGCTGAGACGGACAAAAGCTGCGGAGGCGTCTCCGCAGCTTTTGTGATTCGATTGTCAGCGTCTGCCGCCGCCTCCGCCGGAGAAGCCACCGCCGCCGCGGCCCATTCCGCCGCCGAAGCCGCCGCCTCCACGACCGCCGCCAAAGCCGCCGCGACCGCCGAAGCCGCCGCCGTAAGGGCCGCGATACCCGCCGGACGGGCCCCGATTGCGCAGGGAGCCGAAGAGCAGCAGCCAGGGAAGCCAGGAGCCGAGTCCTCTTCCGCCCCGGCCGTTGTTTCGGGAGCCGCCGGACAGGAGGGCAAAGACGATGGCCAGCAGGATGATCGCTCCCAGTCCGGAGCCGGTACGCCCCGTCTGCCGGGTCGTGCCGCTCTGCCAGGTGCGGGCGTTCCCGCTCAGGCTCACGCCGTACAGCTCTTCATAGAAGTCCGTCAGGCCCTCCAGCAGCTTCGTCACCGCGGCGTCGTAATCGCCCCGGTCGAAATCATGCCAGAAATAGCTGTCCAGCAGACCGTCCACCCGGTCGCCCATGGCGGAGCTGAGTCCGTAACCGTAGGCCAGCCAGGCCTTGTTCTCCTGAACGGCCAGCAGCAGGAGCATCCCGTTGCTCTCCTCCGCCGAGCCGACGCCCCAGTCGTTGAAGAGCTGATAGGCGTACTCGTCGGAGTACATGCCGTCCAGATAATCCACCGTCACGACCACGATCTGGGCTTCATGACAGTACTGCTCCAGCAGGGCGTTGCGCTCGATCACGGTCTGCTCGGTGGCATCGGAGAGCACGTTGGCATAGTCGGCCACGTAGAAGCTCTCGCTCTGATCCACCACCGCAAGCGCGGCGGGGCTCAGGCACAGCAGCAGGCAGAGGGTCAGGATAAAGGTCAGGATTTTTTTCATGATCAATCGGGTTCTTTCAAGCTCAGAAGAGCTCCGGCAGCTCCACCATGCCCAGGGAAGCATAGAGGTTAATCGGGAAGTGATCGTATTTTCTCAGAAACTGCCGGACGCTGTCGTTATACGCGGAGCTGTCGATGCTGCTGATGGCGCCGTGGATCCCCTCAAGGTACTGGCTCACGCCGGAGGCGTCCCGCTCGGACAGATCCTTCCGGGTAAGCGCGTCCTCCATCGTCATCAGATCGGAGCACAGCGCATCATACCAGAAGCGCAGGTCGCTGCAGTCGCCATCGTCGTCGCCGAGGAGCATCTTCAGCAAATTGCTGGCGCTCTGTACGCTGTCCGGATCCACATCGTAGTTCTTGGCGATGGTGGCCAGACCGTCGGCGTAGCCGCAGAGATTGCGCAGATGGGTGGCGATCCCGGGTTGGGTATAGCCGTCCACCTGGACGCCCTCGTAGAACCCGTCTCTGATCTCCCGGCACCTGGCGCCGAAACGCAGGTCCACCGACAGGGCCGTGGCCCAGAACACCACCACAAAGCACAGCAGCAGCGCGAACCAGGGTTTTTTAAACAGCTTCATCTCCCGCTCCTTTCATACAGAGCAAATCAAAAAGGCTTCGGGCGGAATCCCGACGGGGATCAGCCCTTCATGGCCAGCAGCTTTTCCTTCAGCTGGTCCTCGATCCGGGCCAGCTCCGCTTCCGCGGACTGGCGGCGGGCACGGCCGTCGTCCTGGATCTTCCGGACCTCGTCCAGGGTGGCGATCAGCTCCTGGTTGGTCTTCTTCAGGGTCTCGATATCCACGATGCCGCGCTCGGTCTCCTTGGCGATGGCCACACTGCCCTGGTGCAGGGCCTGGGCGTTCTGCTGCAGCAGCTTGTTGGTCACGTCGGTCACCTCTCTCTGGGCCTGCATGGCCTGGTCGGAATGGAACATGGACAGGCCGAGAACCATCTGGTTCTTCCACAGAGGAATGGTATTGACGATGGAGGTGCGGATCTTCTCCACCATCAGCCGGTCGTTGTTCTGGATCATGCGGATCTGGGGCGCCATCTGGATGGAGATGGTCCGGGTCAGCTCCAGGTCATGGATCTTCTTCTCAAAGCGGCCGATCATATTGGCAAAGTCGTTGGCGGCCTGGGCGTCCTCAGGCAGACCGGTCTCCTGGGCGTGGGCGATGAGCTTGGGCAGCTCCTCCTCCCGCAGCTGCTTGATGCGCAGCTTGCCGGCCAGGATGTACATGGTCAGCTCCTTCTGGTACTCCATGTTCCGCTCGTACATCTGGTCCATCAGGGCGATGTCCTTCATCAGGACGATCTCATGGGCCTGGAGCGCCTCTACGATCTTGTCCACATTGACCTGAGCCCGGTCGTACTGGGCCTTCATGGTGGCGATGGACTGCTCGGCTCTCTTGAACAGGCCCTTCAGGCCCTTCTTCTCCTCAGGCTCGAACTTCAGGCCCTGCAGCTGGACCACCAGGTCGCCCAGCATACCGCCCACTTCGCCCAGATCCTTGGTGCGCACGCTCTTGAGGGCGGCGTCGGAAAACTCGGCGATGTTCTTCTGGGCGGCAGCGCCGTAGTTCATCACCTGCTCGGTGTTCATCACGTCGATCTTCTGAGCAAACTCCTGGACGGCGGCCTGCTCTGCGGGAGACAGTGCGCTCAGATCCACCGGTTCGGCAGCGGGAGCGGCCTCCTCGGTCTTGACTTCCTCTTCGGCGGGAGCCTCCTGGGCGGCAGCCTGGGTGCCGTTGGGATCCAGGGTCAGGAACGGGATATTGGTCTTTTCTTCACTCATGATCGGTTTTCCTTTCTGTCAGTGTTATATTCAAAGCTTCCAGTGTACGCTTATTGGGTCTGCATCTGGGCCTGACCTGCGGCGCCGCCCAGGTCGAAGTCCTTGGTTCCGGTCAGCCCCTCGCGGGCCAGCATGGTGTTCATCACCTGGATCTCCGTCTCGATGTCCATGGCCTGATCGGCGAACAGGGAATCCAGCATCTTCTTGTAGGCCTCGATGGCGTCGTCCAGCATATCGGTGATGCTCTTCATGGTCTTGCCCAGATTCTCTCCCTCGATCCCCTGAGCGCTCATACGATCGTAGGTGTTGAGCAGCTTCAGCGTGGTGGGCAGATAGTAGTTCATGAACTTCTTGATCTGGGGGATATCCGAGGGATCGGCGATGGCGTCCTGAATGATCTTGTCGGTGATGCGCATCAGCTCATTGATCTTCTGGCGGATCTCCGGTTCCCGGATGGACTGATAGAGCCGGCCCATCTCGCTGAGCGCTTTGTTGCCCTCCTGGATGATGGGGTCCACCTCCGGGCCGTAGCTCTTCTTGTTTTGGGAAACCGGCGCAGCCTGAGCCTTGGGCGCTTCCTGGGCCTTCTGCTGCTGGGTTTGCCTGGCCTGGGCCTGCTGCTCCTTCTTCGCCGCGGACCGGCCCACAAAATACGCCACCGCCGAGCAGATGCCGACCGTCATCAGCAGGCCCCAGACCTCGTACAGGGGCATAAAGATCGACAGGAGCAGAAAGCTGATGGCAAAGCTGTAAATCGGGCCCACGCCGATGCGTCCGCGATTTCTTCTCGCCATTGTGGTACCCTCCATTCTTCACAGATTTTTCTCAATGTATTTTATCCCTAAAACCGGTATGCGTCAAGACGAGAAATACAGTCCGTCCTCCGGAAAAGAATTTCCTTTCTCTGGAAAACACTTGCAAAGCCCCTGCCGGTGGTGTATAATAACTCGTAATATGGACTCGGGAGTCCGGCTTTCCGGAGACAAGGAGACTGCCATGATCAAGATCGCACCTTCTGTTCTCGCCGCGGATCTGGCCAATTTGGGCGCCGAAGTGGAGCAAATCCGCCTGGGCGGCGCCGATTTCGTTCACTTTGACGTTATGGACGGCTGTTTTGTTCCCAATATTTCCATGGGGGTGCCCGTCCTGCGCTCCCTGCGCAAAGCCACCGATCTGTTTCTGGACGTGCATCTGATGATCGACCGGCCCCTGCGGTACGTGGATGCTTTCTGCAAGGCCGGCGCGGATCTGGTGAATTTCCATGTGGAGGCCGACACGGAGGAAAACCTGCTCCTGGCCATTGAGAAGGCCCGGGCTCTGGGGAAAAAGACCGGCGTCACGCTGAAACCCGCCACTCCGGCCGAGGCCGTCCTCCCCTATCTGCCGCTTGTGGATCTTGTTCTGGTCATGACCGTAGAGCCCGGCTTCGGCGGCCAGAGCTTTATGTTCGATCAATTGCCGAAAGTCACCCGGGTCCGGGAGCTGGCGGACGCCATTCATCCCGATTGCGAGGTGGAGGTGGACGGCGGCGTGGACGCCGAGACCGCGCCTCTGTGCATCCGGGCCGGCGCCAGCGTACTGGTGGCCGGCAGCTCCGTATTCGGAAAGGCAGACCGGGCCGCCGCCATCCGGGCCCTTCGACCGCAGACCTGATTTTGGAGGGATCCTATGTCATTCTTCCCCGCCTCTCTGGAGAACCTGATCGATAAATTTGCCTCCCTGCCCGGCATCGGGCGGAAAAGCGCCCAGCGCCTGGCCTTCTACGTGCTTGCCCTTCCGGAGGAGGAGGCGCTGGCCTTCGCCGGCGCCATTACCGAGGCCAAGCGCCAGGTCCACACCTGCCGGATCTGCCAGAATCTGACCGAGGGCGAGATCTGTCCCATCTGCTCCAGCGACCGCCGGGACCGGTCCACCATCTGCGTGGTCTCCGAGCCGAAGGACGTGCTGAGCATCGAACGCGGGCACGAGTACAACGGTCTGTACCACGTGCTGCACGGAGTCCTCTCCCCCATGGCCCATGTGGGCCCGGACGATCTGCGCATCAAGGAACTGCTGCACCGGGTCGCCGAGGACGAGGTGGAGGAGGTCATCATGGCCACCAACCCCGACACCGAGGGCGAGGCCACGGCCATGTATCTGTCCCGGCTGCTCAAGCCCTTCAACATCAAGGTGACCCGTCTGGCTTACGGCATCCCGGTGGGTTCCAACCTGGAATTTGCCGACGACGCCACCCTGAACCGGGCCATCGAGGGCCGCACGGAGATGTGAGCGGAGGGAAGCTTTCCCGCTCTGCCGCGTCTTCGGTTTAACGCCCCGTTTTTTCGGGCATACTGCAGCGTCGGCCTTCGACCTGCACAGCACAAAACCCTACATAGCATTTTTTCACAGCATTCAAGATTGGAGTATTTATGGTATCTAAGTTAAAAATCATTCCCCTGGGAGGTCTGGGGGAGATCGGCAAGAACATGACAGCCCTGGAGTACGGCAACGACATCATCGTGATCGACTGCGGCATGGGCTTTCCCGATGAGGATATGTACGGGGTGGACGTGGTTCTGCCCGACTTCACCTATCTCAAGCAGAACGCCTCCCGCATCCGCGGCCTGATCCTGACCCACGGTCACGAGGATCACATCGGCGCGGTACCCTATGTGCTGCGGGAGCTGGACGTTCCCATCTACACCACGCCTCTCACCGCCGCGCTGGTGGAGCTGAAGCTGGAGGAGCACGATCTGCTCCGCAACTCTCAGATCTTCACCAAGAAGGCCGGCTCCGTGTTCCGGCTGGGCAATTTCAGCATTGAGTTCATCCATGTAAACCATTCCATCCCCGACGCGGTGGCCCTGGCCATCAAGACCCCCCTGGGCACCGTGATCCACACCGGCGACTTCAAGATCGACGTGACCCCCATTTCCGGCGGCATGATCGACCTGGTCCGCTTCGGCCAGCTGGGCAACGAGGGCGTTCTGGCCCTGATGATGGACTCCACCAACGTGGAGAATCCCGGCCACTCCGCCTCCGAGCGGAAGGTGGGCGCCAGCTTCGACAAGCTCTTTATGGGCTGCGACAAGCGCATCATCATCACCACCTTCGCCTCCAACGTCCACCGTCTGCAGCAGATCATCAACGTGGCCGCCAAGTACGGCCGGAAGGTGGCCGTCACCGGGCGCAGCATGGAAAACGTCATGCGCGTGGCCTCCGTGCTGGGCTACATGGACCTGCCCGATAACGTGATGATGGATCTGGAGCACATCAACAAGCTGCCCCGGAACCAGGTGGTCATCATCTCCACCGGCAGCCAGGGCGAGAGCATGTCCGCCCTGTACCGCATGGCCTTCTCCGAGCATAAGCAGATCCACGTGGACGCCGGCGACCGGATCATCATCTCCGCCTCCGCCATTCCCGGCAACGAGAACACCATCAGCCGCGTCATTGACGAGCTGTTCCACAAGGGCTGCGAGGTCATCTATGACCGCAACACCGATCTGCACGTTTCCGGCCACGCCTGCCAGGAAGAGCAGAAGATGATGCTGGCCCTCATCAAGCCCAAGTACTTTATCCCCGTGCACGGCGAGTACCGGATGCTGGTCAAGCACGCGGAGCTGGGCAAGTTCATGGGAGTGGCCCCGAAGAACGTGGTCATCGCCGAAAACGGCAGCGTCATTGAGATCACCAAGAAGGGCATCTCCCTGGCGGATACCGTTCAGGCCGGAGCCATTCTGGTGGACGGCGGCGGTCTGGGCGAAGTGGGCAGCGTAGTCATGCGCGACCGTCACCGCCTGGCCGAGGACGGCATGATCGTGGTGGTTCTCCCCTATTCCTCGGACGATCACAAGCTTCTGGCCGATCCCGAGATCATCACCCGCGGCTTTATCTACGTCAAGGAGGCCGAGGATCTGATGGAGGAGCTCAAGCGGGTCACGCTGGAGTCCGTTTACGCCTGCGAGAGCCAGCACATCTACGACTGGACCGCGATCAAGAGCCGAGTGAAGTCCAACCTCTCCGGCTACCTGTACAAGAACACCCGCCGCAGTCCCATGATCCTGCCTGTGATTTCGGAGATTTAAGCCATGAACATCCAGATTTTCGGGAAATCCAAGTGCTTTGACACTAAAAAAGCGGAGCGCTGGTTCAAGGAACGCCGGATCAAGTACCAGTATATCGACCTGGTGAAATACGGCATCAGCCGGGGCGAGCTCAGTTCGGTGAAAAACGCCGTCGGTCTGGACGCTCTGGCCGACCCCAAGGATCAGGACTACGCCCTGTTCACCCATCTGGCTGTAGCCGACGCCAAGCTGGAAAAGCTCTATGAGATCCCCGAGATGCTCCGGACCCCCATCGTCCGCAACGGCAAGCAGGCCACCGTGGGCTTCTGCCCGGAGATCTGGAAAGACTGGAAATAACAAAACGCCCTCCCCCGGTTTGAACCGAACCAGATTGTGCGGACAGCACAAAAAAGACCCGAGATGTAGGAGAATAGAATTAAGTAACGAACTGGCATCGCAACTCCAGCGGTGTCA
>CADAHL010000013.1 GCA_902787755.1 Oscillospiraceae bacterium
CAAGAGGAAAGAGAGGGATGCTGTTTGATCTCCTACGCCCCGCTGTGGCGCACCATGGCAAGAACAGGCGCGACAACCTATACGCTGCAGGTCAAAGGACAGATCAGCAGCTCCACGATCCGGCGCATGAAGGCCGGAGAGTCCGTCTCCACAAATACGCTGGATGCGCTCTGCAAGATCCTGCAATGTGATTTACAGGATGTAGTCGAATACCTTCCCGAAAAGAACACCTGACCCGGAATCATCTGTATGTTCGTACCGGTGACTCCGGGTCTTGTTTTACGAATAGTTTATTCCGTATCATTTCCCGCGGCGCGGGTAATACTAACACCACTCTTTTTGAGAAGGAGTGGTGTTTTTCATGCAGGGAAAAGTGGAGATCTGTGGAGTGAACACCGCCACGCTCCCGGTACTGAAGGGCGACGAGATGCGCAGTCTTCTGGAGCGGGCCCGGGCCGGGGACAGAAAGGCCAGAGAAGACCTGATCGCCGGCAATCTCCGGCTGGTGCTGTCGGTGGTCCAGAAATTCGCCAACCGGGGCGAGAGCCTGGACGATCTGTTCCAGGTGGGCGTGATCGGCCTGATCAAGGCCGTAGACTGTTTCGATCTGAGTCAGAACGTACAGTTTTCCACCTACGGCGTGCCCATGATCGCCGGAGAGCTGCGGCGATACCTCCGGGATCACAGCGCGGTGCGGGTCTCCCGGTCTATGCGGGACACAGCCTACAAGGTGCTCCAGACCCGGGAACGGCTCACCGCCGAGACCGGGCGGGAGCCGGACGTGGAACAGATCGCCAAAAGCCTGGGGATCCCCCGGCAGGAGGTGGTCTTCGCCATGGAGGCGGTGTGCGACCCGGTCTCCCTCTACGACCCGGTTTACAGCGACGTCGGGGAGACCGCCACGGTGATGGACCAGATCGGCGATCCCCGGAACACCGACGAGCACTGGCTGGAGCAGATCGCCCTGGAGCAGGCGATGAGCCGCCTGAACGAGCGGGAGAAGCGGATCCTGGCCCTTCGCTTTTACGACGGCCGGACCCAGACCGAGGTGGCCAAAGCGGTGGGCATCTCCCAGGCCCAGGTCTCCCGGCTGGAGAAAAACGCCATCCGGCAGATCAAGAAGAACATCAGCGCATCCTGAAAAGGACACATTTCCGAGATCAAACCCCGGCTTTCCCCGAAAGAGCCGGGGTCTTTCCCTGCTTTTCCGCTTGTGCTTTTTGAAAAAGAGTATATAATAGGCTCCCGAGAACACACAGGGGAGGCGATTGCATGAACATAGAACTGACCGACAAGGAATTCCGGCGGCTGCTGGATCTGGTCTATATCGGCAACTGGATCCTGAACTCCACCCGGGGCGACGACCGCTTTGAGGACTACGATCTGCTGCAGGAGAAGCTCTTTGCTCTGGCCCCCGGTCGGGGAATGCCCACCCTGGCCCAGCGCTGGCACGGCCATGTCTTCCCCTCCCGGGCCTTCGAGGAAGGCGGGATCCACGAGGCCATCGCCGACTACGAGGACGCGGTGTTTTTCGACATTCTGGCCGAGGAGCTGGCCCGCCGGGATCTGGATCTGGTGGATTCGGACCCCGAGGACTTCACCCAGCTCAACGACCGGATCGAGGAATATCTGACGGAATTTGACAAAAACGGTCTGAATACCATCCAGATCGACATCTGAGAGGACAAACATGCACGACGAACTGACGAGAGAAGACATCCGCAAAATGCAGCAGGAGCTGGATGAGCGGCAGGCTATGATGCCGGAGATCCTGGAGGAGGTCAAGCGCACCCGGGCCTTCGGCGATCTGAGCGAGAACTTTGAGTACAAGGCCGCCAAGCAGGCCCAGAACAAAAACCGGAGCCGGATCCGCTATCTGGAGGGCATGATCAAAACCGCCCGCATCATCGACGACAAAGCCGGACAGGATCAGGTGGGTCTGTTCGACAAGGTGGAGATCTATATGCCCGAGCAGGGCCTGAGCCGCACCATTCAGGTGGTGACCACCGTGCGGGTGGATCCGAGAATGGGCCTGGTGAGCCGGGAATCCCCCCTGGGCCGGGCGCTGCTGGGCAGGAAGGCCGGCGACAGAGTCCGGGTCCAGGTCAGCGACACCATGGGCTATGACGCCGAGATCCGCTCCATCACCAAGCAGTCCGACGACGGCTCCGCCCCTCTGATGGGCTACTGAGCCGACGAGAGAAGACCGACGCCGCTGAAAACTTCCTGCGGCGTCGGCTTTTTTGCCGTTTTTTTCGGAAATTCTTCTTGACATTGGCAAAAAAGCCGATATAATAGTATGGCCTGCGTGTGCGGGCAATATCCTTGCTCTCATCTGTGAATGAGGGCCAAATGACCAAAAGGAGGTGCAACCATGGCAAAAGCAAGCGAAAAGTACGAGGTAATGTACATCATCAACCCCAGCTTCTCCGAGGAAGAGACCGCGGCGGTTGTTGAGAAGTTCAAGGCACTTGTGGAAGCAAATGGTACGCTGGAGGAGCTGCAGGAGATCGGCAAGCGGAAGCTCGCTTACGAGATCAACTACATTTCCGAGGGCTACTATGTGCTGATGCAGTTCACCAGCGGCCCCGAGCTGCCGGCTGAGCTGGACCGTATTCTCGGTATCACCGATGGCATCCTGCGGCGCCTGATCACCAAGCGTCCCGAGTAAGGAGTCAAGGTATGCTCAATCACATCGTTATCATGGGCCGTCTGACCCGGGATCCCGAGCTCAGATACACCCAATCCCAGACCCCCGTGGCCTCCTTTACGGTGGCAGTGGACCGCGACTTCGGCGGCCGCGACGGCGGAGAACGGCAGACCGACTTTATCGACTGTGTCGCATGGCGCAGCACCGGTGAGTTTGTCAACAAGTATTTCCGCAAGGGCAGCATGATCGTCGTGTCCGGCCGGCTCCAGAGCCGCAAATGGCAGGACCGGGACGGCAACAACCGTACCAGCTGGGAAGTCACCGCTGACAATGTTTACTTCGGCGAGAGCCGCCGGAGAGACGATGACAATCGGGGCGACTATGAGCCTGAACGCAGCTACGGCGGCGATCGGGGCTACAGCCGCCAGAGCAGCGCCCCCGCACCCGCTTCCAGCTTCTCTGAGATGGAAGACGAGGGCGACGGCGATCTGCCGTTCTGATCGGACGCAGACGCGTCCAGGATACTAAGAGAATAGGAGGAATCCGCTTTGGCTTTCGATAAAAACAACCCCAAGAACCGCAAACGGAGAAAAGTTTGCCAGTTCTGCGTGGACAAGGCTACCTACATTGATTACAAGGACACCGCGAAGCTCCGCCGCTTCCTGTCCGAGCGCGGCAAGATCCTGCCCCGCCGTACCATCGGTACCTGCGCCATGCACCAGCGTGAGCTGACCGAGGCGATCAAGCGTTCCCGCCAGATCGCTCTGCTGCCTTACGTTCTGGACTAAGACAAGCACCAGGGGATGTGAAGAACAAGCTCTTCACATCCCCTGATTTTTTATTTATCATCACACGAAAACCGGCCCGGGAAAGATTTCCGGGCCGGTACTGTTATCATTGTTTACTTTCTCTTCCTTCTGCTCACCGCCGCGCCGATCAGCACAGCCGCCACCCCAACAGGGATCGCGCCGAGGACCGCCAGCACCAGATACCGCATGGGTCCCAGATCCGCCGGGGCCGGGGGCTCCGGCAGAGCCTCGGTCAGCTGATAGCCGCAGATCCGGCAGACGCCGGTCCGCTGACCGGCCTGAGCATCCTCGGTCCACTCCAGGCTGTGCTCCTGTTTCTCTCCGGCTTCACCGCAGTCCTGGCAGATCTGCCAGTGGCCGCTCTCGTCGCTCTTATAGTCCTTCCCAAAGCTGTGCTCATGCTCCGGTTCGGCTGTGGGCTCCGGGGTGGGCGTGGGCGTGGGGGTCGGCTTAGGAGTGGGCGTGGGCGTCGGGGTCGGGGTAGGCTCCGGGGTGGGTGTGGGCTCCGGAGTGGGCTCCGGCGTCGGGGTAGGCTGGACCGTGGGGGTCACGCTGATGGTGGCAAAGCCCGAGCGGGCGTAGCTGATGTGATCCACGCTCCAGAAGGTGCAGCGGATCTTCCAGCCGTCCAGCGCATAGGGAATGTTGCCCAGGAAGATGTGGGGGCTGTTGATGCCGCTCGTGGTAAGACCGGGGAATTCGTACACCGGCTGGTCTTCCTTCAGATACACCGTCTGGGTCTCATCCGGGCTGACCAGGGTCCACTCGTAGCTCTCGGTATACATGCTGCTGACCACGAAATCGCAGCTGCCGCCCTCCAGCACCGTTTCCGAGCCCGGATCCTTGATGGCGATGGGGGCCCAGGACACGGTGGTATAGCTCTTGGTGAGCACCGCCGTCCTCTGGTCGGAGGAGATGCTGACGCTGACGCCGCCGCTCTCGTTGTTCACAAAGCCCATGGCGTTGGGATCGAAGAGGTATCCGTCGTCCACCTCATAGCTGACCTGCAGGGTGTAATCCCCTTTTTGGAACTGCACCGTTTCCCGATTGCCGTTGGCGTCGTACCAGGCCACCTGGGTGATATGGGCGCCCTTGGTGCTGCTGCTCCAGTTCTGATACTGGAATTCCATCAGCGCCACAGGAGGGAAATTCAAGGAAAACAAAACGTACTGGATAATGGTCTCCGCCCGGGCCGTAACGGGGAAGGAAAGGCAGAAAACCAGAGCCAGCAGCAGCGCTGCCAGACGTTTCAGAAACCGTTTCATGCTTCACCCTCCTTTATTTTCCCGCCTTCGGTATTCTTTGACGAATGAATTATACCCCCGTCATTCCCTATGGTCAAGGGTAAAAGCCTTTATTTTGACATTTTTTTCGCCCTCAGCCCCAAGATGCTGTGGTTTTTGCGAATTCGCCGGTCTTTCTTGTTTTTTCCCCGGCAGGGCGGTATAATGGGAAAAACATGCATTGGGAGAACCGATATGAACTATCAGGCGGGAAACTGTGACGTGGCCGTGATCGGCGCGGGCCACGCGGGCATCGAGGCGGCCCTGGCCGCGGCACGGCTGGGGCTGGACACGGTGTGCTTTGCCATCAATCTGGACAGTGTGGGCAACATGCCCTGCAATCCCGCCATCGGCGGCACCGCCAAGGGCCACCTGGTGCGGGAGCTGGACGCGCTGGGCGGCGAGATGGCCAGGGCCGCGGACCGGGCCTGCATCCAGTATCGAATGCTGAACCTGGGCAAGGGGCCGGCGGTTCACTCGCTCCGGGCGCAGGCGGACCGGCGGCGCTATCAGGAGGTCATGAAGCAGACCTTGGAGCGGCAGGAGAATCTGCGCCTGAAGCAGGCGGAGGTGGTGGCCGTAGGGGTGGAGGACGGGAAGGTCGTCTCCGTCACCACCCGGAACAGGGCCGTGTACGGCTGCCGGGCGGTGATCGTCGCCACCGGGACCTATCTGGACGGGCGGACGGTAGTGGGCGATGTGCTGCGCTCCCAGGGGCCGGACGGCCTGGCCGCCGCTCTGCCTCTGGCCGAACAGCTCCGGAGCCTGGGGCTCCGGATGCGCCGCTTCAAGACCGGGACCCCGCCCCGGGTGAACGCCCGGACCGTGGATTTTTCCCGGATGGAGCTCCAGCCGGGAGATCCGGAGCCGGAGCCCTTCTCCTTCACCACCGAAACCGCGCCGGAGAATCGGGCGGTGTGCTACCTGACCTACACCAACGAGGCCACCCACGCCATCATCCGGGCCAACCTGGACCGGAGTCCCCTGGTCTCCGGCGTCATTGAGGGCATAGGCCCCCGATACTGCCCCAGCATTGAGACCAAGATCATGCGCTTTGCGGACAAGCCCCGGCACCAGCTCTTTGTGGAGCCCATGGGCCTGAACACCGAGGAGCTGTATATCCAGGGCTTCTCCTCCTCCCTGCCGGAGGACGTGCAGATCCAGATGCTGCACACCATCCCGGGGCTGGAGCGGGCGGAGATGACCCGCTGCGCCTATGCCATCGAGTACGACTGCATCGATCCCACCGAGCTGCGGCCCACCCTGGAGTGCCGGAAGATCGCCGGGCTTTACGGCGCCGGGCAGTTCAACGGCTCCTCCGGCTATGAGGAGGCGGCGGTCCAGGGCTTTGTGGCCGGGGTCAACGCCGCCCTGAAGCTCAAGGGGCGGGAGCCCCTGATCCTGCGCCGCAGCGACGGCTATATCGGCACCCTCATCGACGATCTGGTGACCAAGGGCACCAACGAGCCCTACCGGATGATGACCTCCCGGAGCGAATACCGGCTGCTGCACCGGCAGGACAACGCGGACGAGCGGCTCAGCGCCATTGGCCTGCGTATCGGTCTCATCTCCCCGGAGCGGCATCAGGCGGTGCTGGACAAATACGCCGCGGTGGACGCAGAGCTCCGGCGCCTGGAAAAGCGCCACGTCCCCCCCTCCCCCGAGCTGAACGCTCTGCTGCGGGAGAAGGGCACGGCGGAGACGGAGACCGGGGCCTCCCTGGCGGATCTGCTGCGCCGCCCCCAGCTCAGCTATGAGGACCTGGCCCCCTTTGACCCGGAGCGGCCCCCGCTGCCCCGGCCGGTGGGGAAGCAGGTGGAGATCCGGCTCAAGTATGAGGGCTACATCAAACGCCAGCTTAGGCAGGTGGAGGAATTTCAGCGTCTGGAGGAGAAGCCTCTGCCGGCGGATCTGGATTACGACGCCATCCCCGGCCTGCGCCTGGAGGCCCGGGAGAAGCTGCGGGAGCTGCGACCGGAGAACTTCGGCCGGGCCGGGCGGATCTCCGGGGTCTCCCCGGCGGATCTGGCGGTACTCATGGTCTATACGGAGTCAAGAAAATGAAGATCGTCGTCGGTTTTTCCGGCGGAGTGGATTCCGCCGTCACCACAAAGCTGCTGCAGCAGGCCGGGCATCAGGTCCACGGTCTGTATCTGGACAACGCCGGGGAGGAGGCCCGCCGGGAGGCGGTGCTTGCCGCCGGGCACATGGGGATCGAGCTGACCGTCCGGGACGTGAAGGCGGAGCTGGAGGAAAAGGTCTGCCGCCCCTTCACCGAAAGTTATCTCCGGGGCGAGACCCCCAACCCCTGCATCCTCTGCAACCCCGCCCTGAAGTTTCGGAACCTGCTCGCCCTGGCCGACGAGCTGGGGGCCGAGTGCGTGGCCACCGGTCACTATGCCCGGGCGGAAAACGGCGTTCTCTACAAAGGGCTGCCCGCCAACGACCAGAGCTATATGCTCTGCCGGCTGCAGCGGGAACAGCTCCGGCGGCTGATCCTGCCCCTGGGGGGCTTTGAGAAGTCCCAGGTCCGGGCCATGGCGGCCCAATGGGGTCTGGACGCGGCCCACAAGCCGGACAGCATGGAGATCTGCTTCATCCCGGACAAGGACTATATCCGCTGGCTGGGCCAGCGCGCCGCGCTCCCCGGGCCCGGAGATTTTCTGTTCCACGGTCAGGTGATCGGGCGGCACGAGGGGATCCACCGCTACACCGTGGGGCAGCGCCGCTCCGGCCTTTACGAGGGGCAGAAGCTCTACGTCTCCCGGATCGATCCGGAGCGGAACACCGTGGAGCTGGCCCTCCCGGAGGAGCTGTTTCAGACCGAGCTTGTCGCCCGGGACTTCAACTGGCTCATCGACCCGCCGCGATCGGAGATCTCCGCCAGCGTCCGGGTCCGGCATACCAAGCGGGAAGAGCCCCGCTGCACCGCCCGGATCCTGGGCGATCGGGTGGAGATCCGCTGCGAGACCCCGGTTCGGGCGCCGGCTCCGGGCCAGAGCGCCGTCCTCTACGACGGGGACCGGGTCCTGGGCGGCGGTTTTATCATCGGCAAGACATAATATGGGAGAGAATCTGATGGATCGTTCCAAGCAAATCGTAAAAACGAGCCTGGTAGGGGTGGGCGTCAACCTGATCCTGGTGGCGTTCAAGATGTTCGTGGGTCTGGCGGCCAACTCCATCGCCGTCATTCTGGACGCGGTGAACAATCTCAGCGACGCGCTCTCTTCGGTGATCACGATTGTGGGGACCAAGCTGGCCGGGCGCCGGCCGGACAAGAAGCACCCCTACGGCTACGGCCGGATCGAGTATCTGACCAGCATGCTCATTGCGGTGCTGGTGCTGTTTGCGGGCCTGACCAGCCTGAAGGAGTCGGTGGAGAAGATCCTCCACCCGGAGGCAGCGGACTACAGCCTGGTCTCCCTGATCATCCTGGCGGCCGGCGTGGCGGCAAAGCTGCTGGTAGGCCGCTATGTAAAGGGCCAGGGCCAGAAGCTCAAGTCCCAGGCCCTGGTGGCCTCCGGCTCCGACGCGCTGTTCGACGCCATCCTTTCCACCGCCACCCTGGTGGCCGCGGGGATCAGCATGCTCTGGGGACTGAGCCTGGAGGGGATCCTGGGCGTCATCATCTCCGGCTTCATCATCAAGGCCGGCATCGAAATGCTGATGGAGGCTCTGAGCAGCATCACCGGCGACCGGGCGGACAAGGAGCTGACCGAGCCCCTGCGGGAGCTGGTGGAGAGCTATCCCGAGGTCCACGGCGCCTATGACCTGAGCCTGCACAATTACGGCCCGGCCACCGTCATCGGCTCGGTCCACGTGGAGCTGGACGACAACATGACCGCCCGGCAGATCCACAAGCTGACCCGGACCATCTCCGCGGACGTATATCAGAAATTCGGCGTGGTGCTGACCGTGGGCGTCTACGCCTCCAACGACACCGACGCCGAGGGGCAGGCCATCAAGCAGGCCCTGGAGGAGATCGTTGCCCAGAGCCCGGAGATCCTGCAGGTCCACGGCTTCTATTGGGACAAGGCCCAGCGGCGGGCCATGTTCGACCTGGTGGTGGATTTCTCCGCCGATCCCAAGGCCGTGCTGGAGGCCGTGATCTCCCGGCTCCACGAGCGCTGGCCCGACGTCGGCTTCGATCCGGTGCTGGATTCCGACGTCAGCGACTGAGCCCCATACATTTCTCAGACCGCAAAGACCTCTCCCCGAGTTTCGGAGAGAGGTCTTTTTCTGTGGTTTTATACCGTTTTACTTCCGGTTGGGGATGTGGATGGCCTTCTTGTCCACGGCCAGAGCCGCCTCCCGCACCGCCTCGGCCACCGTGGGGTGGCAGTGGATGGTGTTGGTGAACTCCTCCAGGGTAGCCTCCAGGCGGATGGCCAGGGCGGCCTCCTCGATGAGCTCGGTGGCGCTGGGGGCCAGAATGTGCACGCCCAGGATCTCGCCGTATTTGGCTCCGGCCAGAACCTTGATCATGCCGTCGGTATGGCCGGCCACCAGGCTGCGGCCGTTGCCGCTGGTGGGGAACTTGCCCACCTTGTAATCCAGGCCCAGCTCCTTGGCCCGCTCCTCAGTGAAGCCCACGCCCGCAAACTCCGGACCCACATAGGCGCAGGAGGGACTCTGCTCGGCAAAGAAGCTCCGATCGCCGCCCATGGCGTTTTCAGCCGCGGTCTCGCCCATGGCCATGGCCGCGTGGGCCAGCATCAGCTTGCCGGTGCAGTCGCCGATGGCGTACACGCCGGGCACGTTGGTCTCCATCTTCTCGTTGGTCTGGATGAAGCCCTTCTCCACCGCGATCCCGGCCTTGTCCAGGCCCAGATGAGCTGTGGCGGGACCCCGGCCCACGCAGACCAGGATCTTCTCGGCCTCATAGCTCTTCTCGCCCTCGGGAGTCTTCACCCCGACCTTGGCACCCTTGGCGGTGTCAGAGACGGAGACCACCTGGGAATTGAGCAGGATCTCCATGCCCTCGCCGGCCAGCTTATGCTGCAGCAGACCAGTGAGCTCGCCGTCCATGCCGGGCAGCAGCTTGGGCTGCATCTCCACCACGGTGACCTTGGCGCCGTAGCGCCGATACACGCTGCCCAGCTCCAGGCCGATGACGCCGCCGCCGATGACCAGCAGGCTCTCGGGGATATGATCCAGCTCCAGGCAGCCGGTGGAATCCAGCAGGGCCTTGCTGTCCTTCAGCCCGGGAATGCCGGGGATAATAGGATAGGAGCCCGCGGCGATGATGATCTTGTCGGCCGTGTACTCGTCGGCGCCTACCTTCACGGTCTTGGGGCCGGTGAACACCGCCTCGCCCGCCACGACTTTGACCTTATTGGCCTTGCACAGAGCCCGGACGCCGGAGGTCAGCTTCTCCACGGTGGCGGCCCGGAAGCCCTGGACCTTCTCCCAGTCCACCCGCACATCCACGCCCAGGATGCCGATATCGGCGCTCTGGGTGGCGGCGGCATAGACCTCGGAGGCGTGGAGCATGGCCTTGGTGGGCATGCAGCCCCGGTTCAGGCAGGTGCCGCCCACCTTGTCCTTCTCGATCAGCGTGACCTTGGCGCCCAGCTGGGCCGCCCGGATGGCGGCCACATAGCCGCCGGGGCCGCCGCCGATGACCAGCACCGAACCGCTCTCGGCCTTGGCCGCCTCTTTCACCGCCGGGGCTGCTGCCGGGGCGGGAGCCTGGGCGGACGCGGGAGCGTCGGGGAGCTTTTCACCGGGCTGGCCGATCCAGCCCACCAGGGTCTTGCAGGGGACGGTCTCCCCTTCTTTTACCAGGATCTTCAGCAGCACGCCGTCACACTCAGCCTCCACGTCGTTGGTCAGCTTATCGGTGGCTACGGCATAGACGATCTCGCCCTTCTGAACAGGGTCGCCCTCTTTTTTCTTCCACTCGTCGATGGTACCCTCGGTCATGGTCAGGCCGAGCTTCGGCATCAGTAATTCAGTTGCCATTTTTCCTAAATCTCCTTACGCCAGCATTAAGGCGGGGTTCTCCATCAGGGCCTTCACCCGCTGCAGGAACTGGGCCGCCACAGAGCCGTCCACCACCCGGTGGTCGGCGGTCAGGCTCAGATTCATGATGGGACGGATGACCATCTCGCCGTTACGGACGACCACCTTGTCCTCCATGGTGTTCACGCCCAGGATCGCCACCTCGGGCTGATTGATGATGGGCGTAAAGCTCTCGATGCCGTACATACCCAGGTTGGTGATGGTGAAGGTGCCGCCCTGGAGCTTCTCCGGGGGCAGCTTGCCCTCCCGGGCCAGCTTGGCCAGCTCCTTGACCTCGGCGGAGATCTGGGTCAGGCTCTTCTTGTCGGCGTCCTGGATATTGGGCACCACCAGGCCGTTGTCCAGCGCCACGGCCACGCCCATGTTCACATAGTGCTTGTAGATGATCTTATTGTCCTGTACCGAGCAGTTGAGCAGCGGGAACTCGGTCAGGGCCTTGGCCACGAACTTCACCAGCAGATCGGTGTAGCTGACCTTGATCTCCTTGGCCTTGAGCTGCTCGCGATAGCGCTTCATCTCGCTCATGTCGATGCCCAGGTTGAAGGTGACGGTGGGAGAGGTCTGCACGGAGGCCAGCATGTTCCGGGCGATGGCCTTGCGCATGCCGCTCATGGGCTTGACCTCTTCTCTGGCAGGCTCGGCCTCGGCCTTCTCCCGGGTCTCGGCCAGGTAAGCCAGGATGTCCTCGGCCAGCACTCTGCCGTGGGCGGCCTTGACCGCGCTGAGGTCCACGCCCAGATCGCCGGCCAGCTTGGCGGCCAGCGGGGAGGCCTTCACGGTCTCGGCGGCGGGAGCGGTCTGTGCGGTCTCGGCGGGGGCGAAGCCCAGCACGTCCCTGGCCACCACGACGCCCTTGTAGCCGGTGGCGGGGATGGCGCTCAGCTCGAAGCTCTTCTCCCTGGCCAGCTTCTTGGCGTAGGGAGTGGCGGGCACGTAGGCGCCGGCAGGTCTTCCCACGGCGGCAGGCGCGGAGGCGGCGACTGCTTCGGCGGCCTTGGCGGGCTCACCGGCAGGGGCGGCGGCAGCGGGAGCCGCGCCGGCGGCGCCGGGGACGGCCTCGCCGGGCTGGCCGATCCAGCCCACCAGGGTCTTGCAGGGGACGGTCTCCCCTTCCTGCACCAGGATCTTCAGCAGGACGCCGTCGCACTCGGCCTCCACGTCGTTGGTCAGCTTATCGGTGGCAACGGCATAGATGATCTCGCCCTTCTGAACGGGGTCGCCCTCTTTTTTCTTCCACTCATCAATGGTGCCCTCGGTCATGGTCAGACCGAGCTTCGGCATCAGTAATTCAGTTGCCATATTCGTCCTCCTTCGGCGGCCTCAGAGCACGCCTTTGATGCCCTTGACCAGATCCTCGGGATACACCCGGTACAGCTTCTCCAGTGTGGGGGCGAAGGGGATGGGCGTGAAGGGAGCGCCGTAGCGCAGGATGGGGGCGTCCAGATACTCCAGCGCCTCCTCGGCCACCACCGCGGCCACCTCGGCCAGGGCGCCGCCCTGCTTGACGCACTCGGACACCAGGCACAGGCGATGGGTCTTCTTCACGGAATTGATGACCGTCTCCTTATCCCAGGGGGACAGGGTAATGAGGTCGATGACCTCGGCCTGGATGCCGTCCTTGGCCAGCAGATCCGCAGCGGCCCGGGCGTTCTTCATGCCGATGGAGTAGGACACGATGGTCACGTCCTTGCCCTCCCGCTCCACGCGGGCCTTGCCGATCTCATAGGGGACCTCGTCCTCCTTCTCGGGGACCTCGCCGGTCTCCTTGTACAGGACCTTGTTCTCAAAGTACAGGACGGGATCGTCGCTCTCGATGGCGGCCTTCAGCACCATCTTGGCATCGTAGGGATTGGAGGGAGCCACGACCTTGATGCCGGGGATGTGGATGAACCAGCTCTCCACGCTCTGGGAGTGCTGGGCGGCGCCGCCGCCGGCCAGACCGTCGGGCGCGCGCAGGACCAGGGGGATCCGGGCCTGGCCGCCGAACATGTAGCGGACCTTGGCCATCTGGTTGAAGACCTCGTCCATCGCAACGCCGATGAAGTCGGCAAAGTGCATATCCACCACGGGACGGGCGCCGGCCAGAGCCGCGCCTACGCCGCCGCCGACGATGAAGGTCTCAGAGATCGGGGTATCGATGACCCGGCCGGGGAACTCGGCGGGCAGGCCCTTGAACTGGCCGAAGATACCGCCCTGGCGGGCAATGTCCTCGCCCATGACAAAGCATTCCGGGTACTTTTCCATTTCCTCGGCCATGGCCTCACGGGTGGCTTCGGAGAACGTGATCTTACGCATAATTCGGCACCTCCCTTAGTCTGCATACACGTCGGTGAGGAACTCGGACTCCTCCGGGTACTCACAGGCGACGGCAAATTCCTTGGCCTTCTTGATCTTCTCCCGGGCGCCGGCCAGGATCTGGTCCAGCTCCTCCTGGGTAAACTCAACGCCCTCGGGCAGCTGAGTGGGGAAGATCTTCAGGGGATCGGTGCGATGGAAGATCTCCATGGTCTCTTCCTTCTTGCGGTACAGCTCCGGGTCGCCCACGAAGTGGCCCTCGATGCGGTAGGTCTTGGCCTCGATGAAGGTGGGACCCTCGCCCCGGCGGGCTCTGGCCACGGCCTCGACGGCGGCCTGGTAGACCTCGAAGACGTTCTGGCCGTCGACGATCACGCCGGGCATGTTGTAGCCCTTGGCCCGGTCGGAGATATTCTCCACAGCGGTGGTGGTGCGGTAGGGTGTGGTGGAGGCCCAGCAGTTCATCTCGTTGACGAAGATGACGGGCAGCTTCCAGGCGGCAGCCACGTTGGCGGCCTCATGGAAGGTACCGCGGTTGGAGGCGCCGTCGCCGAAGAAGACCACGGACACGGTGTCGTTCTTCAGGATCATTTTATTGGCGAGGGCCGCGCCGGTGGCCAGGTTGTAGCCGCCGCCCACCACGCCGTTGGCGCCCAGCATGCCCACGGAGAAGTCCGCAATGTGCATGCTGCCGCCCTTGCCGTGGCACAGGCCGTCCTTCTTGCCGAAGACCTCCGCCATCATCCGGTTCACGTCGGCGCCCTTGGCGATGCAGTGGCCGTGGCCGCGGTGGGTGGACTCGATCAGGTCGGTGTCCCGCAGGGCCGCGCAGATGCCGGTGCCGATGGCCTCCTCGCCGATGTACAGGTGCACAAAGCCGGGGATCTCGCCGTTGAGGAAGTCGTGCTTCACGCTCTCCTCAAAGCAGCGGATGGTGCACATGGTCTCGTAGAACTTTTTCGCTTGTTCCTTGGTAATGGATTCAGGCAATGTTCTCACACCTTTCTGTAGAATTCAAATTTATTCCTGACGCGGGGACAGGAGAAAGACCTCCATCTCCGGGTCGAACTTACGAAGCATATGAACGCCCTCGATCTCACCGATGACGATATCCGCCGTCATCAGGACCCTGGTGCCCTCCACCAGATGGCCTCCGTGGGCGTTGCCGTACTTGTCGCTCATGCTGATGTGCACATGCAGATTGATGTTTCCCTCGTCGTCTGAGCAGATGACGCCCGAGGCGCCGGTCAGCTCGATGGGCCCGTCCAGGTACAGGACCTGACCGTAGCCGTAACCGGCCTTCTTGTCCGGCAGAGCCTCCACGTTGCAGTAGTGCACGCCGTTAAGGCTGCCGATGGCGCTGAGTATGGCGCCGTTATGGATCTGATATCGCTCGCAGGCGGCCTGCATCCCCTTGAGAAGATCCGTGCCGGGCTTCAGCCGCAGGACCACCGTGCGGCCCAGCCGCCCCTGGGCGGAAAGGATCTGTTCCTCCATCTGGACTTCCTCCCCTTTTCGGTATGCTGGTCCTACCAGACCAGGCGGGGAATATGCCCTGCGGGAGATCCCGCAGGGCATATCAAGGTTTTTCTGAGAATTACTTGCCGGTGAACACGCCGATCAGGCTGTCCATCTCTTCCTGGGTGAAGCCGTAATCCTTCACGCAGGTGGCGGCCCACTCGTCGGCCACGTTGGCGGAAGCGGCCTGGAACTCCTTGACCTGCTCGTCGGTCAGGTAGGTGAAGGTCACGCCCTCGTTGGTCCACTTCTCAATAACTTCCTGGTCGCCCTTACGCTCCAGCTCACGCTGCTGGGCCGCGGCCCAGGCGCCGGCCTCGTCCACCAGAGCCTGCAGCTCGGCGGGCAGGGAGTCATACAGCTCCTGGTTCATGCAGAAGAAGATGCAGTCGTACACGCCGGTCCAGTAGGTGCAGTACTTGTTGACGTCGGAGATGGAGCCGCCGTCAGCGGTGGGCAGGGGGTTCTCCTGGCCGTCGTAGGTGCCCTGCTGCAGGCCGGTGTAAACCTCGCCCCAGTTGGCGGGGGATACGGATCTTCATATCCTTCATGTCGGCGGGAGAGGTGATCTCCTTCTTGCTGTTGGTGACATGACGGAAGCCGTTCTCGGCAACACCCAGCAGGTGCAGGCCCAGACCCTCAACGATGGGAGCCAGAGCCTCGTAGCCGGCGCCGCCGGCGCCCAGCAGAGCGTCAACGTCATCGGTGGACTCAAAGATGAAGGGCAGGGAGACCACGTTCAGTCTCTGGTCAAAGCCGGACATGATCAGGTTGGAGTGGGCGCACATATCGGTGGAGCCGTCGATCACAGCCTGGATGCCCTCCTGCTGGTTGCCGGAGGTCAGCTGGTCCTGAGCATACACGGTAACGGTGACCTTGCCGCCGGTGCGGTCGGACAGGTACTGGCCGAACTGACGGCCCATATCGGCCCAGCAGGTGTTGTCGGTGGCGGAGCAGGCGAACTTCCAGTCGTAGCTCTGATCGAGCTGGATGACGCCGTCAGCGGGAGCTTCAGCGGCGGGGGCATCGTTGCCGGCAGCGGGAGCCTCGGCAGCGGGAGCGGCAGACTGACCACCGCAGGCGGCCAGAGCCAGAACCATGGCCAGAGCCATAAGCAGCGCTAAGAACTTTTTCATTTTCTTCCTCCTAAAATGATTTTTTATCTGAGATCACAACAGGTGTGAAGACAGTACGGATGGATTTCAGCGGCCCAGCAGGACCATGCTGAAGAAGGGGACGTAGGTGATCAGCAGCAGAGCGACCACACAGGAGATGATCATGGGCCAGACCGCGCCGGAGATGCTGGCGATGGTGACCCGGGTCTTATCCTTCAGATCCTTCATCTTTTCGGCCAAGCCGATAGCCACGAACAGGTTCACGCCCACCGGCGGGGTCACCTGACCGATGGCCAGGTTCACGGTGGCGATGATGCCGAAGTGGACCAGATCGATCCCCAGCTGCTGGGCTACGGGAGCCATGATGGGGATGAAGATATACATGGCGGAGTTGGCGTCCACAAAGCAGCCGGCGATCAGGAAGATGATGTTGATGATGATCAGGAACACATACTTGTTGCCGGACACGTTCAGCAGCAGAGTCTGGGCGGCCTTGGAGATGCCGTGGACGGTGCAGACATAGGAGAACACGGCGGCGGTGCCGATGATGAGCATGATGGAGCCGGTGGTCTTGCCGGAGTCCACCATGATCTTGATGAAGTTCTTGATCTTGATCTCCCGGTAGATGAAGATGCCGACCACCAGGGCGTAGACCACGGACACGGCCGCGGCCTCGGTCGGGGTGAAGACGCCGCCGTAGATGCCGCCCAGGATGATGACCGGGACCAGGAAGCCCCACATGGCCTCCAGGAAGGTCTTGCCCCGGTGCTTCCAGGTGGAGCGCTCCCGGGTGGCGGTGATGCCTCTGCGTCGGACCTCGATCCAGACGATGACGATCAGGGCCAGACCCATCATGATGCCGGGGATGATACCGGCCATGAACATATCGCCCACGCCCACGCCGGTAATGGAGGCGTAGACCACGAAGGCGATGGAGGGCGGGATGACGATGGCGATGGACGAGGCCGCCGCCATCAGCGCCGAGGCGAAGGGGGCGGAGAAGCCGCCGGAGTTGACCATGGCGGGGATCAGGATGATGCCCAGAGCGGCCACAGTGGCCGGGCCGGAGCCGGAGATGGCGCCGAAGAACATGGCCACGATGACGCAGACGATGGCGATGCCGCCCTTCTGGTGGCCCACGCAGTCGTCAATAAAGCCGACCAGGCGCTTGGAGATGCCCGCCTCGGCCATGACGTTGCCGGAGATGACAAAGAAGGGGATGGCCAGCAGCAGGAACTTGGACATGCCGTTGTACACATTTGTGGGGATGACGGAGAGCTTGTCGTGGCCGAAGACCATGGCCAGCACGGAGGACAGGCCCAGGCTCACGGCGATGGGGGCGTTGAGAAGCAGCAGGATGAAGAAGCTGCCGAACAGAATAAAGTTGATCATTCCGCAGGCTCCTCCTTTCCTTTTTCCTTGGGATCCTTCATGCAGGAGGCCTGCTCGGTCAGGATCGCCAGCAGGTATTCCACGCTGTGCAGGATCAGCAGCAGGCAGCCCAGGGGGATGGCCGCCATAAACAGGCCCTCGGGGATCAGCAGCGAGGCGGTGAGCTTGCCCTGCTTGAACAGCACCAGGACCTTCTCCCAGCCGGTCCAGCCCAGAACGCCGTAGAAGATGCAGCTGACCACGGTGAAGATAACGCCGATGACCTTCTTGCCGGTCTTGCCCACGGAGTCAAAGACCAGCGACAGGCTGATCAGGCTCCCGTCCCTGGCACACAGGGCACAGCCGCACATGATCATCAGCACGAAGATGTTGACCACCAGCTCCTCGGTGTAGGCCAGCTTGCTGTGGAACACATAGCGGGCCAGAACGTTGGCGAAGGCGACCACGGTGATCACGATCCCGATAATGACCTGCATGGCCGATTCCACGTAGCCCAGGATATCCATGATCTTTTTATATACTTTCATAGCACCATTCCTTTCCTCAGGATTCCGCCTCCCGAGGCAGAAGATATTCCCCTTCGGCGGTGGATTGGCTTTTGGTCCTACCAACTGCAATTCTACAACTTTCTGAAGCGTCCTGCAAGCGCATTAGCCTCGGCAAAAGAGCGAAAAACGCCGGCTCTTTTTGTGAGTTTTCACAAAAGTCACAGAAAATGTCCCGGAATAACAGGGTTCCTTCGCCATATTGCCAAAAAATTCACTTGGATTTTGGTTGATGGTAGGGCCAAAAAGGATTGCCATCGCCGGGAAAAAGGGTTACAATCGAAGAGGAAATATCTCTGCCCCTTCGGGCAGATCGGAGGCTGTGTATGATCGTCATTCAGGCTCCCGGACTGGGAGAATATCAGATCGACGGCGAGAAAGAGGTCGAGGCCGCCCGCGTTTTTGACGAGGGTTATACCCGGCTGTGCCGGGACAGCGGCGACGGAGACAGTCTGCTCTGGGAGCTGGCCGCCCTGCGCAGAGAGATCATCGGCGAATATGGCGTCCGCATCACGCTCGTCTGAAAAGGCGCCCAGGCTCTACTGCCTGGGGGACAGCCTGACCTTCGGCTATGGGGTCTCCCCCGCCCGGCGCTGGCTGACCCTGGTCACGGAGGCCGGCCCCTGGCGGCTGATGAACCGGGGCCTGTGCGGGGACACCACCGGCGGCATGCTGGTGCGGCTGCGGGAGCTGCTGAACGGCTCGCCCCGGCCGGAGCAGGTGCTGCTCTTCGGCGGCGCCAACGACATCTTCTATTCCGGCACCGACGCCGGGGCCCGGGCCAACATGGGCGCCATGATCCACCAGCTGCTCACCGCCGGGGTGCGGCCCCTGGTGGGCATCCCCATGCCCATCGTACCGGACTGGTCCCCGGAGGCCTGGGGCGCGGTGGTGGATTTTGAGGCGGCCCAGGCGCTGCTGGGCTCCTATGCCGACTGGACGGAGGCCTTCTGCCGGGCTTTCGGGGTGCCCACGGTGGATTTCCGCTCGGTGTTTCTGGATGAGAGCGGCCAGGTCCGGCGGGAGCTGTATCTGGACGGGCTGCACCCCAACCCGGAGGGGCACCGGCGCATGGCGGAGCTGCTGGCGAAGCGGCTGAGGGAGCTGGAGGCGGTGGGATGAACGAGCTTCTGTATCTGGACCTGACAGGCACCGACGCCGCCCGGAATCTGGCCACGGAGGAGCTGGTCTTCGACCGGCTGCCCGAGGGGAAGACCCTTTTCATGCTCTGGCAGAACCGCTCGGCGGTGATCATCGGAAAATATCAGAACACCCTGGCGGAGATCGACCTGGACTACGTGCGGGCGCAGGGCATTCAGGTGGTGCGGCGCCTGTCCGGCGGCGGGGCGGTCTACCACGACCTGGGGAATCTGAACTACACCATCATCACCCGGGCCAAGGATCCCGCCCGGCTGGACCTGGCCCTGTTCTGTCAGCCGGTGCTGCGGACCCTGCGTCAGCTGGGGGTGCCGGCGGAGCTGAACGGCCGCAACGACATGAGCATCCTGGGGCAGAAGTTCTCCGGCAACGCCCAGTACATGCGCCGGGGCAAGGTGATGCACCACGGCACCATCCTCTTCGATTCGGATCTGTCGGTGGTGTCCCGGGCTCTGCGGGTGGATCCGGAGAAGATCCGGGCCAAGGGCGTGGGATCCGTGCGCAGCCGGGTGACCAATGTGCGGCCCCATCTGAAGAGCGATCTGAGCCTGCCGGAATTTCGGGCCAGGCTCCTGGAAAATCTGCTGCAGGACAGCCCCGGCCAGGCCTGGGAGCTGAACGAGGAAGAGCTGGCGGCCATCGAGGCCCTGCGGGAGAGCCGCTATGACAGCTGGGACTGGAACTTCGGCGCCTCCCGGGAGTGCTCCCTGCTCCGGCGGAGGCGGATCGAAGGCTGCGGCACGGTGGAGGCCCGGATCAGCCTGGAGCACGGGCTCATTACCGGCCTGGACTTCCGGGGCGATTTCTTCAGTCTGGAAGAGCCGGAGGTCCTGGCCCGCCGCTTTCTGGGCCTGCGCCCGGAGCGGGACGCCTATGCCGGGGCCCTGGGGGACGTGGACGTGTCCCGGTACTTCCTGGGCCTGGACGCCCCGGGCCTGATCGATCTGCTGTGCGAAAGCTGAATTCGAATCATAAATATGGACGGTGATGGCATGGAAGTGAGCTTTGACAAGATCCGGCAGTCCTCCCCCACGGTGCCGGAGCTGGTGATGGACAGCCTGATGGCTGCCATCGAGGCGGGCAAGCTCCAGGTGGGCGGCGAGCTGCCCCCCGAGCGGGATCTGGCGGAGGCCTTGGGCATCTCCCGCAATTCCCTGCGGGAATGTCTGTCGATCATGAGCTTCATGGGGATCGTGGAGAACCGGGGCAACCGGAAGGTGCTGGTGAAGAACGCGGATTATTTCCGCAAGGCCCGGTCCCTGCTGGAGCTGTCCTATTCTCCGGACACCTTTGAGGACTTTATGGAGTTCCGGCGCACCAACGAGCGGGAGATCGCCCGGCTGGCCTGCCGCCGGGCCACGCCGGAGGATCTGGAGCGGCTGAAGAACTCGGTGGAGCGGCTGGAGGCCGACGCCACGGACTATCTGGCGGACGTGGAGTTCCATGTGAACCTGGCCTACGCCAGCCACAACACCATCTTTGCGGCCATGCTGGACTACGTCAACTGCCTGATCCTGGAGCTGCGGATGCGCTTCTTCGAGCGGGAGGACTACCACGGCAAGACCGCCCAGGCCCACCGGCGGATCTACGAGGCGGTGCTGGCCCGGGACGAGGAGCTGGCCGCCTACGAGATGGGCCGGCACCTGCGGATCATTGAAAACTACGAGGAGCCGAAAGGAGAGGAGCCCACATGAGCCAAACCATGCGCGGGATCATCAAAGCGGCGGCGGGCCCCGGTCTGGAGTTTCGGACCGATCTGCCCATCCCCCAGATCGGCGAGGACGAGGTGCTGATGAAGATCCGCTGCGCCTCCATCTGCGGCACGGACCTGGGCATCGACGCCTGGGGCGCCTGGGCCCGGAAGCGGATGACCGTCTTCCCCCGGATCATCGGTCACGAGACCACCGGCGAGATCGTCGCCGTTGGCAAAAACGTGAAGGAGCGCTTCGTGGGCCAGCGGGTCTCGGTGGAGAGCCACATCTGGTGCGGCAAGTGTCCCCACTGCCTGGCGGGGCGGCCCCATGTGTGCCAGAACATGACTCTCTTCGGCATCCAGACCGACGGCGCCTTCGCCGAGTACGCCAAGGCCCGCTGGGACATCACCTACGTTCTGGACGAGGCCCTCTCCGATGAGCAGGGCTGTATCTTCGAGCCCATGGGCTCCGGCGTCCACGGCGTGGAGGAGGCCAAGGTCAAAGGCAAGACCGTGCTGGTGGCCGGCTGCGGCGCCATCGGCCTGACGGTGGTGGCGGCCTGCAGGGTCTTCGGCGCCAGGCTCATCATCGCCTGCGACCTCTATGACGAGAAGCTGGAGGCGGCCCGGGCCATGGGCGCGGATGTGACCGTGAACAGCCGGAGGGAGAATCTGGTGTCCAAGGTACTGGAGCTGACGAATGGGCTGGGCGTGGAGGCCGCCATCGACGTGACCGGCAGCCCCGCCGCCCTGAACAGCTCCCTGAAGAGCGTGATGGCCATGGGCTGCCTGGTCTCGGTGGGTCTGCCCGGCGAGCCGGTGACCATGGACATGACCGAGGATCTGTTCTATCGGCAGATCCGCCTGTCCGGCATCTGCGGAAGGCGGATCTGGGAGACCTGGGACGACTTCACCCGGGTCATGCGGGACCCCATCTACGACATGAGGCGGGTCATCGGCGGACAGTTTGCGCTGGAGGATTTCCGCCAGGGCATCGACAAAATGCGCTCCGGCGCCCCGGGCAAGATGTTCCTGTATCCCTGAGGAGAGACTGCAATCAACGCGCAAACCGGGGTGGTACCCGCAATAGGTACCACCCCGGTCTGCTTACTAAGCACTATTTTCTACGCACTGAGCACTATCTCCTGCGCACTATCTCCTGCGCACTTCAATTCCCCATTGCCGCGGCCAGCGGGGCCAGGAGCAGCAGCCCCACGATCGGAGCGCTGACCCAGGGCAGGGACCCCAGGGCCATCTGCAGACCGATGACCAGCAGGCCCGCCGCCATCCAGCAGATCCCGGCCGTCAGGTGGGTCCGGTCCCATCCGGTCTGGGAATAGCGGATTTTTTCCAGCCGGAAGCCCCAGCGGGAGTCCCGGGGCAGATCCAGAAAATGCCCGCCCAGGAGCAGAAGCAGCAGCCCCAGCACACAGGGCAGCAGAAAGCGCAGGTCCATCCGCTCTCCCGCGGCCCGGAGGATCCCCAGGCTGGAGAGGATCAGCGAAATGGGCGCGATGGTCCAGCGGCCCAGGACCCGGACGGGGGTGGGCGGCACCTTCATCGCCTTCTGGTGGACCCAGAGCTGGCCGTGGGTGATCAGATTCAGCACGCAGCCCAGGCCCGGCACGGCGAAGACCAGCATCGGCCGGGGCATGGAATCGTCCACACCGCCGGGGCCGATCAGCCCCGTCTCCACAAGGGCGGGGATCTGAGCCCATAGCCGCAGGCCCAGCAGCATGGGAAGGGCGCAGCAAAGCGTGGTCCCCAGCACCGCGATCAGGGCCTTCCGGGGACTGACATGATGCCCGAAGCGCAGGCTGGCCGCCTGCTCCTGCTTTCGGGTCAGACCTTGTTTATTTTTCTTCTCTGTGTTGCTCATGGGAAGGATTATAGCCCCCTTTCCCCGGTTTGTAAAGGGTTCCGCTTGCGAAGCGGCGGGAAGACTGTTATACTGGGTCCACGAAACTCTCCCCGGTCTGCCCGGGGATATCGGGTGAAACGCCATGATGAAGAAGATCCTGCTGCCTACCCTGCTGATCCTGCTGATTCTGGGCGCCGTCAGCGTTCTGGTGGCCCAGCGATATGCGGCCGCACCGAGAGCGCCCGTGGAGACGGTCGAGCCCGCGCCTCTTCCGGAGCCGACAGCCGCGCCAACGCCGACCCCTGCGCCCACGCCCACGCCCACCCCGGTACCCACGCCTGCGCCCACGCCCACCCCGGTTCCCCTGCTGGATCCGGCGCTGATCGACACCGGACTGGACAGCAGCTTCGATCAGCCCGCCCGGGAACAGGGCAGGGTCATCGACCTGAGCTACACCACCCGGGACTATCTGAGCTACAGCGCGCCGGAGACGGAGAAGACCATGCGGGTCTATCTGCCCTACGGCTATGACGAGAGCCGCCCCTACGACGTACTGTTCCTGTTTCACACCATGGGCGCCGATGAGAGCTTCTGGTTCGATCGGCCGCTGTACTATGACACCAGCACGGAGAACACCCGGTATCTGTATCTGACGGACCTGCTGGATCAGCTGATCGAGCGGCGGATGTGCAAGCCCATGATCGTGGTATCCACCGACGACTATCTGGACGATTTCGCCCGCCAGGCCCACGACTCGGACCAGACCTATCCCCAGTTTTCCCCGGAGTTCCGCTATGACATTCTCCCCTGCGTGGTGGAAAACCTGTCCACCTGGGCCGAGGGCTCCGATCTGGAGTCCATCTCCGCCGCCCGGGAGCACTTTGGGGTCCTGGGCGCCAGCTACGGCGCCTATCTGGGAGAGATCAGCGTGATGGCCCCCAACCTGGATCTGGTGTCCTGGTACTGCCTGGTCAGCGGCGGCAGCGTAACCGACAGCTATCTGCGCTCCATGTGGAGCCAGCACGGCACCCTGGGTCTGCCGGTCTCCCTGTTGTATCTGGTGGTGGGCGAGTACGACGCCTGCCAGCCGGTGATCGATTCCTATTACTACCTGGACGCCTCCGAGGCCTTTGTCCGGGATCAGAATCTGCGCCTGACCACCGTTCTGCAGACCGGCCACGAGGAGCGGGCCTGGATCATCGGCATCTACAACGCCGTCCAGCTCTTCTTCCGGGAGAGCTGAAGCTCCCACAGGCCCGGTTTTTCTGCCGTTCCCCTTCTACAAGGATAGCAAGGGGGCTGCGAAGAGATCGTTCTTCGCAGCCCCCTTGCTTCTTTATCCCTTGATGATCTTCCAGATGTCGTTGAGCATCACAAAGCCCATCAAGGCCAGCAGCAGGATCATGCCCGCGCCGTGGATATAGCCCTCGTACTTGGGATCCAGCTTCTTGTGGGTCAGGCTCTCGATGAGCCAGGTCACCAGCAGCAGGAAGACCCGGCCGCCGTCCAGCGCGGGGATGGGCAGCAGGTTCATGATCGCCAGGTTCACGGCGATAAAGGCCCCCAGGTACAGGATGTTGTAGATGGCGTCGGAGGTGGATTCGGCCTGCTCCCCGGTCTCGGCCATCAGCTCCACGATGCCCACCGGGCCGCTGAGATCCTTCACCCCGGCCTCGCCGTGGATCAGCATCCCCAGACTCATCCAGACCATGCGTCCAAATTCCATGGTGGTGTTCCAGCTGTATTTGAGCTTGGCGCCCAGGGTGGCCTTCTCCGCCCCGCCGATATAGATGCCGATCATCTTTTTCTCCTGGTCGGGATACTCCACCGCGGGCATGTAGAAGTCGTCCAGCACGATCTTTTTCCCGTCCCGGATCAGGACCAGATCATAATAGTCCCCGCCCCGGCCCAGGAAATCGGACACGTCGTAGAACATATAGACCCGGTGTCCGTCGATCTTGTAGAACTCATCGCCCACCATCAGGGCCTCCTCCCCCTCGTAGGGGCAGCCCTCCATAAAGCCGGACAGGGTGGGGCTGCGGAAATACTCCGCCGAGGAGTAGAGCAGCAGAACCACCAGCAGGCCCAGCACGAAGTTCATGAACGCGCCGGCGCAGAGGATGATGATGCGCTTCCAGGGAGCCTGATTGGTGAAGGCCCGGGGATCGTCCGAGGCCTCGTCCTCGCCGTCCATGGCGCAGTAGCCCCCCAGGGGGATCAGGCGCAGGGCATAGAGGGTCTCCCCCTTCTGCTTTTTCCAGATGGCCGGGCCCATGCCCACGGCGAATTCGTTCACCCGCACGCCGCAGGCCTTGGCGGCAATGAAGTGGCCGAATTCATGGATGCCGATCAGCACCCCGAAGATCAAAATGGCGATGAGAATGTAGACAATGGTCATAGACGAACTCCCGTACCGGATCCCTTCCGGTCAAAAATGCTCTTTTACAAAGGCCCGGGCGGCCAGATCCGCCTCCAGGATGGTCTCCAGATCGCTCGCCGGGGCATGGCCCAGGGCCTCCACCGCCGCCGCGGCGGCGTCGTAGATCTGGTTGAAGCCCAGGCGGTGGGCCAGGAAGCTGTGGACCGCCACCTCGTTGGCCGCGCTCATGACGCAGGAGGCCAGCCCCCCTTCCCTGGCGCAGTCCATGGCCAGGCGCAGGCAGGGGAAGTTCTCCAGGTCCGGCTGGGAAAAGCTCAGATCCCGCAGACTCCAGAAATCCAGGCGCTGGAACGGGGAGGGCTTTCTCTCCGGCCAGGTCAGGGCCAGCTGAATGGGCAGGCCCATATCCGGCACGCCCAGCTGGGCGATCACCGTGCCGTCCACCAGTTCCACCATAGAGTGTATGACGCTCTGGGGGTGGATCACCACCTGAATATCCTCCGGGGCCACGTGGAACAGCCGCATGGCCTCGATAAATTCCAGGCCCTTGTTCATCAGCGTGGCGCTGTCCACGGAGATCTTGGCGCCCATGCTCCAGTTGGGGTGGCGCACCGCCTCCTCGGGCGTGATGTGCTCCAGCTCCGCCCGCTTTCTCCCCCGGAAAGGACCGCCGGAGCCGGTGAGCAGGATCTTTTTCAGCTCGCCCTCTCCCCGGCCCATCAGGCACTGGAAGATGGCGGAGTGCTCCGAATCCACGGGCACGATCTCCGCGCCCTTTTCTTCGGCCCGGGCCATCACCAGCTCGCCGGCGCAGACCAGGGTCTCCTTGTTGGCCAGGGCAATGCGCTTGCGCTCGTCGATGGCGGCCAGGGTGGGCTTCAGGCCCACCGCGCCGGACACCGCGGTGACCACGCAGTCGGCCTCGGGCAGCGTGGCGGCCTCCATCAGGCCCTCCATCCCGACGCCTACGCGCACGTCCAGATCGGCTACCGCCGTCCGGAAGTCCCGGGCGGCCGCCTCGTCGAACACCGCCACAAATTGAGGCCGGAACTTTCGCACCTGCTCTTCCAGCAGGTCGATCTTCCGGTTGGCGCTCATGGCCGCTACCCGCAGGCCCAGATGCTCCGCCACCGACAGGGTCTGGCGGCCGATGGACCCGGTGCAGCCCAGCACAGAAATTGCGTTCACCATAGTTTACTCCCTCAGAAAAAGGAAGGATGAACAAAGAGAAAACTTTATTCCGCCTTCCTTATCCTCTTGTTATCTTATGATTTTCTTTTCAGCTGTCTCAGGCGCTGCTTGTGTTCCTCCGGGACCCGGTAGCTCTCGATGGCCTTCTGAATGGCCTTGTTGTGGGTCCAGAGGTCCAGGCGATCGTTTTCCAGGAAGGGCAGCGCCGCCTCATACTGTCTGGCCAGGGCGGTGGCAAAATACCAGGCCCGGACCATGTTCACATAGTAGTGATCCCAGTGCAGCTGTGCCACCAGCTCCGGATCCCCGGGGTCGAAGTCCCGGTCCAGGAAGTGGTCCATCAGCATCTTCACCCCGAAGCGGACCGTATAGGGCCGGTCAGATTGAAGCCAGTCCCGGATCTTCTCCCTCAGCTCCGGCCGGTGCTTTTTCAGCACCTTGGGGCTCAGGCTGTCGCAGGTGGCCCAGTTGTCGATGTACGGCAGAAAGCGCTCCAGCGCGGCCATGCAGGCGTCATAGTCCCGGATCTGCTCCAGGAGAAAGGCGTGCAGGTGGTTCTCCTCCAGCAGCTCATGGGGCAGCGTATCCAGAAAGCGCTCGGCTTCCCGCGTCCCCTTCAGCTCCTTTGCCAGCCTTCGCAGCTCCGGGGTCCGGGCCCCCAGGATCCGCTCCGGCGGCACCGTGGGAATGAGCTTGGCGGCAAAGGCGGCGTTTTTCTCGTCCGCGAGGGCATACAGGCGGTCCCGTATCGTCGTCATTCGTCTCGCTCCGATTCTGACTTTATTTCACGCCGCCGTAGCGCCGGTCCCGGCTGCGAAAGACCTCGATGGCCTTGTCCAGCTCCGCCGGGGTGAAATCCGGCCACAGCACGTCGGTGAAATAGAACTCGGCGTAGGCGCACTGCCACAGCAGGAAGTTACTCAGCCGCTGTTCTCCGCCGGGGCGGATCAGCAGATCCGGATCCGGTACGCCGGCAGAGTAGAGATAGGAACCGAACTTCTCCTCGGTCAGCTCTCCCTCCGCCCTGCCCTCGGCCAGGTCCCGGGCATAGCGGCGCGCGGCCTGGACGATCTCGTCCCGGCCGCCGTAGTTGAGGCAGATGTTGGCCTGGAAGCCGTCGATCCGGTCGGCGATCTCATCGGTCCTGTGAGCCAGGGCCTGCAGCTCCGGCGACAGTCCGGTCACGTCGCCGAAAATGCGCATCTTCATGCCGTCCCGCTCCATGGTGTCGATGGCCTCGTGGAGATACTTGTTGAGCAGGCGCATGATGGCTCCCACCTCATCGTCGGAGCGCTTCCAGTTTTCGGTAGAGAAGGCGTAGACCGTCAGGTAGTCCACACCGATATCCCGGCAGTACAGGGCGATCTTCCGGAAGGTCTCCGCGCCGGCGGCATGACCGGCGGTCCGGGGCAGGCCCCGCTTCTTCGCCCAGCGTCCGTTGCCATCCAAAATGATGGCAATATGCCGGGGGACGGACGCCCCCGGCTTCTTGCTCGTATTCTCTGCCATCAGATCTCGGTCAGCTCTTTCTCCTTCTTCTCGGTGATCTTGTCGATCTCCTTGATGAAGTCGTCGGTGAGCTTCTGGATATCCTTCTCGGCGATCTTGTAGTCGTCCTCGGTCATCTCCGAGGCCTTCTGCTGCTTCTTGAACTTCTCAATGGCGTCACGGCGGATATTGCGGATGGCCACCTTGGCCTCCTCACCGTATTTGCGGGTCTGCCTGGCCAGCTCTTTACGGCGCTCCTCCGTCAGCGGAGGGAACACCAGGCGGATGGACCGGCCGTCATTTTGGGGATTGATGCCCAGATCGGAGGCCAGGATCGCCTTTTCCAGAGCCTTGAGCAGGCTTTGGTCCCAGGGCTGGATCAGCAGGGACCGGGGATCGGGGGTGGAGACGGAGGCCACCTGCTGGATGGGAGACGGCACGCCGTAGTAGTCCACCGTGATCTGGTCCAGAACCGCGGCGTTGGCCCGGCCGGCCCGGATGGTGGCCAGGGTGGCGGTCAGGTTCTGGCAGGTCTTTTCCATTTTGTTTTCAAATTCCTTGTAGTCGGACATGAAGATCCCTCCTGTAATCAGTGATTCTATCGTAAAGCTGTTGCTTTATTCCTTATCGCACGGTGGTGCCGATCTTCTCGCCGTCCAGGACCCGCCCGATGTTCTCCGGGTCTGCCAGGGCGAAGACGATCACGGGGATGTTGTTGTCCATGGCCATGCTGGTGGCGGTGGAGTCCATCACGGCCAGACGCCGGGCCAGGACCTCCTCATAGCGGATCTCGTCAAAGCGGACCGCCTCGGGGTTCTTCCGGGGGTCGTCGGAGTAGACGCCGTCGATATTCTTGGCCAGCAGGATGGCGTCGGCATGGATCTCGGCGGCCCGCAGGGTGGCCGCGGTATCGGTGGAGAAGAAGGGGCTGCCGGTGCCGCAGGCAAACAGCACCACCTTGCCCTGCTCCAGATACTCGATGGCTCTCCGGGTGTCGTAGCGCTCGCCCACGCCCTGGATGTCCACCGCGGTCATGACCCGGGCGTCGCAGCCCTGCTGCTTGAACACGTCCGCCACGGCCAGGCAGTTCATGGCGGTGGCCAGCATGCCCATCCGGTCGGCGCTGACCCGCTCCACCTTGCCCGCGCCGTCCTTCACGCCGCGCCAGAAGTTGCCGCCGCCGATGACCACGCCCACCTGGACGCCGCCCTCCACGACCTTCTGCACCGCGCCGCAGACCCGGGAGACAAAATCGAAGTCAAAGCCGGTATGCTTCTCCCCGGCCAGGGCCTCGCCGCTGATTTTGATGAGAACACGCTTGTACAGTGCCATCGGAACATCCTCCAAAGTTTCAATTTCACCTCACGGGCGATTCGCAGACCGCCCCGGGGATCAGATATCCAGAATACCCAGAATAATGACGCCGGCGATCACCGTGCCGATGGCCAGATAGTGCTTCCAGCTCAGCTTCTCCTTCAGGAAGATGCGGCTCCACAGGACGGAGGCCACGCAATAGGAGGAGATGATGGGAGCGGCGAAGGCCACGTGCTCCGTATCCGCCAGGGCGTAGATGTAGAAGAACTGACCGATGGTCTCGAACACCGCACCGGTGTACTTGGGGGCCTCCTGTCTGGGGATCAGCTTCTGTTTTTTGATTCCCAGCACGTAGACCGCGCACAGCGCACCCACGAACAGGAAGGTCAGCTCATAGGCCACGTTGCAGGAGTCCTCGTCCAGGACCTCCAGCACCCGGCTGTCGGCAAAGGTGCCCAGGGCGTCCAGCAGGCAGTAGATCACCGGGATCAGAATGGCGATCCAGCTCTTGGCGTAATGGTGATTGGAGGCGTCCTGACGGGCTCTTCTCAGATCCTCGTCCTCGTTGGCCTCCACAAAGCCCAGGGCGATGACGCCGACGCTCACCAGGGCCACCGCTACCAGCGCCACCGGGGGCAGATCCTCGCCGATGCCCACCGTGGCCAGGGTCAGCACCGCCACGATGGCGCCGGAGGAATTGCAGATGGGGGAGGAGATGCTCAGCTCAATATACCGCAGACCCAGATAGCCGATGGCCATGGACAGGATATAGAGCATCGACACCGGCAGATAGGTCAGAATGACCTGCCAGGAAATCTCCACGCCGCCGAAGAACACCTCGTAAGCCGCGTGCAGGCCCATGACCAGGCCCACCGCCATGACCATTTTCAGGTGACTGTACTTGTCCTCCGCGTCCTGACAGCCGATCTTCGAGAACAGATCCGAACCGCTCCAGCACAAAAGCGCAATGACTGCAAACCAAAACCACATCGTTCTTTTTCCTCTCTTTCCTGCCGCACCCGGCGGTAACGGAAAAGGAAAAGCGGTCCTGATCTCATCACTGCCTCATAACGTACGGAACGATTCTACCACAGCTTGCCCTTTTTGACAATTCCCAAATGACAAATTGTGCCCGGGCTCCGGTGTACAATACGGGCATGGAAGTCATCTATCTGGACTCGCTCTTTGCCCTGAACCTGCTGGCCGACTACCTGCTGCTCCTGTGCGCCGGGCGGCTCTGTTCCCTGGTGCTGCGCAGACGGCGCTATCTGCTGGCGGCGCTGCTGGGGGCGGTCTACGCCGCGGCGCTTTACCTGCCCGGCCTGGGCTTTCTCCGGCTGCCGGGCTGGAAGCTGCTGGCCGGGGCCGGAATGGGCTGGATCGCCTACGGCCGGGAACGGACGCCGCTGCGGTGCATCGCGGTGTTCTTTGCCGTATCCGCCGCCTACGGCGGGGCGCTCTGGGCCCTGGGCGGCCGCTTTTCCCTGCCGGGGCTGCTGGGCTGTTTTCTGGGCTTCTTCCTGCTTTTCTCCCTGCTCTTTTCCCGGCGCCGGCGAAAAGAGGAGAGGCTTGTCCGGGTGGGCCTGGAGCTGCTGGGCCGACAGGCGGAGTTCGTCGTCCTGCAGGACAGCGGCAACAGTCTCCGGGATCCGGTAAGCGGGGCCCCGGTGCTGGTGGCCTGTCCCCACGCCCTGGCCCCGGTCTTCGGGGACTGGGCCGGCCTGCTGGCCCTGTCCGACCCGGTGGCCCTGCTGGAGGCCTCGGGCCGGACGCCTCTGAAGGGCCGGCTGCGGCTGATCCCCTACGCCGCCCTGGGCGGAGAGGGGCTGCTGCCCGCTTTCCGCCCGGATCGCCTGGCCCTGGACGGGCAGCCGGATCCCCACACGCTGGTGGCGGTGAGCGCCCGGGCCTGCGGTCAGGACTTCGAGGGGCTTCTGTAAGCCCTGCGCACTACACGAAGGGAGGTCACGTCATGCTCTGCAAACCGCAGATCTTTTTTCTCCGCAGTCAGCTGCTCAACATTCTGGGGATCCGCCCGCCCTCGGTCTTCTACATCGGCGGCAGCGACAATCTGCCCGCTCCCCTGCCCAGGCCGGAGGAGGAGCAGGCTCTGGCCAGTCTGGCCGAAGGGGACGAGGCGGCCCGCAAGTGCCTCATTGAGCATAACCTGCGCCTGGTGGTCTTCATCGCCAAGCGCTTTGAGAACACCGGGGTCTCCATCGAGGATCTGATCTCCATCGGCACCATCGGCCTGATCAAGGCGGTGAACACCTTCCAGGCCGACAAGAACATCAAGCTTGCCACCTACGCCTCCCGCTGCATCGAAAACGAGATCCTGATGCATCTGCGCAAGATCAGCGCCCAGCGCGCGGAGCTGAGCTTCGACGAGCCGCTGAACACCGACTGGGACGGCAACGAGCTGCTGCTGTCGGACGTTCTGGGCACCGATGAGGACGAGGTCTCCCGCCCTCTGGAGGACGACGCCGAGCGGCGCATGCTCACCGAGGCCATCCAGACCCTGAGTGAGCGGGAAAAGCAGATCATTTTGCTGCGCTTCGGTCTGCCCGACGGCAAGGAGTATACCCAGAAGGAGGTGGCGGATCTGCTGGGGATCTCCCAGAGCTATATCAGCCGACTGGAAAAGCGGATCATCCAGCGCCTGCGCCGGGAAATCCTGAAAAAAATGAGCGTTTGAGGGATAAGCCTTCCGAAAGCCTTGCCCCACCGGGTATTCTATGCTACACTCTCCCTGGAAACTGTCGATTCTGAGGGGAGCGATCGTGCATGAAGATCAAGACCAAAGCGCTCAGCTACGATGAGGTCATGGCCCTGCCCCGGCCGGAGCACAAGCCGCCGCAAAAGCCCAATCCCCTGCTGCGTCTGGGCTTCCGTCTGGCCTCCGCCCCGGACCTGAAGGCCACCCGCTTTTCCTTCACCACCGAAGACATGGAGAAGGTTGGCGAAGGGCCGTATCTGATCCTGATGAACCACTCCAGCTTCATCGATCTGGAGATGGTCACCCATATTTTCCGGAACAAGCCCTACTGCATCGTCTGCACCTCCGACGGCTTTGTGGGCAAGGAGGGCCTGATGCGGGGCATCGGCTGCATCCCCACCAACAAATTTGCCACCGACATGACTCTGATGACGGACATGTACGAGGCCATCCACAGGCTGGGCTGCAGCGTCCTGCTCTATCCCGAGGCCAGCTACACCTTCGACGGCAGCCCCACGCCCCTGCCCCGGGGCCTGGGCATGATGCTCAAGCGGCTGGACGCGCCGGTGGTGGGCATCCTGACCCAGGGCGCCTTTTCCCGGGACCCGCTGTACAATCTTCTGCAGAAGCGGGACGTGACCGTCACCGCCCACGTGAAGGGGCTTCTCAGCCGGGAGGAGCTGAAAAAGAAGAGCAACGCCCAGCTGGACGCGCTGCTGGACGAGATGTTCTCCTTCGACAACTTCCGCTGGCAGCAGGAAAACCGGGTGCGCATCCCCGAGCCCTTCCGGGCCGACGGTCTGGAGCGGATCCTGTACAAATGCCCTCACTGCGGGGCCGAGGCCAGGACCGAGGGCAAGGGAACGCAGCTGCGCTGCCACGCCTGCGGCAAGGTCTGGGAGCTGGACGAGTACGGCTTTCTCCAGGCGCAGGAGGGGGAGACGGAATTTGCCCACATCCCCGACTGGTACGCCTGGGAGCGGCAGCAGGTGAAGCAGGAGCTGGAGGCTGGAACCTATTTCCTGGATATTCCGGTGGAGATCGGGATGCTGGTGGACTTCAAGGCCGTCTACAGGATCGGCGAGGGTCGGCTGCGCCATGATCTCAGCGGCTTCACCCTGGACGGCGCGGAGGGCAAACTGCACTTTGTCCGCCCGGCCAACCAGTGCTACAGCCTGTACGCCGACTACTACTGGTACGAGCTGGGGGACATCATCTGCATCGGCGATCAGAACACCCAGTACTACTGCTTCCCCAAGCAGGCCACTCCGGTGGCCAAGGCCAGGCTCGCCACCGAGGAGCTCTACAAGCTCCGGCGCGCCTCCAGGAAAAAGCGGAAGGCCGAGTGAAACGCCTCTCTTCCGGGCAAACTGTCTCCGGAGGTGAGTGCATGAGCAGGAAAAAGCGCCGCGGAAGGTCCGACAGCATCCGGCTGGACCCGGAAAAGCGGCTGGCGCCGAAGTTCGACAGCGCGTCCATCGCCAAATTCCCGGTGGCGGAGCCCGGAAAGATGGGCTTCCGGGTACTGGACGACTGCGCCGAGGAGCATATTCAATGAGCGGAGACCGGCTCGGAGAGGCTTTTGATTCTCTCCGGGCCGGCCTTTTTTGCGGGAAAAGGTCTTGCGTCAAAGCGAGGTTTGGACTATACTTATTAAGTTAAACGAACGATTCCCGGAGGCGCATTCCTATGAAACCACTTTCCTCCCGCACAGCGGGCTTTACCGACTCCGTCATCCGCCGGATGACCCGGGTCTGCAATCAGTACGGGGCGGTGAACCTGTCCCAGGGCTTCCCGGACTTTGATCCCCCGGCCCCCATTCTCAAGCGCCTGGAGCAGGTGGCCCACGAGGACTTCAACCAGTACTCCATCACCTGGGGCGCCAACAATCTGCGCCGGGCTCTGGCGGCCAAGCAGAGCCGCTTCATGGGCATCGACATCGATCCGGACAGCCAGATCGTGGCCACCTGCGGCAGCACCGAGGCCATGATGGCGGCGGTGATGACCGTCACCGACCCCGGGGACAAGCTGATCATCTTCTCCCCCTTCTATGAAAACTATGGCGCGGACGTGATCCTGTCCGGGGCCGAGCCCATCTACGTGCCCCTGTATCCTCCGGAGTTCAACTTCAAGCCCGAGGAGCTGGAAGCCGCCTTCCGGCAGAACCCCAAGGCTCTGATCCTCTGCAATCCCTCCAACCCCAGCGGCAAGGTCTTCACCCGGCAGGAGCTGGAGACCATCGCCTCTCTGGCGGAGAAGTACGACACCTATGTGATCACCGACGAGGTTTACGAGCACATCGTCTACGCGCCTCACGAGCACGTTTATTTCGCCTCTCTGCCCGGGATGTTTCAGCGGACCCTGTCCTGCTCCTCCCTGTCCAAGACCTACTCCATCACCGGCTGGCGCCTGGGCTATATCATCGCCCCGGCGGAGATCATCGACACCGCCAAGAAGGTCCACGACTTTCTCACCGTGGGCGCCGCCGCTCCCCTGCAGGAGGCAATCGTCCCGGGGCTGCTCTTCGACCAGAGCTATTATGACGAGCTGCTGGCCCTGTATACCCACAAGCGGGATCTGCTGCTGAAGGGCCTGGACGATCTGCACATCGCCCACACCGACCCTCAGGGGGCCTATTACGTGCTGCTGGACATCTCCCGCTACGGCTTCGACTCCGATCTGGAGTTCTGCGAGGTCCTGGCCCGGGACGTGGGCGTGGGCGCGGTGCCCGGCTCCAGCTTCTTCCGGGAGCCGGTAAACCATCTGATCCGCCTGCATTTTGCGAAGAAAGACGAGACGCTTTTGGAGGCTCTGAACCGTCTGGAGGGCATGGAGCGGAAGATCCCCTGCCGTAAATGACCGAGGAGTGAACCCCATGACACGATCCACGAAAAATCTGGTCCGCGCCTCCCTGCTGATGGCTCTGGGCCTGCTGCTGCCCTTTCTCACCGGGCAGATCCCCCAGATCGGCCGGATGCTCTCGCCCATGCACATCCCCGTGCTGCTGTGCGGGATGATCTGCGGCTGGCCCTACGGGCTGGCGGTGGGCTTTCTGACCCCGCTGCTGCGCTCCGTGCTCTTCGGGATGCCCGCCATCTACCCCCAGGCTGTGGCCATGGCCTTTGAGCTGGCGGTCTACGGTCTGGTCAGCGGGCTGCTGTACGCCCGCTTTCCTGAAAAGGATCTGAAGGCCATCTATCTCAGCCTGATCGCCGCCATGCTGGCAGGCCGTCTGGTCTGGGGTCTGGCGAGCCTGGCGCTTTACGGCGTGGTGGGCAACGCCTTCACCTTCCCGATGTTCCTGGCCGGCGCCTTTGTGAACGCCGTGCCGGGCATTCTCCTGCACCTCGTCCTGATCCCGGCGATCATGTTCGGTCTGGAGCGCAGCGGCGTTCTGAGGAAGGAGCGGCAGGAATGAGGCTCCTATACCTGGACTGCGCCATGGGCGCGGCGGGGGATATGCTCTGCGCCGCCCTGCTGGAGCTGCACCCGGACCCGGAGGGCTTTGTGGCCCGTTTTAACGCCCTGGGGATCCCCGGGGTGGAGCTGAGGCCGGAAAAGACCGTCAACGGCGGCGTCTCCGGCACCCACGTACATATGCTCATTCACGGGGAAGAGGAGGGCGAAGCGCCCGCCCATCCCCACCACCATCACCGGCACCTGAGCGACGTGGAGTCCATCCTGGACGCCCTGCCGCTGCCGGAGGCCGCGGCCCGGGACGTGAAGGCGGTTTACGCCTCCATCGCCGGGGCTGAGGCGAGGGTCCACGGCCGGGAGGTCTCGGAGGTCCATTTTCACGAGGTGGGCGCCCTGGACGCCATCGCCGACGTGACGGCGGTCTGCCTGCTGATCCACGAGCTGAAGCCCGACCGGGTCTGCGCCTCCCCGATCCACGTGGGTTCGGGTACGGTGAAATGCGCCCACGGTGTTCTGCCCGTGCCCGCGCCGGCCACGGCGCTGCTGCTGGAGGGCCTGCCCATCTGCGGCGGAGAGCTCCGAGGCGAGCTGTGCACCCCCACCGGCGCCGCCCTGCTGCGCCGCTTTGTCCGTGACTTCGGTCCCCTGCCTCCGATGCGCCTGGAAAAGCTGGGCAGCGGTCTGGGGACGAAGACCTTTGACCGGCCCAACTGCCTGCGGGCCTTCCTGGGCGAGGCGGAGGACGCCTCTGACCGGGTGCTGGAGCTGCAGTGCAATCTGGACGACATGACCGGCGAGGAGATCGCCTTCGCCAGCGAACGGCTGCTGGAGGCCGGGGCCCTGGACGTGTGGACCCAGGCCATTCAGATGAAGAAGGGCCGCCCCGGCGTACTGCTGGGGGTCCTGTGTCGGCCGGACCGGCGGGAGGAGCTGCTGCGGTGTCTGTTTTTGCACACCAGCACCCTGGGGGTGCGGGAGTCGGAAAAGCGCCGGGCGGTCCTGGACCGGGAAGAACGCTGTGAGGACGGGCCTCTGGGCCCGGTGCGCGTCAAGCGGGTCTCCGGATGGGGGACCCTGCGGGAAAAGACGGAATATGAGGACCTGCGGCGTCTGGCCCTGGAACAGGGGCTGAGCCTGCGTCAGGCCCGCGCTCTGGCGGAGGGCGGATCGGATCCCGCAGAAATCCATTGATCGATTTTGGAGAGAGCATGGAAGAAAAAGAAAACACCGGGACTCGGGCTTCCTCCGAGGAAGGTCTGAAGTTTCCGGAAGGCGCGGCGGCCCCAAGGGCCTCCGACGAAGACAGAACCCTGGTATTCCCGGAAAGCGCGGCGGCCCCGAAGCCTGTCACGGAAGACGGGCGCCCGGCGGCGGATCCCCTGCCCCGCCAGGAGCTCCGGGAGTCTGAAGACGCGCCCGGCGAGGGAGAGATTCCCACGCCTGTGGGCGTGAGGGGCGCGCTGCTGGCCGACGAGCGGCTGAAAGCGGAGGCTCTGGCCCAGGAAGCCGCCGAGGAAGCGGCAGAGCCGGAAGAGGAAGAGTCCCCCGAGGTCCCCGGCGGCAAATGGAAAAAGCTCCTGCTGCGCTGCCTGTTCGTGCTGGGTCTGACCCTGGTGATGGTCTGCGCCCTGCTCTACGGCGTGATGTACGTGCTGTGCAAGGGTCCCTCCCCCACAGCCAGAGATCTGTTCGTCCGCTCCGTGCGGGAGACCAGCGCCATCGGCTTTCTGGCGGATCTGTACCTGACGCCGGAGGAGATCGCCGCCATCGAGGCCGGCGCTCCCCAGGAGGAGACCGTGACCGGCACCGATACCTCCCTGTTTATCCAGGAGACGCCGGAGCCCTCGTCCGGGGAAGAAGGTCCCCAGCCCGACGCCTGGGGCTACGTGGACGAGGACGGCGACGGTCTGATCCTGGTGGAGGTCAAGGGCGAGAGCTACATCGGCTATATGCTGATCGTCCTGGACCCCTCCCGGGTGGTGCTGGGCTGTTCTCCGGAGAACATCGGCATCCGGGGCTATACGGTGCAGGAATTCGTGGAGATGAATGACGCGGTGGCCGGCATCAACGGCGGCGGCTTCGCCGATCCCGGCGGCCAGGGCAACGGCAGCATGCCCGACACCCTGATCGTCCACGGCGGGAACGTCTACGCCTCCGGCAGCGGCGTGGGCTACGGCTTTGTGGGCATCGACGACGAATATATCCTCCACGTGGGCTTCAACAGCACGGAGGACGTGTATAACTGGAACATCCAGGAGGGCTGCGGCTACGGCCCGATCCTGGTGGTCAACGGCGAGGCCCGGGATCCGGAGATCCTGGCCAGCGGGCTGAATCCCCGCACCGCCATCGGCCAGCGGGCGGACAAGGCCATGCTGCTTCTGGTGATCGAGGGTCGGCAGCCCAACCGCCTGGGGGCCACCTATACGGACGTGGCGGAGATCATGCTGTCCTTCGGGGCGCTGAACGCCTGCAATCTGGACGGCGGTTCCTCCACCATGATGTGGTACGAGGGCCGGTACATCAACAACAGCGCCTCCGTCATCGGCATCCGGCCCATTCCCACCAGCTTTCTGGTTCTGAAGGAGGGGGTGAAGGACGATGGCTGAACAGAAAAAGCGCTTTCCCTTCTTCTGGGTCGGGATCGCCGTCTACGTGCTGGTTTTTGCGGTCCTGTCCTTCGTTGGTTTGAAGATCTTCCGGGATTATATCGCCGCCTATGAGCAGTCCCGGCCCGGCAAGGCCATGGAGGAATACCGGGCGGAGCTGATCGAGAACGGCCACACCGACGCCGTGGTTCAGGCCCTCTCCGCGCTGGATCCCAATATCCGCCCAGAAGAGGAGAACCTGCGCTGGGCCGAGGAGCTGCTTCGGGAGGCCAGCTTCCCCCGGATGCTGAACCTGAGCGACGACAGCCACATGGTCTACAGTGTTCGCTCCCGGGGCCGTCAGATCGGGCAGATCACCGCCGTACCCGGTCCGGCGGACCGCTTCGGCTTCCGGGACTGGACCATCAGCGAGGAGAGCTACGACTTTTCCGCCTTTATGCACAGCAGCGAGGCCACCATCCCCGCCGACTACAGCTACAGCGTCAACGGCGTGACCCTGGGCCGGGAGTATATCACCGAGGAGAACATCCCCTTCGAGACCCTGGCGGATTTTTACGATCGCTACGAGGATCTGCCCACCATGGTCCACTACCGCAGCGGCCTGTATCTGGACGAGGCGGAGGTCCAGGTCACGGATCCCTCCGGCCACGTGCTGAGCCCGGACGAGATGACCGAGACCTATTATCTGGACAACTGCGGCGCCCATATCCGTGAACTGGCGGATGAGTTTATCCCCCGCTTCCTGCAGCTGTACGTGAACTTCACCGCCAATCTGTACAACTCCTACTCCTACAACTTCGCCAATCTCCGTCCGCTGGTGCTCTCCGAAAGCCAGCTGAACCTGCGCATGCGCCAGGCCGCCGAGGGCTTCGGCTACACCACCACCAAGAAGGCGGAGATCCTGTCCATGGACACGCTGGTGGTCACCCGGCTCAGCGCGGACCGGTATCTGGCCGACATCACCTACGTCACCGAGATCACCGGCCACGCCGATCCCGTGGTCATCGAGGATCACATCTATCTGGTGATGTACGAGCATAAGGACTATCTGCTGGCCGAGGCCCTGTATAATCACTGATCCGTCCGACAGACGAGAAACGGCCCTGTCTTCCGCCCTTGGCGGGAGGCAGGGCCTTGGCATTTGACAGAACCCGGTTTCCGCGGTATAGTTGCCTGGCGGAGGCCCGCGATCCCCAGACTGAGGAGGTGGTTCCGGTGGAGAAAAAGCGCGTGGTTTGGGTCGACCTGGCCCGGTTCTTCTGCATGATCGCCGTCATGTCCGAGCACAGCCCCATGATGACCGATCTGCTGGACAATCTCTGGGAACCCTGGTTCCTCAATCTGTTTTCCTTCGTGGCCGGCTACGTCTATCTTCACCGGCCCGGATTCGGCAGCTTCGTCCGGCGAAAGCTCCGGCAGCTGCTGGTGCCCTGGGCCTTCTTCAGCTTCCTGATCGTGCTGCTCAGCGCCGTGTTCTCCTTCGGCGAGCACAACATCCGGCAGGAGCTGATCCAGAACCTGCTCCAGATCCGCTATCACGGCGGAGAGATGTGGTATGTGGCCGCCCTGTTCGTGGCCTTCCTCCCCTTCTACTGGCTGGTGGACCGCTACGAGCGCTCCGGGCTCCGACAGAAGGACGTCCTGTTTCTGCTGGTCGCTCTGTTCCTGGCGGTGCTGAGCGACGTGTTCTCCCACTATGCCCCCAGGGATCTGCTGCCCTGGGGCACGCCGGAGCTTCCCACGACCCTGCCCTGGCACCTGGAATATATGTTCCACGCCATGTTCTATATGTTCCTGGGCTATCTGTTCCGCCTGCGCTGGGAGCCGGTCTTCGACCGTCACAACAGTCCCCTGCTGTGCGCGGGGCTGCTGGCCCTGTATCTGGCAATGCTGTTCGTATTCTACCCGGTGGGCTCCCTTCTGTTCCCCGGGCCCGGTATCCCCAGGCTCTACCTGCGCTCCTTCGTATCCATCGGGGCCGTCGTCTCTCTGTGCAAGCTGATCCCCGGCACCGGTCACATGAAGCTGGTGGGCGCCAATACTCTGGTGTACTACGGCCTTCACGGCAAGGTGGAGAGCCTGATCCGGGCGGCAGCCCTCCGGCTCTGCCCGGGGCTCTGGGAGACCCTGCTCTACAGCGCGGGAGGATGGCAGGCGCTGGCCGCTGTGTTCATCGCCTGGCTCACCTCCTGGCTCCTGGTGCCCGCGGTCTGGATCTTCAACCGCTGGTTCCCGGTCCTGGTGGGGAAAAAGGCGGGGAGAGCTGCCCGTGCCGGCGTCAAATCCTGAACGGACGGAGTCCTGCTCATGAAAAAGCGATCTGCGACCTGCCTGCACCACATGATCACCGTGGGCTCCAGCTTCGGCTGCTTTACCGCGCTGCGGGCCGCGTCGGTGCTGTACACCGACCATGAGATCCCGGTCCGGGCGGCTCTGCTGCTGGATGCCGGACTGGAGTGGGAGATGCCGGACTGGAGCCTGCTTTCAGACGAGGAATGCGCGGCCGTTGCGGAGGAGGGCACCCTGCTGTGCCTGTTCGAGCAGCCCGGGGTGGGCATGGAGGTCCCCGCCATCGCCCGGATGGTAAACCTGGGGGATCGGGTCCTGGTGATCGGCTGCCGGGACAAATCCCACAACCGGATCTCCGTGAACGCCTATCGCTACGGGCTGTTCTCCTGGGGACTGGAGGAATACGCCGAGCTGGACCCGGAGGAGTACACCCCGGTGCTTCTGCAGCCGGAGGCTTCGTCTTCCGATTAATGCTTCCCATAAACGCCCGGAGGGGCCTGGAAGAACGTGTTCTTCCAGGCCCCTCTGCTTTCTGTCACTTATCCGGTTTAGTCTACATGGTATTGGATCCCCAGGCGGGCGGCCTTGTCCCGGCCCATGCCGCAGCCCGGATTGGTCAGCAGGCAGTTGTGCCCGCAGCCGCCGCAGTGGTCGTCCCGGCGGCTGACCTGGATATGCTCCAGGGGCTTCAGGGCGAAGATCCCGGTCCGGGCCTGGCAGTAGCCCTTCACCCGCAGCCGGTCCAGCAGCACCTCCACCACATCGGGCGAGGCGATGAGCACGCAGTCTCCTCCCGCGGCCTCCAGCTTTTCGATCAGCGCGTCCGCCCGCTGCCTGGCCTGCTGCAGGGACTGCTTCCGCCAGCCTCTGGGGCTGCGGCGCTCCTGTATGCCCGGCTCCGGCTCGGCGGGGGCCAGCAGAGGCTCCGTCTCCGTCTCCTCTCCGGCAAAGAACATCCCGGCCGTGTCGGCCGCCCGCCGCCCCGGCGCCAGAAAGATGCTCCGGCCGCCGCGCTTCATGGGCCGCACCGGGCTTCGGATCACGGGGCTTTCCTCCTCTTCCCGCTGCGCGGTCAGAAAGCCCGCAAGGTCATAATTTTTTTCCCAACTGAACTCCGTGGGGCCGGAGCAGGTGATCCAGATCAGCATTGTCATTCCTCCAGGACTTCAAAAGACCCCGTCCGAACCTCGGGCGGGGTCTTTTCTGTTGTTTCTCTTTAGCTTCTGCGTTTCCGACAGCTCAGATAAGCCCAGAAAACGCTCAGGGCCATGAGCAGGCAGCTGACGCTCATGAAAGCGTAGCACTGGATATAGTTGGCGGTACGCTGAACCGTGTACTCGCCCAGGTATCCGATGCCCACCAGGCTTGCCAGGAACAGGATCCAGAGCAGGGGGTGATAGAACCGGAAGTAGCCGCCCTTGATGGCCTTGGCGCTGTAGTAGATCAGCACGCCCAGCGCCGTGGCCGCGGCGAAGACCTGGGCCAGGGAGATGAAGGCGGAGTACTGATTCAGATAGGAGATGAAGCGGAAGTGCATCAGGGGAGAGTCGTACCGGGTGGAGTCCATCACGATCTCAATGGCGCCGTAATAGACCAGGAACAGCCGGGCCACGTTGCCGTAGCGGGCGCAGGGCTCCTTCATCTTCTTTCTGCCCTTCTCAAAGTAGAAGCCCAGGCAGAAACAGAGCAGGATCATCAGCAGAATAAAGGAGATAAAGAAGGTGGCCAGACGCCAGGTCTCGTTTCCGGAAGCGTCCGTGGAAGAGACGGCCACGGGCAGGTGCTGAAAGGTCTTCTGGGTGATCAGGATCCGGCTGCGGCAGGTGCTGTTGAACAGGGCGCTGAGCCGGATGAAGGCCAGAAGCAGGATCATGCCGGGGGTGGCGCAGTCCAGCAGCTTTCCCGTGTTCTCGCACAGGCCGATCTTGCATACGATCCAGGCCGCCAGCCACACGCCCAGGATCACGCCGGGGATGCAGAAGCTGCCCACGCTGAAATCGGTAAAGGCCACGGCAAAGGAGCCGTAGGTCTCGCTGTTGAAGTACCAGTGGAGCAGGCGGCTGAAGAACACCGCCAACACGAAGCCCAGGCAGAACAGCGCCCAGACCGCGGTGGAGTTCTCGCTTCTGCCCCGGTAGAGGGCCAGGGTCAGCAGCAGGCAGCCCAGCAGACCCAGGGTGATGGTCACCGCGCTCCAGTAGATGGGCGCGCCGTTAATGTAGGCTGCAATACCGCTCATGACCGCACCTCCTCCGGGATGGCCGTGGCAAAGTAGATGATATCGCTCACAAGGCGCTCGGCGCCGAAGTCCACATGGTTGAAGGGTCTGCCCTGGAAGACGATCTCACCGGTCTGGCCGCCGTCCAGGCAGTAGGCGTTGATAACGCCCTTTTCCCCGAAATGCTGGGCGAAGGTGTTCACCGTCCAGCGGGCCTCCACGCCCTCGTGGTTGACGGACATGTACAGGTAGTGGAGCTTGCCCACCTGGCCGATACCGGCCCGGGAGTAGCCCTTGTCGATCTCGCCCACCGGGTACCAGTCACAGTGGCGGACCTGACCGTCCTGCACCAGGACGGGCCCGAAGGAGATGGAGAAGCGCACGCCGTTGTTGTCCACAAACTGCTGGGCGCCCTCCATGGTGCCCTCCTCACCCAGAGAGTTGAAGAGGAAGTCGCCCTCGCTGTCCACAAAGCAGGTCTCCACACAGTTGTACTTCTTGTACATGCCGGTGTAGGTGGCGGTATTGAAGCGATAGACCTGTCCGTCGTAGACCACGATGCCGAAGTCCCGGAACAGGTAGTAGTCGGCGTTCATGGCCACCACGGAATTCACTTCCCGGGCAAGCTCGGTGGCGTAAAACTGGTTCTGGGAGCCGAAGGAGTCTCCCGCCAGCTTCCGGCGCAGCTGCGAGGCGTCGGCGATCCGGGTCTCCACCAGGCTGCAGGTATTGCCCGAGATCACTTCCTTCCAGCAGATGGTCAGGATGGTCTCGTCATAATAGTACTCCACGTTGGAGTCCCAGTAAAAGTCGATATCGGGGTTGAAGACGGTGGTCTCGTCCTTGCCCAGAAGGCCGTCAGCCCGGGCCTGCTCGATCACGTCCATGACCTCGGACACGTCCGCCAGGCTCACGGTATGGAAGCCGTTGGGATCCGGGGCCGGGGCGGACAGCGCGTCGTCCGGGATGGTATAATGGATCTTCACCGGCTCCGGGGTGGGCGTAGGCTCCGGCATCTCTCCCTCCGCCTCGGGATCGGTCTCGCCCGGCTCCTCCGGCTCGGTGATCTCCGGAGTGGGCGTGGGGGCGGGCGTCGCGGCGGTGGGATCCAGCTCGGCGGCGATGTTCACGCTGGCCTTCTCCCGGTTCTGCGTCTGGGCCGGCGTGCCGCTGGCCGGATGCAGATTCTGCAGGGACCAGCCCAGGAACACCAGCGCCACGATAGCGAGCACGAAGCTGAGCATCCCCATTCCGATCCGGCGGGTCAGGCTCCGGCGGCTCTCTTCCTCCTCACCGGTGTAGCGGGGCTCCTCTCTCCTGCCGCTGCGCCGGGGGGCTTCCCGCTCGGCGATCGGTTCCTCATAGACCGGTTCCTCCGCGGGTTCCTCCTCCAAGGGCTCCTCCGCAGGTTCTTCTTCTATGGGTTCTTCTTCCGCAGGCTCAGGCTCCCCGAAGCTCCACTCCGGCTCCTGCTCCTGCTGTGCCTCGATCTCCGCCGCAGGTTCCTCTGCGGGCGGCTGCTCCTCTTCGTTAAACGCGGAGAGGATCGCGTCCAGATCCATCTCGTCTCTCATGCTGCCACCTCCTCGGGTCTTCCCCTATGCGCAATGCAGCGAATCGTTTTTCTTTTCATGAGCCTTACCCCGTCAGTTCTTCCAGGGGCGTCCGCTGAGGGCGGCCAGCATATCGTCCTCCAGGACGATCCGCCAGTTCTCCCCGTCAAAGTGCAGCTTCAACTCATAATCTCTGGTATAGGTATAGCTCCTGGCCTGGAGGAGCACGTCGTCCAGCGTCTGGGCGGGGACCATGACCCGGCCCTCCGCATCCAGCTGGGGTCCGGCCGCCACGGCCTCCTCCACCGCGTCCAGATCCAGCGCCCGCAGGCTCAGCTTCTGCACGGCGGTGTCGCCCCGGACCACGCAGGCCCCGTCCAGACGGGCGGAGTACTGGTAGCGCAGGGTATCCAGGATCCGCGCGGCATCCTCGTCCCTGGGCTGATTTTCCAGACCCAGGCCGGAATAGTTCTCCAGGCAGGCATAGGCCTGGGGGTAGTTCTGATCGGCCAGCGCGCGGAAAAACCGCACCACGACCTCCTGCGGGTCCTGCTCCGACTGAACGTAGACGATGCCCTGCCTGCCTCCCAGGAAGATCAGCGCCAGGGAGCCCAGGATGACAAGCCCTGCGATTACAGCCCAGAACACATTGACTTTCGCTTTCATACTCCCACCCTCTCTCGTTGCAGGTCCCGACGGTCCTACTTATACGTAAAATATTTTATAGCATTCTGCTCAATTCGTCAATGTGAAATTGTCGAAAAATGCCAGTCTTTGCCAAAATTGGTTTTATTTTTTCAAGCACTGTGGTACAATGAATCATCCGAAAAAGCGAAAGGAGGCCGTTCTATGGCCGTTGCGGGCAATATCTTTTATTTTGACTGGGAGATCGCGCTGATGGAGTGGCTCCAGGCCAATCTGGGGCCCGGCGCCATCTCTTTCCTCTCCCTGCTGAGCATGTTCGGAGAGCAGCTTCTCATGGTGGTGATCATCGGCTTCCTCTACTGGAGCTGGGACAAGGAGTTCGGCAAATTCGTAGGGCTGAACATTCTGGTCGCCAACGTCTGGAACCCCCTGATCAAAAACGTTTTCCTCCGTCTCCGGCCCTATTTTGTCAGCGACAAGATCGATCTGCTGCGTCTGATCGACAGCAGCGCGGACAAGTACGACGTGGCCGCCCAGGGCTATTCCTTCCCCAGCGGGCACTCCTCCGGGGCCGTATCCCTGTACGGCTCTCTGGCCGCTCATGAGAAGAAAAACTGGCTGCTTCTGGTCATCGCGATCCTGCTGCCGCTGCTGGTGGGCTTCTCCCGGGTGGTGGTGGGCGCCCATTATCCCACCGACGTGCTGGCGGGCTGGCTGCTGGGCCTGATCGTGATCCTGCTGATCCCCCGGCTCCAGGCGCGGATCAAAAACCGCTGGCTCTTCTACGGCCTGCTGCTTCTCCTCTGCCTGCCGGGCTTTTTCTACTGCACCAGCGACGATTACTTCACTTCCTTCGGCATGCTCCTGGGCCTGATCCTGGCCTTCCCCTTTGAGGAAAAGTACGTGCGCTTTGAAAACACCCGCAGCCCCATCCGCTGCATCCTGCGGGTCGTCGGCGGCGGCGCCGTGTACTTCGGCCTCAACGCCGCGCTGAAGCTGCCCTTCCCCTCGGCTCTGCTGGATTCCGGCACCTTCGCCGCCCACCTGATCCGCACCCTGCGCTATACGGCGGTGATGTTCACGGTCATCGCCCTGTATCCCATGGTCTTCAAGCTCACGGACAGGATAAAAGTGAAAAGTGAAAAGTGAAGAGTGAAGAGAGTAAGAGCTGTTCAGAGCGAGCGTGAGATGAAAAAGGGAGGGTCCGCGGTTTTGCGGATCCTCCCTTTATTGCTCGTTTTCGTTTCTCTTACAGCTGGGCCATCTTTACCGCGGTGTCCAGAGCGATCTCCATCATCTGGGTAAAGGAGGTCTGCCGCTCCTCGGCGGGCAGATTGTCCTCGGGCCGGTACAGGTGGTCGGAGATGGTGCAGATGCACAGGGCCCGCTTGTGGGCGTAGGCGGCGTTTGCGTACAGGGCCGCGGATTCCATCTCGGTGGCCAGCACGCCCATGCGCTTCCACTGGTCGGTGGTGGAGCAGCCCTCGGCGGAATAGAAGTTGTCGGAGGCCAGGATGTTGCCCACATGGGGCTCGATCCCGTGCTCCCGGGCGGCCTCCACGGCCTTGGTGAGCAGGGTGAAGTCGGCGATGGGGGCGAAGGTGGCGGTGTCGCCCAGGCCGAACTGCTTGACATAGCTGGAGTTGGTGCAGGCGGCCTGGCCGATGACGATATCCCGCAGCTTCAGCTCATCCTGCAGGGCGCCGGCGGAGCCGATGCGGATGATGTTGTCCACGTCATAGAAGTTGAAGAGCTCCCAGCTGTAGATGCCGATGGAGGGGATGCCCATGCCGGAGGCCATCACCGTCACGGGTACGCCCTTCCAGGTGCCGGTGTGGCCCTGGACGCCCCGGACGTTGTTTACCAGCCTGGGCTCGGTCAGGAAGGTCTCGGCGATGAATTTGGCCCGGAGGGGATCGCCAGGCATCAGAACGGTCTTGGCAAAATCTTCTTTTTTGGCGCTGATATGGGGAGTGGGAATGGGCATGGAAAAGCCTCCTTTGGTTCTTATTTTTTCCGATGTGCTTGTTTTTCAGTATATAAGAGAAACCGGAAAAAGTCAAACGCTGCTTGAAGCTCCGTCCGGACCGGAGATTTCCGAATTGCATCAGGGGAAGAACTATGATATGATGGGTCCGGACAAGAAAAAAATCGGCGCGGAAGGAGAACGATATGAGCGACGTCATCGTCATCGGCATCGCCGGCGGCACCGGCAGCGGCAAGACCACCATTACCCGCAGGCTCATCGAGTGCTTCGGGGAGGACGTTTCCGTCATCCACCACGACAACTACTACAAGGCCCACCACAACATGCCCTACGAGGAGCGCACCAAGCTCAATTACGACCACCCCAACGCCTTCGACACCGATCAGATGATCGAGGACCTGCGGCAGCTCAAGCAGGGCTATCCCATCGCCTGCCCGGTCTACGACTACACCATTCACGACCGCACCAACAAGACCGAGCCGGTCTATCCCCGGCGGGTCATCATCGTGGAGGGCATCCTGATCTACGAGAGCCGGGAGCTCTGCGACGAGATGGACATCAAGATCTACGTGGACACCGACGCGGACGTGCGTATCCTGCGGCGCATCATGCGAGACGTGCGGGACCGGGGCCGCAGCCTGGAGAGCGTGGTCAACCAGTATCTGAACACCGTCAAGCCCATGCACGAGCAGTTCGTGGAGCCCTCCAAACGCCGGGCCGATATCATCATCCCCCAGGGCGGTCACAACCAGGTGGCCCTGGAGATGGTGATAGAGCGGGTCCGGGCGCATTTGGCCAAGTAGTGCTCAGGGCTTAGTATTTCATGCACAGGAGAAAACGAGAATGGCAAAGCTGTACTTCAAATACGGGGCGATGGGCTCCTCCAAGTCCGCCCAGGCCCTGATCACCAAATTCAACTATGAGGAGCTGGGCATGTCCGTCTGGCTCATCAAGCCCAGCATCGACACCCGGGACGGGGCCGACATCATCCGCAGCCGCATCGGCCTGGAGTGCCGGGCCCGGGTGATCACCCCGGAGGAGAACATCGTCGAGGCCTATCACGCCGCCGGAAAGCACGACGTGATCATCGCCGACGAGGCCCAGTTCTTCACCCCGGAGCAGATCGACCAGCTTCGGGACCTGGTGGACGAGGAGGATCTGCCGGTGCTGTGCTTCGGCCTGCGCACCGACTTTCTCACCCACTTCTTCCCCGGCGCCCGGCGGCTCATGGAGCTGGCGGATTCCCTGACGGAGATCAAGACGGTCTGCGCCTGCGGCCGGAAAGCCACCGTCAACGCCCGGATCGACGAGAGCGGACGCATCATCACCCAGGGCGACCAGGTCTTCCTGGGCGGCAACGACAGCTACGTGGCTATGTGCCATCAGTGCTGGAAGCGGAAGATCCGGGAGCAGGCCGATGGAGCTCGTTGATCTGGCCTCCTGGCCCCGGCGGGAGCTGTTCGAGTTTTTCTCTCCCCTCTCCAACCCCTTCTACTCCGTCACCTTCCGTCTGGATGTGACAAAGCTCCACGCCTACACCAAGGCCAGGGGCCTGAGCTTCTACTATGCCCTGGTGTATCTGTCCACACTGGCTGTCAACCGGGTGGAGGCTTTCTCCTACTCTATGGAGGACGGGCGGGTGGTCCGTCTCCGGGAGCGTCTGCCCAGCTTCACCGATCTGAAACCCGGCCAGGAGCAGTTTCATATCGTCACCATGCCCTGCCGGGGAAGTCTGGAGGACTTCTGCGCCGCAGCGAAGGCAAAAAGCCGGAGCCAGCAGGGCTTTATCGACTACGCCTCCGAAGGGGCGGATCTCATCTATCTGTCCTGCCTGCCCTGGGTGGATCTGACCGGCCTGACCAACGAGCGGGACATGGACCCGGACGACGCCGTGCCCCGGCTGGCCTGGGGCAGATACGTTCCGGAGAACGGCCGGGAGATCCTGGGCTACTCCGTGGAGGTCAACCACCGCTTCATCGACGGCGTGCACGTCGGGCAGTTTGCCCAAAAGCTGGAAGCACTCATCGAAGAGCTGGACAGCGCCGAATAGGCCGCTGAACCCCGGGTGAAAACACTTGGAACCGTGTTTTCACCCGGGGTTTTCCTCTCTCCGGGAGGCTCTTTTGCGATTTATATGGGTGAATCAAAAACCGGATTTTTTGAACAATCTGCACAAATATTTTGTGCTTTTCCGTGAGAACAGACAACATTTCAAACTTTACAAGGAATTCATATTGACGCTTTCCCGGGATTATAGTATAAAGAGATTAGGGAATCTATCCTTTTGCATTGTTTTGGTCCCATTACGATCAGGAGGATCTGCGTATGAAAGTATTGATGTCCGGCAACGAAGCCATCGCCCGGGGCGCCTACGAGGCGGGCGTCCGGGTCTGCTCCGCCTACCCCGGTACCCCCAGCACCGAGATCTTTGAAAACCTGCCTCAGTACAAGGACGTGCTCTATTGCGAATGGGCGCCCAACGAAAAGGTGGCCACCGAGGTGGCCTACGGCGCGGCCATCGCCGGCGTCCGCAGTCTGACCGCCATGAAGCACGTGGGCCTGAACGTGGCCGCGGACCCCATGTTCACCGCCGGCTACAACGGCGTCACCGGCGGCTTTGTCATCGTCACCGCCGACGACCCCAGCATGCATTCTTCCCAGAACGAGCAGGATAACCGGCGTTATGCCATGGCCGCCAAGATCGCCCTGGTGGAGCCCTCCGACTCCCAGGAGTGCAAGGATTTTATGGCCGAGGCCTACCGCATCTCCGAGCTGTTCGACACCCCGGTCCTCTTCCGCACCACCACCCGGGTCTCCCATTCCAAGAGTCTGGTGGAACTGGGCGAGCGGACCGAGCGGGAGCCCTTCCCCTACAAGCGGAACATTCCCAAGAACTCCTGTGCTCCGGCCCTGGCCTATGCCAAGCGTCCCAAGGTGGAGCAGCGTCTTGAAGCCCTGGCCGAATACGGCTGCACCAGCCCCCTGAACCGGGTGGAGATGGGCGACGGGAAGATCGGCGTCATCACCGCCTCCATCGCCTATGAGTACGCCAGGGAGGTGTTCCCGGAGGGGACCTCCTTCCTGAAGCTGGGCCTGACCTATCCCCTGCCCATGAAGCTCATCCGGGACTTTGCCGCCCGGGTGGAGACCCTCTACGTCATCGAGGAGCTGGAGGGCTTCATGGAAGAGCAGATCAAAGCCGCCGGCATCCCCTGCATCGGCAAGGAGAAGGTCAGCAACATGTACGAGCTGAACCCCGCCAGGCTCAGGGAGATGCTCTTTGGCGTGAAGCCCGTGACCAGAAAGCCGGAGGTGGAGGCCGTCCCCAGACCGCCCGCCCTGTGTCCCGGCTGTCCGCACCGCGGCTTCTTCTATGCGGTGAGCCGCCAGAAGGACGTGATCATCACCGGCGACATCGGCTGCTATACGCTGGGCTCCGCCCCTCCCCTGAACGCCATGGACAGCTGCGTATGCATGGGTGCCGGCTTCTCGGTAGGCGCGGGCATGGCCCAGGCCTTCCGTCAGATGGGCAAGCCCCGGAAGATCTTCGGTGTGGTGGGCGATTCCACCTTCTTCCACAGCGGCATGACCGGCGCGGTGGAGATCCTTTACAACAACGCCGACATGATCCCTGTGGTGCTGGATAACCACATCACCGGCATGACCGGCCATCAGGACAACCCGGGCAGCGGCTACAACCTCCAGGGGGAGATCGCCGCGGCCGTAAAGATCGAGGACGTGCTGCGCTCCTTCGGCTTCGAGAAGGTGCTGATCGTGGATCCCCAGGATCTGAGCGCCATGGAAGGGGCGATCCGGGAGGCCATGAACGCCAGCCAGCGCTGCGCCATCATCTGCCGCCGGCCCTGCCTGCTCATCAAGCGGCTGAAACACGATATCGGCCAGTGCGTGGTGGATCCGGACAAGTGCATCGGCTGCCGGAAGTGCCTGCAGGTTGGCTGTCCGGCCCTGTCCCTCCGGGGAAAGAAATCCCATATCGATCCGACCCAGTGCGTAGGCTGCACCGTCTGCGCCCAGGTCTGCCCCATGGGCGCCATCAGCAGGAAGGAGGCCTGAACCATGAAAAAGAGCGTGCTTTTCGTGGGAGTGGGCGGCCAGGGCGCCATCCTCGCCGCCAAGATCCTCATCAACGGCGTCATGAGCCGGGGCTATGACGTGAAGATGTCCGAGGTTCACGGCATGAGCCAGCGCGGCGGCAGCGTCTCCACCCAGGTCCACTTCGGAGACAAGGTCCACGCCCCCGTGATCGGTCCCGGCGAGGCCGACATCCTGGTGGCCTTCGAGCGGATGGAGGCTGTGCGCTATGCCGAGTACCTGAAGCCCGACGGCGTCGCCGTCATCAACGATTACGCCATTGAGAGCGTGTCCACCGCCTCCGGCCAGTATCAGTATCCCGAGGGCTGTGTGGAGGCCATGGAGAAGCTGTTTGACTGCCGGGTATTGGACGCCGGGGCCATCGCCCTGTCTCTCGGTAGTGCCAAATGCATGAACGTGGTGCTCTTCGGCGCCCTGACGCAGGTGCTGGGCATGGAGGACGTGGACTGGGAGGAGATCATCCGCCAGACCGTGCCCGCCAAATTCGTGGATCTGAATCTGCGGGCCTATCACGCCGGCCGGGAAGCGGCCCTGAAGACCGTCTGAGCTTCCGCCATACTATACAAGGGGCCGTTGCAAAATGAGAGTTTTGCAGCGGTCCCTCTTTCTGCTCTAAAGGGCAAAAGGAACCGAGAATCTGTGGAAAACTTGCCACAAATCTCC